>CP000699.1:2107500-2810000 GCA_000016765.1 Rhizorhabdus wittichii RW1
CTTCATCGCGAAGGCATGGGTCCGCTCCTGCATGATCGAGGAGCCTTCGCCATAATCCTCGCCGACGATCACCAGCGCGCCGCCGGTGACGCCGCCCGAGGCGACGTTGGAGAGCGCGTCCGAGGCGACGTTGGTGCCGACCACCGATTTCCACGCGACCGCGCCGCGCAGCGGGTAGTTGACCGACGCCGCGAGCATCGCCGCCGCCGTCGCCTCGCTCGCGCTCGCCTCGAAATGGACGCCGAGGCTGGCGAGCAGGTCGTTGGCGTCGGCGAACACGTCCATCAGGTGGCTGATCGGCGATCCCTGATAGCCGCCGACATAGGCGACGCCCGACTGGAGCAGCGCCTTGGTGACCGCGAGGATGCCCTCGCCGGTGAAGGTCTCGCCCTCGCCGAGCTTGAGCAGCTCGACCTCGGCGGCGAAGGACCGCTCAGCCATGGCCGCCGGTCTTCGCGACCAGCGCGAGCACGCGCAGCGGGCTGCCCGAGCCGCTCTCGATCTTGAGCGGGGCGGCGACCAGCACGGTTCCCGTCGCCGGCAGGCGATCGAGATTCTCCAGGCATTGCAGGCCGTAGCGGCCGGCGCCGTGAAGCAGCGTGTGCGCCGGATAGGGCGGGGTCAGCAGGTGCGCCTGGCCGGCGTCGGTGCCGATCGTCTCGACCCCGAAGCCGATGATGTCGCGCTCCTCGATCAGGTAGCGGACCGCCTCGGCATTGGGACCCGGCGTGTGCGCGCCGTCCTCGCGGCGGTTGGTGTAGGCGTCGACGTCGCGCTTCGACCAATCGGTGCGGAACAGCACCCAGCTCCGCGCGGGAACGGGGCCGTGGACCGCCTCCCACGCCTCGATGTGCGACCGTTCGAGCAGGAAGTCGGGATCGGCGGCGGCCTCCGCCGAGCAATCGATCACGACGGCGGACGCGACGAAGTCGGCCGGGGCGATCGTGTCGACGCAGTTGGCGGGCAGGTCCTTGCCCGAGATCCAGTGGACCGGCGCGTCGAAATGGGTGCCGGTATGCTCGCAGACGGTGAAGTTGCTCCAGTACCAGGCGACGCCGCGCTCGTCGTAGCGCGAGATCACCTCGCGCGAGAAGGGCGCGCACTGGCCGAATTCGGGCGGCAGCACCAGCACGGGGGTGGCCTCGGACAGGGTCTGGGTGAGGTCGACGACCTCGATCCCTCCCGAGCCGATCGCGGTCACCAGTTGCGAAAGCACGTCATTGCGGGAATTGGACATCAGGGTCATCCTCTCATCGGATATCCGGATGCTGCCTCAATAAACTTGCATGTGCAAGTATTTTCAGTTCATTGAAAAAGGACATGATGACCAAGGACCTGCGCCCCCTCGGCGATCCCGGCTCGGAGGAGTTCCGGGTCGACGCCTATCCCTTCTACCTGCTCAACCGGGCGGTGAGCCGCTACAATGTCGTGATCGAGGCCGAGCTGCGCGCGATCGGCATCGACATCCCGACATGGCGGGTATTGATGGTGCTGGGCGAGAAAGCGCCCCGCCCGATCGCGCAGGTCGCGCGGTCGACGGTGATCAACATCTCGACCATGGCGCGGATCGTCGAGCGGATGACCCGCGCCGGGCTGATCGACAGCCGGCCGAGCAGCGAGGACGGCCGGGTGACCGAGATATTCCTGACCACGACCGGACAGGAGAAGCTGGCCGCCGCCCGCGCGGTGACGGCGCCGATCTATCGCAAGCTGATCCGCGGTTTCGGCGCCGAGGATTTCGGCCTGCTGATCGACATGCTCAATCGCCTGCACGACAATCTGGATTGAATCGCACCGTCGCCCCGGCGGAGGCCGGGGCCTCAGGAGAGAGAGGAGATGAACTCATCGCAGGAGCCTCCCGAGATCCCGGCCTCCGCCGGGATGACGGATTAGCGGCCCAGCTTGGCCGCGGCCCTGGCGCGCCGGGTGATTTCGGCGGTGTCGGGCTTGCCGGGCGGGACGATCCAGCTTCCGCCGACGCACAGCACCGCGTCGAGCGCGAGCCAGTCGGGCGCATTCGCCTCGCTGATCCCCCCGGTCGGACAGAAGCGCGCGGCGGCCAGCGGCGCGGCCAGCGCCTTGAGCGCCGGCACCCCGCCATTGGCCATGGCCGGGAAGAATTTGAAATGGGTCAGCCCCATGTCGAGCCCGCGCATGATGTCGCCGGCATTGGCGGTGCCGGGCAGGAAGGGCAGCCCGCAGCCGATCGCCGCATTGGCGAGCCGGTCGGTGAGGCCCGGCGAGACCAGGAAGCGCGCGCCCGCATCGACGCTCGCCTTGACGTCGTCCGGGTTGAGCACCGTCCCCGCACCGACCACCGCGCCCTCGACCTTCGCCATCTCCCGGATCACGTCGAGCGCGACCGGCGTGCGCAGCGTCACCTCGAGCGCGGGCAGCCCGCCCTCGACCAGCGCCTCCGCGATCGGCCGCGCATGTTTCACATCATGCACCACCAGCACCGGAATCACCGGCGCCAGCGTCATCACCTGTTCGACCGTCATGGTCAGCGCGCCTGGAGATAGGGGCGGAGGTCGACCGTGCGCCGCTCGGCCGCGCTCAGATAGCCGGCATAGACCAGCAGCAGCACGTCCTGCGCCATCATCAGGTCGCTCTTGGGCGCGCGGCCCTCGGCGATCGACGAGACGAAATCCTCCAGTTCGGCCGGATAGCCGGTGATCATGTCCTCGTCGGGGGCCGGGAAGGACCAGCCCGCCTTGGTCTCGGTCTTCTCGACGATATATTCGCTGTCGAAATAGGACCCGTCGGGCGTGTAGGCTTGGCAGGCGGTGTTGGGATTGATGTTCGCCGTCGCCACCGCGCGCGACCCATAGGCGCTCAGGAAATTGCGGATGCCGCCCAGCCGGGTGTCGGTCGAGGTGAGCTGGGCGACCGAGCCGTCCTCGAAGTCGACCAGGATCGAGGCATAATCCTCGACGTCCTGCCAGCCGGTGACGATGTGCTTGGGCTCCTCCGCGCGGAACGACGCGATGTCGGTCAGCCGCGCGACCTGGCAGGTCACCGCCACCGGGCGGATCGGCCGGCCGGTGCGCCGCCGGCCCTCCTCATATTTGATGTGCAGCGCGCCGCCGATCGGGTGGACGCACAGCCGCAGCAGCGATCCGCCGCCCGCCTGCCGCCATTGCCGCGAATAAGGGGCGTGGGAGCCCGAATGCGATTCCTCGCCCTCGATGCGCAGGATGGTCGATCCGCTCGCCGCCATCAGCCGGTTGAGCTTGGCGATCGGCGGCGCATAGACCCAGTTCTCGGCATAGCAGAAGGTGACGCCGGCCTTGCGAACCGCCTCCCCCACCGCGCCGAGCTGGCCGATCACCGCGTCGAACATCGCCTGTCGCGGGAAGCCTTCGGCCGACCAGTCGCCCGGCGCGCCGTCGGGGCCGAAGAAGCCGCCCAGCGGCTTTTCGCAGATGATGTGCTTGCCGTGCGCCGCCGCCTTCATGATCAGCGGCACGTGGAGATGGTTGGGCACGCACAGGTCGACCACGTCGATGTCGGGATCGGCGATCAGCGCGTCGGCATCGTCGAGCACCCGCGCCACGCCATATTGCGCGGCGAGCGCCGCCGTCTTGCCCCGGTCGCGCCCGGCGATCGCCGCGACCTCGAACGCCGGGCCGTGGATCTTGCGATAGCTCGCCAGGTGGAAATGGGCGGAGAAGCCCGACCCGACGATACCAATCCGAACCGATCCGCTCATCGTCAACCTTTCGTCATCATGCGGGCAGCGGCCGTCCGCGGGTTTCCGGCGCGAACCACGCCGCCGCGAGGCCGATCAGGAAAATCACGCACATCGTCATCGCCGAATAGCGCAGCGGATCGGGGGCGTCGAAGCCGCCGAACAGGCTGGTGCTGAGCCAGGCCGAGCCGAAGCTGCCGGCGGCGGCGGCGAAGCGGCCGAGATTATAGGCGAAGGACACGCCGGTCCCGCGCGCCGCCGCGCCAAACAGCTCGGGCAGGTAGATGGAGAAGCCGGCGAACAGGCTGAACTGCGCGGCGCCCATCAGCGGCATCATCCAATAGGCGTCGGCCGGCGTCTGCATCCGCGCATAGACGAACATCGTCACCACGAAGGCGGCGGCGAAGCAGGTCAGGAAGGCCGGGCGCCGCCCCGCCCGATCGGCGATCAGGGTGAAGATCAGCATGCCGACCGCCCCGCCCGCCATCTGCAGCATATAGGCCCAGTTCTTGGCGTCGGTGACCGCCGCCTTGGCCGCGTCGGGCGCGAGCCGCCCGTCATAATAGGCGGTGAACACCGCATGCTGCAGATCGACGGCATATTCGCCGATCCCCCACAGCCCGACCACGCCCGCGACCGCGAGCAGGCTGCCGATCAGCAGGCCGCGCCGCTCGGCCGGGTTGCCGAGCAGGTCGACATAGGCGCCGAACGCGCCCTTGGGCAGCCGCCCCTCGGCCTTGCGCTCGCGCCAGGACTGGGGCTCGCGCAAGCCGATCATCGCGACGATCGCGATCAGCGCCGGCAGCGCGCCGAGCGCGAACAGCCAGCGCCACACCGATCCGGCGGCGATCAGGTCGTGCCGCGCGAGATCGTCGACCCCCATCTTGACCAGCGCCGATCCGACATTGCCGACGGTCGAGAGAAGCTGGAGCCCCGCCAACATCGCCAGCCGCGCCCGCCCGTCGACCGTCTCGACGATGATCGCGACCGCGAGGCCGAACACGCCGCCGATGCCCAGGCCGGTGACGAAGCGCAGCGCCGCGAACTCGGCCGGGGTCCGGCACAGCGCGGTGATGCCGGTGCAGATCGAATAGAGCAGGATCGAGATGGCGAGCAGGCGGACCCGGCCGTAGCGATCGCCGAGCGGACCGATGATCAGCCCGCCCAGTCCCCAGCCGACCAGGAACAAGGCGGTGACGATCTTGGCGAAGGCCTGCACCTCGACATGCGAAGGGGGCAGCGCCATCAGGTCGCCGAGCGCCGGGATGCGGGCGAGCGAGAAGAGGCGCTGGTCCATCGTGTCGAACAGCCAGGCCCCCGACGCGACCGCGAAGACCAGCCATTGATAGCCGGTGACGCCCCGCCACCAGGGCCCGCTACGCTCGTCCATGCGGCCCCTCCTTCATTGTTGGCGCATAAATCTGTATGACCAAAGTCGCTATAGAGTCACAATTGGACAGTCAATATGCCAGTCCAATTATATCATGACCGGCCGAGGAAATCGCGGAGCATGGCGCGCGGCCCCTTCGACAGCCGCTCCGCCAGCGCCGCGCCGAGCGCTCCGACCAGCGCCTCGTCCGCGCCGAACGCCGCCGGGAAGACACCGGAGGATCGCACGATAGCCGCGGCGATATCGGCCGGCGTCGCCTGGCCGTCCCAGATCGTCTCGAGCCGCGACGCGAGCGGGTCGTCCGCCGGCCGGCCGCCGCCCGACGCGTCGCCGACGAAGGCGAGCCAGGCGGCGACGCTGCGCAGGTGCGCGGGGCTGGCCAGGCCGGTCGCGGCGCGCTCGACGATCGTCGCCAGCCAGCGCTGCGGCAGCTTCTGCGAACCGTCCATCGCGATCTGCGCCAGCCGGTGCGGCAGCGCCGGATTGTCGAACCGCCGCAGGATCGTCTCGACATAGGCGGCCGGATCGAGCGCCGCCGAGGGCGGCAGGCTCGGCGCCGCCTCGGCCAATAGCTGGCGGCGGACGAAGGCGAGCAGGTCGGGATCGCAGACCGCCTCATGGACATGGGCATGGCCGAGCGGGAGCCCCCAATAGGCCAGCGCCGAATGGGCGCCGTTGAGCAGCCGCAGCTTGGCGAGCTCGAACGGGCGGACGTCGTCGACGATCTGCGCGCCGCCCGCCTCCCAACGCGGGCGCGGGCCCGCGAAACGGTCCTCGATCACCCATTGGCGGAAGGGCTCGCACACCGTGAGCGCGCGATCCTCGACCGGCAGCCGCGCGAGATCGTCGGCGGTGATCGCCGGCACGATCCGGTCGACCATGCTGCTCGGGCTGGTCCAGCCGCCGGGCCGCGCGCCGCGCCTCGCCGCCAGATAATCGTCGAGCAGCCCGCCGAGCAGCCGGCCGTTGTCGGGCAGGTTGTCGCACGACAGGATCGTCAGCGGTCCGGCCCCTTGCGCGGCGCGGCGGTCGAGCGCGGCGGCGAGGAAGCCGAAGACGGTGCGCGGATCGCCGCCGCCCGCCAGATCATGCGCCACGTCGGGCGCGTCGACGAGCAGGCCGTTGGTGCGCGGGTCGCGATGATAGCCCTTCTCGGTGACGGTCAGCGTCGCGACATGGACGGCGGGATCGGCGAGCGCGGCGATCACCCGCTCGGGCGCCTCGGGCGCCACCAGCGCGTCGTTGATCGATCCGACCAGGTGCCGCCCGCCGGGCGCGCCGCGCTCCTCGACGATGTAGAGGCAGTCCTGCGGGACGAGCGCGTCGCGGACCGCCGGCGACCGCAGCGAGACGCCGACGATGCCCCAGCCCGCATCGCCCGCCGCCATCGCGTCGTCGGTATAGACCGCCTGGTGCGCGCGGTGGAACGCGCCGAGGCCGAGATGGACGATGCCGCTGCGCGCGCGATCGCGGGCATAGCGGAGCGGCGCGACGCCCTCGGGCACGGTCGCGGCGGACAGGCGCGGGCGCGCGCCGGGGCCGGCGCTCACAGGCGGTAGGCCGACTTGACCAGCCGATAGGTGAGGTCGACCGCGAGATCGGCCGCCTCGTCCTCGTCGAGCTGATGCTCGACGACCAGCTCGGCGAGATAGCCGCAGTCGATCCGCCGGGCGACGTCGTGCCGCGCCGGGATCGACAGGAAGGCGCGGGTGTCGTCGTTGAACCCGACGAGGTTGTGGAAGCCGGCGGTCTCGGTGGTCTGCCGGCGGAAGCGGCGCATCCCCTCCGGGCTGTCGTGGAACCACCAGGCGGGACCGAGCTTGAGCGCCGGATAATGGCCGGCGAGCGGCGCCAGCTCGCGCGCATAGGCGCTCTCGTCGAGCGTGAACAGGATCAGGCTGAGCCGGGGATCGTTGCCGAAGCGGCCGAGCAGCGGCCGCAGCGCGCGGACGAAATCGGTGCGGGTCGGGATGTCGGCGCCCTTGTCGCGCCCGAAGCGCCGGAACAGATCGGCATTATGGTTGCGGAAGGAGCCCGGATGGATCTGCATGACCAGTCCATCGTCGATGCTCATCTCCGCCATGACGGTCAGCATGTGCGCGCGGAACAGCTCGGCCTGCTCGGCCGTCGCCCCGCCGCCGCGCACCTGGGCGTAGAGGCGCTCGGCCTCGCCGCGATCGAGGTCGGCGGTCGCGGCGGTCGGATGGCCATGGTCGGTCGAGGTCGCCCCCGCCGCCGCGAAGGCGGCGCGGCGGGCGCGCAGCGCGGCGAGATAGCCGGCATAGCTGCCGACATCCTCGCCGGTCATCGCGCCGAGCCGGTCGAGATTGGCCGCGAACCCCTCAAAATCGGGATCGACCACCGGATCGGGCCGGAAGGCGGTGATCACCCGGCCCGTCCATCCCGAGGCCCGGATCGCGGCATGATGGTCGAGCGGGTCGAGCGGGGACTCGGTCGTCGCCAGCAGCTCGATGTTGAACCGGTCGAACAGCGCGCGCGGGCGGAATTCGGGGCGGGCAAGCTGCTCGTTGATGCTGTCGAAAGTAAGGTCGGCGGTCTCGGGCGCGAGCCGCACGTCGAGCCCGAACACGCTGTGGAACACCCAGTCGAGCCACAGCCGGGACGGCGTGCCCCGGAACAGATGGTAGTGATCGGCCAGCACGCGCCACGCCGCGCGCGGATCGACCGGCGCGCCGATGCCGATCGCCTCGAGCGGGACGCCCTGGCTGTACAGCATGCGGAAGACATAATGGTCGGGCTGGAGCAGCAGGCTGCTCGCATCGCCGAACGGCGCATCCTCGGCGAACCAGCGCGGATCGGTATGGCCGTGCGGGCTGACGATCGGCAGGCCGGCGACTTCGGCGTAGAGCCGCCGCGCCACCACGCGGGTATCGGGGTCCGCCGGGAACAGCCGGTCGGGATGGAGCCGGAGCGGGGCTGCCGTCACATCGACACCGCGCGGGCGAAGCGGGCGCGGGTGTCCTGCGCCGCCTTCTTGGCCTTCTTGATCGCCTCCTCCTCGGTCGAGAAGAGCAGATGCTCGATCACCGCGCCGAGATGCGTCCGCATCGCCGCGCGGGCGCGCGCCGGATCGCGGGTGCGCAGCGCCTCGACGATCAGCATATGCTCCTCGACCACCGGCTTGACGTTGGCGGTGCGCGCCTTGGCGTGGAGCAGCGCGCATTCGGGCGAGGACTGGCGCAGCTCCCACAGCGACCGGACGCTGTGCAGCACCGCGGCGTTGCGCGTCGCGCCGGCGATCAGCAGATGGAACTCGCGGTCGGCGGTCTCCGCGACGGCCGGATTACCGCCCTCGCGCTCGATCGCGGTGACGAGCCGGGGCAGCGCCTCCAGTTCCTCGTCGGAGATGTTGACCGCGGCCAGCGCCGCCGCCTCGGACTCGATCAGCAGCCGCGCCTCGGTCAGCTCGAAGGCGCTGACGTCGAACTGCGCGACGTCGCTGCCGCCGCCCGGCCGCACATAGGCGCCCGAACCGATCCGGACGTCGACCAGCCCCTGCACCTCCAGCGCGATGATCGCCTCGCGCGCGGTCGGGCGGCTGATGTTGAATTCGGCGGAAATCTCCCGTTCGGCCGGCAGCCGGCCGCCGACGGGATAGGTTCCGTCGGCGATGCGCTGCGTCAGCGTGCGCGCCACTTCGCGGTAGAGCCGCTCGGGCGCGGCGCCGCTCGGCGGCTCGGATTCGGCGTGGTCCATGGAGCTCCAACTGATTTAGCCAATATCGGCCTGACAGATTTTCATCATTGACAGACCAATTTGCGATGGTCAAGGCTGTCCAATTATAACGACACCATGTGGGAACATCCATGAGAATTGACGCCGCCAAAGTGATCGTGACCTGTCCGGGCCGCAATTTCGTGACCGTCAAGATCATGACCGACCAGGGTGTCCACGGCGTCGGCGACGCGACCCTGAACGGCCGCGAGCTGTCGGTCGCCTCCTATCTGCAGGACCATCTCCTGCCCTGCCTGATCGGCCGCGACCCCCGCCGGATCGAGGATATTTGGCAATATTTCTACCGCGGCGCCTATTGGCGGCGCGGGCCGGTGACGATGTCCGCGATCGCCGCGATCGACATGGCGCTGTGGGACATCAAGGCCAAGATGGCGAACATGCCGCTCTACGACCTGCTCGGCGGCAAGAGCCGCGAGGGCGTGATGGTCTATGGTCATGCCAATGGCGCCGACATCGAGCAGACGATCGACGAGGTCGGCCGCTACATCAGCCTCGGCTATCGCGCGATTCGCGCCCAGTCGGGGATTCCCGGCCTCGCGGCCGCCTATGGCGTCGGGCGCGGCAAGGACTATTACGAGCCGGCCGACGCCGCGCTGCCGACCGAGACGGTCTGGGACACCGCCAAATATCTCAACTTCGTGCCCAAGCTGTTCGACAAGCTGCGCGACCGCTACGGCTTCGAGCACCATCTGCTCCACGACGTCCACCACCGGCTGCGGCCGATCGAGGCGGGGCGGCTCGGCAAGATGCTCGAACCCTATGGCCTGTTCTGGCTGGAGGACGCGACCCCCGCCGAGAACCAGGAGGCGTTCCGCCTGATCCGCCAGCACACCACCATCCCGCTGGCGGTGGGCGAGGTGTTCAACACGGTGTGGGATTGCAAGGACCTGATCCAGAACCAGCTGATCGACTATATCCGCACGCCGGTCGTGCGCGCGGGCGGGATCACCCATCTGCGCCGGATCGCCGACCTGGCGGCGCTCTACCAGGTGCAGACCGGCTTCCACGGCGCGACCGACCTGTCGCCGGTGACGATGGGCACGGCGCTGCACTTCGACAGCTGGGTGCCCAATTTCGGCATCCAGGAATATATGCGGCACACGCCCGAGACCGACGCCGTCTTCCCGCACGCCTATCATTTCGCCGATGGCTATCTGCACCCCGGCGACGCGATCGGCCACGGCGTCGACATCGACGAGGCGGAGGCCGCCAAGTATCCCTATAAGCCCGCCTATCTGCCGGTCGCCCGGCTCGAGGACGGGACGATGTTCAATTGGTGACGATCGCCGTCATCGGCGAAGGAATGGTCGAGCTTTCCCGGTCGGGGGAGCATGGCGGGATCGCCGGCTGGGAGACCCACCATGGCGGCGACGCGCTGAACAGCGCGATCCACCTGGCGCGCTTCGGGCTCGAAACCGGCTTCATCTCCGCGCTCGGCGCCGACCCGCTCAGCCGCGCGCTGCGCCGGAGCTGGGCCGAGGAGGGGCTCGACCTCACCCACCTGCTGACCCATCCCGACCGCAACGCCGGCCTCTACGCGATCGAGACCGACGCCGAGGGGGAACGCAGCTTCGCCTATTGGCGCAGCGACAGCGCCGCGCGCGCGATGCTCGACCTGCCCGAGGCGGAGGCCGCGCTGGCCCATGCCGCGCGCTGCGACCTGCTCTATCTGAGCCTGATCAGCCTCGCCATCCTGCCGCCGGCCGGACGCGAGCGGCTGGCCGGGCTGTGCCGCGACGTCCGCGCCCATGGCGGCCGCGTCGCCTTCGACAGCAATTTCCGGCCGCGGCTCTGGTCCTCGCCCGCCGAGGCGCGCGCAGCGGTCGAGGCGATCGGCCCGCTGGTCGACATCGCGCTGCCGACCCAGGTCGACGAGGCCGCGCTGTTCGGGCCCGAGCCGATCGACGCGGTCGCCGACCGCTGGGTCGGCTGGGGCGTCGCCGAGGTCGCGGTCAAGAGCGGCGCGGACGGCTGCCTCGTCGCCACGCGCGATGGCCGGCACCGGATCGCCCCGCCCCGCGCGGTCGTCGCGGTCGACAGCAGCGGCGCGGGCGATGCCTTCAACGCCGGCTATCTCGCGGCGCGCTTGGCCGGGCGGGCGCCCGCACAGGCGGCGCCGGCCGGGCACGAACTGGCGGCGTGGACGATCCTTCGCAGGGGAGCGATCCCGCCGCGCGACCATGAGGCGCCCTACCGCTTCTGACCCCGCCGATCGGCCGATCCGATCCGAATCCGCGCGGCGCTATTGATGCGACGCCGGCTATGCGTATTTTCCTTGGCCTCAGGCACAAGGATATCGATCGACATGGCGCGCAAGCAGGATGAGGATGACAAGGCCCCGATGGGCGTCGGCGCGCCGGAGGGATCGCAGGACCGCCTCTATCGCGACATCGCCCGCCGGCTGATGGACCGCATCAACGACGGGACCTATCCGGTCGGCGGCCGGCTGCCCGCCGAGCGCGAGATCTCGGCCGAGTTCAACGTCAGCCGCCCGACCGTGCGCGAGGCGATCATCGCGCTCGAAGTGCAGGGCGTGGTCGAGGTGCGGGTCGGATCGGGCGCCTATGTCCGCCGCCAGACCAGCGCCGCCGAGACCCCCGGCTTCGGCGTCACCGCCTTCGAGCTGACCGAGGCGCGGCTGCTGTTCGAGGGCGAGGCGGCGGCGCTGGCGGCGACCAACATCTCCGACGAGGAACTCGCCGAGCTCGCCGCGCTGGTCGAGCGGATCGGCAAGCAGCAGACGACCGAGCTGGCCGAGGCAGACGACCGCGAGTTCCACATGCTGATCGCGCGGGCGACGCGCAACGCGGCGATCGTCCGGACGATCGATTCGCTGTGGACCCTGCGGCAGACCTCGCCCGACTGCGCGCTGCTCCATGCCAAGGCGCGGACCGCGCAGGTCAAGCCGGTGATCGAGGAGCATATGGCGGTGGTCGAGGCGCTGCGCTCCCGCGATCCGGCGCGCGCGCGCGCGGCGATGCGCACCCATCTCGGCGCGGTGATCGAGCATCTGCTGTTCGCCACCGAGGAGGAGGCGATCGAACGCGCCAAGCAGGCGGCGCAGGACACGCGGGCGCGTTTCGCCCGCTCGATCAGCATGTAAGGCCAGTTTCAACTCAGCCTTACGCAATTGACTGACCAATTTTCCCAATCTATCCCTTTCGGCCTGACGATAATGGGAGATTGAGATGAACCGTCGCGAATTGCTGCAGCTGTCGGCCGTCTCGCTCGCCGGACTCGCCGCCGCGCCGGCCCTCGCCCGGGCAAGGAAGCCGCGCCGCTGGGGCGTCCAGGCGGGCACCATCCTCAAGGCGCTCGAGGCCGATTTCGAAGGCACGCTGCGCGCGGTCGCGGCGATGGGCTACAAGGAGATCGGCACCACCGGCAGCTTCGGCCGCGATCCGCATTATGTGCGCGCGCAGTTCGACCGCTTCGGCCTGACCTCGCCCAACAACCACGTCGCCCCCAAGGCGACCTATGATTCGTTCCAGAAATGGGTCCGGCGCGAGGTCTCGACCGAAGCCAACCGGGCCGTCTACGCGAACAGCTTCTCGTTCGACCATGTCCACGCGACCTTCGAGGACGGCATCCGCACGTCGAAGATCCTCGGCCAGAAATATGTGATGTGGGCGATCCTCCTCCCCAATCAGATCGCCGACCGCCCGACCATCGACAAGCATATCAAGCTGTTCAACGAACTGGGCGACATGTGCGCCAGGGAAGGCCTGACCTTCGCCTTCCACAACCATGATCGCGAATTCGCCAAGATCGGCAACGACGTGATCCTCGACCTGTTCCTCGACAATACCGATCCCGACAAGGTCAAGTTCGAGCTGGATTTCTACTGGGCGACCAAGGCCGGCGCCGATCCGCTCGCCTATCTCAAGCGCTATGCGGGCCGGACCAAGCTCTGCCACATCAAGGACATCACCGCGACCGGCGACTTCGCCGCGGTCGGCAGCGGCACGCTCGACGTCCCCGCGCTGATCAAGGCGAGCGACGACGCCGGCATCGAGCATTTCCTGGTCGAGATCGACCGCTCGGACGATCCGATGGGCGCGATCCGCAGCTCGATCCAATATCTCCGCAAGACCATCGGCTGATCGGGATGTAAGGCCAGTTGCGGCATAAATTTATATAATTGACTGACCAATTTTATCGACCTATCCCATTTGGCCAAGCCACTCGGTCAGTCGGCATTGGGAGATTGAGATGAACCGTCGCGAACTGCTCCAGCTATCGGCCATCTCGCTCGCCGGACTCGCCGCCGCGCCCGCGCTCGCCCGCTCGACCAAGCCGCGCCGCTGGGGCATCCAGGCGGGCACCATCCTCCGGGTGCTGGAGGGCGACTTCGAGGGCACGCTGCGCGCGGTCGCGGCGATGGGCTACAAGGAGATCGGCACCACCGGCAGCTTCGGCCGCGACCCGCATTATGTCCGCGAGCAGCTCGATCGCTTCGGCCTCACCTCGCCCAACAACCATGTCGCCCCGAAGGAGACCTATGGCGCCTTTCAGCGCTGGGTGCGGCGCGACCTTTCGAGCCAGGGGATCGAGGACGTCTATGCGGAGACCTTCTCGTTCAAGAACGTCCACGCGGCGTTCGAGGACGGCATCCGGACGTCGAAGATCCTCGGCCAGAAATATGTGATGTGGGCGATCCTGCTGCCCAACCAGATCGCCGACCGCCCGACCATCGACAAGCATATCAAGCTGTTCAACGAGCTGGGCGACATGTGCGCCAGGGAAGGCCTGACCTTCGCCTTCCACAACCATGATCGCGAATTCGCCAAGGTCGGCAACGACGTGATCCTCGACCTGTTCCTCGACAATACCGATCCCGACAAGGTCAAGTTCGAGCTGGATTTCTACTGGGCGACCAAGGCCGGCGCCGATCCGCTCGCCTATCTCAAGCGCTATGCGGGCCGGACCAAGCTCTGCCACATCAAGGACATCACCGCGACCGGCGACTTCGCCGCGGTCGGCAGCGGCACGCTCGACGTCCCCGCGCTGATCAAGGCGAGCGACGACGCCGGCATCGAGCATTTCCTGGTCGAGATCGACCGCTCGGACGACCCGATGGGCGCGATCCGCAGCTCGATCCAGTATCTCCGCAAGACCATCGGCTGACGCCCCAATCGATCGGAGCCGGCCGTGACATCTTCCACCTTTGACGCGATCGTCGTCGGCTCGGGCATTTCGGGCGGCTGGGCCGCCAAGGAGCTGACCGAGCGCGGCGCGCGGGTGCTGCTGATCGATCGTGGCCGCATGGTCCGCCATGGCGAGGATTATCCGGGCGAGCACAAGGCGCCGTGGGAATTCCCGTTCCGCGGCTTCGGCGACCGGCTGCTCTACGAGCGCGACTATGCGGTGCAGCGGCGCGGGCGCGGCTTCGAGGAGGGCAGCGTCCAGTTCTTCGTCAACGACCGCGAGCATCCCTATCAGGTCGAGCCGGGCACCGATTTCTCCTGGCTGCGCGGCTATCAGGTCGGCGGGCGCTCGCTGGTGTGGGGCCGCGCCTCCTTCCGGCTGAGCGACTTCAACTTCGGGGAGAACAAGCGCGACGGCCACGGCATCGACTGGCCGATCCGCTATGCCGACGTCGCGCCCTGGTACGACCATGTCGAGCGCTTCATCGGCGTCAGCGGCGCGCGCGAGGGGATCGACGAGCTGCCCGACGGCGAGTTCCTGCCGCCCTTCGCGATGAACTGCATCGAGGAGCATGCCAAGAAGGCGATCGAGAGCCGCTTCCCCGGCCGGCGGATGATCAACGAGCGGACCGCCGTGCTCAGCCGCGACCACAACGGCCGATCGGCCTGCCATCTCTGCGGCCCCTGCCATCGCGGCTGCTCGACCGGCTCCTATTTCAGCACCCAGAGCTCGACCCTGCCCGCCGCGCAGGCGACCGGCCGGCTGACGATCATGACCGACACGATCGTCGCCGGGGTCGACTATGATCCGCAATCGAAGCGCGTCACCGCCGTCCGCACGATCAACAGCAAGACCGGCGCGCGCGAGACGATCGGCGCGCGGCTGATCTTCCTCAACGCCTCGACGCTGGGCACCATCCACATCCTGCTCAACTCGCGCAGCGAGAGCTTCCCCAACGGGCTCGCCAACGGCAGCGGCGCGGTCGGCCGCGGGATCATGGACACGCTCAAGGGGCCGATGATCACCGGCACCTTCGCGGGCTTCGATCAGTTCCAGCCGGTCGGCAACCGCCCGACCGGCATCTACATCCCGCGCTTCCGCAACCTCGCCGGGCGGCGCGATGCCGACTTCCTGCGCGGCTATGGCTATCAGGGCAGCGGCAGCCGGGCGCTATGGACGCGCGGCGTCGAGTCCAAGGCGATCGGCCCCGCGCTCAAGGCCGAGCTGCACAAGCCGGGGCCCTGGACGATCATGCTCGGCGGCATGGGCGAGCCGCTGCCCAATTTCGACAATGTCGTCCGGCTCGATCCCGCCCGAACCGACAAATGGGGCCTGCCCCAGCTGCTCGTCTCGCACCGCTGGACCGCGAACGAGGAGCGGATGGCACAGGACATGGCCGACCAGGGCGAGGCGATGCTGCGCGCCGCCGGGGCGGTGAAGGTGGCGACGATCCGCGAGATCAAGCCGGGCGGCGAGACCAACCATGAGATGGGCGGCGCGCGCATGGGCCATGATCCGCGCGAGTCGGTGCTCAACGGCTTCAACCAGACGCACGACATCCCCAACCTGTACGTCACCGACGGGAGCTGCATGACCTCGTCGCCCTGCCAGAACCCATCGCTGACCTATATGGCGCTGACCGCGCGCGCCGCCGATCATGCGATGACCCGGCTCCAGCAGGGCGCGCTATGACCCGGCGCCCGCAGCTTCCGGAAAGGCCGGCGATGGACCCGATTTCCCGACGAGCCCTGTTGCGGACCGGCGCCGTCGGCGGCGGCGCGGCGGGACTGGCGCTGCTCGGCGCGCCGCTCGGGGCGGCGGAACCCGTGGCGGCCGCGACGGCCGACGCGGGCCGCCAGCCCCTGCTCGCGGCGCTGGTCGACACGATCATCCCCGCCACCGACACGCCGGGCGCAGCGGAGGCCGGGGTCGCCGATTTCGTCGCGATGATGGTCGAGCGCTGGATGCATCCCGACGAGCGGGCGCGCTTCCTCGCCGGGCTCGACAGCTTCGACGCGACCGTCCGCCGCAGCCATGGCCAGCCCTTCGCGGCGCTGCCGCCCGCGCGGCGGCTGGAGATCCTCCAGGCGATGGCCGCCGCCGAGGAGGGCACCGCCGCCGGCACCCCGCCGGCCGAGGGCCCGTTCCTCGCCCGCATCCGCGCCCTCGCCATCTACGGCTATTACACGTCGGAAGCCGGCGCCTCGCAGGAGCTGGAGCTCAACCTCGTCCCCGGCCATTACGAGCCGTGCCACGATCTCCAGCCCGGCGAGCGGGCGGTATCGCTGGGCCGCAACAACGCCGTGCTGCGGATGCCCTAGACATTCGACCGACCGATATAATCAACCATAACGGGCCCATTTCCATGGCCCGCTGCAAGGGAGTGAGCGCATGTCCTTTTCGCGCCGTGAAGCCGCCCAACTGCTGTTCGCCGCGCCGGTCGCGGCGCTCGCGCTCAAGCCCGGGCTCGCCTCCGCGCTGACGCCGGCCCGGCCCAATTCGAAATGGGCGGGCGTGCAGGTCGGCCTCAACGTCCCCTACAGCTTCGGCACCCGCACCGCGCTCAGCGCCGAACAGGTGCTCCAGCGTACCGTCGCGTTGGGGATCAGCGCGGTCGAGCTGCGCATCCAGCCGATCGAGATCTCGCTGGGCCTGCCCCACGACCTCGTCCTCGGCCCGGCCCCGTCGGACTATCGGGCGGTCTATTATCCCAAGGGCGACTCCCCCGAGATCCTGCCGCCCGCGCCGGGGCGGACGACGATCACCCAGGACTATGTCGACGCCTACAAGATCGGCGCGGCCAGGCGCCGCGACTGGCGCCTCGCGCTGCCGATCCGATCGGTCGAGAAGATCCGTCGCATGTATGACGCCGCCGGGGTCAGGATCGAGATCGTCAAGTTCGACGGCATCAACGACTTCGAGGGCGAGGAACTCGACTATATGTTCAACCTCGCCAAGGCGATCGGCGCGCGCGCCGTGTCGGGCGAGATGGCGATCCCGGCGATCCCCAAGCTCGCGGCGGCGGCGGACAAGCACCGCTTCATGGTCGGCCTGCACAACCATCTGGCGATCACCCCGGCCATGTGGGAGGACGCCTTCCGCCAGAGCCGCTACCTCGGCGCCAATGTCGACATCGGCCATTTCCTGGCCGGCAACCAGGCGTCGCCGCTGCCCTTCATCGAGCAGCATCACGACCGGATCACCCATCTCCACGTCAAGGACAAGACGCTGGGCAACGTCAATGTCGAGTTCGGCAAGGGCGACACCCCGGTCCGCGAGATCCTCCAGACGATCCGTGACAACAAGTGGAACATCCAGGCGACGATCGAATATGAGATCCCGCTCGACCCCACCGCCGATCGCGACGCCGAAATCCGCAAGGCGATCGCCTATTGCCGCCAGTGCCTGCTCAGCTAGGAATAGGATGAGGCGCTGGAAACGAGGCAGGTCGGGGGCATGATGGCGGACGATATTTCGGAGGACGAGGCGCGCCTCGAACGCGCGCTGCGCGCGCAGGAACGGCTCGGCTGGATCATCTCCGCGCTCGCGGTGCTGCTCACCGCCGGCTTCATGGTCGCGCTGACGCTCGACTGGCCGCTGCTCGCCCGGTCCTTGTTCGGCCATGCGGTAACCGGCTTCGCGGTGGTGGCGATGGGTCTGCTCAGCCTGTTCATCGCCGCGATCGCCCTGTTCTCCGCCGTCGCCAACCGCAACGACGCGCTGCGCAGGGCCGTGACGAAGGGCGACCGATGACCGCCATCCATCCCTCCGCCATCCTGATCTTCGCCGCGATCGTCCTGTCGTCGCTCGTCATCACCTATTGGGCGCATCGGCGCAGCAAGAGCGCCGAGGGCTTCTACGCGGCCGGCGGCAACATCACGCCGATGCAGAACGGGATCGCCATCTCGGGCGACTATCTGTCGGCCGCCTCCTTCCTGGGGACGATCGCGGTCTTCTACGGCATGGGCGACGACGGGCTGATCTACGCGGTCGGGGCGGCGGCCGGCTGGCCGATCGTGCTGTGCCTGGTCGCCGAGCGGCTGCGCAACCTCGGCCGCTACACCTTCTCCGACGTGGTCAGCTACCGGCTCGAGGAGAAGCCGATCCGGCTGTTCACCGCGGTCAGCACCCTGTGCGTCACCGGCGCCTACCTGATCGCGCAGATGGTCGGCGGCGCGACGCTGATCGCCGCGCTGTTCGGCCTGTCCTACGCCGCCGCCATCGCCTGCTTCGGCGTGCTGATGGTGTTCTACGTGGTGATCGGCGGCATGACCGCGACGACCTGGATCCAGATCATCAAGGCGACGCTGCTCGTCCTGATCGCGCTGGTGATGGTGGCACTGGCGATGCGGCTTTACGGCGGCCCGCTGGCGCTGGTCGACGCGGCGGCCGCCTCCTCGACCGGCCCGACCGGGCATATGCGCGAGTCCGGACTGCTCCCCGACGGCTTCAGCGCGGTGTCGCTGGCGCTGGCCTTCGCGCTCGGCCCGGTCGGCCTGCCGCACATCCTGATGCGCTTCTTCACCGTCCGCGACGGCATCTCGGCGCGCCGCTCGCTGAGCATCGCCGCGCTGATCATCGCCGTCTTCCAGATGCTGATGGTGCTGCTCGGCTATGCCGCCATGGCGCTGCTGTCGGGCGACGCGCGCTTCGCCCAGGCCGACGGCAAGCTGGTCGGCGGCCTCAACATGGCGACCCTCCACCTCGCCGAGGCGCTCGGCGGGCCGACGCTGCTCGGCGCTGTGTCGGCGGTCTCCTTCGCGACGATCCTCGCGGTCGTGGCCGGGCTGACGCTGGCGGCGGCCTCGGCCGTGTCGCGCGACCTTTATCGCCACGTCTTCGCGCGCGGGACGGCCAACGACCAGCGCGAGGTGCGCATCTCGAAGATATCGGCGGCGGTGATCGGCGTGATCTCGGTGGTGCTCGGCCTTGCCTTCGAGCATGAGAATATCGGCTTCCTCGCGACGCTGCCGCTGGTCATCGCCGCCAGCGTCAACTGCCCGATCCTGCTGCTCGCGCTCTACTGGAAGGGCCTCACCACGCGCGGCGCGGTGACCGGCGGCACGCTGGGCCTGCTCTTCTCGGTCGTGCCGATCATCCTCAGCAAGAAGGTGTGGGTCGACACGCTGGGCCATCCGGAAGCGATCTTCCCCTATGAATATCCGACCGTCCTCGCGCTCGCGGCGGCGGTCGGCGGGGCGGTGCTGGTCTCGCATTTCGACCGTGGCGCGCGCGCCGACCGCGAGCGCGCCGCCTTCGCCGCGCAGCGACGCCGCTCGATCGGGCTCGGCTGACCGTCCGATGGGGTGGCATTTCTATCGCCCCGAGGACGGCCATGGCCTTCCCCATGACCCGTTCAAGGCGATCGTCACGCCGCGCCCGATCGGGTGGATATCGACGGTCGACGCCGAGGGACGGCCGAACCTGGCGCCCTACAGCTTCTTCAACGCGCTGTCGTCGCGGCCGCCGATCCTCGGCTTCGCGAGCGAGGGGCGCAAGGACACGCTCGCCAATATCGAGGCGACCGGCGAGTTCGTCTTCAACCTGGCGACCGGACCGCTGGCGGCGGCGGTCAGCCTGACCTCGCGGACCGTCGCCGCCGACGTCGACGAGATGGCGCTGGCCGGGCTCGCCGCCGTGCCGTGCCGGATCGTCCGCGCGCCGCGCGTCGCGGCCTCGCCAGCCGCGCTCGAATGCCGGCTGATCGAGGTCCATCGGATCACCGACCTGTCCGGGCAGCCGACCGACCACCGGCTCGTGATCGGCCAGGTGGTCGGCGTCCATATCGCGCAGGACTATCTCCGCGACGGACTGTTCGACACGGCCGCAGCGGCGCCGCTCGCGCGCTGCGGCTATGTCGCCGACTATGCGGTCGCCGACCGCATCCTCAGCGTCCCGCGCGAGGATTGAGCCGGGGCCGTTCGGGCAGCGCGAAGGCGATGAAGCTGCCGCCCGGCACATTGTCCGGCCCGGCCGCCTTACCGCCGCCCGCCGCGATCACGACGAACTGCCGGCCCCCGGCCTCGTAGACGGCGGGGGTGGCGTTGCCCGCCGCCGGCAGCAGCGTCTCCCACAGCAGCTTGCCGCTGCGCTTGTCATAGGCGCGGAACTTGCGGTCGTAGACGGTCGCGCCGATGAAGAACAATCCGCCCGCGGTGACGACGCCGCCGCCATAATTGTCCGATCCGGTGTCGCCCATGCCCTTGGCGACCAGCTCGGGATATTCGCCGAAATTGCGCCGCCAGGCATAGCGGCCGCTGTTCAGGTCGATCGCGCTCAGCGTGCCCCAGGGCGGGCGGATGCCGGGATAGCCGTCGGGATCGGCGAGCTTGCCATAGCCCGCGAAGCTGTATTCGGCGGCGTCGGAACGGGTCCGCACCTCACCCTTCAGCGCGGTATCGCGATCATAGACCAGATAGTCGGCGACCGCGCCGATCCCTTCGTTGCCGAGATGCTCGAAGCTGGGCATCCGCCCGCCGCCGCGCCCGATCATGCGGAACACGTCGAACTTGGTCAGCCGGTCGCCGACCCCGGCCAGCGAGGGGAATTCGGGCGGCGATCCCTTGCGGTCGAGGCCGTGGCAGCCCGAGCATTCGGCCTCGTAGATCGCCTTGCCCGACGCGATCGGCGAGGTCGACCGCTTGCCGAGCTGCAGCACCGACGGCTTCTCGTTGCTGTTGACGTAGAGCAGGCCGGTCTCGGGATCGAAGGCCGTGCCACCCCATTCGGCGCCGCCGTCGGTGCCGGGGGCGAGCAGCGTCCCCTCGAAGCTCGGCGGCGCGAAGAAGGCGGACGAGGCGAAGCGGTCGAAGCGCTCGGCGACCGCCTTGTGCGCCTCGGGCGTGCGCATGGTCAGGTCCGCGCGGCTCAGGCCCTGGCGCGCATAGGGCGCCGGCAGCGACGGGAAGGGCTGGGTCGGCGAGGCATGTTCGCCGGGGATGGTCGACGGCGGCACCGGCCGCTCGACGATCGGGAACAGCGGCGCGCCGGTGACGCGGTCGAGGACATAGACGAAGCCCTGCTTGCTGGTCTGCGCCACCGCGTCGACCATGCGCCCGCCGCGCCGGACCGTCACCAGGCTGGGCGGCGCCGGGAAGTCATAGTCCCAGAGGTCGTGGTGGACCGCCTGGAAATGCCACAGCCGCCGGCCGGTCGCGGCGTCGAGCGCGACCAGCGAATTGGCGAAGAGGTTGTCGCCCTTCCGATCGCCGCCGAAGAAGTCCTTGTCGCCCTGCCCCGCCGACGCGGTCGGCACGAACAGGATGCCGCGCTTGCCATCGAGCGCCATGCCGGCCCAGGCATTGGCGCCGTTGATCGTCTTCCAGGCGTCCTTCGGCCAGCTGTCATAGCCATATTCGCCGGGCTGCGGGATGGTGTGGAAGGTCCAGCGGATCTTGCCCGTGCGCGCGTCATAGGCGCGGATATGGCCGGGCGCCCAGCCGGTCGTGCCCATGATGACGAGGTCGCCATGGACGATCCCCGGCGTGTTCGCGCCCACAGAGATATCCTTGGGATCGCGGCCGAGACCGTCGCGCAGGTCGACCCGGCCGCCGGCGCCGAAGCTCGGGATCGCCTTGCCGGTGCGCGCGTCGATCGCCAGCAGGAAGGAGCGCGAGGTCATGAAGATGCGCGCCTCGCGACCGTCGGACCAGTAGCTCACCCCGCGCAGCCGCTGCTTGCTGACCACCGTCTCGCCGGGATTGGGATCGAACATCCACAGCTTCCGCCCGGTCGCCGCATCGAGCGCGAAGACGCGCAGCCGGGGCGAGACCACATACATCACCCCGTCGACGACGATCGGGTTGCATTCCATCTCCGACGCGTTGCCGCCCTCGCCGAAGGCGTCGCCGGTGTCGAACGTCCACGCGACCGCGAGCTTGCCGACATTGCGCGTGTCGATCTGCCGCAGCGAGGAATAGTGGATATTGTCGGTCCCGCCGCCATAGGCCGGCCAGCCGCGATATCCGCCCGCGGCATCCGGCGCCGCCCGTGGCGCGGCGAGCAGCATCGTCGAGACGAGCGCGAGGGACAGGGCGGCCGATCGATGCATGGGAACTCCTCCGCAAGATGGACGACGGCGGTCATGCCGCCGCGCCGAAAGGGCGACGCGCGGATGCGAATCCCCGATTCCGCTCTTCCCAAGCGATTCGGAATCAGACAGGCTGCGCACCGCAGGTCATGCCCTACGACATAATCGGTCTGACCGATATCAGGCAAGAAGAGAGGACCAATCTGACGATGACCCTCCCGATCCGGTCAGAATGCGGCTCTTCGAGAACCCGGAGGCGGTTCGCTCGGGCACCACGTTCGCCGACGACGCAAACCCCAAATAACGCGTTCTATTATAATTATTTAATGGAAATCCCGCTCAGTGGGGAACGGCAGGACGCAACGCGATGCCCGACCGCATCGAGGCTGATAAACCGGGTCCGTTGGTAGCGATGGCCCGCACCGCCGGACCAGGATTTGACGGGACGGCCCTACCGTCAAACCAGCCATTGACATGGCCAGTCACTCCGATCAAATTGGACAGACCATAAGGTCTGACACGAAACCGTATAAGGGGATTTGAAGCATGAGGGAGATTTCAAGGGCGCGCGTCATCGGAATGCTGCTTGCCGGGGCCAGCCTGTCCGCCGTTCCGGCCCATGCCCAGGATGCCACCTCCCCCGCAGCCGAGGCCTCCCAAGGCGGCCTGGCCGACATCGTCGTCACCGCCGAGAAGCGCCCGAGCATCGCGCAGCGCGCGCCCATCGCCCTCTCGGTCGTCACCTCCGAGGCGATCAAGCGGCAGGGCGTCGGCAACGTCGCCGACCTCACCACCCTCACCCCCAGCGTCGGCTTCTCGCAGAACGGCGCCAACACGGTGATCACCGTCCGCGGCGTTTCCAGCCGCGACACCAACCAGCTCGGCGACCCCGCCGTCTCGATCAGCCTCGACGGCTTCTACTTCCAGCGCTCGCTGGGCCTCAACATCGCGCTGTTCGACCTCGAGCGGGTGGAGGCGCTGCGCGGCCCGCAGGGCACGCTGCTCGGCCGCAACGCGACCGGCGGCGCGCTCAACATCATCACCGCCAAGCCGACCGACAGCTTCTCGGCCGCGCTGACCGGCGAGGTCGGCAATTACGACCTGATCGCGACGCAGGGCTATGTGAACATCCCGGTCAGCGACAAGGTGAAGCTGCGCGCCGCCTTCATGACGCGCGACCGCGACGGCTATCGCCACAACGCCCCGGCCCGCGATGGCGACGACGACCACAGCCGCGCCGCCCGCCTCCATCTGCTGTTCCAGCCGACCGACCGGTGGGACATCCTGCTGACCGGCGAATATTCGCACCAGGACGGCGTCGGCCCGGTGATCCAGCCCGTCGCCCACCGCTTCCTGCCCAACGGGCAGCTCGACACCAGCCGGGTCGACATCCCCGGCGACGGCAAGCGCTTCGCGGTTCCGTCCGGCGGGTTCATCCGGCTCAATTCCTATAATTTCCGCTGGAACACCAACTACGACCTCGACTTCGCGACGCTGACCTATCTGGGCGGCTATCGCTCGCTGAAATATGCCAATGTCCGCACCCTGGGCGCCGACTATGCCACCAACCGCCGCAACTTCACCTTCGACCAGCATGAGCGCCCCCGGTCCTGGAACCACGAGCTGCGCCTGTCGTCGAAATCCGACACGCCGCTGATCTGGCAGGCCGGTCTCTATTATTTCCGCGAGAAGAACAGCACCGTGTCGCTGTTCCGCGACTTCCGCGTGCCGGGCCAGTTCCCGACCCCGGCCGCCTGCCTGTGCGAACCCGGCGTCGAGCTTCAGATCTTCCGCAAGCCCGACCTGCTGCTGCAGTCGAAGGCGGTGTTCGGCCAGGCCTCCTATGCCATCACCGACCAGTTCCGGCTCGAAGGCGGCGCGCGCTATTCGTCGGACAAGAAGCACAATCTCAGCGCGACCAACATCGCGACCAACGTCAACACCTATATCAACACCGGCGCGATCAACTATGTGAACAATCCGCCGAGCGCGGTCCGCCTTTCCTCGCACCGGACGACCTTCCACGCCGCCGCCAATTATCAGTGGACGCCGCGCAACCTGCTCTACGCGAAGTTCGATACCGGCTATAAGTCGGGCGGCTTCACCGACCTGCAGGTCTATGGTCCCGAGAACATCAAGGCCTGGGAAATCGGCTCGAAGAACCGTTTCCTCAACAACACGCTCCAGGTGAACCTGTCGGCCTTCCTGTACAAGTACAAGGACCAGCAGGTGCAGCAGCAGATCACCCTGCCGAGCGGCGGCATCGGCACCGGCACGGTCAACGCCGGCGCATCGAAGCTCTATGGCGGCGATGTCGACATCGTCTACCAGGTCACCCCCAACGATCGCATCGAGCTGTTCGGCGCCTATCTGCACGCCCGCTTCACCGACTTCGTCGCGGTCGTCAACGGCGCCAACAAGCAGCTCGCCGGCAACCGGCTGCAGCAGGCGCCCGACTGGGTGTTCAACGCCGGCTATGAGCATGTCTTCCCGGTCGGCGACGGATCGATCACGACCCGTCTCCAGACGCATTATGAGAGCAAGTCCTACTTCACCTTCACCAATTACGGAGCCGACAAGCAGCCCGGCTACATGCGGTCGGACATCATCGTCACCTACGCCGCGCCGGACGATCGCTGGCGGCTCGAAGGCTACGTCCGCAACCTCGAGGACAAGCTGATCTTCAGCAATGCCGACGTGGTCAGCACCACCTATGTCAGCTACCGTTACCAATATCAGGCGCCGCGGACCTATGGTGCGCGCCTGACGGTCAACTTCTGATGATCGCGGCCGCCCTCGACCGGCGGCGCTTCCTGGCGGGGACCGCCGCGTGTCTCGCCGCCGGCATCGCCGGGGCGAAGACGCCGGCGGCCCCCGCCGCCCCCTCGCTGGGCGCGTGGACGTCGCTCGACAACGCGGCGCTGCTCGCTTCGTCGGGCTACGGCTTCGTCGAGGAGGAGGTCGACCGCTTCCTCCTCCCCGACAAGCCCGACACGGCGTTCGAGGCGGCGCTGGCCACCGCCCGCGCCGCGCCGATCCCGGTCCGCACGCTGGTCCGGCTGCTGCCGCCGTCATTGCAGAGCGTCGGCCCCGACACCGCGCATGACGGCATCGTCACCTTCTGCGAGACCGTGTTCGCCCGCGCGCGCCGCGCCGGGGTCGAGACGGTGGTGTTCGGCAGCCCGCGCTCGCGCCGCATCCCCGAAGGCTTCCCGCGCGCCACCGCCGAGGCGCAGCTCATAGAGCTGTGCAAGCGGCTCGGCCCGGTCGCCCAGGCGCACGGCGTCATTCTCGCGCTCGAGCCGCTCAACCATACGGAGACGAACTTCATCAACCGGGTGAGCGAGGGCGGCGCGATCGTCCGCGCGGTCGGCCATCCGAGCGTCGGGCTGGTCGCCGACCTGTTCCATATGCGGATGGAGGACGAAGGCCCCGCCAGCCTGATCGAGAACGGCCCGCTGATCCGCCACGTCCAGATCGCCGAGAAGCAGGGGCGCCGCGCCCCCGGCGTGGCGGGCGAGGATTTCTCGGCCTATTTCGAGGCGCTGCGATCGATCGGCTATGACCGCCGGCTGTCGGTCGAATGCCTGTGGTCGGACATAGCCCGGGAAGCCCCGCTGGCCGCCCGGACGATCCGGGCGCAATATCCGGCCGCCACGGCCAAGGCCGCGCGCGGATGATCGGCGCGGCCGTCGCGCTGATGCTGGCGGCGGCCGCCCCGGCGGCGCCCGACCCCGCCGCGGTCGACGCCTTCCTCCGCCGCGCCGGCGCCGCGACCGGCGCGCCGGTGCGGATCGACATGACGCGCACGATGGGCCGCAACCAGGACATCTCGCGCAAGATCACCGAACAGGTCCTCGCCGGCGAGAAGCGCGCGACGCTCGCCCGGGAGGCCGAGTTCGTCGAGAAGGGCTGGCCGCTGCCCCGGCCCGGGCAGATCGTCCTCGTCTACGACTTCGACGGCAAGCCCAGCTTCCTCTACCGGGTGGTCGCGGCGCAGGTCCTGCCGCTCGGATCGGTCGCCCCCTGGCACCTGATGACCGAGAGCCCGGCGCTGCGCGACCTGTCGGCGTGGCGCAAGGCGCATCTCGGCCTGTGGAAGGACGCCATCGCCGGGATGAGCCCCGACGAGGTCGAGCACATGCCGGTGGTCTGGACCCGCTTCGAACCGGTCTATCCGGCGGCCAGCCCGCCCCGCTGACCCACCGGCCCCGGCGGTCAGCGCCGCCGGGCCACCTCCGCCGCCGCGATCGCCGTCAGGTTCAATATCCCGCGCGAGGTGACGCCGGGGGTGAGGACGTGGATCGGCTGGCTCAGCCCCATCAGCATCGGCCCGACCGTCGGCGAGCTCGACGATGCGCCGAGCGCGGTCAGGGTGATGTTGGCGGCGTCGAGGTTCGGCATGACCAGCAGGTTGGCCGACCCTTCGAAGCGCTGGTCGGGGACGAGCCGCTCGCGCAGCGACTGCGACAGCGCGACGTCGGCATGCATCTCCCCGTCGACGCACAGGTCGGGCGCGATCCGGCGGACGATCTTCACCGCCTCGCGCATCTTGCGCGCGCTGGGGCTGTGCGACGCGCCGAAATTGGAGTGCGACAGCAGCGCGACGCGCGGGTCGAGCCCGAACTGCCGCACCGCCCGTTCGGCGAGCACGGTCATCTCGGCGATCTGCTCGGGCGTCGGATCGGGCACCATATGGGTGTCGGTGATGAACAGCGCGCCCGCGTCGAGGATCAGCCCCGACAGCGCATAGACGCGCTGGGCCCCTTCCGTCCGGTCGATCGTGCGCAGCACATGCTCGACCTGGCCCCAATATTCCGAATTGCCGCCGACCAGCGCCGCCTCGACATGGCCGGTCCGCAGCAGCATCGCCGCGGTGACGGTCGGCCGGCGATAGACGTGGCGGACGATCTCGGCCGAGGGCACGCCGCGCCGCCCGGCGACGGCGCGATAGGCATCGACCAGCGGGCCGAGGATCGCATGGTCGGTCTCGGGATCGACCAGGTCGACGTCGCGGTCGAGTTCGAAGCGCAGGCCGAGGCGCGGCATCTTCTCCGCCAGGATGCGGCGGCGCGCGACCAGCGTCGGCCGGACGAAACCGTCGTCGAGCGCGTCCTGGACGGCGCGCAGCACGCGCTCGTCCTCGCCCTCGCCATAGGCGATCCGGGCCCTGGCGCCGCGCGCGCCCTCGAACACCGGCATCATCAGCTGGCCCGATCGGGCGTTCTGCTGCGCCAGGCCGCGGCGATAGGCGTCAATGTCGATCGGCCGCCGCGCTACGCCGGAGGCGATCGCCGCCTGCGCCACCGCCGGCGCGATCTCGACGATCAGGCGCGGGTCGAACGGGGTCGGGATGATATAGTCGGGGCCGAAGGCGAGCTTGCCGCCGCCATAGGCCTGGACGACGCTCTCATGCGCGGGCAGGCGGGCGAGCGCGGCGATCGCCTCGGCCGCCGCGACCTTCATCGCCTCGGTGATCGCGGTCGCGCCGACATCGAGCGCGCCGCGGAAGATATAGGGGAAGCACAGGACGTTGTTGACCTGGTTGGCATAGTCCGACCGCCCCGTCGCGACGATCGCGTCGGGCCGCGCGGCGCGCGCGATCTCGGGCAATATCTCCGGCTCGGGATTGGCGAGCGCGAAGATCAGCGGCCGGTCCGACAGCAGCGGCAGCCATTCGGGCTTGAGCACGCCGGGCGCCGACAGGCCGAGGAAGATGTTCGCGCCGGGCAGCACCTCGGGCAATGTCCGGGCGTCGGTCGCGCGGGCATAGCGCGCCATGTTGGGCGCCATGCCCGGCCGCCCGGCATGGACCACGCCGTCCTTGTCGGTCAGCGTGACATTGTCGGCCGGCAGGCCCATCGACACGAGCAGGTCGACGCAGGCGAGCGCCGCCGCCCCCGCGCCCGAGGTGACGAGCTTCGCCTCGGACAGGCTGATGTTCTGCAGCACCAGCGCGTTGCGCACCGCCGCCGCCACGACGATCGCGGTGCCGTGCTGGTCGTCGTGGAAGACCGGGATGTTCATCCGCGCCTTGAGCGCCGCCTCGATCGCGAAGCATTCGGGCGCCTTGATGTCCTCCAGGTTGATGCCGCCGAAGGTCGGTTCGAGCAGCGCCACGGCCTCGACGAAGCGGTCGGGATCGGTGGTGTCGATCTCGATGTCGAACACGTCGATCCCGGCGAACTTCTTGAACAGGACGGCCTTGCCCTCCATCACCGGCTTCGACGCCAGCGCCCCGATCGCGCCGAGGCCGAGCACGGCGGTGCCGTTCGAGATCACCGCGACGAGGTTGCCGCGCGCGGTATAGTCGAGCGCCTTGTCGGGATCGGCGGCGATCTCCTCGCACGGCGCGGCGACGCCCGGCGAATAGGCGAGCGCCAGGTCGCGCTGGTTGACCATCCGCTTCGTCGGCTCGATGCGCATCTTCCCCGGATTGGGGAATCGGTGATAATCGAGCGCAGCCCGACGAAGCGTGTCTTCCATGGCGGGATCATTCCTGTGCAGGCGAGGCGGTCCGGACCCCGACGCTGTACCAGCGCCGCCGGAATCTTCAATGATGCTGCGGGTATGGAACGATGCCCGATATGTCTGGCGGCGCGGGCCGCCGGCTCCGCCTCAGCGGTCCTCGCCCTCCATGATCACCAGTTCGCAACCGTCGCAGGCGGCGCGCCGGATCGCGGCCGCCTCCTGATATTCAGGCGAGTTGTAGAAGGCGAGCGCGCTGTTCACCGACGCGAAGCGGTGCAGGAAATAGCGGTCGAAATGCGTCGTCCCCTCGACGATGTGGACCCGGCCCGACCGGGCCAGCGTCTCATAGGGAAAGCGCTGGCCGATATCCCCGATGATCCGGGCATATTGGTCCTGCCCTTCCATGTCGCGCATCCGTGCGCGGGCGATCCAGTAAGCCGACATCGCTCTCTCTCCTTCATCGTCCCTTGAAATCGGGCGCCCGCTTCTCGGCGAAGGCGCGCAGGCCTTCCTGGAAATCCTCGGTCGCGAAGATCGCCTTGGCGCTCTCATAGGCGTGCGAGCCGAGCAGCCCCGGATCGACGAGGCCGGCGCGGCGGGCGAGGTTCTTCGCCGCCTGGATCGCGAGCGGCTGCTTGGCGGCGATCCGCCCGGCCATGGCGAGAGCGGTCTCCATCAGCTCGGCCGCCGGTACGACCCGGTTCACGAAACCCCAGAGGTGGAGTTGCGCCGGGCTCATCATGTCGCCGGTATAGAGCAGCTCGGCGGCGATCTTGCGCGGCAGGACGGTCGGCGCGACGACCGCCGACACCGGCCCGAAGCCGACGAAATTGGCGTGGGCATCGCCGATCCGCGCATCCTCCGCCGCGATGACGATATCGGCGAAGCAGCATATCTCGAACCCGCCGGCCGCCGCCACGCCGTTGACCGCGGCGATGACCGGCTTGGGGAATTCCTCGAGCCGGCGGAAGAAGCGCGGCGCCAGCGCGTAGAAGCGGTCGCGCAATCCCGGATCCTTCTCCCACTGGTCGAGCTGGCCGATGTCCGCCCCGACGCAGAAGGCGCGGCCCGATCCGGTGACGATCAGGACGCGGACGGCCCGGTCCTCGGCCGCCTGGGCCAGCGCGGCGTCGAGCGCCTCGATCATCGCGACGGTGATCGCGTTGAGCGCATCGGGCCGATCGAGCGTGATCGTCGCGATCGGCCCGGTCGTCTCATAGCGTATCGGTGCAGCCATTGGTTCGATTCCTATGCGTTCAGCAGCATGTCCGCGAGCCGGGCGGGCGCGTCGAGGGCGACCTCATGCCCGCAGTCGACATCGATCGTCGACCAGCCGGCCCCGGCCTCGACCTTCGCCATCGGGTCAAAGCCGAGCGCCGCATAACCGGCCCATCCGGTCGCGCGGACATAGGTCTTGCGCGCGATCCCCTCCCAGGCGCCGGTCAGCTCGACCGGCTCGCAGAAGCATGGGAGCGGGTGCGGCGTGCAGAGCGCCTCGACCATCGCCACGTCGGCTTCGTTGAGGCCGAACAGCGCGGCGGGGAGCGGCGGCACCAACCGGCCGCCGCTGGCCGCCGCGGATCGCAGCAGGCCGGTCGCAACCTCCTCGGCCGCGCAGATGTCGAGCAGCGACTTGCCGGCCTCGGGCAGGATCGCGTCGAGGAACAGCAGCGCGGCGATACGGTCGGGCATCGCGTCGGCGACGGCCGCCGCGACCATCCCGCCATAGGAGTGGCCGCACAGCACGACATCATCGAGCCCTTCCCATCGCAGGACGTTGGCGACGTCGTCGACATGGGTGCGGAAACCGACCGATCCCGTCGCCAGGTGCGATCTCTCGCCGAGCCCGGTCAAGGTCGGGGTGAAGACGCGGTGCCCGGCCGCGCGCAGCAGCGCGGCGGTCCGTGTATAGCACCACCCACCCCGCCAGGCGCCGTGGACCAGGACGAAGCTCCTGCTCATCGCGCCACCTCCGATCCTCGGTCGGCCCGGAGCTGCCGGCGCGACCAGTCGGACAGGGTGAAGCGCCCGTCCTTCACCCGGGCGACCGCGATGTCGGCCACGCCGAGCCCGGCATGGTCGTCCGGCGTGTAGCGATAGACGCCTTGCGGCGTCGCGAGGGTAAGGCCTTCGAGCGCGTCGCGGATCGCGGGCGGGCTGGCGCTGCCGCTACGTTCGATCGCGGCGGCGATCAGCCGTATCGCGACATAGCCGTCGACCGCATATTGGGACGGCCCATGGCCATGGTCGCGGCGGAAGCCGGCCGCCATCGCGCGGGCCGCGTCGCCGACCGCCGAGACCGGCGCGTCGTCGGCGAGCGTGGCGATCGAGGTCGCGACGAACAGCCCTTCGGACGCCGCGCCGGTGTCGCGGAGGAAGGCGCCGCTGGCGACGCCGTGGCTCACCACCACCGGCAGGCCGACATTCGCGACCGCATAGGCGCGGGTGAAGCCGACCGCCGGCGGACCGGTCAGCCAGGCCATCACCGCCTGCGCGCCGCTGCCGCGAAGCGCCGCGATGGTCGCGCCGAAATCCCGGGTGTCGACGCGGACGGCCTGCTCCTCGACCAGCGCGATGCCATAGCGATCGAGCAGGGTCCGCTGCTTCGCCCAGCCCGAGCTCGCGAAGCGGCTGTCGCGATCATAGACGACCGCGAGCCGGGTGACGCCGCGGTCGCGGAGGAAGCGGAGGAGCTGCTCCCCGACGAGCCGGCCGGCCAGCGAAGTCATGAAGACATGGGGCCGCACCGGATCGACCTGCCCGTCCGCGGCGCCGGTCGAGAGATAGGGAATACCAGCCTGCTCGACATGCGGGATGATCGCGAGGCTGATATTGGAGAAGGAGCTGCCGACGACGGCGACCGCACCCTGGTCGACGAGACGGGCAAAGGCGGCGATGCCGGCGTCGACCTGGGTCTGATCGTCCTCGACCCGCAGTTCCAGCCGGTGCCCGCCGAGCAGGCCGCCGGCCGCGTTGATCTCCGCCACCGCCTGCATCGCGCCATTCTCACCCTCGCGCCCCGCCGGGTTGTTGCCGCTGCGCGAGGAGAGCTGGCCGATCACGATCGGCGGCAGGGCGTCGCGCGCCGCCGCCGGACCGGCCTGGGCCAGCGACAGCAGGCCAGCGAGCAGCGCCGCCATGCGCGACGGACGGGAGGAGCCTGTCGTCAATGGACCATCCTTTCCTGATCGGCCCAGAAGCGGCCGCGCAGCGCCTTCTTGTCGATCTTGCCGACGGCGGTCAGCGGCATCCGATCGACGATGTCGACCGTCTTGGGCGCCTGGTGCGCGCCCTTGCGCGCGCGAACCAGCTCGATCAGGCGCGCGGGATCGACCTGCTCGCCCGGCCGCGCGACGACCACCGCCTTCACCGCCTCGCCCCATTTGTCGTCGGGCACGCCAATCACGGCCACCGCCGATATCTCGGGCAGCTCGGCGATCACGTCCTCGATCTCGCGCGAATAGACGTTGAAGCCGCCGGTGATGATCATCTCCTTCTTGCGATCGACGATATAGACGAAGCCGTCCGCGTCGACCGTGGCGAGATCGCCCGAATGGAGCCAGCCGTCCTTCAGCGCCTGCGCGGTCTCCTCGGGCATCCGGTGATAGCCCTTCATGATGCCCGGCCCGCGCACGCAGATCTCGCCGACCTCGCCCGCCGCCACCGGCCGGCCGTCCTCGCCCAGCACCTCGACCCGCATGCCGAGCACCGGCCGGCCGCAGGAACGCAGCAATTGCGGATTGCCCAGCGGGTCATGCTCGTCCTTGCGCAGGGTCGTGGCGAAGGAGACGCACTCGCTCTGGCCATAGGCCTGCAGGAACACCGGCCCCATCGCCTCATGCGCTTCGGCGAGCCGGGCGGCGGACATCGGCGAGGAACCGTACATGATCGTCTCCAGCGAGGAGAGATCATGGTCCTCCGGGCGGCCATGGTCGAGCAGCGAATAGAGCATCGTCGGGACGATGAAGCTCCAGTTGATCCGTTCCGCCTCGACGCAGGCGAGCCATTTCGCGGGATCGAAGCCGCGCTGGAACACCACCGTCCCGCCCCGGAACAGGGTCGGCACGATCGGCAGCACGCCGGCATGGGAGATCGGGGCGACCGCCAGGAAGCGGGGATTCTCGGGCAATCCCAGTGAGGTGGTGACGGTCTGCACCTGGTGCACCAGCGCCCGGTCGGGAATCTCGACGCCTTTCGACCGGCCGGTCGTGCCGCCGGTATAGGCGACCCAGTGGACGTCCTCCCGTCCGCAGGCGCGCCGCTCCAGGCGGCGGACCGGGAAGGGATCGGCCAGCGCGAGCAGGTCCTCCGCATCGCCACTGGGGCCGAGCGCGAGGATATGGCGGACCGACGCCGCCCGCTGCCCGAGCGCCAGGCCACGCTCCAGATAGACCGGATGCACGACCAGCATGTCGACCGCCAGCTCGTCGCAGATGTGGAGATGGTCGTCGACCGAACCGAGCGGATGCAGCCCGGTGAAGGTCGCGCCGAGCAGGCAGGCGGCCATCTGCGCCATCCATGCCTCGGGCACGTTGACGGTGAGGATGGCGAGCGTCGCGCCGGGCCGCAGGCCACGGGCGTGGAAGAGCTGCATGAACTGGCTGATCCGCGCCGCGGTCTGGGCGTAGCTGAGCCGCCGATCGCCGTCGACGAAGGCCTCGCGGCCCGGATAGCGGGTCAGCGCCTGCACGAGCAGGTCGGTATAGTTCACGTCGGACGTGGCGAGGGACAAGGGAAAGGCCTTCCTGCGCGATAGGGGGTGGCGGGGCTCACCAGTTCCAGGTCAGCTGGAGCGCGACGGTGCGCGGCGCCCCGGCGAGGCCGGCCGGAACCAGGCCGTTCGCGGCGACGGTGATCAGATATTGCTTGTCCGTCACGTTCTTCGCGACGACCCGCGCGCTCCACCGATCGCCCGCGCCGCGATAGCCGGCCGACAGGTTGATCAGGTCATAGGCCTTCTGGCTCATGATCAGCGCGTTGGACGGATCATAATGGGCGCGGCTCTGCCAGTAATATTCGCCACGGACGAAGGCCGTGCCGCTGCCCAGCGCATGCTCATATTGCGCGCTGGCGGACAGCGAGGAGCGGGGCGCGGCGGTCAGGCGGTTGCCGGTCGCATCGAAGGTGTTGGTCGCGGCGTCGTAGCGCGGCGAACCCTGGACATAGGGGCGGAGCTGCGACGGGACCGCCGCATTGGGGAAATGGCGATACTCGCTGTCGAGCAGAGCATAGTTGAAGGTGAAAGTCAGCCCCGCCGCCGGCCGGGCGATCGTCTCAAGCTCGAGCCCCTTCACCCGGGCGCTGGCCGCGTTGCCGATCGCGACGACGCCGGGCGCCAGCAGCGACTGGATCTGCAGATCCGAATAGTCGTAGTAGAAACCGGTCAGGTTGACCCGCAGCCGCCGGTCGAACCAGTCGCTCTTGATCCCCGCCTCATAGCTCCAGATCGTCTCCGGATCGAAGGTGAGCGCCGCCAGGTTGGTCGCCGAGAAATTGGTGCCGCCGCTCTTGTAGCCGCGCGTGACCGAGGCATAGAGCATGACGTCGCGGGTGGCCTGCCAGTCGACGCTGACGCGCGGCGTCCAGGCGTGGTAGTTGCGTGGCGGCGGCGACGCCGCGAAGCCGATCGTCGGCAAGGCAGGATCGAACGGCACCCGCATCAGCCGCTGGTCGATCCCGCGCCGGTCCTGGGTGTAGCGCAGGCCGAGGGTGACGCCGAGCGCGTCGGTGACATGATAGGTCCCCTGCCCGAACAGCGCCTGCGATCGCACCCTGGCGACCGGATTGACGGTGGTCTCGGTCGCCCGCGCCAGCGCCGTCACCGCGCTCGGCGGCGTCGTGTTGCGCAGGGTGCTGCGCTGCCATTCGCGGAAATAATAGGCGCCGAGCACGCCCTCGAAGCGCGGCAGGTCTATGCCGAGGTTGAGCTCCTGGCTGAACTGCTTCGACCGGTCGGTCTGGAAACCATAGGTGCCGCGCAGCTCGGTCCCGTCGATGTCGACGTTCACCCGATAGGCACTGCGCCGATAGGCGGTCAGCGACTTGAGCTTGAACACGTCGCTCAGCTCGACATTGACCTCCTGGGATATGCCCCAGATGCGGGTCCGGCTGTTCTGCGGGCTGTCGAGCGCGGTGCGGCTATAGTCGCCGATCAGCGAGGTCGCGAGCGGCGCCGCCGCGACCGGCGCGAGCAGGTGGGAATAGGCGTCCATCCGCTCGAACGAGCCGTTCCAGTCGAACCGGGTGATCGCCTCCACCGTCGCGCTGGGCACGAAGCGGAGCTGGCCGCGCACCCCTTCGCGGCGGGCGTTGCCGACGTCCTTGCCGCCCGGCGCGATATTCTCGACGAAGCCGTCGCGGCGCAGGATGTTGCCGGCGATGCTCGCCTGGAGGACGCCCGGCACGATCGGCCCGCTGAGATAGGCCTGCGCCTGGACCAGGTCGTCGGTGCCGGCGCTGAGCTGCGCGCGTCCCTCGAAGCTGTCGGACGGCTTGCGCGAGATGATGTTGATCGTCCCGCCGACGGCGTTGCGGCCGTAGAGCGTCCCCTGCGGGCCGCGCAGCACCTCGATCCGGTCGACGTCGACGAAGTCGAGGAACTGGCCGAAGGCGCGGGCGATGTAGACGCCGTCCGACTGGACGGTCACGTCGGGATCGGAGCCGATGAATACATTGTTGCTGCCGATGCCGCGGATGTAGATTTGCGCGCTGGCAGTCGCCTGCCCGACGCTCAGGTTCGGCGTCGCCGAGACCAGGTCCTTGACGTTGACGATTCCCGACGCATCGAGCTGCTCGGCCGAGAAGGCCGAAATCGCGATCGGGGTCCGCTGGAGCTGCGTCGCGCCGGTGCGGGTCGCGGTGACGACGATGTCCTGGATCGCCTGGCCGCCGGCATCGCCCTGCGCGTCCGCCGGCGCCTGCGCCTGGGCGCCGGTCCACGCCCCGATCATCGCGGCGGTCGCCGCCCCCAGCTTCAACATGCGCGTCTTCACAGGCCCCTCCCTCCGCCACCCAGGCCGCCGTCGTCCGGTTCGGCGACGGTCCGTCCGCTGGTGCGTTGCTTATGCGGCCAATGTGGAGGGGCGACGGTCCGCTGTCTTTGGCCGATGCACCGGCTTGCTTGATCAATCGTCCGGCTTTTGCCCGCCGGCCGTCAGGCTCGACCGCCGCAGCGCGCCGGGCGGGGAACCGTTCCAGCGGCGGAAGGCGCGGTTGAAGGCGGCTTCCGACCCATAGCCGATCATCTCCGCGATCTGCGCGATCGACATCTTGCCGTTCTCCAGCATGTCGGTCGCCCGCGCCATGCGGACCGCCGTCAGGAATTCGGTCGGCGTCATCTCCATCGCCGCGCGGAAGCGATCGGTGAAGGCGGAGCGCGACAGGCCGGCCGAGCGCGACATCGCCGCCAGCGTCCAGTTGAGGTTGGGCCGCGACTGGATGGCGCCGATCGCCTTGGCGATGAACGGATCGCGCAGGCCGCGCCCGAAGCCCGGCCGCTTGTCGGCGAAGTCGGCGAGGAAGGCGGACAGGCATTTGACGAGCAGCGCCTCGGCAAGCCGGGTCGCCGCCCCCTGCCCCGAAAGCCCCTCCTCCCCCTGGCCGATGACCTGCCGGAGAATCGCCTCGACGAACGGGCCATGGCGGGTCGCGAAGCCCGGGAGATGGACGAATGGGGGCAACCCCCGCAACAGCACCGCCGGCAGGCCATGGTCGAAGAACAGCCGCAGCGCGGTGATCGCCACCACCGGGTCGCCGGCCTTGGCTCCCGCGATGGTGAAGGGCGACGAGAAAAGCGACTTCCACCGCCCCTCGACCCCTTCGATGCCGCCGAGCACCTCTTCCAGCATGTCCTCCAACGGCACCGGCGCGATGCCGCGCCGTTCGGACAGGATGTAGCGCCCCGGATGCGGGAACAGCAGGATGTCGCCGGCCGACAGGTCGACCATCGTCGCCGGGTCGAAGGTGCCGCCGACGCACCGGCCGCGGGCGACGACGTAGAGCAAGGCGCATTCATCCGGGACCGGGATCGAGGCCGACCACGATCCGCTGCCGATCGCGACCGTGCTGGCCAGCACGCCGGCGACGCGAACGCTGCGCAACGCCTGGATCAGCGGCTCGCCCCGTTGCAGCAGGACGGGGTTGCCGATGATCGCCACATTCTCGTCGGTCGGGTCGGACATGGCATTTTGAGTAATCCCAGTCCGCCGCTGGTCAAAGCAGCTTATGTGCAGCATCGCAGTCCCGCTCTTCCGCTGGGCCGTCGCCATCCCTATCTTCGCCCGCGATGCCACCCGATCACGCTTCCCCCTCCGCCGCCCGCCCCGAACAGGGCTGGGCCACGCTCCGCCGCTTCCTGCCCTATCTCTGGCCGAAAGACGCGCCGTCGCTGCGCGCGCGGGTGGTGATCGCGCTGGTGCTGGTGCTCGCCGCCAAGGCGGCGGTGCTGCTGATGCCCTTCGCCTACAAGGCGGCGGTCGACCGGATGGCGCCGGGGTTTGAGCCCGGCGTGATGATCGCGGTCGCGCTGGTCACCGCCTATGCGGGCGCGCGCTTCGGCGGCGTGCTGTTCGACAATATGCGCAACGCCATCTTCGAGCTGGTCGGCCAGGACGCCGCCCGGCGCCTGTCGATCGAGGTGTTCGCGCAGCTCCACCGCCTGTCGCTGCGCTACCATCTCGAACGGCGCACCGGCGCGCTGACCAAGATCGTCGAGCGCGGCACCAAGAGCATCGACACGATGCTCTACTTCCTGCTGTTCAACATCGGCCCGACCATTTTCGAGCTGACCGCCGTCTGCGCGATCTTCTTCGTCAAATTCGGCACCGGGCTGGTGGTCGCGACGATGATCGCGATCGCCGGCTACATCCTGTTCACCCGCCGGGTGACCGAATGGCGCAGCCGCATGCGCCGCGAGATGGTGGAACATGACACGCGGGCCTCCGCCCGCGCGGTCGATTCGCTGCTCAACTACGAGACCGTCAAATATTTCAGCGCCGAGGCGCGCGAGACCGACAATTACGGCCGCGCCGTCGCCGCCTATGCCCGCGCCGCGACCAAGAACGAAAGCTCGCTCGCCCTGCTCAACATCGGCCAGTCGCTGATCACCAACCTGATGATGGCCGGCGCGATGGGCTACAGCGTCTATGGCTGGAGCAAGGGCTGGTTCTCGCCCGGCGACGTGGTGTTCGTGAACACGATGCTGAGCCAGCTGTTTCGCCCGCTCGACATGCTCGGCATGGTCTATCGCGAGATCCGCCAGGGGCTGATCGACATGGAGGCGATGTTCCGGCTGATCGACACGCCGGCCGAGGTGGTCGACGCCCCCGACGCGCGGCCGATCGCGGTGACCGGCGGGCTGGTCCGCTTCGAGGACGTCCATTTCGGCTATGATCCCGAACGGCAGATCCTGAAGGGGGTCGATTTCGAGATCCGCCCCGGCGGCACCCTCGCCGTCGTCGGCCATTCGGGCGCGGGCAAGTCGACCCTCGCGCGCATCCTCTACCGCTTCTACGAGATCGCCGGCGGGCGGGTGACGATCGACGGCCAGGACATCGGCCACGTCACCCAGGCGTCGCTGCGCCGCGCGATCGGCATCGTCCCGCAGGACACGGTGCTGTTCAACGACACGATCGGCTACAATATCGGCTATGGCCGCGAAGGCGCGACCCAGGCCGAGATCGAGGCGGCGGCGAAGGGCGCGGCGATCCACGACTTCATCCTGTCGCTGCCGCAGGGCTACGACACCAAGGTCGGCGAACGCGGGCTGAAGCTGTCGGGCGGGGAGAAGCAGCGGGTGGCGATCGCCCGCACCCTGCTCAAGAACCCGCCGATCCTGATCCTCGACGAGGCGACCAGCGCGCTCGACAGCCGCACCGAGGCCGACATCCAGGCGACCCTGCGCGGCGTCGAGCAGGGCCGCACGACGATCGTCATCGCCCACCGGCTGTCGACCATCGTCCATGCCGACGAGATATTGGTGCTCGAGGCCGGCCGCGTCGTCGAGCGCGGCACCCATGCCGCGCTGATGGCGCGCGACGGGCTCTATGCCGACATGTGGATGCGCCAGGCGAGCGAGGCCGAGGAGAAGGAAGCGGCTTAAACGCTTCTGGCCGTCATCCCGGCGGAGGCCGGGATCTCCCTTTCCTTGTTCCGCGCTGGTTGGAAGTGATGCAAAGGCAATGAGATCCCAGCTTTCGCTGGGATGACGCCCTTTCAAGCCCTCTTCACCCATTCCCATATCTGTGGTGAAAGCGGACAGGACCCCGGCCTCCCGCCGGGGTGGCAGGGGAATAATCAGGCGTGCAGGTCCGGCACGAACTTCGTCCGCTCACCTCGGCGCGCGGGATCGCGGCCTGGTATGTCGTGCTCTACCATATCCGCGAGAGCGCGGTCGGGTCGCTGCCCCCGGCGCTGATCGATTTCCTCGCCAAGGGCTATCTGGCGGTCGACTTCTTCTTCGTGCTGTCGGGCTTCGTCATCTGGCTCAACTATGGCCGGCTGCTCGGCGATCATGGCGCCCGCGCGGTGCCGCATTTCCTGTGGCGGCGGCTGGCGCGCATCTATCCGCTCCACCTGCTGATCCTGCTCGCCGCGGTCGCCTTCGCGGCGGTCTGCGTCGCCACTGGGCGCGGCATGCCGCAGGGCTATGCCTGGGGCACGCTGCCCTTCCACCTGCTGCTGATGCAGAATTGGGGCTTCCTGCCGCTCGGCTGGAACGTCCCCGCCTGGTCGATCAGCTGCGAGCTGGGCGCCTATCTGCTGTTCCCGCTGCTGATCGCGGCGGTCGACTGGCGGCGGACGCCGACGCCGGTGCTGCTCGCCCTGCTCGCGCTGCTGATGGCCGGGCTATGGGGCCTGTTCACGGCGATGGGCCAGCCCCTTCTCGGCAACGAGATCGCCCATCTCGGCCTGGCGCGCTGCCTGTTCGAATTCGGGATGGGGACCCTGGTCGCGGCGCTGTGGCTGCGCTGGCGCGAGGCGCCGCGGCGGCCCGCCACGATCGCCGCGTTGCTCTCGGCCATCGGGCTCGCCGCGCGGCTCGCGGGCGCGCCCGAGACGCTCGCCTTGCCCTTCGTCTTCGTCACGCTGCTGCTGTTCCTGGCGCTGACGTCCGAAGGGCGGACGCCGATGAAGGGCCGCGCGATCCACTGGTTCGGCGAGATCAGCTATGCGACCTATCTGGCGCACTCGCTGCTGTTCCTGCTCTTCAAGATCCTGTTCGTCCGCGACGCGGGCGACGTGTCGCTGCCGCTGCTCGGCCTGTTCCTGCTGATCGTGCTGGCGGCGTCGGCGGCGCTCTACCACGGCTTCGAGCTGCCCGCGCAGAAATGGATGAACCGGCGCGGGCCGAAACGGCCGGTCGAGTCATAATGTCTATACATTGATCGCGGCTCGACACCCCGGCATCTTCGGCTAGAAGAGGCGCCATGCCCACTCCCCTGGAAGCCCTTCAGCAGACCTTCGGCTATGCGCATTTCCGGGGGCGGCAGGCGGACGTGATCGACCGGGTGATGGCCGGGCTCAACACGCTGGCGGTGATGCCGACCGGCGCGGGCAAGTCGCTGACCTACCAGATTCCGGCGCTGTGCCGGCCGGGCACCGGCCTGGTGGTCTCGCCGCTGATCGCGCTGATGCACGACCAGGTGCGCTCGGCCGAGGCCGCCGGCATCCGCGCCGCCGCGCTCACCTCCGCCGACGACAATCGCGACGAGACGATCGACCGGCTGCGCTCGGGCGCGCTCGACCTGCTCTACGTCGCGCCGGAGCGCGTCTCGACCGAGGGCTTCCGCCGGCTGCTGAGCCAGGTGCCGCTGGCGCTGATCGCGATCGACGAGGCGCATTGCGTGTCCGAATGGGGGCACGACTTCCGCCCCGACTATCGCCTGCTGCGGGGGCTGCTCGACACGCGGCCCGACGTGCCGCGCCTGGCGCTGACCGCGACCGCCGACCACCACACGCGCGACGACATATTGGCGCAGCTCGGCATCGCCCCCGACGGCCTGATCCTCGCCGGCTTCGACCGCGCCAACCTGCGCTACGGCATCACCCCGCGCGACGGCGTCGCCAGGCAGCTCGCCCGCTTCATCGAGGAGAATCCGGGCGCGGGCATCGTCTATGCCCCGACCCGCGACGCGACCGAGCGGCTGGCGGCGCAGCTCGCCGCGAACGGCCGCGCCGCGCGCGCCTATCATGCCGGGCTCGATCCCGCCGTCCGCGCCGCCAACCAGAAGGCGTTCGTCGCGTCGGAGGACATGGTGATGGTGGCGACGGTCGCCTTCGGCATGGGCATCGACAAGCCCGACGTCCGCTTCGTCGCCCATGCCGGCCTGCCCAAGTCGATCGAGGCCTATTATCAGGAGACCGGCCGCGCCGGCCGCGACGGCGACCCGGCCGCCACCCAGCTGTTCTGGGGCGCCGAGGACTTCGCCCGCGCCCGCCGTCGGATCGAGACCGACGTCGAGGAGAGCCGCCGGCCGGGCGAGCGCCAGCGGCTCAACGCGATGGCGATGCTGGTCGAGGCGCCGGGCTGCCGCCGCGCGATCCTGCTGCGCCATTTCGGCGAGGACCCGCCGGCCCAGTGCGGCAATTGCGACAATTGCCTCAACCCGCCGACCGGGATCGACGCGACCGTCGTCGCGCAGAAGCTGCTCTCCGCGGCCTTCCGCACCGACATGCGCTTCGGCGTCACCCATTTGTCCGAGGTGCTGGCGGGCAAGGAGACCGAGAAGATCCTGATGCTCGGCCACAACCGGCTGTCGGTGTTCGGCATCGCCGACGAGGCCGAGCAGAAGCTGATCAAGCCGGTCGCCCGCGCGCTGCTCGCCCGCGACGCGCTGCGCGCCGACGAATATGGCGGCCTGTCCTTCGGCCCCGGCGCCCGTCCGATCCTGAAGGGCGAGGAACAGGTGCCGCTGATCCTGCCCCCCGAGCGGGCGCGGCGGCGCAAGTCGCGCGACGGCGCCGACTATCCGCACGATCCGCTGTTCGACCGGCTGCGCGCGCTGCGCCGCGACCTGGCGCGCGAGCAGGGGGTGCCGCCCTATGTCGTGTTCAACGATTCGACCCTGCGCGAAATGGCCGCGCTCCGGCCCGAGACGCTGGCTGGCCTTGCGCAGATTTCGGGCGTAGGGGCGAAGAAGCTGGAAACCTATGGCGAGACCTTCCTCGCCGCCATTCAGAGCCATGACGGCTGAGGGAGACGACCCCATGTTCCGCAAGATCGACGACAGCATCTCGGTGTCCCCGCAGATCAGCGTGGAGGATGTCCGGGCCGCGGCGGACCAGGGCTTCACCATGATCATCAACAACCGCCCCGAGCAGGAGGAGCCCGGCCAGCCGGCCGGCGACGACATCCGCGAGGCGGCGCGCGCGGCGGGGCTCGCCTATGTCGCGATCCCGATCGGCCATGGCGGCTTCTCCGCCAACCAGGTCGACGCGATGCGCGACGCCCTCGCCAATGCCGGCGGCCCGGTGCTCGCCTTCTGCCGCTCGGGCACCCGCTCGACCTTCGTCTGGGCGCTGGCGAAGGGTGCCGACGGCGAGGACCCCGAACTGCTCGCCCGCAAGGCGGCGGGCGCGGGGTACGACATCTCGCCGATCAAGCCGCTGCTAGGGGCTCGGTAGGCCAAAACAGAATCTCCCTCCCCTTGAGGGGAGGGATGAAAGGGTGGGGTACGCAGTGAAGGGGCTCGATGCCCCTTCACGGAGTTCTGCGGGATGGCCGGGGAGGCTCGCTCCGCTCGCCACCCACCCCCTTCCCCTCCCTTGAAAGGGAGGGGGGATTGACGTCACCCCCAATTCACCCGCGCCCAGATCGGCAGGTGGTCCGACGCCAGCCGCGCGCGTTCGCTGACATGGACGCCGCAGGCGACGAGGTGCAGGTCGGGGGTCAGGATGATCCGGTCGAGGCAGCCGACCGGGCGGCGGCTGTGATAGCTGCGGCCGGTCGGCGCGATCTGCAGCTCGGGGGCGAATTCGCGGATGCAGCCGCCGTGCAGCGACCATTCGTTGAGGTCGCCCATCAGCACCGTCGGCATCCGGTGGCGCCGACGGCGGATATGATCGATGATCGCGCGGACCTGCCGCCGCCGCCATAGCCCCGACAGGTCGAGGTGCATGCCGACGACCCGGAGGTCGTTGCCGCCGACCCTCAGCTCCGCCATCACCGCGCCGCGCGGCTCGAGCGTCGGCAGGCGGATCGGCTCGTAGTCGCCGATCTCGACCGAATGGCGGACGAGGATCGCGTTGCCGTGCCAGCCGATCCCGCCCGGCCGGATGTCGAACGGCACCGCCTTATATTCGCCCTGGCTGATCAGCTCGGCGGGCAAGGCGCTCTGCCGCGCGCCGAAGCGGCGGTCCGCCTCCTGCAGCGCGACGATGTCGGCATGGATCTCGTGCAGCACGTCGAGGATGCGATCGGGCCGGCGGCGGCGATCGGTGCCGAGGCCCTTGCGGATATTGTAGCTGGCGACGGTGATCATCTGGATTTTCTAGGCTTCCGGTCCGGGGCTCGCATGTCGCATATCTCTCATCAACAACAAAAAAAGGGCCGATGGGTTGCCCCACCGGCCCAGTGCGTTCGCAGGAGGAACGCCCGGAGGGGCCGCCGCGCGGGCGGCCCCAATTCGCAATCAGTAGTTGTAGGCGCGCTCGCCATGTTCCGAGAGGTCGAGACCCTCGATCTCGGCTTCGCGGCTGACCCGGAGGCCGGTGAGCGCCTTGGCGACATAGATGGCGATGGTGGTGCCGATCGCGGCCCAGACGATGGTCGCCAGCACGGCGAGGACCTGGGTGACGAGCTGGCTGCCGATCGCATAGTCGGCGCCGCCGGGCCCGCCGAGCGACGGGGCGTAGACGATCGCGGTGCCGATCGCGCCGACCATGCCGCCGATGCCGTGGATGCCGAACGCGTCGAGCGAGTCGTCATAACCGAGCGCCGGCTTGATCTTGGCGACCGCGAGATAGCAGACCAGCGAGGCGACGGCGCCAAGCACGATCGCGCCGAACGGGCCGGAATTGCCGGCCGCCGGGGTGACCGCGACGAGGCCGGCGATGATGCCCGAGCAGAAGCCGAGGGCCGACGGCTTGTGGCCGAACAGCTTCTCGACGACCAGCCAGGCGAGGCCCGCCGAGGCGGTGGCGACGAAGGTGTTGATCATCGCGAGCGCCGCCGAGCCGTTGGCTTCGAGCGCCGAGCCGGCGTTGAAGCCGAACCAGCCCACCCACAGCAGGCCGGTGCCGACGAAGGTCAGCGTCATCGAGTGCGGCGCCATGATGTCCTTCATGTAGCCGATGCGCTTGCCGAGGATGATGCAGGCGACCAGCGCCGAGACGCCGGCATTGATGTGGACCACCGTGCCGCCCGCGAAATCGAGCGCGCCCATTTCGAAGAACAGGCCGCCGGCCGCCCAGACCATGTGGGCGATCGGGAAATAGACGATGGTGAGCCAGACCAGCGCGAAGATCATCACCGCCGCAAACTTGATGCGCTCGACCACCGATCCCAGCACCAGCGCGACCGTGATCGCGGCGAAGGTCATCTGGAAGCAGACGAACACATATTCGGGGATGACGACGCCGTCGGTGAAGGTGGCGGCGGTCGAGGCGGGGGTGATGCCCGCGAGGAACAGCTTCCCGAAGCTGGAGATATAGGGCTTCAGGCCGTCCGACGCGTCGGGGCCGAAGGCCATGGTGTAGCCCCAGATCACCCAGACGATCATCGCCAGCGCGGCGGCGGCGCCGATCTGGGTCATCACCGACAGCATGTTCTTCGTGCGGACGAGGCCGCCGTAGAAGAGGGCGAGGCCGGGCAGGATCATCGCCAGGACGAGGACGGTCGAGACCATCATCCAGGCGGTGTCGCCCTTGTCCGGGGTGGGCGCCGCGGCCGCGGCGGCCTCCTGCGCCCAGGCGGGCATGGCCGCCAGGGCGGTGACGGCAAGCGCGCCGAAGCCCGTCGCCAGCTTGGTGTGAAGCGTCATGTTTCCCCCTTTTCTCAGAGCGCGACGTCGTCGGTTTCGCCGGTGCGGATCCGCACCGCCTGCGCGACGTCGAGGACGAAGATCTTGCCGTCGCCGATCGCGCCGGTGTTGGCCGACTGCTGGATCGCCTCGACGACCCGGTTGGCCAGATCGTCGGTGGTGACCACCTCGATCTTGATCTTCGGAACCATGTTGGTGCTGTATTCGGCCCCCCGGTAGATTTCGGTCTGGCCCTTCTGCCGCCCGAAGCCCTTGACCTCGGTCACGGTCATGCCCTGCACGCCGAGGCTGGACAGGGATTCCCTGACCTCGTCGAGCTTGAACGGCTTGATGATGGCAATGACGAGTTTCATTCTGCCTCCCTCTTCTCAGCCCGATTGTGCATCGCAATAAGCGTGCCAAATCCGCGACCCTCCGGATTCCCGGGGCCGATCGATCGAGAGGTTGAAAAGGCAAGCGGACGACTCGAAGGCCGCCTGTCTAAAAGTTGAGCCCTGCCCGTTTTTTAGGCAGGCGGCTTCACCAATCCCGGCTCATCGCGATCGCCGCCTGCTCGCCGGGACGATCGGCGCGGCCGAGCGCGGCGTTGCGCGCGGGAAAGCGGCCATAGCGGGCGATCATGTCGTGATGCTCGTGGGCGAAGTCGAGCGACCGGGCATTGCCCAGCGCGGTGAACAGCGCCAGCGAGCGCTGCTGGTCGGCGAGCAGCTCGCTATGCTGGAACGGCATGTAGAGGAAGCTGCGCTCGTCGGGGGTCAGCCGCTCGTCGAGGCCGCGCTCGACCGCACCCTTCGCGATCGCCAGCGCGAGCGGGTCGGTCGAGAAGGCATCGGCATGGCCGCGGAACATGTTGCGCGGGAACTGGTCGAACAGGATGACGCCGGCCAGCGCCTCGCGCGGCGAGCCGAGGAAGCTTTCGGGGACGCGGCTGCGCCACTCCTCCCACAATTCCTCGAAACGCTCGACGATCGTCTCGTCGGTCTCCTTCGATCGCACCCACCAGCGATCGGGCCCGAGCTCATCGAACCAATAAGCGAGGATCGCGGCGGTGCCGTCGGCCGGATCGGTCATCGCCGCCCCGCCCGGCGCGGCGGCCGGCCGACCAGCGCGCGGATATCGTCGATATGCGCCTCCACCGTGCGGCGGCCGATCGCGATCAGCTCGTCGGCGCGCGTGAAATCATGGATCTCGACATGGCCGACCGGCAGGGTCAGCGCATAGTCGGGCGGATCGAGCGCCAGCGAGTGGCGCGCCAGTTCGGACATCAGCAACATGGTGGATGCACGAACGACCGCCATCGACGGATGGTTGCGCGTCGGCCGCGCGCGGATCGCCGAAGCGACCCGGCGGCCGTGATAATCGCCCTGCAGGTTGACCGACAGCACCGGATAGTTCGGCGCGATCCGCCGCGCCGCCGCGACTGGCACCGGCATCACCACCCCGCCGTCGACCAGGAACTTGCCGTCGAACTGCACCGGCCGGAACAGGCCGGGGATCGCGATCGACGCCATGATCGCCGGATTGACCGGCCCCCGGTCGATGATCACCGGCGTTCCGGCGACGAGGTCGCAGGCGACCGCCGCCGAGGGGATCAGCAGCTCCTGGAACTGCAACCGGGCGAAATGCATCTCCAGGTCGCGCACTATGCCGCGCCCGCCCAGCATCGCGCCCGGCCGGAAATGGATGTCGAGATAGGAGAGGACGCGCAGCCAGTTGGCCGAGCGCGCGATGCGTTCGAGCGGGTCGAGCTTGCCCGCGGCATAGGCGACCGCCGCGAGCGCGCCGATCGAGGTGCCGGCCGCCGCGCGGATCGGGATGCCGTTGTCCTGCAACGCGCGCAGCACGCCGATATGCGCCCAGCCGAGCGCTGCTCCCCCGCCAAGCGCGACCGCGATGCCCATCGCTCCCGCGCTCCCTGCGCTACCCGATCAGGCCGCCGTGCCGCCGACGGTCAGCGCCGAGATCATCACGGTCGGCTGGCCCACCCCGGCGGGGACCGACTGGCCGCCCTTGCCGCAGATGCCGACGCCCTCGTCGAGCGCCATGTCGTTGCCGATCGCGGTGACCTTGGTCAGCACCGACGGGCCGTCGCCGATCAGCGTCGCGCCCTTGATCGGCACGGTCAGCTTGCCGTTCTCGATCCTGTACGCCTCGGTGCAGGAGAAGACGAACTTGCCGCTGGTGATGTCGACCTGGCCGCCGCCGAAGCTCTTGGCGTAGATGCCGTTACCGGCGCGGGCGATGATCTCCTCGGGATCGTCGTTGCCGCCGTACATGAAGGTGTTGGTCATGCGCGGCATCGGCGCATGGGCATAGCTTTCGCGCCGGCCGTTGCCGGTCGGATCGACGCCCATCAGCCGGGCGTTGAGCCGGTCGTGGATATAGCCCTTGAGGATGCCGTCCTCGATCAGCACGTTGCACTGGGTCGGCGTGCCCTCGTCGTCGATGGTCAGCGACCCGCGCCGGTCGGCGATCGATCCGTCGTCGACGACGGTGACGCCGGGGGCGGCGACCCGCTCGCCGATCCGGCCGGAGAAGGCCGAGGTGCCCTTGCGGTTGAAGTCGCCTTCCAGGCCGTGGCCGATCGCCTCGTGCAGCAGCACGCCGGGCCAGCCGGGACCGCAGACCACGGTCATCTCGCCCGCCGGCGCGGCGACCGCGTCGAGGTTGACGATCGCCTGGTGCAGCGCCTCGTCGATCGCGCGGTTCCACTGCGCCGGCTCGAACAGCCGGTCGTAGAGATAGCGGCCGCCCATGCCGAAGAAGCCGGTCTCGCGCCGGCCGTTCTGCTCGACCACGACCGAGACGTTGAGGCGGACGAGCGGGCGCACGTCGAAGGCGGTGAAGCCGTCGGGGCGGACGATCTCGACCACGCTCCACGATCCCGACAGCCCGACCGAGACCTGCTGGACGCGCGGATCGCGGGCGCGGGCGGCGGCGTCGATCTGCTGGCACAGCTCGACCTTGCGGGCGAAGGGGATCAGGCCGAGCGGATCGTCGGCGGTGTAGAGCCGGCTGTTGGTGCGGCGCGGCGGCGCGGCGCGGCTGCCGGCGGCGGGATCGAGCAGGCTCATCGTCTCGCCCGCGCGGATGATCGCGGACTCGCTCAGCTCATTGGCATGGGCGAAGGCGGTCGTCTCGCCCGACACGCCGCGCAGGCCGAAGCCCGCCTGGGTGTTGTAGTCGGCGGTCTTGAGCCGCCCGTCGTCGAAGCCGAAGCTCTCCGACGACAGATATTGCAGATAGAGCTCCCCGTCGTCGCAGCCCTGGAGCGTCTGCGCGGTGAGCCGCAGCGCGGCATCGGGATCGAGCGCGTCGCGATAGAGGAAATGGCGGGGGTCTGCGGGAAGAATGGTCATGAGGCCGATATAGGCGCTCCGCCGCGAAGCCCAATAGCGATATTTGCGGGAAACCTACGCCGCCGCCACACCTTGGTCATGCTGAACTTGTTTCAGCATCCACCCGCCCGCTCAGGCTGATGGAGAGAGGTTCGGGCGGCCGCAGCAGGAGCCGTCTGTTTCGCTCCTGCCTCCCGGTGGATGCTGAAACGAGTTCAGCATGACGGCCAGGCGGGGATCAGTGGTGCGCCAGGCCGCCCTTGCCGTCGAGGACGAAGCGGCGGTCGCAATAACCGCAGTCGGCATGGCCGATATCGGGATCGATCTCGATGAACACGCGGGGGTGGCCGAGCGCCTCGCCGCCGGGAATGTCGCTCGCGCCGTCGCAGGCGACGCGGGTCGAGGAGACGGTGACGGTTTCGGGAGTCGGCGCCGGGATGCTCATGCGCGCCGATTAGCAAGCGGCGGCGCGCCGTGCAACGACGACATCGCCCCCCCTCGTCATTCGCTCAGCGCCCGAAGCGGCTGTTCTCGAAGGCGACGGCGATCTGGCCCTTGTCGCCGAGCGGCGCGATCGCCGATCCGAACACGCCGCGCGACCCGCCGGTGCCGACGAACATGCCGACCTCGCCATGGACCTGCCGGCCGAGCCCGTTGACCGGAAGCTCGTCGCCGACCGGCCGGGGCCGTTCGGCCGCCGCGTTGAGCAGCTTCTCCTTCTCGGCCGGGCTGAGCGCGATCACCCGCTCCTCGGCATGGGCGATCGAGCCGGCGAGCAGCAGTGCGGCCAGCGCGAGACCATGGCGGACGGAAGGGCGATATGCTGTCATGGCGTTCACCCTGATCCCTGCCATGTGAAGGCCAAGTGAACAAGCCGACCCCCATTTATTTCGACGGCGGCTGCCGCCCCAATCCCGGCCCGATCGAGACCGCCACGGTGATGGCGGGGGTCGCCGACATCCGCCGGGGCGCGGGCGACGGCGACAATGAGGACGCCGAATGGACGGCGCTGCTCCATGCGCTCGAACGCGCGGCGGCCGAAGGGCTGTCCGACATCCTCCTGCTCGGGGATTCGCTGTCGGTGATCCGCCAGGCGTCGGGGCGGCAGACGGTCCGCCGGCCCTGGCTCGACCGCTTCCGTGAAGCGACGCGGGGGTTCGACCGGGTGCGGCTGCGCCATGTCGGCCGCAAGCGCAACCTGGCCGGGATCGCCCTCGAGAAAATGCACCGGGGCCCGTGACCGACTCGACCCGGCCCGCGATCGACTCGGGCCGCCGCAACGACTCCTGACAGCGAGTCCGCCGTTCCGCAGGATGAAGCGGGAGGATGAGCGGGTGCGGACGACAGGGACCAAGACAGCCGCCGCCTGGACGGCGGCGATCGCGACGGCGCTGCTGCTGGCGGGGTGCGGCAGGAAGGCGGTGAAGACGGCATCGGCCCCGCCGCCGGCAGCCGCGGCGCCCCGCCCGCAGCCGCCGGCGGGCGCGACCGAGAACTTCCGCCTGCCCGACGGCGACGGCAAGGGCGGCTACCGTACCGTCAACGCCGGCGTCTCCGACGCCGAGGCGATGTGGCACCTGCGCTCGGCGCTCAACGTCGCGGCGCTGAGCTGCGACCGGACCGGCAAGACCGGCATCACCGCCAATTACAACAAGCTGCTCGGCCACCAGCGCAAGGCGCTCGCCGCCGCCTACAAGGCCGAGGGCGCGCGCTTCGGCAGCGCATCGGCCACCGACGCGCACGTCACCCAGGTCTATAACTTCTTCGCCCAGCCGCCCGCCCAGGCGCGCTTCTGCGCGGTCGCGACCGGCGTCGCCGCCGAGGCCGCCGCGCTGCCGGCCGAGAAGCTGGCCGGCTTCGCGCCGGGCGCGCTCGACCGGCTCGCCGCGCCCTTCAGCGAATTCTACGACGCCTATGCCCGCTACAAGGTCGAACTCGCGGCGTGGGAGAAGGGCGACCATGGCCCGGCGCGCGCGGCGACGGCCTTCGCGATGGCCCCCGCGACGACGACGGTCGCGACGGCCGCCGCCGCGTCCGGCCCGCCCTGGCGCATCCAGCTCGGCGCCTATTCGGGCGACCGCGCCGCCCGCGACGCCTGGACCAGGATCCGCCAGCGGATGAAGGGCGCCGCCGATTTCGAACCGCATTACGAGGACGTCCCCGCCAGCCGGCTCGTCCGCGTCCGCATCGGCCCGGTCACCGACCGCGCCCAGGCGATCGCCCTCTGCGCCGCCGCCGCGGGTGCCGGGCTCGACTGCCTGCCGGTGCCGCCCAGGGCGTGATCATTTGTTCTTATTATGTTCTTAACTGGTAGGATTCGGCTTGAGACGGTTCGGTCATAGAAACCAAGGAGATAGCCGTTGACCGACAAGTCCAAGCCCGAGCCCACTTACGATACCGTCTGGCAGAAGATGCTTCAGGAAGAAGCGGTGGAGAAAGCACGCAAGGAAGCAAAGCGGCGCGCCAGGGAATATGCGCCGGGATGGCCGGTCCGGGCCGATCGCGCTCCTTCCCTGACAGACGGCACCTTTGCCCCGATGCGATCCTACGGACAACAGCACCAGCCGACCTTGGAGGAACTCAGCTCTCGAGCGCTTCGCGCCGCCGAACGCGCCATGCAAGACAGTTCATACCGCAACCGATCCGCGCAAGCTGTATCGGCCCGCACCATGAAACCGCAGATCGCTGTTGCTCCGCAAGCACAGTCGGGTAGGCCTAACTATCTCTCAAACCCACTCTATAAAGCTCTCCAGATGGGGGTCGATCTAGGCAATTTCGCTTCGGATGCAGGCGGCGCGATGATGGGCGCCGAACTGCTATTTGGCGAACCGGGATTGGCCGGCGCCACCGTCGAGGGCATCGGCAGTACGGCCACAGTCCTTTCCGGTGCTGGTCAAGCGGCTATGGGAGACCATCATGCTTTCGAACGAGCAATGCGTGATGGCGTTTTGAATCATGGCGCTCTACGTCTGGTTCCCAAGACACTCCGTAACGATTTTGCTGATTATCTTTTCGGCAAGGCGTTGGATAATGCCATCCCACCACTGACGAAAGATCCTCGCGATTCCGAGTGACAAAGAAACATGAGCATGTTCGCGCTGTCGGTGATGGGTTTCTTCGGAACGATCTGGCTGCTCTCGATAGGGCTGATCACCGGAGAGATGCCTAATTCAGTGGGTGATATCAACAGGGCCACAAACCCGATATTTTTTTGGTTTCTGGCGATAACCTATGCTTTTTGTGCCGCGGTTTGCATCCGATGGATCATAGTCGAATGGCCATGAGGAACGGCCTGATAGGCGAGGTTCGGGAGCCATAGCGCGGCGCGGCGGGCGGCCATGGCCGGCCGCCCCGGTCATCCCCCTTTGCACCGGAGCCCCGCAGCCGCTATGCCCCCCGCCATGAGCGACGCGGCGATCAGCATCCGAGGGCTTTCCAAGATCTACAAGGGCGGCAAGCAGGCCCTATTCGACGTCGACCTGGACATTCCGCGCGGCCAGATCTTCGGGCTGCTCGGCCCCAACGGCGCGGGCAAGTCGACGACGATCAACATCCTAGCCGGGCTGGTCAACAAGACCGCCGGGCAGGTGTCGATCTGGGGCTTCGACATCGACAAGGACCCGCGCAACGCCAAGGCGTCGATCGGCATCGTGCCGCAGGAGATCGTGTTCGATCCCTTCTTCACCCCGCGCGAGACGCTCGACAACCAGGCCGGCTTCTACGGCATCCCGAAGAACAAGCGGCTGACCGACGAGCTGCTGCGCGCCGTCCACCTCGACGACAAGGCCGACGCCTATGCGCGGTCGCTGTCGGGCGGCATGAAGCGCCGGCTGCTGGTCGCCAAGGCGATGGTCCATTCGCCGCCGGTGCTGGTGCTCGACGAGCCGACCGCCGGCGTCGACGTCGAGCTGCGCCAGCAGCTCTGGGAATATGTGCGCGAGCTCAACGCCAGCGGCGTGACGGTGGTGCTGACCACCCATTATCTGGAGGAAGCCGAGGAGCTCTGCGACCGGATCGCGATCATCAACCATGGCCGGGTGATCGCCAACGAGCCGACCCGCGAGCTGGTCGGCAAGGCGCAGGAGAAGGCGGTGTCGGTCACGGTCGACCGCGATCTCGACAAGGCGCCCGACGCGATCTGCTTCGACAAGGTCGAGCTGAAGGGCAGCCGCACCCTCGTCATCACCTATTCCAAGGACAAGGTGAATGCGGGCGAGGTGCTGGCGGCGGTCCAGAAGAACGGGCTCGGCATCGTCGACGTTTCCACCCAGGAAGCCGACCTGGAGGATGTCTTCCTGGCTTTGACGCGCGCGGGGTAATGACCGAACATTCATTCGACGTCGTCGTGATCGGATCGGGCGCCGCGGGTCTCACCGCCGCGCTCAACCTGGCCGATCGCTTCAGGGTGGGGGTGCTCGCCAAGGCCGGCATCTCCGACGGATCGACCGCGTGGGCGCAAGGCGGCATCGCCGCCGTGCTCGAACCGGGCGACACCTTCGAATCGCACATCGAGGACACGATGATCGCGGGCGCGGGGCTCAACGACCGCCGCTCGGTCGAGTTCGTCGTCGAACATGCGCCCCGCGCGATCGAGAAGCTCGCGGGGCTCGGCGTCCCCTTCAACCCCGGCGGCGAAGGGCCCGAGGATCGCTGGCACCTGACCCGCGAGGGCGGGCACAGCCACCGCCGCATCGTCCATGTCGACGACGCGACCGGCCAGGCCGTCCAGCTCGCGCTCGAGAAGGCGGCGGTCGCGCACCCCAACATCACCCTGTTCCCCGACCGCGCCGCGATCGACCTGATCACCGGCCGCCATGGCGAGCGCTATTCGGGCGACGGCCATGTCTGGGGCGTCTATGCGGTCGACCGCAAGACCGGCGCGATCGAGACCTTCACCGGCCGCGCGACCGTGCTGGCGACCGGCGGCGCCAGCCGCGCCTATCTCTTCTCCACCTCGCCGCGCGGCGCCACCGGCGACGGCATCGCCATGGCGTGGCGCGCGGGCTGCCGCGTCTCCAACATGGAGTTCATGCAGTTCCACCCGACCTGCCTCTACCATCTGGAGGTCAAGAATTTCCTGATCACCGAGGCGATGCGCGGCGAGGGCGGGCAATTGAAGCTGCCGACCAACGGCCGCCGCTTCATGCCGCGCTTCGACAAGCGGGCCGAGCTGGCGCCGCGCGACATCGTCGCCCGCGCGATCGACCATGAGATCAAGCGGCTCGGCCTCGACTATGTCCATCTCGACATCAGCCACCAGCCGGCCGAGTTCGTCATCGGCCATTTCCCGACGATCCACGCCAAGCTGCTGGGCCTGGGCATCGACATCACCAAGGAGCCGATCCCGATCGTCCCCGCCGCCCACTACACCTGCGGCGGCGTGATGGTCGATCTCGACGGGCGGACCGACCTGCCCGGCCTCTACGCGGCGGGCGAGGTCACCCAGTCGGGGCTGCACGGGGCGAACCGCCTCGCCTCCAACTCGCTCCTCGAATGCTTCGTGTTCGGCGACGCCGCCGCCGAGCACATCAAGGCGCATTTCGACGACATGCCCCCACCCCCGCCGATCCGGCCGTGGGACGAGAGCCGCGTCACCGATTCCGACGAGGAGGTGATCGTCCAGCACAACTGGCGCGAGATCCGCCGCTTCATGTGGGACTATGTCGGCATCGTCCGGACGACCAAGCGGCTCGAACGCGCGCAGCACCGCATCGCCCTGCTGCGGCAGGAGGTCGCCGACTATTACGGCAATTTCCGCGTCACCTCCGACCTGATCGAGCTGCGCAACCTGCTCGACGTCGCCGACCTGATCGTGCGATCGGCGCTCCACCGCAAGGAGAGCCGGGGCCTGCACTACACGCTCGACTTCCCCGACATGCTCGACGAGGCGAAGGACACCATCCTGGTCCCTTGAGCAATCGAGGTCGCGGCCATTTGAGAAGGGCCTGATTCACGCCGTCGGCGAAAGCGCGCTTCCGCGTCGGACGAACAGGCCCTACTATCCGGACCATGCGCATGTTGTTCCGCAGCTTCCTGGCGACCGAGGCCGCCGGGGGAATCATCCTGATCGCCGCCGCCGCTGCCGCGATGCTCGTCGCCAACAGCCCGCTGGCGCCAACCTATTTCGAGCTTCTCCACGCCAGGCTCGGCCCGCTCAGCCTGCTCCACTGGATCAACGACGCGCTGATGGCGCTGTTCTTCCTGCTCGTCGGGCTGGAGATAAAGCGCGAATTCCTGCGCGGCCATCTCGCCCGCTGGTCGGATCGCATCCTGCCCTGCATCGCGGCGGCGGCGGGGATGGCGGCGCCGGCCCTGCTCTACCTCGCCTTCGCGGGCGGGACCGAAGGCCTCGTCCGTGGCTGGGCGATCCCGACCGCGACCGACATCGCCTTCGCGATCGGCGTGCTCGCGCTGCTCGGCTCGCGCGCGCCCGCGTCGCTCAAGCTGTTCCTGACCACGATCGCGATCGTCGACGACATGGGCGCGGTGGCGATCATCGCGCTCGCCTATACCGCCGCGATCAGCGGCCCGGCGCTGCTGGCGGCGATCGTCATCCTGGCCGCGATGGCCGGGCTCGGCCGAATCGGCGTCCGGAGGCTGTGGCCCTATCTGCTGCTCGCGGCGGCGCTGTGGCTCGCGGTGCTGCTGTCGGGCGTCCATGCGACGATCGCGGGGGTGCTCGCGGCGCTCGCGATCCCGCTGGGCGACGAGGATGATTCGCCGCTCGAGCGGCTGGAGCACGGCCTCCATCCCTGGGTCGCCTTCGCGATCGTGCCGTTGTTCGGCTTCGCCAATGCCGGCGTATCCTTCGCGGAGATCGGCGCCGAGCAGCTCCTCGCTCCCTTGCCGCTCGGCATCGCGGCGGGCCTGTTCCTCGGCAAGCAGGCGGGCATCTTCGGCAGCGTCCGCCTCGCCGTCGCGCTCGGCCTCGCGCAGCGGCCGGCCGGGGCGAGCTGGACCCAGCTCTACGGCGTCGCGCTGCTCTGCGGGATCGGCTTCACGATGAGTCTGTTCATCGGCGGCCTCGCCTTCAGCGACCCGCTGCTGATCGACGAGGTCAAGATCGGCGTGCTCGGCGGATCGATCCTGTCGGCGATCGCCGGCTATGCGTTGCTGCGGTGGACGGGGAAGGTCACCTAACCCGTCATCCCGGCGAAAGCTGGGATGACGAGGGTGGGCGTTACTTGCCCAGCTTGTCCTTGAGGCTCTTCAGCGCCGCGAAGGGGCCGGTCACCGCCTCGTCCTCCGACAACACGCCGGCATCGCGCAGCACCGCGTCGGCGTCGGGTGCGCGCGGGAAGGGGTCGAGGCTCAACGCCAGCGTTTCCGCCGCCGCCTCGCCCAGGTCGATCGCGCCGCCCGCATAATCGATCGTGTCCCAGTCGTCGGGCGCCAGTTCGATCTCCACGCCCTCCTCGACCGGCTGCTCGGGCACGAAGCGCAGGTTGAACCCCTCGTCGATCGTCGCCGGCACGGCCACGCCGCTGGCGACGCAGGCCTGTTCGACCGAGGCGCGCAGCCGCCCCTCGGCGAGGATCGTCATCCCCTCGCGACGCAGTTCCGCCTCGGCCGACAGCGCGGCCAGCGACAGCAGGCCGAAGCGGGTCGCGAGCGCCGCGCGCTCGGCCGCGTCGGCCTCGATCGCGATCGTCCGGCGTCCTTCGCCGAGCGTGTCGATCCGCACCGGCCGCGAGAATTCGGGCGCCGTCACCGCAGCCGCCCCGCCAGCACCGCGCTCCACGACGTCGCCTTCAGCCCCGCCGCGATCGCGCGCAGCCGCTCGGCGACGAAGGCGGGCTTCGCCTCGGGCCCCGGCTCGCCACGCCACAGGTTGCGGACCAGCGCCTCCTCGAGCGCCGGGGCGTCGTCGATCGCGTCGCGATAGACCGACAGCCGCCCGCCCATCGCCGCGACCATCTTGCCGAGATGCTTGCCGACGACGACGTCGCCGATGCCGAGCTGGCGGACCTGGCCCTCCATGTCGTCGATGAACACCTCGGTGAGCAGCGCGCTCGACGCGCGGCCGGCGTCGCCCTCCGCGTCGATCCGCAGCAGCGCGAGCGACAGGATCGCCGCCACCATGTCGAAACGGCCGTCGAGCGTGTCGGGCACGCCGCCCTCGGCATACCAGACGGGATCGCGTGCCTCGGCGACGATCGCGGTGTAGAGGGGGACCAGTTCCTCGCGCGGATCGGGACCGAAGCCGAAAAGGGATTTCAGGAATTTCACTCTATCGTCCTCACGCCCGTTCAGCGGGCATCAAGCGTCGCCCTCTATACCGTGCGGGGGCATCTTGCCACCGGGCAGGTCCCGCGCATATTGAGGCGGTCTACGCCGGGCGCAAGCGCGCCATCTGTTGAGTTTCAAGGAGAAGTCGATGCCCCGGACCCTGCTGCGATCGGCGGCCATCGCCGGAACGATCGCGATTCTGGGCCTGACGGCCGGCTGCGCGCGCATTCGCGACCATAAGGGCTATGTCGTCGACTCGACCCTGATCAACACCGTCTCCCCCGGCGTCGACAACCGCGAATCGGTCGAGAAGACGCTCGGCCGGCCGAGCTTCGCGGGCCAGTTCGACAAGGAGCGGACCTGGTACTACGTCGCCCGCGACACCCGCCAGGTCGGCTATCGCACCCCCAAGGCGGTGTCGCAGACCGTCCTGGCCGTCCATTTCGACGACAAGGGCAACGTCGCCTCGGTCGAGCGCACCGGCCTGGAGAAGGTCACCCAGGTCTCGCTCTATGGCGACAAGACCCCGACCCTCGGCAGCAAGCGCGGCTTCTTCCGCGAGCTGTTCGGCAATATCGGCCGGGTCGGCTCGGTCGGCCAGTCGGGCGGTACGGCGGATAACCCCAACTGAGGCTTTGTTTGTTTAGCCCTCAGGCGCCGGGCGCAGGGCATCCGCCCTGCTTGGCTTTCCTCGCATAAGCGACAGCGCAGCCAGCGCGGGGCGCTGGCGAGCACGGAGCTCGGGCGGCCGTTCGGCCTTGCGGAGCCCTGTGGGCTCCGTTTTTCGTTTTCTTTTTGACGTCACCCCAGCGGAGGCTGGGGTCCATGTCTCTCTTCGGCCAGATGCGCACCGAGGAGAGAGCAGACATGGATGCCAGCCTTCAGCCTTTGGCTGAAGTTTATCCCGAGCGCCTGCCTTGCAGACAGTCGAGGGGCTGGCATGACGGTCTTTTGGAACGAGGGGGTTACGCCCCCTCCTGCTTGAGCGGGCGGGCCAGCAGGTCGGCAACCACCGCGTCGACCGTCGCCTCTCCCGCCAGCAGCGCGCAGACCGCGTCGACGATCGGCATGTCGACCCCGGCTTCGCGCGCCGCCTCGGCGAGGACCGGGGCGGTCGCGGCGCCTTCCGCGACGGTGCGGCGGTCGCGCAGCAGCTCGGTGGCGGGGACGCCCTCGCCCAACCCCTTGCCGAGCGAGAAATTGCGCGAACTGGTCGACGAGCAGGTGAGGACGAGGTCCCCCAGCCCCGACAGGCCGGCGAGCGTCTCCGCCCGCGCGCCGCGCGCCAGGCCGAAGCGGGTCATCTCCGCGAAGCCCCGGCTGATCAGCGCGGCGCGGGCGTTCTGGCCCAGCCCCGCGCCCTCGACCACGCCGCAGGCGATCGCCAGCACATTCTTGACCGCGCCGCCGATCTCGGCCCCGACCACGTCCTGCGACAGATAGGGGCGGAAGCCCGGACGCCGCAGCCGCTCGGCCAGCGCCAGCCCGACCGCCTCGTCGGCGCAGGCGAGGGTGATCGCGGTCGGGCGGCCGCCCGCCACCTCATGCGCGAAGGTCGGGCCCGACAGCACCGCGATCGGCGCGCCGGGGGCCGCGTCGGCCGCGACCTCCGACATCAGCCGGCGGGTCCCGGCCTCGATCCCCTTGGCGCACAGCACCAGCGGCACGTCGCGGCGCGGCAGTTGCGCCAGCACCGCGCCGAGGAACTGCGCGGGCACCACCACCACCAGCGCATCGCAATCCGACAGATCGGCAAGATCGCCGGTCGCGCGAATCCGCTCGCTGAGCGGCAGCACCGGCAGGAAGATCGGATTGCTGTGCCCCTCGTTGATCGCGGCGACCACCTCGGGCTCGCGCGCCCAGAGCAGCACGTCGGAGCCGTCGCTCGCGATCACCTGCGCCATCGCGGTGCCCCAGGCCCCGCCGCCGATCACGCCCAGCCTGTCCAACGTCATCGTCATGCCTTCACTCCGGCGCCGCGCGCCTTTTCCGCGGTGGGATCGAGCGGCCAGCGCGCCCGCGCCGGCACCTCCATATCGTCGATCAGTCCGGCTCCGAACCGCTCGGCCCCGGCCCAAGCGATCATCGCGCCATTATCGGTGCACAGCCAGAGCGGCGGGGCCGCGAAGGCGAGGCCGCTGCTTTCGGCGAGCGCCGCCAGCGCGGTGCGGATCGCCTGGTTGGCGGCGACGCCGCCCGCCACCACCAGCGCGCCGACGTCGTCATCGATCGCGGCGATCGCGCGGCGCGTGCGGTCGACCAGGCAGTCGACCACCGCCTGCTGAAAGGAGGCGGCGATGTCCTCGGGCCGGTGGATGCCGGCATCGCGGGCGCGCAGCACCGCGCTCTTCAACCCGGCGAAGGAGAAATGCGGCTCGCCGCTGCCGACCAGCGGACGCGGCAGCGGCACCGCCCTGGGATCGCCCTTCGCCGCCGCGCGCTCGACCGCCGGGCCGCCGGGAAAGCCGAGGCCGAGCAGCTTGGCGGTCTTGTCGAACGCCTCGCCCGCCGCGTCGTCGATCGTCGTGGCGAGCCGGCGATAGTCGCCCACGCCCCTGACCAGCAGCAACTGGCAATGGCCACCCGAGACGAGCAGCAGCAGATAGGGAAAGGCGAGTTCGCGATCGGCGAGGCGCGGCGACAGCGCATGCCCTTCGAGATGGTTGACCGCGATCAGCGGCTTGCCCGCGGCATGGGCGAGCGCCTTGCCGGTCATCAGCCCCACCATCACGCCGCCGATCAGGCCGGGACCCGCCGTCGCGGCGATCGCGTCGACATCGGCCAGGGTGACGCCGGCATCGGCCAGCGCGGCTTCGACCAGCGGCACCGCCATCTCGACATGCGCGCGCGCCGCCAGCTCGGGGACGACGCCGCCGAACGGGCGATGCGCCTCCTCCTGCCCGGCGAGGCGATGCGCGAGCACGCGACCGTCGCTGGTCACCAGCGCCGCGGCGGTCTCGTCGCAGCTTGATTCGATACCGAGGATCAGGGCCATGGCTGCGCATCTAGAGCCTGATCGTTTGAGGTGGAAGCGCTTTGCGCTTCCGCCGATGACGTGAATCTGGCTCCCGGCAAGGGCGATCAAGGGAGGAATGTTAACCTCGGCCGTCTAGCGCGGCGATCATGGCCACGATCGCCCTCGCCCAGCCTCGACCGTCGCCGCGCGCCGCCTGGCTCGCGCGGCGCGTGCCGGCGTCGGCGCTGTTCGGCATCGTCGCCGGCTGGCTGGTCCTCGACCTGCTGCTGCTCTGCCGCTTCATCGGCCTTGCCCAGCCGCTCGTCTATCTCGCCTGGGCGGTGCTGAGCGGCGGGCTGGCCTGGTTGCTGTTCCTGCCACGCCGCCGCGATCGCGATGCCGGCCCGACCGTCGCCACCCTGCTCGGCGCGCTGGCGGTCGCCATGCTGCTGCTCGTCCTCGGCGGCGAGGGGCGCCTGTTCTACGCCAATCTCGACTGGCAGGTGCGCGACGCGGTGCTGCGCGACATGACGATCAACCCCTGGCCCTTTACCTATGCCTCGGGCGATCTGCTGCGCGCGCCGATCGGCATGTACCTGGTCCCCGCGCTCGCCGGAAAGCTGTGGGGGCAGGCGGGCGCCGACCTCGCCCTGCTCGCGCAGAACGGCCTGCTGCTCGGCCTGCTCCTCGCGATCGGATCGACGCTGTTCGCGGACCGGCGGCGCCGGCTGATCGCGCTCGCCGTCTTCCTCGCCTTCAGCGGGCTCGACATCGTCGGGCAGCTCGTCGCGCGCCATGGCGCCGGCCTCACTCCCACCGCGCATCTCGAAGGCTGGGGGCCGAGCCAATTCTCCTCGACGATCACCCTCGCCTTCTGGGTGCCGCTGCATGCGATCGCCGGCTGGATCTGCGCGCTCGGCATCCTGCTGTGGCGGACCGGCCGGCTCGGGCTCGGCCCGCTGCTGATGCTGCCGCCGCTGGTCGCGCTGTGGTCGCCGTTCGGCGCGATGGGGGCGATGCCGTTCGTGCTCCATGCCGCCTGGAGCGACCTGCGCGGCGGCCGGATCACCGGGGCCGACATCGCCCTGCCCGCCTGCGCCACGCTGATCGCGCTGCCCGCGCTGGTCTATCTGACGGCGGCGGGCGACGCCGTCGGCGCGCGCTTCTTCCCGATCCGGCCCGATCGCTACCTGATCTTCCTGGGGATCGAGCTGATTCCGTGGCTGCTGATCGCCTTCAGCGGGCGGCAGGCGCGGTTCGGCGGACCGCTGCTCGCCATCGCCATGGGATCGCTGCTGGCGATGCCGCTGGTCCAGATCGGCGCATGGCTCGACTTCGCGATGCGGGCATCGATCCCGGCGCTCGCCATCCTCGCCGTCCATCTCGGCGACGGGCTGGGTGGCGGCTGGCCGCTCTCGCCGCAGCGGCGGGCGGCGCTGCTGGCCCTGCTCGCGATCGGCAGCGTCACCGGCCTGGCCGAGATCGCCCGCGCGCTGGCCTACCCGGTCTCGCCGCCGCCGCGCTGCGCCTTCTCGCGCGCCTGGGACGAGACCTTCCGGAGCTTGCCCAAAGACAGCTATCTCGCCCCGCTCGATCGGGTGCCGGAGATCATCCGGCCCCACGCGCCGGCCCGCGCGTTGCCCGACGCGACGACCGACTGCTTCCCGGACGGCTGGCCGACGCCGCCGCTGTTCTAGAGCGGGGCCGTGCAGGCGGGGTGGCTTCCGCCGTCCGCCACGGCTAAAGACGCCGCCATGGACCACAATATGAATCCCGGCGCGCCCTGGCGTACAGAGGCGCGCGCGCTGCTGTCGCTCGCCATGCCGCTGGTGATCGGCAATCTCGGCTGGTCGGCGATCGCGGCGACCGACCTGGTGCTGCTCGGCCGGCTCGGCCCCGACGCGGTCGCGGCGGGATCGCTCGCGCTCAACCTCTACCAGGCCTTCCTGGTGTTCGGCATCGGCCTGACCACCGCCGCGTCGCCGCTGATCGCCAGCGAGCGCGGCCGCCGGCTCCACTCGGTCCGCGACATCCGCCGCACCGTCCGCCAGACCATATGGGCGGCGGCGATCCTCTGCCTGCCGGCCTGGGCGCTGCTGTGGAATGCCGAGCCGATCCTGATCCTGATCGGCCAGGACCCCGAATTGTCGGCGCAGGCGGCGACGCTGATCCACGCGCTGCAATGGGGCCTGCTGCCCTATTTCGTCTTCCTGGTGCTGCGCAACTATGTGTCGGCGCTCGAAAAGCCGATCTGGGGCGTGATCGTCACCCTCGCGACGGTGCCGTTCAATGCGCTGGCGGGCTGGGTCCTGATCTTCGGTCATTTCGGCTTTCCCGCGATGGGGCTGCACGGCGCGGGGATCGCCAGCCTGCTGACGTCGATCTTCATGGGCGTGGGCATGGCGCTGGTGGTGACGATGCATCGCCGGTTCCGCCGCTACCACCTGTTCGGCCGCTTCTGGGTCGCCGACTGGAGCCGGCTGCGCACCGTCTGGAGGATCGGCCTGCCGATCGCCTTCACCGTCGGCTTCGAGGTGACGGTGTTCAATGCGGCGGTGTTCCTGATGGGCCTGATCGGCCGCGCCGAACTGGCCGCCCATGCCGTGGCGATCCAGATCGCCGCGCTGTGCTTCATGGTGCCGATGGGGATCGGCCAGGCCGCCACCGTGCGGGTCGGCTATGCCCATGGCCGGCGCGACCGGGCGGCGATCGGCCGCGCCGGCTGGCTCGCGCTCGGCCTCGGCACCGCCTTCGCCGTCGGCACCGCGACCCTGCTGATCACCATCCCGCGCACCCTGATCGGCGGCTTCATCGATCTCGACGTGCCCGCCAACGCGCCGGTGATCGGCTATGCCATATCCTTCCTGGCGATCGCCGCGCTGTTCCAGCTCGTCGACGCCACCCAGGCGATCGGCGCCGGCGTGCTGCGCGGATTGCAGGACACGCGCATGCCGATGATCTTCGCCGCGATCGGCTATTGGGTGATCGGCATCGGCACCGGCACGATCCTCGCCTTCCCGATGAAGATGGAGGGCGTCGGCATCTGGCTGGGACTCGCCACCGGGCTCGGCGTGGTGGCGGTGCTGCTGGTCTGGCGCTGGGCGCGGCGCGAGCGGCTGGGCCTGCTCCCGACCTGACGCCATCGGCGCACGGCGCTTCCACCCCGGACCATCACGCTCTATGCAGGCGCCGCTATGACCGCTTCGCTCTCCCGTCCCCTCCGTCTCGGCACCCGCGGATCGCCGCTCGCGCTGACCCAGGCCCGCATGGTGATCGCCGCGCTGCGGGCCGCCCATGGATGGGACGAAACCGCGGTCGAGATCGTCGCGATCAAGACCAGCGGCGACCGCATCCAGGATCGCGCGCTGGCCGAGGTCGGCGGCAAGGCGCTGTGGACCAAGGAGCTCGACATCGCCCTGGCGGACGGCACGATCGACTTCGCGGTCCATTCGATGAAGGACGTCGAGACGATCCGCCCGGCCGCGATCGTCATCGCCGCGATGCTGCCCCGCGCCGACGTGCGCGACCGGCTGATCGGCGCCGCCTCGCTGGCCGCGCTGCCGCAGGGCGCCCGGGTCGGCACCTCCTCGCCGCGCCGGTCGGCGCAGGTCCGGCGCGCGCGGCCCGATGTCGGGATCGTGCTGTTCCGCGGCAATGTCGACACCCGCCTCGGCAAGCTGGCGGCGGGCGAGGCGGAGGCGACGCTGCTCGCCGGCGCCGGCCTGATCCGGCTCGGCCGCGACGAGATCGGCCATCCGATCCCGATCGAGGAGATGCTGCCCGCCCCGGCGCAGGCCGCGGTCGGCATCGAGACGCTGGCCGAGCGAACGGACGTGCGCGCGCTGCTCGGCGCGATCGACGACGCGCCGACCAACGCCTCCGTTTCGGCCGAACGCGCGCTGCTCGCCGCGCTCGGCGCCGATTGCCGCTCGCCGGTGGCCGCGCTCGCCGTCCGGTCGGGCGCCGGGCTGCTGCTGCGCGCCGAGATCATGACCGAGGACGGCAGCGAGCATCGCTCGGGCGAGGCGATGCTGTTCGAGACCGGCGACGCCGCCGCGCTCGCCCACCGGCTGCTCGACGGCGCCTCGCCCCGCCTCCGCGCGCTGTTCACCGGCGCATGAGTCGTCCGCCCCTGCTGATCCTCCGCCCCGAACCGGGCGCGAGCATGACCGCCAAGCGCGCGTTCGGCGAAGGCTGGCGCCCGGTCGTCTCGCCGATCTTCCGGATCGAGCCGATCGCCTGGGGCGCGCCGCCCGCCGGCGATTATGACGCGCTGTTCGTCACCAGCGCCAACGCCGTGCGCCAGGCCGGCAAGGCGATCCGGCCCTATGCCGTCATCCCGGCCTATGCGGTCGGCGACGCGACCGCCCGCGCGCTGAAGGCGGCGGGCTTCACCGACATCCACACCGGGCGCGGCGACGCGGCGGCGATGCTGGAGACCGCCGCCGCGAACGGCGTCGCCCGCGCGCTGCACCTCGCCGGCGAGGATCATCGCGACGCCGGGCTCGACGCGATCGCGATCGACCGGCGGATCGTCTATCGCAGCGCGGCGATCGAACGGTTCGGCGACAAGGCGCTGGCCGCGCTGCGCGAGGGCGGCGGCGCGGTGCTGCTCCATTCGGGCCGGGCCGCCGAGCATTTCGCCCGGCTGTGCGACGGCGCGCGGATTTCGCGCCGCCATGTCAGGATCGCCGCCTTGGCCCCGGCGGTGCTCGACGCGGCCGGCTCCGGCTGGCGCGCCGGGATCGCCGCCGACAAGCCGGACGACGCGGCGCTGCTGGCGGCGGCGGCGCGGCTGTGTCAATAAGACCGGCAGCGCAGGAGTAGAGACGAACCGCATGCCCGATCCCGCCACCGATCCCGTCCCGGAATCCAGCGATGCCGGCGGCCGTCCGCCCCGCCGCTCGGTCGTGCCGGTGCTGCTGGCGCTGGTCGTCGCGCTGCTGATCGGCATGGGCGCGATGGCCTGGTTGTTCCACCGCTTCGACGAGGTGGCCGGCATCGTCAAGCCGACCGTCCCGGTGATCGTCCCGCCCGCGCCCGAACGGCGCCCCGCGCTGGTCAACATCGCCCCGCCGCCCGCCGCCGACGTCGTCCAGACGATCGTCGACCAGCGGATCGACCGGATCGAGGAGAAGGTCGACGACATCGACGAGCGCACCGCCGCCGCGACCAGCGAGGCGCACCGCGCCGAACGGCTCCTGATCGCCTTCGCCGCGCGGCGCGCGATCGAGCGTGGCGCGCCGCTCGGCTATCTCGAAGGGGTGCTGCGCGAACGCTTCGGCCGCACCGAGCCGCAGGCGGTGGCGACGGTGATCAGCGCCGGCCGCCAGCCGGTGACGATCGGCCAGCTCCGCGACGGACTGGAGGCGCTGGGCCCGCAGCTCTCCTCCGCCTCCGACGACGCCGGCTGGTGGGAATCGATCCGCCGCGAGCTGGACGAGCTGGTGGTGATCCGCCGCGCCGACACCGTCTCGACCGCGCCGGTCGACCGCTTCGCCCGCGCCCGCGACGACATCGCCGCCGGCCATGTCGACGCCGCGCTGCTCGAGGTCGCCCGCCTGCCCAACCGCCGCGTCGCGACCGCCTGGATCGTCTCGGCCCGCCGCTACGTCCAGTCCCGCGCCGCGCTCGACCGGATCGAGACCGCCGCGCTGCTCGACCCGATTCCGGCACCCGCGCCGATCGGGGCGAAGGCTCCTTAAATCAAGAATCTCCCTCCCCTTCAGGGGAGGGATGTAAGGGTGGGGTACGCAGTGAAGGGGCTCGATGCCCCTTCACGGAGTTTTGCGGGACGACCGGGGGCTCGCTACCGCTCGCCACCCACCCCCTGCCCCTCCCTTGAAAGGGAGGGGGGAATCAGAAGTCCACAGCGATGCCCTTGAGCTCCCAGTCGCCATAGCGGGTGGGGTCGGGGCCGTCGCGGCCGCCGGCCTCGGGGGCGGGCTTGAGCGGCTCGGGCTGCGGCACGGGCGGGTTGGGCGACAGGTGCGCCGGGGGTTTCACATGGGGCGGGCGTTTGCCGGACATCGCGATCATTCCTTTCGCCGCCCGCATGATTGAACCGGGGGCCGTTTCTCCCCACATTGTGCGGGCAAGGAGCAAAGGCAAGAGATGAACATGCTGAAGACGACGATGCTGCTGGCGGCGCTCACCGCGCTGTTCATGGCGCTCGGCTTTACGATCGGCGGGACCGGCGGGGCGATGATCGCGCTCGTCGTCGCGGCGGGCATGAACCTCTTCACCTTCTGGAACGCCGACAGCATCGTCCTGCGGATGCACGGCGCGCGCGAGGTCGATGCGCAGAACTGCCCCGAATTCGTCGGGCTGGTCGCCGGGCTGGCGCGCCGGGCCAACCTGCCGATGCCGCGCGTCTACATCATCGACAGCGAACACCCCAACGCCTTCGCCACCGGCCGCAACCCCGAGAACGCGGCCGTCGCCGCGACCACCGGCCTGCTCGCCATCCTCAACCGCGACGAGATCGAGGGCGTGATGGCGCACGAGCTGGCGCATGTCCGCAACCGCGACACGCTGATCATGACGATGACCGCGACGATCGCCGGCGCGATCTCGATGCTCGCCAATTTCGGCATGTTCTTCGGCGCCGGCCGCCGCGACGGCGGACAGGTGCTGGCGACGATCCTGGCGGTGTTCGTCGCCCCCTTTGCGGCGATGATCGTGCAGATGGCGATCAGCCGCGCCCGCGAATATGGCGCCGATCGCGGCGGGGCCGAGATTTCGGGCAAGCCCCAGGCACTCGCCTCGGCGCTCGCCAAGCTCGCCAACGGGGCCGCGCGCATCCCCAACCCGGTGGTCGAACGCAACCCGGCGGCGGCAGCGCTCTACATCGTCCCCGGCATGAAGCGCGACGGCGACAGCCTGTTCGCCACCCACCCGGCGACCGAGAACCGCATCGCCCATCTCGAGGCGATCGCCAACGAGATGGGCGTGTCGAGCCCGTCGCCCAATTTCGCGGCGCTTTCGGAACGGCGCGGGTCGGTCTCCTCGGTGCCGCGCACCCGGCGCCGCTCCAGTGCGCTCGATCCGAACGGACGAGGCTAGGTCTTCCTTTCGTTCAACACGCTTTCCCGTCGGACTATCACCGACTAGGGGGATTTGGTGACATCTGACTCCACCGGAACCCCCGCCCGCCGCGCCGCCCTGCGGCTGCTCGATGCCGTGCTGCGCCGCGGCCTGCCGCTCGAAGCCGCGATGGACGGCGCCTGCGCCGATCTCGACCGGGCCGACGATCGCGGCTTCGCCCATGCCATCGCCGCCGAGGTGCTGCGCCGCACCGCCGATCTCGACGCGCTGATCGACGGCGCGACCGAGCGTCCGCTCCCCGCCGACGCCAAGGCGCGGATGGTGCTGCGCATCGCGCTCGCCCAGGCGCTGGCGCTCGGCACGCCGGGCCATGCCGCGATCACGACGGTGCTGCCGCTGGTCGACGGCGGCCCGCGCAAGCTGGTCCATGCCGTGTTCGGCGCGGTGATGCGCGACGGCGCGGCGCTTCCCGATCCGCCCCATTTGCCGCCGGCCGTCGCCGATCGCTGGGCCGCGAGCTGGGGCAAGGACGCCGCCGAGGCCGCGCGCGCGTCGCTCGGCGGACCGCCGCCGGTCGACCTGACGCTCAAGCCCGACGCCGACACCGCCGACTGGGCCGCGCGGCTCGACGGCGAAAGCCTCGCCCCCGGCCATGTCCGCATCGCGGCGGGGCGGCGGATCGTCGACCTGCCCGGCTATGACGAGGGCGCCTGGTGGGTGCAGGACATCGCCGCCGCGATCCCCGCGCGGCTGCTCGGCGCGGGCGAGGGCCGCCGCGCGCTCGACCTGTGCGCCGCGCCCGGCGGCAAGACGATGCAGCTCGCCGCCGCCGGCTGGGCGGTGACGGCGGTCGACCTGTCCGAGGCGCGGATGGCGCGGCTCGCCGAGAATCTGGAACGGACCGGCCTTGCCGCCGAGGCCCGCATCGCCGACGCGGCGGCCTTCGCCGAGGGCGCGCCCTATGACGCGGTGCTGCTCGACGCGCCCTGCTCGGCGACCGGCATCTTCCGCCGCCATCCCGACGTGCTCCACCGCGCCGGTCCCCGCATCGTCGCCGAAGCGGCCGAGCTGCAGGCGCGGCTGATCGACCATGCGGCCGGGCTCGTCGCGCCGGGCGGGCGGCTGGTCTACGCGGTCTGCTCGCTGGAGGCCGACGAAGGGGAGCAGATCGCCAAGGGCTTCGCCGCGCGCCATCCCGACTGGGCGATCGACCCGGTCGCCACGGACGAGCTGCCGCAGGGCTTCGCCCCCGACAAGGTCGGCCGCGTCCGGGTCCGCCCCGGCACCCTCGCCGATCGCGGCGGCGCCGACGGCTTCTTCGTCGCGCGCTTCCGGCGATCCTAAGATCCTCCCCGGCACGGGGAGGGGGACCGGCGCCAGCCGGTGGAGGGGCGCCGCACAGCGGCGTCTTCGCCGCCGCACCCCTCCACCACCTTCGGTGGTCCCCCTCCCCTGCGACGCAGGGGAGGAACTTGGGCAGGCCGACCTTGCCCCTCCACCTTCACCCGGCTAATCGGATTCGATCATGACCAGCCCCGTCCTCATCTCGCCGTCCATCCTGTCCGCCGACTTCGCCAAGCTGGGCGAGGAGGTCCGCGCGATCGACGCGGCCGGGGCCGACTGGATCCATGTCGACGTGATGGACGGCCATTTCGTGCCGAACATCACGATCGGCCCGGCGGTGGTGAAGGCGCTGCGCCCGCACACCACCAAGCCGTTCGACGTCCACCTGATGATCTCCCCGGTCGACGCCTTCCTCGAGGATTTCGCCAATGCCGGGGCGGACATCATCACCGTCCATCCCGAGGCGGGCCCGCACGTCCACCGCACGATCCAGCGGATCAAGGGGCTGGGCAAGAAGGCCGGCGTCTCGCTGAACCCCGCCACCCCGGCCAAGATGCTCGATTATATATTGGAGGACGTCGACCTCGTCCTGGTGATGAGCGTCAATCCCGGCTTCGGCGGACAGAGCTTCATCGAGAGCCAGCTCCGCAAGATCGAGGCGATCCGCAAGATGATCGACAAGAGCGGCAAGGACATCCACCTGGAGGTCGACGGCGGCGTCGACGCCAACACCGCGCCGCGCGTGATCGCGGCGGGCGCGACGGCGCTGGTCGCCGGCACCGCGACCTTCCGGGGCGGCCCGTCCCAATACGCCGCCAACATCGCGGGCCTGCGCAAGGCGTGAGCGCGGGCGGATGAGCGACGCGGGCGGGTCCGGCTTCGACGATCGTGTGGAGCCCGGTCGGCGCCTGATCCGCGTCGAGCATGACCGCAGCCATTCGCTCGCCGAGCGCCTCGCCGGCCGCTTCCATGCGCTGGCCTGGCGCACCCCGGTCCACGGCCTGCGGCTGCGCGGACGCTACCCGCTCAAGCTCTACGACGTGCCGCCCGACCCGATCGAGGGGCTCGTCCGGCTCGGCGGCGCGATGCTCGACGGCGAGATATTGTGGCAGGGCGAAAGCGTCGCGATCGAAAGCTATGATTTCCGCCCGCGCGCGATGTCGGCGGCGTTCAGCGACCATCTCCAGAGCTTCGCCTGGCTGCGCGACCTCAACGCCGCCGGGCCGCGCCAGCGCGTCGCGCCGATCGCCGAGCTGCTGACCGGCCGCTGGCTCGGCGCGTTCGGCAAGCAGATCCACGAAGCCGCCTGGCGTCCCGACCTGTGGGGCCGCCGCATCCTGTTCTGGGGCTGCCACGCGCCGCTGATCATGTCGTCGGACGAGCTGCGCGCGCCGGTGCTCAACGCGCTCGCCCGCGGCGCCAAGCATCTCGACCGCAGCGCCGACAAGGCGGCGCCCGGCCTGCCCCGCGTCGCCGCCTGGGCCGGGGTGATCGCGGCCGGGCTGCTGATCCCCGGCGGCGAGCCGCGCCAGCTTCATGGCGAGAAGGGCATGGAACGGGCGCTGGCCGGCGCGCTGCACGGCGACGGCGGTATCGTCAGCCGCTCGCCGGTCGAGCAGATGGACCTGATCGGCCTGCTCGCCATGCTGCGCCGCTATTACGAGATGCGCGGCCAGCGGCTGCCCGCCCCGATCGGCGACGCCATCGCCCGCGCCGCGCCGCCGCTGCTGGGCCTCACCCTGGGCGACGGCGGCCTGTCGAGCTGGCAGGGCGCCGCCCCGATCGACGGCGGCCGGGTCGACGCGATCGTCGTCGCGTCGGGCGTCCGCGCCCGGCCGCTGCGCCAGTCGCGCGACTGGGGCTATCAGCGGCTGTCGGTCGGCCATAGCCGGCTGGTCGCCGACGCCGCGCCGCCGCCGGTCTCGCGCTTCGCGACCCATGCCTGCGCCTCGACCCTCGCCTTCGAGATGTCGGACGGGCCGTGGCGGCTGATCGTCAATTGCGGGGGCGGCCGGGGCGCCAACAACGCGCTCCATCCCGACCTGGCGCAGGCGCTGCGCAGCACCGCCGCCCATTCGACGCTGGTGCTGGCCGACAGCAACTCGACCGCGATCCATGGCGACGGCACGCTCGGCAAGGGCGTGACCGAGGTCGAGGTCGAGCGGCAGGAGGACATGCACGGCAGCAGCATCGACATGCGCCACGACGGCTATGTCCGCCGCTTCGGCTTCAGCCATCGCCGCCGCCTCGTCATCGGCGCGGGCGGGCGCGAGGTGCGCGGGCAGGACATGCTGATCCCCGAGGGACGCCGCCCGCGCGGCGACGGCGCCGACTATGCGATCCGCTTCCACCTGGCGCCCGAGGTCGACGTCTCGGCGACGGCCGACGGCAGCGGCGCGCTGCTGCGGATCGCCGGCGGCGCGCTGTGGCGCTTCCGCGTCACCGGCGGCGAGGTCGGGATCGAGGACAGCCTGTGGATCGACTCGCGCGGGCGGCCGCAGGCGACCCGCCAGCTCGTCATCGCCGGCACCGCCGCGGCCGACGGGATCGACGTGAACTGGGCGCTCGCCCGGTCCGAATAGACCTTTCGGCGGCCGCAGCCGCATTGCGCTCGCCGCCCCGAAAGCGCACCATCGCGCCCGACATCATCACCGGAGAGGCCCCATGAACCAGTCCGTCATCCTCACCGTCGTCGGCAGCGACCGCCCCGGCCTGACCCGCGCGCTGGCCGACGCGGTCTATGCGGCGGGCGGCAACTGGCTCGAAAGCCATCTCGCGCGGCTGGGCGGGAAATATGTCGGATCGGTGCTGGTCGAGCTGCCCGGCGACCGCCTCGCCGAGCTGGAAGCCGCGGCGCTTGCGATCGACGCCGAGGGCCTGAGCGTCGCGCTGGTCCCCGCCGCCGCGCCCGGCGGCGATCGCGGCGGCCAGCCGCTCGGCATCGAGATCGTCGGCCAGGACCGCCCCGGCATCGTCCGCGAGGTGACGACCGTGCTCGCCGGGCTGGAGGTCAATATCGAGGACTTCACCAGCGAGATCGAGGGCAGCGCCTGGTCGGGCGCCCCGCTGTTCCGCGGCCGGGCCAGGCTGCTCCTCCCCGCCACCGTCACGACCGACCAGGTCCGCGCGGCGCTGGAGGAGATATCGGGCGAGATCATGGTCGATTTCAACCGGCAGGCGGAGGCGGTCTAGGACGGCTCTCCCCAATCGTCATTCCCGCGAAAGCGGGAATCCATGGACGGCGGTCCGCAAGAGACGAAATGCTCCGTGACCGTGGATTCCCGCTTTCGCGGGAATAACGATTGGGAGCTGTCTAGCACCCGGTCCAGTGGGTGCCCGACAGGATCGCGCCGATGTCGTAGGCCAGTTCCTCGCGGAGCCGGTCGAGGTCGGTGCGGCGGCCGCCGGTGGCGACGATGCGGATCAGCTTGCCGATGCACAGCGCCTGGAGGATCATCGCCCCGGCGGGCGCCGCGCCCTCGGGGTCGAGCTGGCGCAGGATGCGGAGCCAGGCGCGGTTCTGGTCCTCGATATGGGCGCGAACGATCGGGCGGAAGGCGGGACGGCGCGCCGCCTCCAGCCGGATCGCGAGGTCGGCGAGGCCGAGCAGGCCGAAGTCTGACGCCTCGCGGCGCATGATCGCGGCGGTGCGGCGGACAAGCTGCTCCTCGTCGAGCGCGGCGCGGTCGAGCCCGGCCAGTCCCTCGCGATAGCGCGCCTTGGTGCGCTCGAACAGTTCGACCTGCACCTCGCCGATCAGCCCCTCGATCGTCGGGAAATGATAGGTTGGCGCCGCCCGCGTCAGCCCGGCCCGATCGGCGACCGCGCGATAGGTGATGCCGCCGGGGCCCTCCGCCGCCATGATGTCGATCGCGGCGTCGAGGACGCGCCGCCGGGTCTCGGCCGCCTTGCGCCCCTCGCGCGGCGCGATCCGCTCGAGTCCGGGCGCATCGACGGCGTCCGGCCGCTCGCGCAGGCCCGCGAAGGGCAAGGCCGTCGCTTCCGCCTCGTCGAGCGCGAGCGGCAGGATGGTGAAGAACAGCCCGATGCACAGGTCGAGACCCGATCGCGCCACCCGCTCGCCGTCCGCCACCCCGAGCAGCGCGGCGATGTCGAGCCACAGGCCGTGGACCCGATCAAACCAGGAGCGCGCCAGCCGGCGGGTGGCGTCGCGCCGGGCGGCGTCGAGCATGATCTCGCACCAGGCCAGCGTGTCGAAGCGGTGCCCGTCCGCGACATTGGCGAGGATGCGCACGAAGAAGGCGCGGAAATCGAACGCGGGGCCCGCCTGGCGCCGCTCCGCGAACCGCCCGAGCGACCCCGCATAATGGTGGAGGAGCTGGCTCGACGCCTCGGCAACGATGTCGTTCTTGGTCTCGAAATAATAGGTCGTCGCCGCCAGCGACACGCCGGCCCGGTCGGCGACCATCTTGTGGGTGACCGCCGCCAGCCCCTGCTCGCCGATCACCGCGATCGCCGCGTCGGCGATCTCCTGCTGCCGCAGCGCCGACCGCTTCTGCCGGGTCACGCGCAGGCCGGCGGAGGATGGGGACGACGGACGAATGGCGGCTTCTCCTGGGCGACGGCGCCCCCCTCCATGCACAAGGACGGCGCGCTTGGGAACATTGCGTATGTCGGCGCGGCCGCGCCCGCGCCATCATCGGCCAAGGAAAGCGAGGCGGGACGATGTACAGGGATGCGCATGTCGGGGAAGCACCGGTCGGAGGGGCGGCGTTCGCCCTGCCCGCCTCCTGCGCCGGCTGCCCGGTGCGCAGCTCGGCGATCTGCTGCGTGCTCGACGACAGCGGGCTCACCGCGCTCAGCCGTCTCGGCCGGCGCGTCACCCTCGCCGCCGGAGAGACGCTGCTGTGGGAAGGCGAGGAGGCGGTCACCGTCGGCAACGTCCTGTCGGGCATGCTCAAGCTGTCGACCCTCACCGGCGACGGGCGCGAGCAGATCGTCGGCATCGTCCATCCGTCCGACTTCATCGGCCGCCCCTTCGGCAAGGACAGCCCGCACAGCGCGACCGCGCTGACCGACACCACGCTGTGCGTGTTCGGCCGCGCCGCCTTCGACCGCTTCGCGCGCGAGCATGCCGTGATCGGCCAGGCGCTGCTCGAACGGACGCTGACCGAGCTCGACCGCGCCCGCCACTGGATGCTGCTGCTCGGCCGCAAGTCCGCCTGCGAGCGCGTCGCGAGCCTGATCGTCGAGATCGCCGACCGGGCGGACGACGGGCCGGCGATCGACCTGCCGCTGTCGCGCCAGCAGATGGGCGACATACTGGGCCTGACGATCGAGACCGTCAGCCGCTCGCTGACCCGCCTCAAGCGGGCGGGCATCATCGCGCTGCCCAGCCTGCGCCGGATCGCGATCAACCGGCCCGGGGAGCTTCGCGCCATCGCCGAGGGCTGATCGCCCGATTGACCAACCAAGCGATTGGTTTTAGACATTCCCGACCGCGACGCCGCCCACGGGGCCGATGCGCGCGGCGGGGAGGGCCGCGATGAGCGTCAGTCTGGACCAGGAAAGCATCGACTATATCGCGATCAGGCGGTTGCAGGCCGCCTATGCCGACATGATCACGCGCCGCGCCTGGGACGAGCTGCCGTCGATCTTCTGCGAAGGCGCCCGGATCGTCGTCGACCGGATGGACGGAACCCCGCTCGACCTCGACGGCCCGGCCGGCCTCGCCGCCTTCGTGTCGAAGGCGATCGGCCATATGGACTTCTTCGAGTTCGTCATCCTCAACACCGTCATCGAGATCGGCGACGACGAAGCGCACGGCCGCATGTACATGTGCGAGATCCGGCATGACGCCAAGGCCGGGCAGACCATGTCCTACGGCCTCTATCGCGACCATTACCGCAAGCAGGACGGCCGCTGGAAATTCCGGGACCGCCGCTACCGGGTGATGGGGCGCACCCAGACCACCGACTATAATATCTTCCCGATGGCGGCCGCCGACTTCGCGATCGGCGGGCAGGAGGCGACGCGATGATCAGCTATGTGACGATCGGCGTGAACTCGATCGAGGCCGTGCTGCCCTTCTACGACGCGGTGATGGCGGCGCTGGGCCATGAGCGCATCATGCTGAGCGAAAAATGGATCGGCTATGGGCTGGCCGACGGCATCTACATGCCCAAGGTCTGGGTCTGCATCCCCGAGAACGGCAAGCCCGCGACGGTGGGCAACGGATCGATGGTCGGCCTGCACGCGCCGGGCCCGGAGGCGGTCGACCGCGCCCACGCCGCCGGTCTCGCCCATGGCGGCACCGACGAGGGGGCGCCCGGCCGCCGGTCGCGCTATCATCCGAGCTATTATATCGGCTATCTGCGCGATCCGGCGGGCAACAAGCTCTCCGCCTTCTGCAACACCGATGTCTTCCCGGAACCCGAAGGCTGGCCGCAGGCGGCGGCCCGCCGCGCGCCGCTCGGCTGATATCGCCAACCGGCCCGCGAGCCTGTATCCCCCATTCGTCATCCCGGACTTGATCCGGGATCCAGAACCGCAACGCTGGAGCAGGAAGCGCGGCGTTGCGGTTCTGGATGCTGAATCAAGTTCAGCATGACGAAAATCCATAGGCGATCGCCTGCGGAAACAGGGGGAGAGGTCGATGACGGACGGGTCGGGTACGGAACTGCCGAAGCACCACAGGGCGACGCAGAACGAGAAGCTGGTGATCGCCGCCTCGTCGCTGGGCACGGTGTTCGAATGGTATGATTTCTACCTCTACGGCCTGCTCGCCACCTTCATCAGCAGCCAGTTCTTCTCGGGCGTCAACGAGACGACCGGCTTCATCCTGGCGCTGGCCGCCTTCGCGGCGGGCTTCGCGGTGCGGCCGTTCGGCGCGCTCGTCTTCGGGCGGATCGGCGACCTGGTCGGCCGCAAGAACACCTTCCTGGTGACGATGGCGATCATGGGCCTGTCGACCTTCGCGGTCGGCCTGCTGCCCTCCTATGCCCAGATCGGCGTCGCGGCGCCCGTCATCCTGGTCGGGCTGCGGCTGCTCCAGGGGCTGGCGCTCGGCGGCGAATATGGCGGGGCGGCGACCTATGTCGCCGAACATGCGCCCAACAACCGGCGCGGCCTCTATACCAGCTGGATCCAGACCACCGCGACGCTCGGCCTGTTCGCGGCGCTGCTGGTGGTGATCGGGGTGCGCCGGCTGATGGGTGAGGACGGCTTCGCCGACTGGGGCTGGCGGGTGCCCTTCCTCGTCTCGATGATCCTGCTGCTGGTGTCGATGTGGATTCGCCTGCAGCTGGCCGAAAGCCCCGTCTTCCAGAAGATGAAGGACGAGGGCAAGACCTCCAAGGCCCCGCTGACCGAGGCGTTCGGCCGCTGGGGCAACCTGCGCTGGGTGCTGGTCGCGCTGTTCGGCGCGGTCGCGGGCCAGGCGGTGGTCTGGTACACGGGCCAGTTCTACGCGCTGTTCTTCCTGGAGAAGACACTCAAGGTCGACGGCGCCACCACCAACGTCCTGACCGCGATCGCACTCGCCATCGCGACGCCCGCCTTTGTCTTCTTCGGCTGGCTGTCGGACCGGATCGGGCGCAAGCCGATCATCCTGACGGGCTGCGCGCTCGCCGCGATCGGCTATTTCCCGCTGTTCAGCGCGCTGACCGTCGCCGCCAACCCCGCCCTGGCCCATGCCCAGGCGATCGCGCCGGTCGCGGTGGTCGCCCATGGCGACGACTGCTCGGTCCAGTTCGATCCGATCGGCAAGAACCGGTTCGACAGCCGGAGCTGCGACATCGTCAAGGCGTTCCTCGCCAAGGGCGGGGTCAGCTACGCCAATGTCGAGGCACCGGCGGGCACGATCGCGCAGGTGCGGATCGGCGAGCGGACGATCGCCGCGCCCGACCCCGCCACCGTCTTCGGCGCGGCGCGCAAGGAGGCGATCGCGGCGTTCCAGGAAGAGACCGGCGCCGCGCTGAAGGCCGCCGGCTACCCCGCTTCGGCCGATCCGGCGGCGATCGACACAGTGATGGTGGTGGCGATCCTGACCGTGCTCGTGCTGCTGGTGACGATGGTCTACGGCCCGATCGCGGCGCTGCTGGTCGAGCTGTTCCCCAGCCGCATCCGCTATACGTCGATGTCGCTGCCCTACCATATCGGCAATGGCTGGTTCGGCGGCTTCCTGCCGACGATCGTCTTCGCGATGGTCGCGGCGACCGGGGATATCTATTACGGGCTCTGGTATCCGATCATCGTCGCGGCGGCGACAGTCGTGATCGGGCTGGTCGCGCTGCCGGAAACCGCGCGGCGCGACATCGACCAGTAAAGATCAGGCCGGCGTCGCGAACCAGATGACGTGGCGCGGTCCCTTGCCGTTGCTGCGCGCGCGGACGGCGACCTCGTCGACCCGGAAGCCGGCGCTGCGCAGGCGGCGGACGAAGGCCGCGTCGGGCGCCGCCGACCAGACCGCGAGCACCCCGCCCGGCTTCAGCGCCGCCCGCGCCGCCGCGAGGCCGCGCGCCGAATAGAGCCATCCGTTGGCGTCGCGGACGAGGCCGTCGGGGCCGTTGTCGACGTCGAGCAGGATCGCGTCATAGCTGCGGGGGCCGGCCTGGATCACCTCGGCGACGTCGCTCTCGACGATCGTCACCCGCTTGTCGTCGAGGCAGCCGGCCGCCAGCTCGGCCATCGGCCCGCGCGCCCAGTGGATGATCTCGGGCACCAGCTCGGCCACGGTGATCCGCGCCGTCGCCGGCAGCGCGCCCAGCGCCGCGCGCAGGGTGAAGCCCATGCCATAGCCGCCGATCAGCAGGTGCGGCGCGCCCGCCCCGCCGCCGAGCCGCTCGATCGTCATCAGCGCCAGCGCCTCCTCCGATCCGCTCATCCGGCTGCTCATCAGCTCGTTGCGGTCGAGCACGATCATGAAATCGTCGCCGCGCCGGAACAGCCGCAGCGGCTCGCCCCCCGGCACCTGGGCCGTTCCGATCAGTTCACGTGCCTTCATCGCCATCTGCTCCCGAGTCGCGCCGCCGATAGGGCTTTCGACGCGCTCTGGCGAGCGCGTCGATTGAAGCCGCCACGAAAAGCGCGCTAACGAATGCCGATGGACGACCTGTTTTCCGATCGCGCGATCCGCGACCAGCCCCTCGCCCGCGCCGATGTCGAGCGGCTGCGGGCGGCATCGCCCCATCAGCATCTCGTCGACTGCGATCTCGAGGAGGCCGATCTTTCCGGACTCGACCTGTCGGGCTGGACCTTCGAGCGCTGCAGCCTGCGCCGCACCGACCTCTCCGGCGCGAAGCTGGAGGAAACCCAATGGCTTTCCTGCCGCGGCGCCTTCGCGCAATTCACCGGCGCCCAGCTCGGCGAGGCGCGCTTCACCGCCAGCGACTTCAACAACTGCGTGCTGCGGCGCGCGGTCCTGACCGCCGCGAAATTCGAGCGGTGCAAGTTGACCGGCGCCGACCTGTCCGACGCCCGGACCATCGACATCCGTTTCGAGGAGACGCTGCTGATCAACGCCAGGCTGCCCGGCATCTCCTTCCGCAAGCAGCGGCTGGTCAAGGTCGACCTGAGCCAGGCCGACCTGCGCGAAGGCGATTTCCGCGCGACGCAGTTCGAGGATTGCAGCCTGCGCGACGCGAACATGGCCGGGTCGCGGTTCGACGACGCCGACCTGCGCGGCGCGGACCTGGGCGGGCTGCGGCTGTTCGACGCCACCCTGTTCCGCGGCGCGACCATCTCGCGCGAGCAGGCCGGCCAGTTGCTCGGCGAACTGGGCCTCAAGGTACGCTGAGAGACGACGCGCCGCTATTTGCGCGGCGTCCGGTCCTCGTCCCCGCCGCCCAGCGCCCGGTAGAGCCCGGTCGCGCTGGACAGCTCCTGCCGCCGCAGTTCCAGCATCGCCTGCTGCGCCGCATATTCGCTGCGCTGCGCGTCGAGCAGCTCGAGCCGGCTGTCGAAGCCGACGCGGTAGCGCATGTCGGACAGCCGCGCGCGCCGCTCGGCGGCATCGACCGCCTTGCGCTGGGCATCGAGCTGGCGCGCAAAAGTGGCGCGGCCGGCCAGACCGTCGGCGACCTCGCGGAAGCCGGTCTGGATCGCCTTCTCGTAATTGGCGATCGCGATCGACTTCTGCACCTTGGCGAGCCGCAGCTCGCCGCGCAGGCTGCCGCCCCGGAAGATCGGCTGGCTGATCTGCGGGGTGAAGGACCAGCTGCGATTGTCGCCCTTGAACAGGTCGTCGAACGCCAGGCTGGTGAAGCCGAACAGCCCGGTCAGCGACAGGCGCGGGAAGAAGGCCGCGCGCGCCGCACCGACATCGGCATTGGCGGCGACCAGCTCGCGCTCGGCCTGACGGATGTCGGGCCGGTTGGCGATCAGGTCGGACGGCAGCCCGGCCGGAAGCTGGGTCATGATCGGCTGGTCGGCGAGCGGGATCGGCGCCGGCAGGTCCGCCGGGATCGGCGCGCCGACCAGCAGTTGCAGAGCGTTGCCCGCCTGCGCCAGCGCCCGCTGGCCGGCGGCGAGGTCGGCCGCCGCCTGCTGGACCTGCCCCTCGGCCTGCGCCAGTTCGAGCCCGCTGACCTGCTTCGCCTCGTGCTGGCGGCGGGTGATGTCGAGCGAGCTGTTCCAGTCGGCCATCGTCCGCTCGGTCAGCGCGAGCTGCTCGGCGGCGAGCCGTTCGGCCAGATAGGCGTCGACCACCGACCCGATCAGCGCGATCCGCGCCGAACGGCGGCCCTCGTCGCTCGCCAGATAGCGCTCGAACGCCGCCTGGCTCTGCGAGCGGAGCCGGCCGAACAGGTCGATCTCGAAGCTGGTGAGCGCGGCATTGGCCGAATATTGGCCGAACTCGAACCCGCTCGGCGCGCCCGCGCCGGTGCCGCCGCCGGTCGCCCCGCCGATCCCCGCCGACGCCGTGCTCGTCGGGATGCGCTGGCGGGTATAGGAGCCGTTGGCGTCGACCTGCGGCAGCATCGCCCCGCGCGCCACCCGGAACTGGGCGCGCGCCGCCTCGACGTTGAGCGTCGAGACACGCAGGTCGCGATTGTTGGCCAGCGCCAGGTCGACGAGCGCCTGGAGGCGCGGGTCGCCGAACATCGTCCGCCAGTCGATCGCGGCGGCGCTCGCCGGCTCCGCCGCCGTCGCGTCGGGATAGTGGGTCGCGACCGGCGGCTTCGGGATATCGAGCCGCGGGTTCATCGAACAGGCGCTGGTCATCAGCAGCGCCAGCATGGCGATCCTGCGCATGCTCATTCCTCCACCGCCGGCTTGCGCTTCTTGTAGCGCTCGACCAGCTTCATCATCACCACGAAGAAGACCGGCACGAAGAAGATCGCCAGCAGCGTCGCGCTGATCATCCCGCCGAACACGCCGGTGCCGATCGCCCGCTGCGTCTCCTTGCTCGCCCCCGTCGCCAGCATCAGCGGCATGACGCCCAGCGTGAAGGCGAGGCTGGTCATGATGATCGGGCGCAGGCGCAGCCGGGCGGCGTGGATCGTCGCCTCGATCGTCGACATCCCCTCGTCGCGCGCCGCCTTGGCGAACTCGACGATCAGGATCGCGTTCTTGGCGCTGAGGCCGATGATGGTGATCAGCCCCACCTTGAAGAACACGTCGTTCGACAGCCCCGCGACCATCACCGCCGCGAGCGCGCCGAGCAGGCCGAGCGGCACCACCATGATCACCGACAGCGGGATCGCCCAGCTCTCGTAGAGCGCCGCGAGCACCAGGAAGACGACGAACATCGACAGGCCGAGCAGCATCAGCGCCTCGTCGCCGGCCTGCTTCTCCTGCAGCGACTGGCCGGTCCATTCGATCGCGAAGCCGGGCGGAAGCTCGGCCGCGAGCCGCTCCATCTCCTTCATCGCCGCGCCGCTCGAATAACCGGGCGCCGCCGAGCCGGAGATGCGCATCGTCGGATAGCCGTTGTAGCGGACGAGCTGGAGCGGGGTGACCTCCCAGTGCGGATTCACCACCTCGCCCAGCCGCACCGGATCGCCGGCCGCGTTGCGGACGTAGAGGTTGAGCACGTCGTCGAGCTTCATCCGCGACGCCGCCTCGGCCTGGACGATCACCTGCTGGAGCCGCCCGCGGTTGGGGAAGTCGTTGATGTAGGTCGATCCGATCGCGCCGCTCAGCGTCGAGGCGATGTCGCTGAACGAGACGCCGAGCGTCTGCGCCTTGCGGCGGTCGATCTCCAGCTTGACGCTGCTGCCGGGCGGCAGGCCCTCGGGATAGACGCCCTGGAGCACCTTGCTCTGCGCGGCGAGGCCGAGGAGCTGGCCCTGCGCTGCCGCCAGCGCGGCATCGCCCTTGCCGGCGCGGTCCTGAAGGCGCAGCGAGAAGCCCGACGAGTTGCCGAGGCCCTCGATCGACGGCGGCAGCAGGCTCATCACCACGCCTTCGCGGATCGCGCCGGTCGCCTGCTGGGCCGACGCCACCTCGCTCTGCGCGGTCGCGCCGTCGCGGTCCTTCCAATCCTTGAGCATGGTGAAGACCAGCGCCGCGTTCGCGCCCGAGCCGGAGAAGCCGAAGCCCTGCACCGCCGTCGTGTCGCGCACCGCCGGGCGGCTCTTGTTGTGCCGTTCGAGCACCGAGACCGCCTCGCTGGTGCGCGAGATGGTGGCGTCGGCCGGCATCTGGAAGGCGGTGATGTAGAAGCCTTGGTCCTCCTCCGGCAGGAAGGCCGACGGCAGGTTCATGAAGCCGACGCCGAGCAGCACCAGCACCACCGCGAACGACGCCATCATCCGGCCGGTCCGCTTGAGCAGCCGCGCGATCCAGCCCTGATAGCCGCCGGCGAGCGCGTCGAACTTGCGGTCGAACCAGCCGAAGAAGCCGCGCTTCTCCTCATGGCCGTGGACGGGCTTGAGGATCGTCGCGCACAGCGCCGGGGTCAGCGACAGCGCCAGGAAGGCCGAGAACAGGATCGACACCGCCATCGAGATGGTGAACTGCCGATAGATCGCGCCGACCGATCCGCTGGCGAAGGCCATCGGGATGAACACCGCGGTCAGCACCAGGGTGATGCCGATGATCGCGCCGGTGATCTCGCGCATCGCCTTGCGGGTCGCGTCGCGGGGCGACAGCCCCTCCTCCGCCATCAGCCGCTCGACATTCTCGACCACCACGATCGCGTCGTCGACGATGATGCCAATCGCCAACACCATGCCGAACATGGTGAGCACGTTGACCGAGAAGCCGGCGACCAGCATCACCGACAGGGTGCCGAGCAGCGCGATCGGCGCGACGATCGCGGGGACCAGCGTGTAGCGGAACTTCTGCAGGAACAGGAACATGACGAGGAAGACGAGCACCATCGCCTCGGCGAGCGTCTCGACCACCTTCTCGATCGATATCTTCACGAACGGGGCGGTGTCGAACGGCACGCTGTAGGAGATGCCGTCGGGCATCGACTTCGACAGCTCGTCCATCCGCTCGAGCACCCCGCGCGAGGTGGCGACCGCATTGGCGCCCGGCGCAAGCTGGACGGCGAGGATCGCGGTCGGCCGGCCGTTGGTGCGGGCGCTGGCGGCGAAGCTCTGCGAGGCGAGCTCGACCCGGGCGACGTCGCCGAGCAGGACGGACGATCCGTCGCTGTTGGCGCGCAGCACGATCTGCCGGAATTCCTCGGGCGTCTGGAGCTGGCCGTCGACGGTCAGCGGGATCGTCACGCGCTGTTCGCCGACGGTCGGCTCGGAGCCGATCGCGCCCGGCGCGATCTGCGCGTTCTGGGCGGCGATCGCGGCGTTCACGTCGCTCATCGTCAGGCTGTAGGAGAGCAGCTTGGCGGGATCGATCCAGACGCGCATCGCCCGTTCGGAGGTGAACAGCTGGACGCGGCCGACGCCGGGCACGCGCTTCAGCTCCTCCGACACGTTGCGCGCCGCATAGTCGCCGAGCACGCCCGGATCGACGTGCGGGTCCTTCGACTCGATCGCGATCATCACCAGGAAGCCCGACGAGGCCGCCTCGACGAAGACGCCGGTCTGCCGCACCACCTGCGGCAGGCGCGGCTCGGCGGTCTTGAGCCGGTTCTGCACGTCGACCTGCGCCAGTTCGGGATCGGTGCCCGGCTTGAAGGTCGCGGTGATCTGGGCGACGCCCGAGGTGTCGGTCGAGCTCTCGAAATAGAGCAGGTTCTTCACGCTCGACAGCTCGCGTTCGATCAGGCCGACGACGCTGTCGTTCATCGTCCGCGGCGTGGCGCCCGGATAGGTGGCGGTGATGGTGATGCTGGGCGGCGCGATCGTCGGATAGCGCTCGATCGGCAATTGCGGGATCGCGATCAGGCCCATCAGGACGATCACGATCGCGATCACCCAGGCGAAGACCGGTCGGTCGATGAAGAAACGGGGCATGGGTCCGGCCTATCTCAGCGCGCCGCGGCCCGGCGCCACGGCATCGGCTTGACGACCGCGCCCGACTGCACCCGGTCCTGGCCCTCGACCAGCACCCGGTCGCCGGGCTTCAGCCCTTCGTGGACGATGACCTGCCCGTCCTTCTCGTCGCCGAGCACGACCTTGCGGTCCTGCACCTTGTTCTGCGCGTCGACGATCTTGACCGTGGTGTCGCCGGAGCCGCCATGGGCGACCGCCTGGAGCGGCACCATGATCGCGCTCGGCAGGGCGAGGCGCGGCAGCCGGGCGCGGACGAACATGCCGGGCAGCAGCGTCCGGTCGCCGTTCGGCACCTCGACCCGCGCAATCACCTCGCCGGTGCCGGGATCGACGCTGATGCCCGAGAACAGCAGCCGGCCCTTGACCGGGTAGACCCGGCCGGTGCCCGAGACGATCTCGACCGGCGCGCCCTGGTCGGCGGCGCCGGCGCGCGCCGCGTCGCGCAGCGCATCGAGCCGGGTCGCCGGCTGGCGCACGTCGACATAGACGCGGTCGATCTGCTGCACGGTGGCGAGCGGATTGGCGTCGCCCGCATTGGCGAGCGCGCCCTCGGTCAGCACGGCCTGGTCGATCCGGCCGCTGATCGGCGAGCGGATCGTCGCGAAGCCGAGGTCGACCCGGCGCCGTTCGAGGTCGGCGCGGGTCTGGGCGAGGTCGGCGGCCGCCTGCCGGCGCGCGGCGACGGCGTCGTCATAGGCCTGGCCGCTGATCGCGTCGCTCTTGACCAGCGGGGCGAGCCGGTCCTCCTGCACCTTCGCGCGGGCGAGGGTCGCCTCGGCGCGGCGCACGCTCGCGGCGGCGCTGCCCGCGTCGGCGCGGAACGGCGACGGATCGATCTGGAACAGCGGCTGGCCGGCGCGCACTTCGCTGCCCTGCTCGAACAGGCGGCGCTGGACGATCCCGCTCACCTGCGGACGAATCTCGGCGACGCGGAAGGCGACGACCCGGCCGGGCAGCTCGTCGGCGATCGACACCGCCGCGGGGGCGATCTTCACCACCGACACCTCGGGCGCGGGCGGCGGGCCCTGCGGCTTTTCGCCACAGGCGGCAAGCGCGAGCATCGCCGCGACGCAAAGCAACGGCGCCCTGCGGCGCCTCACATCGAACATCTTCATCGAACCGGATCCAGGACAATCTACGCGATGGGCCTTTGCACCGCCCGCGTCGAATATTTGTGTAGGTAATGTGGAGATAATGTGGAGGCGCATGGCTTTCGACGGGGCGAATGGATTATCAGGCGTGTCGGGGAGAGAAGCAGAATTGACCAACGCGCTGATCCTTGTGGCCGAGGACGAGCCCGAAATCGCCGAAGTCATCGCCGCCTATCTGGAGCGCGAGGGCTTCCGCACCGTCCGTGCCGCCGACGGGCGCACCGCGCTCGACCTCCATCTCGCGCTCAAGCCCGATCTCGTCATGCTCGACGTGCAGATGCCGCGGGTCAACGGCTGGGAGGTGCTGGCGGAGCTGCGGCGGCGCGGCGATACGCCGGTGATCATGCTCACCGCGCTCGACCAGGACATCGACAAGCTGCAGGCGCTGCGCATCGGCGCCGACGATTATGTGGTCAAGCCGTTCAACGCGGTCGAGGTGGCGGCGCGTGCCCGTGCGGTGCTGCGCCGGGCGGGCGGCGGCGGCGGCACCATGCTGCGGGTGGGGCCGATCGAAGTCGACCTCGACAGCCATCTCGCCAGCGTCATCACCGGCGACGAGCCGGAGCGCCATGCCCTGCCGCTGACCCTCACCGAGTTCCGCATCCTCGCCCATATGGCGCGGGCGCCGAAGCGGGCCTTCTCGCGCGGGGAGCTGCTCGACGCGTGCCTGCCCGGCGGCGAGGCGCTCGAACGCACCGTCGACACCCATCTCAGCAAGCTGCGGCGCAAGCTGGAGGATGCCGGGGCGACCGGCTTCGTCAACAATGTGCGCGGCGTCGGCTTCCGCCTGGCGGACCTCGGCTGATGGCCGGCATCGGCGGGCTCGGGCGGCAGATCGTCCTGTCGATGGTGGTGGCGACGATCGCTTCGGTGCTGCTGACGATCACCGGGCTCTACGTCTTCTACGGCGTCGTCATCCGCATGGCGCCGCACCTGCTGCCGATGACGCAGCACTGGATGCCGTCGCAGATCGAATGGATGGTGATCCTGGCGCTGTGCCTGGCGGCGGCGGGGATCACCGTGATCGCCGCGCTGCGGCTGGCGCGGCGGATCGTGGCGCCGCTCGTCTCGGTCGCCCGTAGCGCGCGCCGCATCGCCGACGGCGACCTGGAGGTCCGCGCCGAGGCCGGCGACCGGTCGCTGTCCGAGGCGGCGACGCTGGTCGACGACTTCAACCTGCTCGCCGAACGGCTCGAACGCGCGTCGCAGGCGGTGATGCGATGGAACGCCTCGATCGCGCACGAGCTGCGCACCCCCGTCACCATATTGAGCGGGCGGCTCCAGGGTCTTGCCGACGGCGTGTTCCAGCCCGATCCGCCGCTGCTCCGGTCGCTCGTCACCCAGGTCGAGGCGCTGACCCGGCTGATCGAGGACCTGCGCACCGTCAGCCTGTTCGAGGGCGGCCGGCTCGACGTCCGCCTCCAGCCGCTCGACCTGTCCGAGGAGGTGGAGGCGGTGGTCCGCCTGATGCAGCCGGGGCTGGAAGCGGCCGGCTTCACCGTCGAGGCGGATCTGGCGCCCTGCCGGTGCGAGGTCGACCCGGCCCGCATCCGCCAGGCGATCATGGCGCTGCTCGAAAATGTGAAGCGCCACGCCCATCCCGCCCGGGTGCTGATCCGGCTGAAGCGCGACCGCGACCAGGTCCGCATCGACGTCGCCGATCGCGGCCCCGGACTGACCCCCGACTTCGCGCCCTATGCGTTCGAGCCGTTCCGCCGCTACATGGACCATGAGGGGCCGCTGAAGGGCAGCGGCCTCGGCCTCGCCGTCGTGCTGGCGATCGCGCAGGCGCATGGCGGCACGGCGAGCTACGCGACGGTCGACGGCGGCGCCTGCTTCAGCATGGTCTTCCCGCGCCGCGCCGGCCAGGCCCGGCGCGCGGCCTCCCCGGTCACGCCGCGCGGGTCATAGCGAAGATGCCGGTGGCGTTGCCGCTGTCGAAGCCGAGATCGAGCCGGCCCGTCGCCGGGTCGCTGTCGCGGCTGATGATCTCGTAGAAGGAGCCGGGCACCGCGCGGACGACCGTCGCGGCGCCGTCGCGGAAGCGCCGTTCCACCGGGTCGGCGCGGAAGGCGGTCTGGCGCACCCGGCCGGTCGACGAGACCTCGACCCGATCCTTGATCGGCCGGCCGAGCGCCCGCTGCCGTTCGGCCTCCGCCGCGACGTCGGGCACGCGGCTGGTCGCGTGGTTGAAGGCATTGCCCTCGGTCGCGATCCACGCCGCCTCGGCCGACCGGTCGAGCAGCAGCGCATAGTCGGCAAGGTCCGGGTCGCCATGCTGGCGATCGAAGGCCGCCGCCACCGCCGGCAGCGCGGCGACCGCCTCCTCCATCGACACCGCTCCGTCGCGCGCGAAGCGATCGAGCACCGCGACCGTCGCGGGGGCGAGCGGGTCGCGGCTGTCGCCGAACACGCGCTGCGCCGCCGCCGCGAAATCGGCGTCGAAGCGCTCGACATGCAGCTCGCTGACGAAGAATTGCGGCAATCCCTCCGGCATGTCGCGCTGCGCCCAGGCCCGTCCCGTCATCTTCAGCCGGGGCAGCGGATAGGTGCCCGCGACGGCATAGCCGAGCGGGCCGAGGATGCGGGCGAAGGCGTCCTGCCCGGCGGGGAGCGCGCCGGTTCCTCCGAACGGAAAGCGGATCGTGCGCAGCGCGCCATGATCGAAGCGGATGCGCTCGCCCCGGGCGCGCTGGTCAGCGACGAAGGCGGCGCCGGTCGGCACCCGTGCGAGGAGGTCGTCGAACAGCAGCGCGTTGAGCGCCGCCGCGAAGCAGATGCGCGACACCGCCCCCCCGTCCGCGCGATGGGCCAGCGCCTCGTCGAGGTCGAGCGTGGCGAGCAGCGCCGCGGTCCGGTCGCCGAGCCGGGAGGCCAGCAGCGCCCGGCCCGGAGATTGATGAACATCCAGCATATTATCTCCTGTGCGGACACGTCCCTAGCCACGCATTTCCGGTGATGTAAAAGGGATAAGCCGCATCTGTTGATGCTGATTGGGAATGAAGATCATGACGGACCGCACCGACGTCGCCCGCCGCCTGCTTCCGCCGATGGCGGCGCTGCATGCCTTCGCGGCGGCGGCCCGCCACGGCCATTTCTCGCGCGCGGGAGCGGAGGTCGGGCTGACCCAGAGCGCGGTGAGCCGGCAGGTCGCACTGCTTGAGGACTGGCTGGGGGTGCGGCTGTTCGAACGGACCGGCCGCCGCGTCGCGCTGACCGCCGACGGCGCCGCCTATCGGGACGCGATCGAACCCGCGCTGCAGCGCATCCGCCAGGCGACCGCGCAGATGATCGACCGGACCGAGCGCGGCGCGATCACGATCGCAACATTGCCGAGCTTCGGCATGCGCTGGCTGGCGCCGCGTTTGCCGGGGCTGACGGCGCGGCAGGCCGACCTGGTCGTCAACTTCGCCGCGCGGTCCGACCGGTTCGACATTGCCGCCTCGGGCTATGACGCGGCGATCCATTTCGGCCTGCCCGACTGGCCCGGCGCGACCCACGACCTGCTGTTCCGCGAGCGCGCCCTCCCCGTCGCGGCACCGGCGCTGCGCGACCGGATCGCCGGCGGCGACCCCGCCGCGCTGCTCGGCCTGCCGCTGCTCCACCTGACGACCCGTCCCCATGCCTGGCAGCGCTGGTTCGCGGCGACCGGGGTCGACGCCCCGCCGCTCACCCCCGAACCGAGCTTCGAGCATTTCCTGATGCTGGCGCAGGCCGCCGCGGCGGGCAGCGGCGCCGCGCTGGTCCCGACCTTCCTGATCGAGCCCGAGCTGGCATCGGGCGCGCTGGTGCGGCTGTCCGACCGGCCGGTGTCGGGCCGCGAGGCCTATTATCTGGTCTACCCGCCCGAACGCCTCGCCAACCGCCGCTTCCGTTCCTTCCGCGACTGGCTGCTCGCCGAGGCGGAGGGGGAACGACGGGAGGGGGACTGAGGCGCCCCGGCCTTCCCTTGCAAAGAAGGCCATTCGTTCCTATGATGGATATCAGTCTATATTGTTCAGAGGAACGATCATGGCCACCGCCCTTCCCGACCGCGCCGCCGACCAGGGCCGGGTGCTGTCCGAAGCGATCGCGCGGGTCGCTGGCTGCTGGAAGCTGACCAACGAGCAGTTGGGCGCGATCCTGGGCCTGTCGCCGGCGACCGCCTCGCGGCTGCGCTCGGGCGGCTTCCGGCTCGACCGGTCGAGCAAGGCGTTCGAGCTCGGCCAATATCTGGTCCGCCTGTTCCGCAGCCTCGACGCGCTGATGGGCAGCGACGACCTGGCGTCGATCTCCTGGCTCAGGACCGCGAACCTCGACCTCGACGGCCGCCCGATCGACCTGATCCGGACGGTGCGCGGGCTGAACGACGTGGCGGACTATGTCGACGACCATCGCGCCCAGATCTGATCCGCCACCACCGAGCGCCGAACGGTTCCGCGCCTATGACGCGACGCTGTGGCGTCTGGTCGAGGCGCAGCACCGCATCTCGACCAACCGGCTCGCCGCCAATGCCGAGGACCAGGCGCTGCTGGAGGAACTGGTCGAGACGGTGAAGCCGGTGCTGCCGCCGGCCGCGCGCGGGCTCCATTACCTGCTCGCGACGCCGTTCCGCTACGGCCACAAGAAGCCGTCGCGCTTCCGCCGGGCGGGCGAGCGCCCCGGCATCTTCTACGCCGCCGAACATGTCGCGACGGCGGTCGCCGAGACCGCCTATTGGCGCCTGCTGTTCTTCTCGCGCTCGCCGGGCTTCCGGCCGCCGACGACCGTCGTCGAGCATTCGGCCTTCACCGTGCCGGTGCGGGCGGCCCGGCTGCTCGACCTGTCCGAGCCGCCCTATGCGGCGTCAGCGGCGGCCTGGACCGATCCCGACGACTATGCCGCCTGCCAGGCCTTCGCCGGCGCGGCGCGGGGCATCGCGACCCAGGCGATCCGCTACCTCTCGGTCCGCGACCCCGCCCGCCGCGCCAACGTCGCGCTGCTCGATCCCGCCGCCTTCGCCGCGGCCACGCCGATGATCCGCCAGACCTGGCATTTCCGCTACGAGGATGGGCGCATGACCGCCTATGCCGCCTTCCCCTCCGACGAACGTCATGTCTTCGGCTTCGAGCAGTTCGGGCTGACGGGGCCTTCGGCCGGTCGAGATCGGCCGGCCTAGAATATTCCAGGCCGGCAGGTCAGATGCGATAGGCCCTGGCCGCCGTGTCGTGGAAGAGCGCGACTTTCTCGCTCTCGCTGAAGTCCTTCACCATGCGCTTGAAGCCGTTCCAGAGCACCCCATAGGATACGCCCAGCATGTCCACCGGGAAATTGCTCTCGAACATCGCGCGGTCCGGGCCGAAGATGTCGATCGTGCGCAGGACATAGTCGCGCTGCTTCTCGGCCAGTTCCTCGGAGGTCGGCGGGCGATCGCGACCGATGAAGGACAGGCCGGTGAAGGTCATGTTGAGGGCGCCGATCTTCACGAAGACATTGGGGCAGGTCGCAAGGTCGGCCATCGCGGCCGCCCAGTCGGCGAACACCTCCGCGGGCTTGCCCACGAAACGCCCGATCTGGATGGGCGAGGCGATATGGTTGAGGATGATGCCGGTCTCGGGAAAGGCGCGGGCCAGATCGACCAGTTCGCCGATCTGGGGATGGAGCAGCCATGCATCGAAGCTGAGGCCCAGCGGGGCCAGCTCGGCGAATCCCTCGCGGAAGCGCGCCTCGCCGAGCATGCCGGGATAGCCGTCCTCGTTGAACGGAGCGTCGGGGTCATAGGCGGTGCGGACACGGATGCCGCGGAAATGGTCGGGTGACGCCAGCTTGTGCGCTTCCAGCACCTCGCGCACCCGCGCTCCCGTCGCCAGCGGTGCATGGCCGACGATCGCGGCGCATACGCCCGCGTTGCGGCCGCCCCGCCTGATCCCCTCCTGCGCGATCGCCTCGGCATGGTCGGTTCCGCCCACCGTGCGCAGATGCTCGGGCCCGTCGCTCCGGAAGGTGATCTGCGAATCGACATAGACCGTCGCGACGATGTTGTGCCCCGTACCGGTCTTGTCCGCGAGCAGGGCATCGACGGGATAGCTCGGGAAGATCGGCTTGGGCGGAACGGCGTAGCAATGATGATGGGCATCGATGATCGGAAGGTCCGGATCGATCGCCTCCTCGACATGCCGGGCCAGCCAATCGCGATTGTCGAACATATCCCCTCTCCTTTCCTCGCGGCGATACCGTGGTGCCGCGCACGTCCAAAGCGCCGGCCCGGGCGGCGCGGCGAGGGGCAGGAATGATGGCTTCCCCGGTCAATTTCCCCCACCGGCGGAACGACGCGCTTGTCTACGAGCGACAGCGGATTTGAACCCGGCATGTGTGGGCTGGCGGAAAAGGCCGGCCCGTGACGAAGTGCCCCCATTCGAGGAGGGGCATGGTGAACGACGAGAAGAGCGGGATCGGGGCCAGGCGCATGCTGGAACGCGCGTTCGCGGGGATATCGTTGCTGGCGGGCATGGGGATGGCGCTGCCCGGCGCCTATCTGCTGACGCTGGGCGGGTCGACCTATTATCTGGTGGCGGGCGTGCTGCTGGTCGCCGCCGCCGTCGATCTGTGGCGGGGCCGGGCGCGCGGCGCTTGGCTGTTCCTGCTCGTCTGGCTCGGAACCCTCGGCTGGGCGCTGTGGGAGGCGGGCCTCGACGGCTGGGCGCTGCTGCCCCGGCTCGGCCTGCTGACCGGCATGGGCATCGTCCTCGCGCTGATCCGCTGGCGGCCCGGAGCCCGCACCGCCCGGATCGCGGCGACGGCGACGGCCGCCGCGGCCCTGCTCGCAAGCATCAGCCTGGTCCTGACGGGATCGCACGGCAACGCTTCCCTGCCGCTGGCCGCTTCGACGGCCGCCGGTGTCGCCGACGGCGAATGGCACCATATCGGCCGCACGGTGGGCGCCGATCGCTTCTCCCCGCTCGACCAGATCACCCCGGCCAATATCGGCAAGCTCCAGGTCGCCTGGACCGCCCATCTCGGCATGCCGCCCAAGGGCCTCGCCGGCACCATCGAGGCGACCCCGCTGATGGTCGGTGACACCCTCTACACCTGCAACATGGACAATGCCGTCATCGCCATCGACCCCGATAGCGGAAAGACCAGATGGGCCTTCGATCCGAAGCTGAACGTCGACGGCCTCAAGATGACCCAATGCCGGGGCGTGACCTATCATCGCCAGCCCGGCATCAGCGGCCCGTGCGCCGAGCGGATCATCCTCACCACCTATGACAACCGCCTGTTCGCGCTCGACGCGCATGGCGGCCAACGCTGCCGGGACTTCGGGAACAATGGCGAGGTGAGCCTGCTCGACGGCATGGGCGGCGTCCCCAAGGGCTATTATTACCAGACCTCGCCCGCCGCGCTGGTGCGCGACAAGCTGATCGTCGGCGGCTGCGTGCTCGACGGCCAGGCGGTCAACGAGCCGTCGGGGGTGATCCGGGCGTTCGACGCGGTGACCGGCAGGCTCGCCTGGGCCTGGGACATGGGCCGTCCCGACCGGCAGGGGCTTCCCCCGGCGGGCGAGACCTATACCCGCGGCACCCCCAATGCCTGGCCGCCCATCTCGGGCGACGACAGGCTCGGCCTCGCCTTCGTCCCGCTCGGCAACCCGACGCCCGACTATGTCATGTCGCACCGCACGCCCGAGATGCGCCGCTACGGCAGCTCGGTCGTCGCCCTCGACGTCGAGACCGGCAAGGAGCGCTGGCACTACCAGACCACCCATCTCGACGTCTGGGACTATGACCTGCCTGCCCCCGCCAGCCTGGTCGACTTCCCCACCGCCCGGGGCCTGCGCCCCGCGCTGATCCAGCCGACCAAGCGCGGCCAGTTCTTCGTGCTCGACCGCGAGACCGGCAAGCCGCTGGTCGAGACGGTCGAGCGCGCCGTGCCGCAGGGCGCCGCGCCGGGCGAGAGCCTGTCGCCGACCCAGCCCTATCCGGTCGGCATGCCCTCGCTCGCCGGGCCCAGGCTCAGCGAGGCCCGCATGTGGGGCATCACCCCGTTCGACCAGATCTGGTGCCGCATCCGCTTCAGGCAGGCCCGCTACGACGGCGACTTCACCCCGGTCGGGACGGACAAGCCCAGCATCATCTTCCCGGGCATGTGGGGAGGGTCGACCTGGTCGGGCATATCGATCGATCCCGAGCGCCGGATCATGGTCGCCAACGTCAACCATTTCCCGATGTACAACCGGCTCGTCCGCCGCGCCGATGCCGATCCGAAGGAATATCAGCAATTCGTCGCCGGCCGCGTCGCGATCAACAGTTCGCGCTGGTCGCAGACCGGCACGCCCTATGCGGCCAAGGTCGAGCCGTTCATGTCCCCGCTCAAGATCCCGTGCAGCCAGCCGCCCTATTCGGAGATCGCGGCGATCGACCTCGGCAAGCGCGCCATGATGTGGCGACACCCGGTGGGACGCGCGCGCAACACCGGCCCGTTCAACATCGCGACGGGCGTGCCCTTCGTGGTAGGCACGCCGACGCTGGGCGGCTCGATGGTCACCCGCTCCGGCCTCGTCTTCATCGCGGCGACGCAGGAGCCGGCCTTCCGTGCCTATGATCTCCGGACGGGCAAGCTGGTGTGGGAAACCCGCCTGCCGACCACCGGCCATGGCAACCCGATGACCTATCGGTCGCCGCGCAGCGGCCGGCAGTTCGTGCTCATCCCCGCGAGCGGACACCCCCGCTTCCTCAACACGGCATCCGATCAGCTCATCGCCTACGCCCTGCCCGAATAGAGCGCTTCGGCCGCTCCAGGGCAGGGACGGCAAGCGGCCCAGGGCAAACCCGCCCAGTCAACGCAGCCGTCAGGCGAGCGGGGCGAGGTCTTCCCTGCGCTGCGGGATCGCCCGGCGCTCGACCCAGCGGCGGGCGAAGTTCCAGAGCCGCGCGGCGCGCGGCTGATCGCTCTGGGCCAGGCGCAGCAGCATCAGCGCCGCGACCGGCCGCATCGCCTCCAACGGCCGGGCGACCATGCCGACGCGGCGCAGATCGTCCTCGGCATATTCGTCGAAGGAGCGCATCGCCGCGACGCCATGGTCGGCCGCATAAGCGAGGATGCCCAGCTTGCCCTGATCGTCGGGAAAGACGAGCCGCGCGCCGGCATCCTGCAAGGGCAGGACCATCTGGTCGAACATGCGCGGCTGCCGCGCCCGTTCCCAGGTCGCGATCGACAATCCGGCCAGCGCGCTGATCGGCACCGTCTCCAGCGCCGCCAGGGGCGAGTCCCGGGCGACGACGACCTGCACGGGAAACCAGCGCAGCGCGATATGCTCGAAACGTTCGTCCGGGATCGGCGACGAAACCGCGAGGATATCGAATTTGCCTTCCCAGAGGCCGTGCAGAAGCGCCCGGGTGTAGCCGGTCTCGATGTCGAAGGCGGCGGTCGGGAAGGCGGTCTCGAAATCGGCGAGCAGCGCGCTGCGTTCCGGCTGGACGGCATAGACCGCGACGCCGATCCGCGGCACCCGCGCCCGATCGAGCGAAAGCTGCTGCACCAGATCGCCGGTTTCGGAGGCGGCCCGCACGAGATCGCGGAAGGCGGGGAGCATCGCCTGGCCCTGCTGGGTCACGAGGACCTTGCGCGGCAGGCGTTCCAGCAAGGGGAAGCCGAGCTCCTCCTCCAGCATCTGGATACGCCGCGAGATCGCCGGCTGGGAGACGCTCAACCGCTCGGCCGCGCGGGAGAAGGAGCCCTCGTCCACCACCGCGAGCAGATAGCGCAGATAGCGGGTGTTGAGGTTCAGCGGCCTCATGCGGCGGCCCCGGCGGCGGCCCGCGCGGCGATCCAGGCCTCGGCGAAGTCCCACATCAGGGCGCCGACATGGGTGGCCGCCTGCTTCGGGCGGATCAACATCAGCGCGACCGGGGGATCGAGGCCCTGTACCGGGCGGCGGGACAGCCCGGCCGCGGCCAGCGTATCCGCGCTCACGAACGGGATCGCCATCGCGACGACGGTATCGGTGGTGCGGCTATGGGTCAGAAGCCCCATCGGCGTCTGGTCCGAAGGATAGGTCAGGATCGCGCCTGCATCCTCCAGCGGCTGCAACGCGACGTCGAACAGCAGGGGAAAGCGCTGGCGGCGGATGCAAGCGATCGGCAGGCCGACGAGTGCCTCCTGCGGAATCTCGTCCAGATCGGCGAGCGGCGATCCGGCCGGGATGAGCAGTTCGACCCGGAAGTGCCGGATCACCAGATATTCGAAATCCTCGTCGGGCGGCGGACCGACCGAAAAGCCGAGGTCATAGCGCGCGCTCAGCAGGGCGAGGTGAAGCTCGACCGTGTAGATCGTCTCCAGCTGGACGTGCTTGCCGGGATGCGCTTCCAGGAAGGCGTTGATGAGATCGGCGCGTTCCGGGCGATCGGAATACATGGTGACGCCGAGCTGGATCGGCCGCCGCTCCCCCTCGCGGACGTCGCGGGCGAGCCGGGTGATGCGGTTGCCCCGCCCGACCAGCTCCCGGAAGGGATCGAGCAGCCTTTGCGCCTCCGGCGTCAGCGCCACGCCGCGGGCCGAACGGATCAGCAGCGGGAAGCCGAGCTGGGTCTCGAGCGTCTGGATGCGCTGCGACAGCGACGGCTGCGAAATGCCGAACTTGGCCGCAGCTTTGGAGAAGGATTGTTCCTCCACGATCGTGAGGAAATAGCTCAGGAATCGAAGCTGAAAATCCACCGCGACCTCGTCGCCGCAGCATAACCAAAAGCTATGGGAAAGAAAGCCCCGAGCACGCCGTCACAGCGTCGGCCCCTCGCCCATGCGCGGCCCCGGCGTGAAGGTCGCCGGAATGGTGATCCAGCCATTCTTGGTCGAGATGTCGGGATAGCGGACCGCCCGCTCCTCATCGACGAGGAAGTCGGGCATCCGGGCCATCACCTCGGCGAACATCGTCTCGAAGAACATCCGCGCCAGGAAGGAGCCGAGGCAGCGATGGATGCCGCTGCCGAAGCCGACATGCGGGTTGGGGAAACGTTCGACGTCGATCTCGCCCGCATTCTCGAACACCGTCTCGTCATGGTTGGCGGAGGAGAAGGCGACCATGATCTGCTCGCCCGGCTCCAACCGCTGTCCGTTGACGACCACCTCGCGCGTCACCAGCCGGGCGGCCGAATGGACCGGCGAGTAGAAGCGCACGAACTCCTCGCGCGCGATCGGCAGCATGTCCGGATTGTCGATCAGCTTCCGGCGGACCTCCGGATGTTTCGACAACCAGACGCAACTGTTCGAGAACAGCGCGTTGGTGGTGCCGACGCCGCCCACCAGCACCATCATGCCGAGGCCGACGATCTCCGGGACCGAGAAGGCCTTGCCGGCGACCTCGCCATTGCACAGCGAACTGAACAGCCCTTCGCGCGGGTTGGCCCGATCGCGCTCCACCTGCTCGGCGAGCTGGCCGCGGATCCAGTCCAGGTCCGCGAGGCATTGCGGGAACTCGGCCGTGCCGCGCGCATAAGCGAGCTTGTGGAACGGATCGGAGAAGCGCCGCCAGTTGCTCTGGTCATAGGGGATGCCGAGGATGTCGAGCGTCGACAGCGCCGGCAGCGGGTTCGCCAGATCGTTGACGATGTCGCACGCGCCCGTCTCGATCACGCGGTCCACCAGCGCGCGCATCACCTGCCGCGCGCGGGTGCGATAGGTCTCGACCGCCTTGGGCCCGAAGAAGGGGTTCAGCAGGTGGCGATAGAGCTTCCATTCCGGCGGGTCGGTCTCCACCGGAACGAAGGGCGGGCCGGCGAACGGCGGGATGACGCTGCCGCCTTCCAGCTTGCCGGCCTCGGGATCCCAGACCTTGCGCGACGAGAAGGTTTCCCAGTCGCGCGAGATGTTGGTCGCATGCTCATAGGAGGCCGCGACCCAGTAGCCGCCATGCGCCTCCGAGGCGAAGACGGGGCATTTCTCCCGCGCCTCGCCGAATTTCTCGATCCAGCGGTCATAGGTGCAGACCGCCGGGTCGAAATCCATGACCGCCTTGTCCGCCTGGTCGTCCGGGGCGCTTGCCATCCTGCCTCTTCCTAATCTTCGATCACGATGATCGCGGCTTCGGGGCAGCCGCGCTGCGCCTGCCGCACATTTTCCTCGAAGCCCGCCGGGACGAGCTCCGCCTCGACATAGGCATGGCCGTCATCATCGTTGAGCAGGAACAGCTCCGGGCAGGCCAGCGTGCACATGGCGTGCCCCTGGCACCGATCCTCGTCGACCTTAACGCGCATGTGCCTCCCCTCCTCGAAAGCGGGCGGGCGGGCGCCGCCTTTCGCTTCCGATCCTTATGACCGTCCTATGAAGACGACGCCGACCTGCCACGTCAAATGCCGAAAAACCAGTTGCATAGCTTTTCGGAATAGCGGCGGCGCTTCAGCCGTTCCGCACCATCTCCGCATGGAGCGGCCCGTTCGCCGGCACGACGGGATCGCCGCCGCCGAGACGGTTCTTGATGAACCGGCCGCCGAGCATCACCACGTCGAGATATTGGTCGGGCTGGGACAGGATGTCGATATTGGCGACCGGATCGCCGTCGACGACGATCAGGTCGGCGTCCGCGCCGGGGGCGATCACGCCGCTGCTGCCCTCGCGCCCGCCCAGCTTCGCGCCGTTGAGCGTCGCCCAGCGCAGCACGTCGGCGGCGGGGATGCCATAGTCATAGACGTAGATCGCCAGCTCGCGGGCATAGATGCCCTCGGCATGCTCCATGCCCATCGCGCCATAGTCGTCGCCCGGCACCATGACGACGCCGGCCTCGTTCGCGCGCTTCAGCATCGTCTTCATGTTGGACCAGGCGCGGTCATGCTGGTCGGCATCGTCATGCCCGGCGCCGCCGTCGTGGCTGACGAGCTTGGTGAAGAACAGGCTGGGGCAGAAGAAGGTGCCCTGCTTGACCATCCGCTCGATGCAGAGATCGTCGATATAGTCGCCATGATCGATGATATCGACGCCGGCATCGAGGCATTCGAGGATGACGTCGCGGGTCGAGGTGTGGGCGCGGACGCGGGCGTCGCGCTCATGCGCGGCGGCGACGGCGGCGGCGAGTTCGGCCCTGTTGAGCCCGCGATAGCGATCGCTCCAGCCATAGCCGTGGCCGCCGCTCGGCACGAGCTTGATGATCTCCGCGCCCCGCCAGATCTCCTGCCGCACCGCCCGGGTGAAGGCATCGGGGCCGTCGGCGAAGACATTGTGGCCGATCCGGCGCACGTCGTGATGCTCGGGCGTTTCGGAACGCCACCACATGCCCCGGTCCTCATGATCGGCGGTCGCGACGACGTGGCGGCTCGACGCGGTGATGTGCGGCCCGACGATCAGGCCCTTTTCCACCGCCATCTTGAGCTGGGCGTCCATGTCGTTGCTGCAGCTTCCGCCGACGATCCGGGTGACGCCGGAATTGAGCGCGATCCGCAGCGCGTTGGCACCCGCGATGGCGAGCAATGCCGGAGGCAGCTCGGTCCCCAGATAGACGCCACCCCGCCCTTCCGCGAAGGTCGGCGGCCCGATGCTGACGAACTCGCCGTGCCAATGGCCGACCGTCATCCCGGGCATCAGGGTGCGGCCGCCAAGGTCGATCCGCTCATGGTCGGCGGGGAACTGGCCTTCGCGGTCGACGGCCTTGATCCGGCCGTCCTCGCACAGGACGGCCATGCCGCCGCCGCGCGGCGCATGGCCGTCGAACAGATTGGCGTTGGTGAAGAGCATGGGCTTACCCATCGCGGAATCCTTCCGAACTAATTCGCCAGGCGAGCCTACAGCATGACCCGGCGATTGTTGGCGGACAGGCTTATCCAGCGGCGCAACCGCACTTGCCGAGCCGGACAATCGCTCAATCGAGGAGCAGCACGCCCTCGGCCGCCTTGCGCACCCCGCCGCCCACCTTCACGCCGCCGGGCCGCAGGACCACCTCCATCCGCGACGGCCGCCCCAGCACCTCGCCCTGGCGGATCAGGCATTGTTCGGCGCCGTCGAAATGGTCGCGCATGATCCGCGCGAGGGTGGGCGCGCCGCCGCCGACCGCCGGATCCTCGAACAGCCCGTGCGCGGGCGTGAAGATACGGCCATGCATTTCATCGGCGCCGATCCGCCGGACCGCGCCGACCGTGGCGCCCCCGTAGCGGCGGGCGATCCTGCCCAGCAGATCGGCCCGAGGGCGGAAATCGGCGGGATCGTCGTCGGTGACCGCGACGACATGGCGGTTGCCCGACGCGCTGCCGAGGAACAGGCCCCGGACGGTGGACAGGCCGATCGCATCCGCGACCTCGTCGTCGTCGATGCGCTCGATCCCCGGTACGGGCTGGGTCGTCCAGGCCCTGCCCCCGCCATATTCGGTTTCGACGTCGCCGCCGGCGGTGGACAATGTCCAGCGCCCTTCCCCCATCGCCCAGACGGCGGCGAGCGCCCCCGAGCCGCCGAAGGGGACCTCGCGGCTGACGGTGAACATGCGCGTGGTGAAGCGTCCTGGCCCGATCCGGGTCGGAAACACCGTCAGCGTGCACCCCATCTGCCGGGCGATGCGGCCCATCAACCCTTCCTCGACCGGATCGCGGATCACGCAGATCGGGTTGCCGGCGAAATCCTGGGCCGCAAAGCAATTGACGACCTCGAAACCGATCCGCGCCATGTCTCTCCCGCTCCCCGATGGTCCAGCGGCGGATATCTAGGCGCGGAGACGGACCGCCCGCATTCACCCGAACTGCACCCGAGCTTGCTTGGCCCGACATGCCGGCGGGCGGTTTCGCCCCCAGTCAAGCGCGTGCGCCGGTCCAGCGATTGTCCCGAAACCGCGCGGCGGGAAGGTCGGGGCGAGAGGAAGGCCTTGCGGATCAACGATGCCGATACGTTATGAAAAGACCGGGCACATCGCCCAGATCACCATCGACCGCTACGAAAAGCGGAACGCGTTCGACGTGGACCATGCCGAACAGCTCATGGCCTGCTGGGACATGGTGCGCGACGATCCCGACGTCTGGGTCGCGATCCTCACCGGCGTCAAGGACAGCTTCTGCTCGGGCGGCGATCTCAACGCCATGCGGGACATCGCGCGCGAGACCGCGCTCCACGGCCGGTCCGAGAGCAAGGACCGGATGACGCGGAACGGGACCGCCTATTTCACGCTCAAGGGCTTCGACATCTTCAAGCCGATCATCGCCGCGGTGAACGGCCATTGCATCGCCGGCGGCATGGAACTGCTCGGCGGCACCGACATCCGGATCGCGAGCGAGGACGCCGTCTTCGCGATATCCGAGGTGCGGCGGGGCCTGTTCGCCGGCGGCGGCACCACCGCGCGCCTGCCGCGCCAGATACCCTGGCCGGCGGCGATGGAGTTACTGCTGGTCGGCCACGACGTCTCGGCCGAGCGGGCGAAGGAGATGGGCCTCGTCAACCAGGTCGTCCCGCGCGACCGGCTGCACGACACCGCCTGGGAATGGGCGGAGAAGATCGCCGCCAATGCACCGATCGCCGTCCAGGGCGCCAAGAAGAGCGCCTTGCTGGGTTTCCGCGCGGCGAGCCTCGAAGACGCCTATCGCATCGAGGACGAATGCCATGATCGGGTATATGTCAGCGAGGACGCGCAGGAAGGCGCGACCGCCTTTCTCGAGCGCCGCCAGCCCGTGTGGAAAGGCCGCTGATGCGCCCCGCGGATATATAACCAAACGCAATACATGCAGGAAAACGATATTGGACCGACATCCGCCCTCACCGCAAAAGCGACGATGGAAGATTTGAGTTCATTTACGAGTTGCAAACGGGAGAGATAACATGGCCACGATCCTGGACCGTACTGGCATCGCGCCATCCGAGCCGGTGGAAGTCAATCCGGAGAATTTGTGGCGCCTCGAGACGCCCGGCGGTAGCGAGAACTGGAACCGGTCGCCTTATGCGAAGGCCGACAACAAATATTTCATGGTCTCTTGTGACACCCACTTGTCGCCACCGGCCAAGTTGTTCCACGAACGGATGGATGCGAAGTTCCATTCGCGCCTTGCCCGTGTCGAAGTCGACGGCGATGGGGTGAAGTGGATGGTCGGCCTCGAAAATGGCCGCCGCGAGAAGATCTACGAAGCCCCGATGGAGGGCGAGGACAAATATCGCAGCATCGCGGGCGGTTCGCGCACCAACACCGCCACGCCCGGGGTGGTCGACGACACCGCGATCCGCCTGCGCATCGCCGATCAACTGGCCGACGGCATCGACGGCGAGCTGATCTTCCCGAATGGCGCCGGCCAGTTCGTGTTCGGCACCACCGATCCCGAATTCACTCTCGCCCTTTCGCAATGCTATAACGACTGGGCATGGGAACTCTGCGGTCCGTACAAGGATTTCTGCAATCCCGCCGCGACGATCCCGACCATCGACGTCGCCAACGCGGTCAAGGAGATCGAGCGCGTCGCCAAGCTGGGCTATCGGGTGCTGACCCTGCCGTGCAAGCCGGTGTTCGGTCCGTCCGATCCTTCGCACACCAACTACAACCACAAGGATTACGACCCGATGTGGGCCGCGATCCAGGACACGGACATGGCCTTCACCTTCCATGTCTCGACCGGCCGCGATCCGCGCACCTCGCGCGGCGCCGGCGGCGCGGTGATCAACTATGTGGTGCATTCGCTGCTGCCGACCGTCGAGCCGATGGCGAACATCTGCGCCTCGGGCCTGCTCGATCGCTATCCGAAGCTGCGCTTCGCGCTGATCGAGGCGGGCATCGGCTGGGTGGCCTGGGCGCTCGACGCGATGGACGAGGCCTATCTGAAGCATCATTTCTGGACGCGCCCCAAGCTCAAGCACGGCCTGCCGAGCGACTATTATCGCGCCAGCGGCGCATCGACCTTCAGCGAGGACCGCTCGGGCCTCGCCGTCATCGAGGCGTTCAACCTGGTCGAGAACGCGCTCTGGGCCAACGACTATCCCCACCATGAGGGCACCTGGCCGCACTCCGCCGAAGCGATCGAGCGGCAGATGGGCCACCTCTCGGAGGAGAGCCGCGCCAAGATCCTCGGCCTCAACGCGGCGAAGATGTTCAAGTTCGACGTTCCCGCGAAATACACCGCCTGATCGGTATCGCGGCGGGAAAGTCCCTTTCCTGCCGCGACCATCTTCCAGACCACCAGAAGCAGGATGCTGCGAATGCCCCAGCGGCCAGAAATCCCCCCTTATCAGCCGTCGCCCTCGCCCCAGCCGAAGGCGCTCGCCGACGTTCGCATCGTCGATTTCTCCCGCGTGCTGGCCGGCCCGTTCGCCACGCAGATCCTCGGCGATCTCGGCGCGGAGATCATCAAGATCGAGCAGATCGTGACGGGCGACGACACGCGCAGCCTGCTGCCCGAGCCCAGCCTCGGCGGCGAAAGCTTCTTCTACCTCGCGCTCAACCGCAACAAGCGCAGCATCTCGCTCGACCTGCGGACCGAGGAGGGCCGCAAGATCGCGCTCGACCTGATCGCCACCGCCGACGTCGTGCTGGAGAATTTCACGACGCGCGTCATGGAGCAGTTCGGCCTCGACTACGCGTCGCTCAAGGACCGTTTCCCGCAGCTGATCTATTGCTCGGTCTCCGCCTATGGCCGCACCGGCCGGCTGGCCAACGCGGCCGGCTATGATTCCGCCATCTCGATGGAGACCGGGGTTTCGGCGCTGAACGTGACGGAGGGCGAATCCCCGGTGCCCGGCGGCGTGCCCTTCGTCGACATCACCACGGCGATGAACGCCACGATCGGCATCCTCGCGGCCCTGCATGCGCGCAAGCTCCACGGCCGGGGCCAGTTCATCGAATCCGCGATGTACGACTCGGCGATCGCCGACCTGTCCTACAAGGGCTATCAGTTCCTGGCGTCCGGCGTCAGCCCCGTCTCGCTCGGCCGCAAGCCGAAATTCGGCGTGCCGGGCGGGCAGTTCAACTGCAGCGACGGCATGGTCTGGTTCACCTGCACCGGCCAGAAGATGTTCCGCAACTTCTGCGACCTGGTCGTCGAGAGGCCGGAGCTGTTCGACGATCCGCGCTTCGACAGCGTCGCGAACCGCAACGCCAATTTCGAGGTGCTCTTCAATCTCCTGTCGGAGATCTTCGCCACGCAGGACCGGGCCTATTGGTCCGATCGGCTGAAGCGCGCCGGCGTCCCCTGCGGCGAGGTGCGCAGCGTCGGCGAGGCGCTGATGGCGCGCGAGACCGCCGAGCGCGACATGATCGCCGAGATCCCGCACCCCACGGCGGGGCGGATTCCGATGATCAAGTCGCCGATCAAGATGAGCCTGACCCCCGCCATCGATCCGACCCCGCCGCCGCTGCTCGGCCAGAACAGCCGCGAGATCCTGCGCGAGCTGCTCGGCTACAGCGACGAGCGGATCGACGCGCTGGCGTCGCAGGGCGTGATCCAGGTCCTCGACGACGTGCCCGCGCCGCTGGCATCGGACGCGGCTGCGTGAGCGGAGGCCAGTTGCGCGGCCGCACGGCGATCGTCGGCATCGGCGCATCGACCTTCCACAAGCGGGGCACCTCTCCCGACAGCGAGTTCAAGCTGACGCTGAAGGCCGTGCTGGCCGCCGCGGAGGACGCCGGCATCGATCCGCACAAGATCGACGGCTTCGCCTCGTTCAACTTCGACCGCACCGATCCGTCGCGCATGGCGGCCGCGCTCGGCATCGACGAGCTGCGTTTCGCCAACCTGTTCTGGGGCGGCGGCGGCGGCGGCGCGGCGGCGGTGGCGAACGCCGCCGCGGCGGTGATCGCCGGTCTCGCCTCCTGCGTCGTCGTCTATCGCGGCATCGTGCAGGGACCCGACGGCCGCTATGGCGACGGGCGCACCATCGGCGCCTATGGCCGCGACGCCGCCTATCTCGCGCCCTATGGCCTGATGACGCCGATCCAGTGGTACACGATGCGGGTCGTGCGCTTCATGCACGAGCATGGCATCGCGCGCGACGCGCTGCGCGCGATCTCCATGGCGTCCTATCATCATGCCCAGGCCAATCCGCGGGCGGTGATGCACGGCCGTCCGCTGACCGAGCAGGCCTATGAGGAATCGCGCTGGATCGTCGAGCCGCACCACCTGTTCGACTGCTGCATGGAGAATGACTGCGCCGCCGCCGTCATCGTCATGAGCGCCGAGGCGGCGAAGGACCTGAAGCAGAAGCCGGCCTATATATTGGGCGCGGCGCAGGGCTCCGAATATCGCAACCAGGCCCGCGTCCATAATGCGCCGCGCTACGGTTCGGCGAGCTTCTCGTCGGTCGGGCCGCGCCTGTTCGCCGAAGCCGGCGTCACCCCGGCGGACGTGGACGTCGCGCAGACCTATGAGAATTTCACCGGCGGCGTGCTGATGAGCCTGATCGAGCACGGCTTCTGCGCGCCGGAGGAGGCCAACGACTTCTTCAAGCTGGAGAATCTGATCGCCCCCTCGGGACGCCTGCCGCTCAACACCAGCGGCGGCAACCTCGCCGAGGCCTATGTGCACGGCATGGGCCATATCCTGGAGGGCGTGCGGCAGATCCGCGGCACCTCCACCTCGCAGGTGCCGGGCGCGTCGATCGCCTTCGTCGGATCGGGACCGATGGTGTCGCCGGTTTCGGACCTGCTGCTCGGAAACGGGAACACGCTATGACGGACGCCGCCCATTATCTTCCCGAAGGGCTGCCCGCCCCCGCCCTGGCCGAACCCGAGCTGGAAGCCCCCTATTGGGAGGGTGCCCGCGAGGAGCGGCTGCTGGTGCAGCGCTGCGGCGCCTGCGCGACCTGGCAATGGGGGCCGGAATGGATCTGCCACAAATGCCTGTCGTCCGACATGCGGTGGACCGAGGTCGCGCCGCGCGGGCGCATCTACAGCTATGAACGGGTCTGGCATCCGGCGCATCCGGTGCTGAAGGGGCATACCCCCTTCCTTGCCGTGCTCGTCGAACTGCCGGAGGCAGGCAATGTCCGCATGATCGGCAATCTCCTCGGCGATCCGCTGCAGGATGTGCAGATCGGGTCAGAAGTCGTAGCCGACTACGAGCACCACAACGATGCGACGCCACCCTATACCCTTGTCCATTGGCGGATAGCCCAAGGGTGACAAGAATTGACCAAGAGTCTCGAGAAGAATCACTTCACGGTTCGGCCTGACGACGAGCCGAACGACGCCCATGTCTTTGCCCAGATCTTGGGACGGCGGTTCAGTTGCCGCGGCTTCCTGCCCGATCCGGTGCCCGAGAAGACGATCGCATCGATATTGAGCATCGCGCAGCTCACCGCGTCCTGGTGCAACTCGCAGGCCTGGCATCTCTACATCACCAGCGGCGACGCGACGCGGCGCTTCAGCGAGGCGCTGATGACCGCCGCCACCGCGCCCGGCGGATCGTCGCTGGAAACGGATTTCCCGCGCCCCGCCCAATATACCGGCCGCTATCAGGAGCGCCGCCGGGAAACCGGGTGGCAGCTTTACGAGGCGGTGGGCATCGCCCATGGCGACCGCGAGGCGTCCGGCCGCCAGACGCTGGAGAATTTCCGGCTTTTCGGCGCGCCGCACGCCGCCGTGATCACCTCCGACCGCGACCTCGGCGTCTATGGCGCCGTCGATTGCGGCAGCTATGTCGCCAATTTCATGACCGCAGCCCAGTGCTTCGGCGTCGACACGATCGCGCAGGCGGCCATCGCCATGCAGTCGCAGGCCGTGCGCGAGTTCTTCTCCATCCCCGACGATCGCCGGATCGTGTGCGGCATATCCTTCGGCTATGGCGACAGGAAGCACCCCGCCAACGGCTTCCGCACGCGCCGCGACGGCATCGACGAAATCGCCACCTGGGTGTCGAAATGAGCGGCCCCCTCCACGGCATCAGGATCGTCGAGATTTCGGCGGTCGGCCCCGTCGCCCTGTTCGCCACGATCATGGCGGACCTCGGCGCCACCGTGATCCGCGTCGATCGCCCGTCGCATTTCGAGGGCCGGAAGGAAGGCGCGCACGTCGCCAACCGCCCGGTGGTCGACCGCGACCTCAAGCAGCCGGAAAGCGTGGCCTTCGTGCTCGATCTGGTGCGCGGCGCCGACGTGCTGATCGAAGGCTATCGTCCCGGCGTGATGGAACGGCTGGGCCTCGGCCCGGACGTCTGCCTCGCGGCCAACCCGAAGCTGGTCTTCGCGCGCATGACCGGATGGGGCCAGCAAGGGCCGTTCGCCGGCGAGCCGGGGCATGACATCAACTATCTCGCGCTCACCGGCGCGCTGGCGGCGATCGGCACGGAGCAGGAGCCGATCCCGCCGCTCAACCTGATCGCCGACTATGGCGGCGGTTCGATGTTCGCCTGCGTCGGGGTGCTGGCCGCCCTGCTGTCGGCGCTTCGCAGCGGGAAGGGACAGGTCATCGACGTCGCCATGATCGACGGCGTCGGTTCCCTCTTCTCGATGCAATATGAGCGTTATGCGCAGGGGCTCTGGAACAACGCCCGGCGCACCAACACGCTGGACGGCGCCGCCCCCTATTATGGCTGCTACCCCTGCAAGGACGGCAAATGGGTGGCGGCCGGCGCGCTGGAGATGAAGTTCCGCAGGGCGATGGCGAACACCATCGGCGTCCCCGAGCTGGGCGAGGAAAGCTCCAGCGATCCGGCCAGCTGGCCGCAGCTGAGGACCAGGGTCGCCGAGGCCTTCAAGACGGCGACGCGCGACGAATGGATGGAGCGGATGTACGGCCGCGAAACATGCTGCACGCCGATCCTGGACATGGATGAAGCGCCGCACCACCCGCACAATGTCGCGCGGACGGGCTTCTTCCAGGACCAGGGAGGCTGGGTCCCCTCCCCCGCCCCGCGCTTCTCGGCGACACCCGCGGAGAGGAAGGCGCCGCGCACGGCCGAGGACGTGCTGAAGGATTTCGCCGCGGCGGCGGGCACCGCTCCCCCGGCCTGAGGCCGGCCGCACGACCCCAATATTATCCCGTATATACAGCATGTTGCTTCATGCGTTCGCGCATCCACGCCGCATCTATAACCAAAACCTATAGGTGCGGCAAAATGGCATTGGAATTGGTCCGAGAGCGCACATAGCCATAAGGGGTGACACTCGCGGAGCCCCTTCTGCTGAGCCTTGGCGTCCTTCTCCCGAAGGGCCCGGGCCAGAAAAACGAGCGGTGTTTCCATCCAATCATCGCAGCCGTCCCGCTGCGATTTGGAGATGAACCCGTTCACCCCGACGATATTGCTCCGCGTCCTCGTGGAACCGGCATCTAAAATCCGGAGTGTCCGACGCCCCAATCGTAGACGGGAGAAAATCCCGCTGATGATCAGAGGAGTAGGATGATGACACGGTCTCTTTACGAATTCAAAGGCCGCAACTTCAACGCAGATCATCGCGAGCTTCTGCTTTCAGCGATTCGCCGGGATTTCTATACTGCCGATTGCTGCGTCTATCAGGATGCCGAGGATCTTTATTTCAGCAACAGCCGTTCCTTCGCAGGCTATATCCCCATTTCGAGGCATCGTTCGATCGGCGTCCGCACCGTCACGCGCCGCACGCTGAAGGAAGTGCGCAGCAACACCTCCGACACCTTCCTGATCTGGCTGCCGATCCGGGGCGCGGTCACGATCACGCAGAACGGACGGACCGCGACGATCGAACCCGGCAGCTTCGCCCTCTCCTACGGCAATGAGCCGCTGTGCATCGCGACGCTCTCCGATGCCGATCAGGAACATCTCTCCTATCAGATCACCGCGCCGGCGCATCTGGTGAGCCAGGCCATCCCCGAGCCGAAGCGGCTCTGCGCCATCCCCTTCTCCACCACGCTGGGCGGCGCCCGCATCGCCCGCGAGCTGTTCCTCTCGCTCTATGAGGAAGCGGACAATCTCGACCGGGCCTCGGCCGAGGCGCTGGCCCTGTCGGGGCTCCACGCGCTGTTCCGCACGGTCAACCAGGAAGGCGTCGAGCATGGCCGTTCGCTGAGCGTCCGCGAGGTCAAGCTGCAGCGCCTGATGGACTATCTGGAGCTCAACTATTCGGACTCGGAACTGACCACCGAGAAGGTCGCCAAGGATTGCGGCATTTCGACCCGCTATCTCCACTATCTGCTGAAGAGCAAGGGCACGCGCTTCTACGACTATCTCTGGCAGGCGCGGCTGAACAACGCCTATCAGCAGCTCACCGATCCGGCGCTGGCGCGCCGCACCATCTCCGAGATCGCCTATGCGATCGGCTTCAAGAGCAGCGCGCACTTCAGCCGCGCCTTCCGCAACCAGTTCGCCCGATCGCCGCGCGAGGTACGCCAGGAGATGCTCAACGCACCGGTCGTCGCCGCGACCAAGAGCGACGACGCGGAGCTGTGGATCGACGACACGGCCGACGACGGCATCGACCTCGCGCCGATCCTCCTGGCGGAACAGCGTCAACCTGCCCTGGTAAACTGACCCCGACCTCGACGCCGACCATCGACTGCCGGCGCTCCCGCCGGCAGTTTTTTTTATGCCTGCCCGGTTCCGGCCGCGATGCGCGCGTCGTCGACGCGTGAGGTCCAGCGCACCGAGATCGGCCCGACGATCCAGGCCACCAGCAACGCCGCGCCATAGGAGAGGGCCATGGCATAGGCGATGCCCTTCGGCGAATGGAACGCCAGATCGGTGAGCGCGCCGACCGCGAGCGGCCCCATCCCGCCCATCGCCGAACTGTAGAGGCTGCAGATCGCCGTCGCGCGTCCCCGCAGCTCGGGCGGGGCGAACAGCTGGATCGGCGTCAGCGTCGAGGACATGACGGCGGCGTTGAAGGTCAGCCCGACCGCCAGCAGCAGCACCGCGACCAGCGGCGTCGGCGCGAGCGGCATGAGGATCAGCGGCAGCGTCGAGAAGGCCATCAACCGCATCGATTGCCGGACGACGTGGCTGAGCGCGCGCTCCGCCGTCCGGCAGCTCATCACATAGGTGCCGAGGATGCAGCCGCCGACGCCGCAGATCGCGATGACCGGGCCGACGAAGATGCCGACATGCGCGGCGTCCATGCCATGGACGCGGATCATGTAGGTCGGCGTCCATGCATAGATCGACATGGCGAGGCTGTTCAGGAAGGCATAGAAGGTCATCATCGTGAACAGGAACGCCGCGTTGCTGCGCAGGAAGGGCCAGACCGAGGTCTGGCTGGCCACGATGCCTCCGTTCGGCGGCCGCTTCGGCTCCCGCCCGAAGGCGAGGATCAGCAGGCCGATAAGGATGCCCGGCGCGCCGACCAGGATGAACAGGCCGCGCCATGGCTCGAACGCCCCGATCAGCGGCAGCATATGCCCCTCATAGGGCGCCATCATCGCGAGCAACTGGCCGCCGAACAGCAGGGCCAGACCGCTGCCGAGATAGGGCGACATCATGAACAGGGCGGCGGCGCGGGGCAGCGAAGCGCGCGGCGCGACGTCGGACAGAAGCGAAAGCACGGCCATCGGCACCACCGCCTCGGCGACGGCGAGGCCGGTCCGGGCCGCGAGCAGCATGTAGAAATTGTGCGCGACGCCGCACAGGATCGTCATCGCGCACCAGGCGATCACCGCCAGGGCGATCAGCCTGGTCCGATTGCCGGTGTCGACCCGCCGGGCGGTGAGCAGCGCCGAAACCGCCAGCACCATCGAGAAGCCGAAGCCCTGCAGGAAACCGATCTGGACGTCGCTGAGACCCAGGCTGGCCTTGACCGGCCCCACCACGAGGCTGAGCAGCTGGCGGTCCACATAGGACAGGATGTAGACGATATTGAAGACCAGCAGCAGCCGGACCCACGGCGGCAGGACGCCGGGCCTGCCGCTCATGGCGACGGGTTCGGCCAGGGGCGCTGCATTGGGTAATGTTGGCAAGAGTCCCGCTCCATGATTGCGAGCCGCAGCGCCCCGCCGGGATCATCAGACCGCGGCTTTGGCCTTGCCGTGCCCGATGGTGCCCGAAAGCCCCTTTCGCGTCGCCGAACGGAAGGTGTCGGACTCGTGCGAGAGCTGATGCGTGTCGAAATGCGCCTGGATAGAATTGCGGAAACCCTGGATATCCAGCAGGCGGTTGATCGATTTCTTCATGAGGCGGATGCCGAAGGGCGGCGCCTCCGCGATCCGACGGGCCAGTTCCATGCTGGCCTGCTCGAGCTGGTCCGGCGGCACCACGCGATTGACCATGCCGGCCGCCATCGCATCCGCGGCGGTCAGCTTGCCGCCGGTATAGAGCAGTTCCTTCGCCTTGCGCGCGCCCACCGCCCATGGATGCACCAGCACCTCGACCGAGGCCGCGCCGATGCTGTGCGCCACCGGATCGGAGAAGAAGGCATCCTCGGACGCCACGATCAGGTCGCACATGTTGACCAGCATGAAGCCGGCGGCGATGCACGCCCCGCGCACCTCGGCGATGGTCGGCTTCCGCAGGTCCCAGATGCGCAGGCAATGGTTGAGGTAATGCTCCTCCTCCCAATCCCAGCGCTGCTCGACCGTCAGGTTCGGCCGGTCGCGCTGCGATTCCTTGAGGTCGTGGCCGGCGGAGAAATGCGGGCCCACCGCCCCCAGCACGATCACGCGGATATCGGGATCGCGCTCGGCGCGGTGCATCGCGTCGTCCAGTTCCTCCAGCAATTGCCGGCCCTGGGCGTTGCGATGCTCGGGCCGGTTCAGCAAGATGCGGCAGATCCCGTCTTCCGCCGAATAGAGTATCTGCCCATAGGCCATCGCTTGCGTCTCCGGGTTCACGTGAAGGGCTTCACATAGTTGAGCTGCTCGCCCGCCCAGCCGACCGTGATCGGCACCGAGAAATAGAGTTCGAGCAGCATCTGCCTGATCCGCCATCCATCGGGCGTGCGCACGTAGATCTCGTCGAAACGGGCGGCGACCATCACGCTGTCGCCCGCCTGCGCATAGCGGGCGTCGAGATAGGAGACTCCGGTCGCCTCGTCCCCGTTCACCTCGACGAGATGATTGTGGATGAACTGCTTCACCAGCGGCAGGTTGCGCGGGATGCGCAGGAACAGCGCGTTGATCTCCTCATGCCCCCTGGCGCGGGAGATATAGCCGAAGTCGACATAGGCGTCCTCGGCGAACAGCTTCCACATCTGGTCGAAATGACCATCGTTGGTGTTGATGTGATAGCGCATCCGCAACTGGCGGATTTCCTCGATATCCTCGAGCCGCTGGATGCGTTGTTCGAGCGTCGTGGTCATGGCGTCAGGCCTTCGCGAGCGTCGAGGGCGGGGTGGCGACGTACACCGTCTTGATCTCGAGGAAGTTGCGGAACCCTTCGACCCCGCCCTCGCGGCTCAGCCCGGACTGCTTGAAGCCGCCGAACGGCATCTGCCAGTCGATCGTCCGGATATTGTGCCCGACATTGCCGGTGCGCATCCGGCGGGCGACGGCATAGGCCGTGTCGACATCGCGGGTGAAGACGCCGCCGTGCAGGCCATAGTCGCTGTCGTTGGCGATCCGGACGGCGTCATCCGGCCCGTCATGCGCGATCACGCTGGCGACCGGACCGAAAATCTCTTCCCGCGCGATCGTCATGCGGTGGTCGACGTTCGCGAACACGGTCGGCTGGATGTAGAAGCCGTCGCCGAGATCGGACGGACGACCGCCGCCGCACATCAGCGTCGCGCCTTCCTCGCGGCCCTTCTCGATATAGCCCTGCACCCGTTCGAGCTGGCGCTTCATCGCCAGCGGGCCGACCTGCGTCCCCTGTTCGAACGGGTTGCCGACGCGGATCTTCGCGACCGCGTCCGCCAGCATCTCGCCATACATCTTCGCCTGCGCGCGCGGCACGATGACGCGCATCAGCGCGGCGCAGATCTGCCCCGTGTTCATCGTCACCTCGGTGGCCATGCGGCTGACGACCAGTTCCGGATCGGCATCGTCGAGAACGATCGCGGCCGACTTGCCGCCCAGTTCGAGGCTCACCCGCGCCACCCGGTCGGCGGTGGTGCGCAGGATGTGCTTGCCGACCATGGTGCTGCCGGTGAAGCTGATCTTGTCGACGTCGTGATGGCGGATCAGGTGGTCGCTCGCCTCGCGATCGGCCGGCACCAGGTTGAACACGCCGGCCGGCACCCCGGCCGCCTCGATGCACTCGGCCAGGATATAGGCGTCGAGCGGCGTTTCCGGCGCCGGCTTCAGCACCACGGCGCACCCCGCGACCAGCGCCGGCGCGACCTTGAGGGCCGCCAGCAGGCTGGGCCCGTTCCACGGCACGATGGCGGCGACGACGCCGACCGGCTCGCTCACGACGACCGCATGTTCGCCGTTGGCGCGGGCCCGCACATCCTCGATCAGATAGGCCTCGCCGATGTCGGCATATTCGTCGAACAGCGCGGCGGCGCGCTCCGCCACGGCGCGCGCCATGGGAAGCGGCGCCCCCATTTCCAGCGTGGTCGCCCAGGTGGTTTCGGTCAGGCGCTCGCGCAGCAGCGCACCGATCCTCCGCACGATCGCCGCCCGCTCGGCGATCGGCATGCGCGGCCAGGGCCCGTTGTCGAAGGCGTCGCGCGCCGCGCGCACCGCCGCCTCGATGTCCTTGGGCCCGCCGGCCGCCACCCGCGCGCCGACGGCGCCGGTCGCAGGCGAGACCACGTCGAGAAAGGTGCCGTCGGCCGGCGCGCGCCACTCGCCGCCGATGAACAGCCGCTCCGGTTCGGCGATGGTGAAGCCCTGGTCATTCTCGTGAAGCTGCGTTGCCATTCAATCCTCCGGTGCATGTCACCTGGCGCTCCCGGCCTTTTCGCCGATCGCCTCGCGACCAGCTATGGGGAGCAACGGACGCCGCCTCAACCGGCTAGAGGCCGACTCTCCGCGACTTGCTCGGGCGGGCACAAGCCAGTGCCCCTCAGGTAAACAGCGTCACCGCAAATCTGCTAGCCAGAGAACCCGCGGCGCTGCTCGCCGCGTCCGGACATATGGGTGGGAGACGGGCCTTGCGTGCTGCCGTGCTGAGGGAATTTCGCAGCGATCTGATCATCGAGGATGTCGAGATCGACACGCCGCGCACCGACGAAGTGCTGATCCGCACCGTCGCCTCCGGCCTCTGCCACACCGACCTCACCTATTGGGGCGGCCGGCATCCCCATCCGCTGCCGATGATCCTGGGGCATGAGGGCTGCGGCATCGTCGAGGCGATCGGCCCCGGCGTCACCAACGTCGCGGTCGGCGACGCCGTCGTCACCTGCATGACCAGCTTCTGCGGCCATTGCGACCATTGCGTCACCGGCAACCTGGTCCTTTGCGAAAGCGCGGAGCGCGACCGCGCGCCGGACGCACCGCCGAAGATCACCGCCCGGGGCGAGAGGGTGCATCCCTATGGCCGGCTCGGCACCTTCGCGGAGAAGATGCTGATCTACAAGAACAGCTGCGTCCGCATCCGGCCGGACGTGCCGCTGGAGAAAGCCTCGGTGGTCGGCTGCGGCGTGCTGACGGGCGTCGGCGCGGTGATCAACACCGCCAAGGTGCAGCCGGGCCAGTCGGTCGCCGTGCTCGGTTGCGGCGGCGTCGGTCTCTCGGCGATCAACGGCGCGGCGATCGCCGGCGCCGGCCGCATCATCGCGGTCGACACCCAGCAGGAGAAGCTGGAGCTTTCCCGCGCGTTCGGCGCGACCGACACCGTGGACGCGAGCAGCGGCGACGCCGCCCGGCAGGTCGTCGAGATGACGCGCGGCGGGGTCGACGTGGCGTTCGAGGCGGTGGGCACGCCGCAAACCGCCCAGGCCGCCTTCGGCATGATCCGCCGGGGCGGCGCGATGATCCTCGTCGGCATGCTGCCGCCCGACGAGACCGTGTCCTTTCCCGGCAAGGAGTTCGTCTACGGCAAGAAGGTCATCGGCAGCATGCTGGGATCGAACCGCTTTCCCCACGACATCCCGAAGCTCATCGACTTCTATATGCAGGGCAAGCTCAAGCTCGACGAACTCGTCTCCCAGCGCATCGCGCTGGACGAGGTGAACGCGGCGCTCCAGCAGGTCGGCAAGGGCGGGGTCGCGCGCTCGGTCATCATCTTCGAATGACCGGCGCGCGCACCGCTCAGGTGACGACCAGGCCGCCGTCGACGTCGAGCTCGACGCCGTTGATGTAGGACGCCTCGTCGGAGGCCAGGAACAGCACGGCGTTCGACACCTCCTCCACCTGTCCGGTGCGGTTGAGCGGCACCCTCGCCAGCAGGCCTTCGGCCACGTCGACGCGCTTCGAACCGATCATCGGCGGGAGCACACCCGGATTGACGCTGTTCACCCGGATCTTGCGGGGCCCATATTCGGCGGCGGCGGCCCGGGTCAGCGTCCTCACCCCGCCCTTGGACGCGTTGTAGCCGATGTGCACGCCGGGATTGCCGATATTGGCGGAGATCGAGGCGACGTTGACGATCGCGCCGCCCCTGCCCTCCATGCGCCGCACCGCCGCGCGAACGCCGAGGAACGGCCCACGGAGATTGGTGGCGATCAGCCGGTCGAACAGGGCGATCTCGTCGACCTCCTGGACGCCCGAACCGGTGAGGCCCGCATTGTTGACGAGGATGTCGAGCGGCCCGAACCGGGCCGTCGCGGCGTCCATCACCCGATCCCAGTCCGCCTCGCTCGAAATATCGAGACGCTCGAACACCGCCTCGCCGCCCCGGGCGACGATATCCTCGACGACCGCGCGCCCTTCCGCCTCCAATATGTCGGCGACCACGACGCGCGCGCCTTCGCGGGCGAACAGGCGGGCATGGGACGCCCCCATGCCCGACGCCGCGCCCGTGATGATCGTGACCTTGCCCTTGACCCGCATCCCGCCTCTCCATTGTCGGCCCATCAGTGATCAGGACCGTGAACCTCGCCGCCGGGCAGGTCCATTCGCGCGACTTTACCCTTGCTGCAGTGCGGGTTGCTTCGACGTGACCGGGTTTCGGCGGGCCGGACAAACCGGTTCCCCTCGCCCGGTGGAACCCGCAGGAAAGGATGAAGAACCGTCATGAGAGGCACCCCATGAGCATCCAGAACTTCACCGTGGACTGGTCCGCCGCCCAGCGCGCCGACGTCACCCGCCAGGTGTCCGACTATGTGCTGCCCCCTGCCCCGGCAGGCGACGGCTGGTCGATCGGGTGCGACGCCGGCTTCCTCGCCCGGCTGCGCGAGCATTGGTTGCGCTTCGACTGGGACAAGGCGGTCGAGCGGCTGAACCGTTTCCCCCAGTTCGTGGCGACGGTCGACGGGCTCCCGCTCCATTATATCCACGTCAAGGCGGAGGTGGAGAATGCGCCGCCGCTGCTGCTGCTCCACGGCTGGCCGAGCTCCCCCTTCGAATTCTTCGGGGTGATCGACCGGCTCGCCAACCCGTCGCGCCATGGCGGCGATCCCGCCGACGCCTTCGAGATCATCGCGCCGAGCCTGCCCGGCTACGGCTTCAGCGGGAAACCCGACGCGATCGTCGGCCCGCGCGTCATCGCCGACCTGATCGACCGCCTGATGGTGGAGCAACTCGGCCACCAGCGCTATTTCTCCCATGGCGGCGACTGGGGGGCGGTCGTCAGTTCCTGGCTCGCCATCCGTCATCCCCAGAATCTGCGCGGCATCCATCTCGGCATGATCGCGCTGCCCATGCCCGCGCAGCCCGCGACGCCGGAAGAACGGGACTGGGTCGACCGCTATAGCCGCGTCCAGCGCGACATGGGCGGCTACAGCCATCTCCAGGGGAGCAGGCCGCAATCGCTCGCCTGGCTCGCGGCCGGCAATCCGATGGGCCAGGCGGCCTGGATCGCCGAGCGCTATCATGACTGGTCGGACCTGCGCGATCGCGGCTTCGAGGAGGTCTACGACCTCGACTGGCTGCTCACCGCCATCCTCGTCCACGTCATGAACGACAGCTTCGCCTCGACCGCCTATCTGTACAACGGGCTCGCCCGCGAAAGCGGCGGCAGCGTCACCACGCTGAACCGGGGCGAGCGGTGCGAGACGCCGACCGCCTTCACCAACCATCTCGGCGACCCGCGCATCATTCCGCCGCCCCGCGCGCGGGTGGAGCAGACCTACAACATCGTCCGCTGGCGCGATTCCGAAAAGGGCGGCCACTTTCCGGCGCACGAGCAGCCGGACGACTTCGTCGCGGACCTGGTGGACTGGATGCGCGCGGCCCGCGCCTGACGCTCAGAAGGGGGAAGCACGATGTGCTCCCCCTTCGAAACCGTCAGACCTTCACGGCCGGGCTGCGATCCCCGACGAGCGGGGCCGCCGGCCGCATCGCGCGATGGCCGTCGGCGATCGCATATTGCACGTCGCGCGGCGCCAGCGCGTCGCCGATCAGATGCACGTCCGGGTGGCGATGCCGGATCTCGTCGTAGAGCCCCCGCAGCGACTCGTTCGGCGTCACCAGCACGACGGTGTCGGCGGGGATCGTCACGCGCCGGGTGGGCGCCTTGCTCGGATGCACGACCGCCTCGCCCGGCCTGATCTCGGCAAGATGGTGGTTCACCAGCAGGGTGAAGCCCTCGTCGCGATTGTAGAAGCGGGTCAGCGCCGTCTCGGCCCGATAGTTGAACTGCATGTGCGGCGTGAGATTGGGGAAGCGGGTCACCCAGGTCACCGACAGCCCCTTGGCGAACAGCGCGTCCGCGACCGCGATCGCCTCGTAATGGCCGGTATCGTCGAGGACGAGCGCATGGCGGCCGAGGTCGGTCTTGCCGCCCAGGATCAGGTCGATCGACGACAGCACGTGCGGCAGGTGCACGCCGGTCGCGGGCTCGCCCGGCCGCTCGGTCTGGACGCCGTCCATGCGCGGCATCGATCCGGTGGCGATGATCACCTTGTCGGCGCCTTCGGCCAGGATCTCGTCCGCCTCCATATAGGTGCCGAGGCGGACCTCGACGCCCAGCCGGAACAGCTCGCGCTCCTGCCAGTCGACGATGTCGCCGATGGTGTGGAGGACGGGGGCGCGCTTGGCGGCGTTGACCGCGCCGCCCAGCACCGGCTGCGCCTCGGCCAGGATCACCTTGTGGCCCTGCAGCGCGGCGATGCGCGCGGCCTCCATGCCGGCCGGCCCGCCGCCGACGATCAATATCTTCTGCGGCTCGCCGGCCGGCTCGATCAGTTCCTCGGCCAGATAGGTCTCGAAGCCGACCGCCGGATTGACGGTGCAGCCCAGCCACTGCTCGCGGAACAGCCCGCCGACGCAGCCCTGGTTGCAGGCGATGCAGGGGCGGACCTCCTCGACCTTGCCGGCGATCGTCTTGCTGATCAGGTTGGGGTCGGCGATATGCGCGCGGAGCATGCCGACCATGTCGGCGATGCCGTCGTTGAGCACCTGCTGCGCCTCGTCCAGGGTGCGGAAGCGGCCGGCGGTGAGGCGCGGCAACGGCACGTCCTTCAATATCTGCGAGGCGGAGGGGAGCATGTAGCCGGTCGGTTCGGCCATGGTGCCGACCATGTAGCGCATCTCGTAATAGTCGCCATAGGAGCCGCTGACATAGTCGATCAGGTCCTCGGCGATCAGCGCGTCGACGACCTGGCGCTGCTCCAGCTCGGTGATGCCGCCGGTCGCGTTGCTCGCCGAAAGGCGCACGCCGACCACATAGTCGCGGCCCACCTTCCTGCGGACGGCGCGCAGCACCTCCTGCAGGAAGCGCATCCGGTTCTCGAGGCTGCCGCCCCATTTGTCGTCGCGCCGGTTGACCAGCGGCGACAGGAACTGGTGGACGAGATAGCCGTGCGCGCCGTGGATCTCGACGCCGTGCAGCCCGCCCTCCTGGCAACGGGCGGCCGCATCGCCGAAGGAGGCGACGATCTCCTCGATCTGCTCCTCCAGCAGCGGCACGGGCACGCCCTTCAATTCGGTGCCATGCACGGCGGACGGCGCCAGCGGCGGGCGCTTGCCCGGCTGGTTGGCATTGTGGCCGCCATGATAGAGCTGCTGGAACATCCGCATTCCATAGGGCTCGATCGAGGCCATCATCTTCTTGAAGCCGGGGATGACCCGGTCGTCGAAATTGTTGAGCGTGTTGACGCTCGACGGATGGGTCGAGGTGCATTCGACGATCGACAGGCCGCAGCCGCCCCGCGCCCGCGCGGTCTGATAGGCGATCGCCGCCTCGGAAAAGCTGTCCACCGACAGGAAGGTGCCGTGCGGCGTGATCACCACGCGGTTCTTCACGTCGAGCTTGTTGATGGTGATCGGGTCCAGGATCTTCGCGGCCATTGTCTCTCTCGTGTCAGCGGCGGGGTTCGACCGGCGCGCAGGGCTTTTCCGGCAGCATCCGGTGGATGAGGGTGGTTTCGAACTGCCAGAGCGCCTCGTGCACGCGCTCGGCGATCACCCAGCGGCCGTCCTCGACGATCCAGCGATCCTCGTAGCGCAGCCCGCGCACGAAGACCGGCCCGCCGGGCTCCGCCTTGCCCGACAGGTGGCAGGTGCCGAACAGCCGGCTCCTCGCGGTCTGGCCGTCGACGTGGATCTCCATCGTCGCGACGCTGTGGCAGGCGCGGCCATAGGCGGTGAAGCTGCGGAAGCCCTCCTCCAGCTCGGCGTGCCCCTGAAGCCTCATCTCGGCCTGGGTGGCGGAGCGGAAGACGGCGTCGCGCGCGAAGCATTTCACGACATTTTCGGGTTCGTGCGCGTCGCAGTAGAAGAAATAGAGGTCGGCGACCTCGCGAATCCGCATGCGGTCGAGCAACGTGTCTGGATCGGTCATGTCAGGCGGCTTTCCCTGGGGTCGCGCGGTCGCCACGGTGGTATCCCACGGCCGGGGCGCGACTAATGCTTGCCGGGGAACGCGCTGTTGATTGTCCCCGCAACGCCGCTTCGGGCAAAAAAAGGGGCGCCCGAAGGCGCCCCATGACGGAGAGTCCGCAGCTCGATCAGAAGTTGAAGCCGACCGAGACGCCCCATTCGCGCGGCGGGCCGTCCGAGACATAGGTGGTCAGGCCGCCGACCGCGTCGCCGCCGTCGATGTAGAATTTGTCGGTCAGGTTCCGGCCGAACACCGAGACCGAATAGCGGTCGTCGGCATCGCGCCAGGTGATCGTGCCCGACAGCAGGCCGAAGCCCTTCTGCTCGCCGAAGGCATAGTTCAGGTCGGTCACGTTGTAGCGCGAGCGGTAGTTGTAGTCGGCCGAGAAGACCAGCTTGCCGCTCGAACCGAGATCGGCCTCGTAGGTCGCGCCGAACTGCGCCGTCCACTTGGACGTATAGGGGAAGCGCAGGAAGGTGAGATCGGCATTGCCGTTGGCGAGGTTGCCGGTGACGTTCGCGTTGAACTGCGTGTATTTCGCGTCGAGATAGCCGAGGTTGGCGCGCAGGGTCAGCCCGCTCACCGGACGGGCCTGCAGCTCGACCTCCGCACCCTGGGTTATGCCGCTCGCAACGTTGAGCAGGCGCTGCACGAAGAAGGGGGCGACGTCGACCGGGACGGTGATGACGCGCTGCAGGTCCTGGAACTTGTTGCGGAACACCGACAGGTTGATGCGCAGGCGATGGTTGAAGAAGTCGTTCTTCGAACCGAACTCCCAGGCGCCCACCGTCTCCGGATCGGCCGTCGACACCGCCAGAGCGGTGGCGGGAACGCCGGTGAAGCCGCCGCCGCGATAGCCGGTGGCGCGGCGCACATAGATCATGTTGTTGGGCGTGATGTTGTAGTTCAGCGTCACGTCGTAGGAGATGTTGTCCCAGGCATGACGCTGGGAGAATTCGGGATCGATCCCCGAGAAGAAGCGCTGGGCGCGCGACAGGTGGGTCTTGCGATCCCAGGTCTGGCGGATGCCGCCCGACAGGTTGAGGTTCGACAGGATGTCGAACTCGGCATGGGCGAACAGCGCGTAGCTCTTGGTCTCGCCCTCCTGATAGGTCGTCGACGGCGCGCCGAGCGTGGTCGACCGGTTGAAGCGGTCATAGTCGTAGTTGAAGTAATAGGAACCGACGAGCCAGCGGAGCCGGCCGCCCATGTCGAGGCCGCCGCCGTCGCTCGACGCGACGCGGAACTCCTGGGAGAAGGCGCGGTAGTTGCCGTCGTAGCGGGAGTCGATGATCCCGAGCTGGGTGCCATCGATGTCCGAGAAAGCCAGCTCGCGGAACTGGCGATAGCCGGTGACGAGGGCCAGGGCGACCGGGCCGGTATCGACGTCGAGGTTCGATGCCACGCTGAAATTATGGCTGTCGCGATCCGGCCCGGGCAGCGCCTGGGTGGTGTAGCGACGGTTGTTCGGCAAGGTGCCGTTGGCGCACAGCGCGCGGCTATAGGCATTGGTGCAGGTCAGCGAAGCGGACGGCGGCACGACATAGGTCAGGCCGGGCACGACCAGCGGGTCGGTGGTGCTGATGTTGCGATCACCGGCATCCTCGCCCTTGTCCTGGTCATATTGGGCGGTGACGTACCAGGTCGTGCTGTCGCCCAGCTTGGCGAGCAGGCCGGCGCGGAACGAGGAGGTGTTGATCCCGCCCAGCGTCTGGCCGGTCACGATGTTCTTCTGATAGCCGTTCGAATGCTGGTAGTTCGCCGAGACGGTGCCGAACAGCGCGCCCGGAACCAGCGGCACGTCGACCCAGCCGCTGGCGTGCAGGTTCTTGAAGCTGCCATATTCGATCTGGCCCTTGGCCGCGAACTCCTCGCCGGGCCGGCGGGTACGGATCGAAAGGCCGCCGGCGGGGGCGTTCTTGCCGAGCAGCGTGCCCTGCGGACCGCGCAGCACTTCGATCGCCTCCACGTCGAACAGGTTGACGAAGGCGCCGACCAGCTGTGCCTGATAGATGCCGTCGATCGTGATCGCGATCGGCGGCTCCGCGGCCGGATCGGTCGACTTGGTGCCGAAACCGCGAATCCACGGGAACAGCGAGGTCGGATTGGTCGTGTTGCGCGCCAGCGTGATCGACGGCGTGAGGTTGGTCAGATCGGTGATGTTGGAGACGCGCGCCTCCTCCAGCCGCCGGCTGTCGAGCGCCGACACGGCGAGCGGGGTCGCCTGCAGCGGCTCGGTGCGGCGACGGGCGGTCACGACGATATCGGAAAGGCCCTGAGCCTCCTCGGCGGCATCGGCGGCCGGCGCGGCGGCGCCCTGGGCGAGAGCAGGCGCCGCGAGGACCGAGGTCCCGAGCAGAGCCAGCAGGATAGAAGTGCGATTTCGCATCATAGGTTCTCCTCCCCATTCAGGCATCAATGATCTGCCGACCCAGGACGGGCGCCTTGTTGGCGGTTCAAAGGCAAATCATCCAAATGCTGCAATGGGTGTAACCCATGGCAAGAAACATCGTCTTTACCCTCGACTGAACGGCTCGTTGCTCAACGCGGAATTGGCGAACGGCAACGCTTTTCTCGATTTCTATCAATGATAGCAATGACATAATAGTGAAGCGCAACATCTCTCGACGCATCCGCAAGCTGCATTGTGCAGCGGCAGTTCAGTCGAGGCAAAGACGGTGCGCCGGTCAGGCAATTTTTGCGGCGCGTGCCGCGAGGACATCGAAAGGAACCGCCAGATGCCCGGCTTGGAGATTCATCAATTCCCCTGCCTCGACGACAATTACGCCTATCTCGTCCATGTCGAGGGAAGCGACGTCACCGCCGCGATCGACACGCCCGACGCCGATGCGATCATCGCCGAGCTGGACAAGCGCGGCTGGACGCTGACGCACATCCTCAACACCCATTGGCATCCGGACCATGCCGGCGGAAATGCGGCGCTCAAGCAGCGCTATGGCGCCCTGGTGATCGCCCCCGCCGATCCCGAAGGCCGCATTGCCGACATCGACCGGACCGTGCGGGACAGCGACCGGCTGGACCTCGGCGGCGCGGAGGTGAAGGTTCTGGGGGTGCCCGGGCACACCACCGATCATGTCGCCTTCTGGTTCCCCGAGACAGGCGCCGCCTTCGTCGGCGACACGCTGTTCGCGCTCGGCTGCGGCCGGCTGTTCGAGGGAACGCCCGAACAGATGTGGGAGTCGCTGGGCAAGCTGACCGCGCTGCCCGCGGACACGATGGTCTATTGCGCGCACGAATATACCGCGTCCAACGCCCGCTTCGCGGTGACGATCGAGCCGGGCAATGCCGAACTCGTCGAGCGGGTCGACCACATCCGCCGCCTGCGCGAGGCCGACACGCCGACCGTGCCGACGACGATCGGGCTCGAACTGCGCACCAATCCCTTCCTGCGCACCCGATCGGCCGAGATTCGCGACCGGCTGGAAATGCCCGAGGATGAGGACGTGGCGGTGTTCGCCGAGGTGCGGGCGCGCAAGGACAGCTTCAAGGGTTAGGGCAGTTCGACCTCGATCATGCCGTCGCGCACGCGCGTCGCGTAGATTTCGAGAGGATCGCACAGCGCACGACCGACGATCGCGCCGTCCGACAGGCGAAAGCGGATGCCGTGCAACGAGCATTGCACGGCATCGCCCCTGAGCCTGCCCATCGACAGCGGCGATCCGGCATGCGGACAGACGTTCGACGCCGCGTGGAGCCGGTCGCCGATCCGGACGAGCAGCACCCGCCGTCCCGCGAGCGCGACCTCGCGCAACTGCCCGTCATCCAGTTCGGTCAACGGAAGCGCGGGATGATAGCGGCTCATCTCATTTCCGGGCATGCCCCGCCCCCTCGCACAAAAAAACGGGCGGCTCGCGCCACCCGTTTTCCCGAACCGGCGGAACCGGTCAATCGCCGAAGCCCATCACCTCGTCATAGACTTCGTGGAAATGCCCGATCTGCGCCTCGGCGCGGGGCGCCAGCGTCAGATAGTCCTTGCCCGCCGCCGCGGCCTTGAACCCCTTCTGCACGGCGACCATGTTCGACATGTCCTGGTCGACCAGGTGGCCGAGCGGGCCGAGCTGGGGATAGTCCATCCCCTTCTCGTCGAAATCGATCTCGACGACCTCGACCGGCGGCGGGACCTCCCCGCTGGCGGGGATCGGCATCAGCACCCGGATCTCCATGGTCGAGCATTCCGGATCATTCTCATAGGGCAGGAACCTGTACCACCAGGGCAGCATCTCGCCCCACCAGGGGTGGAAGTTCGGGAACATGACGTACTTCGCCATGTCGAGGAAATAGGCCGGCGCGTGGCCCGAGAAATCCCGGCCGGTGCTCTCCTCCAGCCGCTTGCGGATCTGCTCGGCGGCATAATGGCGCGCGTCCGGCGCGGTGAGGCCCCGGTCCTCCGGCGGCGGGTCGAAGCCATAGGCGCTGCAGAACACCTTCAGCCCCTCATGGGTGCTGACCCGGTCGGCGATATAGGGATCGACGACCATGCCCGGCGTGACCAGCCGGTTGACGCGGGCATTGTCCTCTTCCCAGCAGTCGATCTGGGTCAGCGCCGATCCGAACATCGGCATGCCGTCGGCATGGGTCTCGACGACGTGATAGGCCTCGTTGAACGCCTCCTGCGCGGCCTTCCAATTGCAGCGGACCTTCTTGCGGACGTGGAGCGCGGTGTAGCGATCCTCCTGCGGGCAATCGACCCAGTGGCGCGCGAGCGGACCCAGGAAGGTCTCGAACGGCGGCGCATCGGCATCGGGATTGATGAAGACGTTGCCGCCCCAGCGCGCGGTCCGCACCTCGGGCAGGCTGTACTGCGCCCGATCGACATGGGGGAATTCCTGCTCGAACGGTATCCAGTTGAGCTTGCCGTCCAGCCCGTAGGACCAGCCGTGGAAGGCGCATTGCAGATGGCTGCCCGAGCCCTTCTTGTCGCACAGCTTGCGGCCGCGATGGCGGCAACTGTTGTGGAAGGCGCGGAACTCGTCGGGGCCCGATCGCACGACGACGAAGGACATGCCGACGACGTCATAGGCGATGCGATCGCCGACATTGGGGATATCCTCCTCGCGGCATGCCAACTGCCAGTACTTCTTCCAGATCTTCTCGATCTCCTGATCGAAGATCTCCCGCGAATAATAGCGGTCATAGCCGATCAGGCGCGGCGCGGGCTGATGGTTGCCCTTTTCCTGCGCCAGCGGCGGCAGGGGCGCTTCGTCGGCCTTGAGCACGTCGTCATAGGTCGGCACGTCCTCGATCCGCGAACCGGGCTCCGGCTTGCCGAAATCGATATGATAATATTGGTAGACCATGATGGCTCCCATCACCTCGGGCCGGCCGCGACTCTGGCCGGCACCATTATCCGTGGCTGCATTATGGACGAGCGATGCGCGCTGAAACGCCCTGTAGCGGAACCCGCAATTGGCTCGATCTGCACCATTTCGGCGCGGCGTCGCTCATAGCATCACGTCCGGATTGAGCCGGCGATCGGGATCGAAGGCGTCGCGCAGGCGCCGCATCGCCGCCAGCTCGCCCTCGCTCTTATATTTGCGCAGGAAGTCGCGCTTCAGCGTGCCGATGCCATGTTCGGCGGTGAGCGCGCCCTGATAGCGGGCGAGCACGTCGAACACGATCTCCTCGATCTCGGCGGTCCGCGCCACCGTATCCTCGCCGATGGTGATGCCGAGGTGGATGTTGTTGTCGCCCAGATGCCCGAAGGTGCCGCCGCGGACCTCAGGGAAGCGCGCGCGCAGCGCCGCATAGGCTTCCTCGACCATCCGCTCGATCGCGTTCAGCTCGGCCGAGACGTCGAAGGAGACGAAGGTGCCGAACTCGCTGACGAAGACTTCCGAGGCCTCGCGCACATGCCACAGCTCGCGCCTCTGCCTTTCCGAAGCGGCGACCACGCCGTCGGCGATCAGCCCCTCGTCGCTCGCCCGCTGGACGAAGCGCTCGAACGCCCCCTCGTCCGCCTCGGGATCGTTACCCAGGCTTTCGATCAGGACATGATAGTCATGGCCGGGTTCGAGCGGACGGCGTCCGGTGCCGCTGTTCGCGACCATCTCATAATAGTCGCGCCACATCACCTCGAAGGCGCTCAGCGCCGGCATCGCCCGCGCCAGGTTCAGCAGACGAAGGACCTTCGCCATGCTCTCCACCGCGACGAAGGCCACCGACTGCGTCGTCGGCAGCGGCACCAGCCTGACCACGGCGCGGGTGACGATGCCGATCGTCCCCTCGGTGCCCGCGAACAGATGCTTGAGGTCGTAGCCGGTGTTGTTCTTCAGCAGCCGGTTCATCGAGCTGACGATCGTCCCGTCCGCCAGCACCCCCTCGATGCCCAGCAGGTTGGCCCGCGTCATGCCCCAGCGCAGCACATGGTTGCCGCCCGCATTGGTGGCGATCGTGCCGCCCATCGTCGCGCTGCCCTTGGCGCCGAGATCGACGGGATAGAACAGCCCCCTGGCCTCCACCGCCTCGTGCAGCGCCTGGATCGGCACGCCCGCCTGGACGACGGCGATCTGGTCGACGTCGCTGATCTCCTCGATCCGGTTCATCCGTTCGAGCGAGACGACGATGCTGTCCGGCCGCGTGAAGGCGCCGCCGGCCACCCCCGTGCGGCCGCCATGGGTGACGATGCGGAAGCCGTGCGCGATCGCGGCCTTCACCACCGCCGACAGCTCCTCCGCATTCGCGGGCCGGGCGACGAAGGGCGACAGGATCGGCACGGGCCGGAACGGATCGCAGGAACGGGTCTCGAAATCCTCCGGTTCGAGCAGCCCCGCCGTCCCCACCGCCGAGAGGAGATCGGCGCGCAGCGCGGCCACGACTTCGGCGGTCGGCGCGTCAGCCACGGGGCGTCTCCGAACGGCGGGTCTGGATCAGCTCGATCGCATAGCCGTCGGGGTCCTTGACGAACGCCATGGTGGGGCCGCCGGGGACCAGCTGGTAGGGCTCGCGGGTGACGGTGCCGCCATGCCCGGCCAGCGCCTGCACGGCCGCCGCCACGTCGGGCACGCCGAGCGCGATGTGCCCATAGCCGGAACCGTGGCTATAGGGCTCCTCGACGCCCCAATTATAGGTCAGCTCGATCGCCGGCCCGTCGCCATAATCGTCGAAGGACAGGAACAGGATCGAGAATGCATATGCCTCGAAATCATAGCGATCGAGCAGCTTCATCCCCATGCCGTCGCGATAGAAACGCAACGAGGCGTCCACGTCGCGGATGCGGATCATGCTGTGCAGCAATCTCGGGCGCGTCGCATCGGCGCCCCACACCCAGAGCTTGTCGTCGGTCATGCTCGTCTCGCCCATTGCCCCGCGCCTAGCCGCGGCCATGATCGAAGCGGGGCTCGCGCTTCTCGATCATCGCGAGCAGCGCTTCCCGATGGTCGTTCGACATCATCGCCCGCGTTTCGAGGCGGACATGGCTGTCGACATCGGCGTTCGCCTGGCGACAGAGCGCCATGTTGATCGAAACCTTGGTCGCGCTGAGCGCCTGGAAGGGCAGCGCCGCCAGCTTGTCCGCATAGGCGGCGACGGCCGGAGCCAGCTCGGCTTCCGGCAGCGCCTTGTGGATCAGCCCGATCTCGGCGGCGTCCCGCCCGGTCAGCGCTTCCCCGGTGAACAGGTGATGCCGCGCCCGCGCATAGCCGATCAGGTGCGGCCAGATCAGCGCGCCGCCGTCCCCGGCCGACAGGCCGACCAGGACATGCGGATCGGCGATCCTGGCGTTCTCGTTGGCGAAGACGACATCGCACAGCAGGGCGAGGCTCGCCCCCAGTCCCATGGCGTGGCCGTTGACATGGGCGATCGTCGGCTTCTCGAGCGCGAGCAGCGATTTGGCGATCTCCGGCGCGTCGCCCATCTCGCGCAGGATGTGCTTGCCGTCCTCCAGATTGCCGAGCATCTGGTTGAGATCGCCGCCGGCGGAGAAGCAGCGCCCCTCCCCCGTCAGCACGACGACATTGCAGCCGTCGTCGCGCCGGATGTCGTGGAAGACGCGAGCAAGCTCGTCATGCAGCTTGTGGCCGACGCCGTTGACCGGCGGATTGTCCATCGTCACCGTCAGCACCAGGCCGCGGCGGCTGAATTTCAGCTGCTCATAATCTTCGTACATAGCCACTCCCGTCCGACGACCATCAGGCGGCCGCCATATATCGTTCGAAATGATGCTGCGGATTTCCGAAAAGCTGCTCGGCGACGAGGATCCGGCGCAGATGCTCGCCGACCGGATATTCGGTCGTCATGCCGATGCCGCCATGGAAGTGCACGGCCTGGCCGGCGACGAAGCGGCCGGCCTCCATCACCTTGATCTTGCAGGCCGACACCGCCCTTGCCCGGCCTTCGGCATCGCCGGCACAGGCGGCGAGCGCGCGATAGACCATCGAACGGGCGTCGTTCGCCTCGATGAACAGGTCGGCGACGCCGTGCTGGAGCACCTGGAAGCTGGCGAGCGTCTGGCCGAACTGCTTGCGGATGCCCAGATATTCGGCGGTCATCTCGATCGCCCGGTCCATGCAGCCCAGCGCATCGGCGCACAGCAGCACGATCGCCTCGTCCAGCGCCTGGTCGAGGATCGCGGACGCCGTGCCGCTCCCTGCCAGCAGCGCAGCCGCGGGCAGCGCCACGCCGTCGAAGGTGACGTCCACGGCGTTCAGCTCATCGATGGTACGATAGCCCTTGCGCGCGACGCCTTCCGCATCGGCATCCACCAGGAAAAGGGCGGGCGCCCCTTCCTCCCCGGTTCGCGCCGCGACGATCAGCCTGTCCGCCTCGCCGCCGCCGAGCACCAGCGTCTTGCGTCCGCTCAGGCGATAGCTTCCGTCGGCCTGCGGCGAAGCAACGGTATCGAGCCCGTCCAGCGAAAAGCGACGGGACGTCTCGTGCAGCGCGACGGCATAGCGCCGCTCGCCCGCCGCCAGCGCCTGCAACGCCTCTTCCGCAGCGCCGGCGAGCGCCAGCATGCGGGCGGGCAGAAAGCCGCCGCAGACGAAAGGCTCGCGCGCGATGCCCCGGCCCAGTTCCTCGGCGATGATCGCGATGTCCTCCAGCGGGCGCTCCAGCCCACCGGCCGCCTCGGGGACGGCCAGCATCAGCCAGCCCAGCTCGGCGAAATCGGACCAGCGGTCCTCGCCGGTGGTGATCTGCTTGCCGCGAGCGGCATAGTCGAGCTTGTCGGCGACGAACCGCCGCGCGCCGTCGCGCAGCATGTCCTGTTCTTCCGTGAACCGAAAATCCATGGCTTCCTCAATCCGCTCCAGTTCCCGGCCGCTCCAGTTCCCGGCTCAGCGTCGATACAGGCTGTTCCAGATGATCCCGCGCTGGATCTCGTTGGTGCCGCCGAAGATCGTCGACGCGCGGAAATACAGATATTGGTCGAGCTTGCCGGGCACCCAGTCGCTCGCATCGGCGAGGAAGGGCGTCGCATCGGCCGGCTTGAAGCGCGGCGCCATCTGCGTTCCGGCGATCGCCAGCTCGAGTTCGCCGGCGCGCAGCAGCAGTTCCGACCCCCGGATCTTCAGCGCCGACGCCGCGGCGCCCAGCAACGGGCTCTCCTCGCTCGCCAGCACCCGCAGCACCGACCATTCGAGCGCATCGACGTCGATCTCCAGCCGGGCGACCCGGCGGCGATATTCCGCGGCGCTTTCCGCCGACATCCCCTCTTCCAGCGCCTGGTCGATCATGCCGGGGATGCGGCGCACATAGCGCTTCAGCATGCCGGCATAGGCATTGTGCGTGCGTTCGTTGTTGAGCAGGAACTTGGCCTGCGACCAGCCGGTGTCCGGTTCCCCGATCAGGTTCCCGACGGGCACGCGCACCTCGTCGAGGAACACCTCGTTGACGTTGCGCGATCCGTCGATCGTCGGAATCCAGCGGACCTCCACGCCCGGCGCGTTCATCGGCACGAGGATCATCGAAAGGCCGGCCTGCGGCTTCACCTGGTCATTGGTGCGGGCGAGGCAGATCATATAGTCCGCCATGTGCGCCGAGGTGGTCCAGATCTTCTGGCCGCTGATGACATATTCGTCGCCGTCGCGGACGGCCCGGGTGCGCAGGCTCGCCAGGTCGGACCCGGACTGCGGCTCGGAGAATCCCTGGCAGAACCAGAGCTCGGCGCGCAGCATCGGCTCCAGGAAGCGCGCCTTCATCTCGTCCGATCCGAACCGGCAGATGACGGGTCCGGCCATGCCGAGCGCGATCAGGCTGATCTCCGGCCCGTTGGCGAGGCCATATTCCAGCTCGAACAGATATTTCTGGATCGGCGTCCAGCCGGGACCGCCATATTCCTTCGGCCAGTTCGGCGCGGCCCAGCCCCGGTCGTTGAGGACGCGATGCCAGGGGTCGACCTCGCTGCGATGGAGATGGAATCCCTTCGCCTCCTTGCGCGCCAGCTCGGGCGGCAGATTGTCGCGCAGGAAGCTGCGCACCTCTTCGCGAAAGGCTTCGTCTTCCGGGGTGTAGGCAAGCTGCACCGTCAGGCTCCAACGAGGCGGCGCGTGGCCGCACGGTCAATGATGACGTCGCCGACGGCGACGAAGGCGGAGCGCGGCCTGACGATCGGCAATCGCGCCAGCCCGGCCACGACCCGCGAGGAAAAGGGCGCCGCCCGATCGTCGGGCCGATGGAAGGCGATGGCGCTGTCGCCGGTCCAGCCCTGGCGGTAGGTCCAGCGCGTCACGTTCGCGAGCGGATAGTCGGCATCGGGCGGCCCTTCCGCGCTCGGAATATGCTTCCAGCCCATCGTCACCACTTCCGAGGCGCCGGCATTGACGCGCTCCAGCTTGTCGGCGGGCAGCGGGACCAGTCCCGACGCCGCCCCCTCGAACAGCGGCGCGCCTTCCTCCCGGCCTTCGAAGCGACGGGCATCTCCGGCCGCTTCGATCGGGGGCAGCTCGGCGGGAAGCTTGGCGAAGCCCATGAACTCGCGCCCCGCGATCAATGCGCCGACGCGGTCGACCCACATGACGGGCGCATAGCCCGCGACGATATCCCCATCGGCCGCCCTGAAACGGGCGGCGACGGCCAGGACGACCTCGCAATATCCCCGGCCGCCGAGATATTCGACCGAGGGATAGGTGATGCGCGTCACCGAGAAGCCCGGGCGCTCCGCCGGAACCATCCCCGGCGGCAACAGCGCGGCCGCGCCGTCGACGGTCGTCTCGAAGGACAGGGCGACGACCTCGGCATCCCGCACCTCGCTCCGATCGGGCATCAGGCTGGGGCCGAAGGCGATCGGCATATCGTAGCGTATTGCGGCCATCGACCCAGCCGGACTCCCTCTTCGCGCCATGCGCACCGAACACCCGATGATCCGTAGGGCACGGCGAAGCGCCGGGTCTTCACCTTAGCGGCAATGCCAATTGCCCGATCCGGCAGCGGCGTCGGATCGGCGCAGACGGGGAGTCGCACATCGCCGCCGCCGCGCTATCAAAGCGCCTCTCGCAGGACGGAAGAGGAAGAGAAATGTCTGGATCAGCCTGTCCGGTCGCACCCTATCCGGCGAAGGAGCTTCTTTCGAACGCGTTCGCGCGCTGCCCCTTCGCGAAGCTCGGCGCGCTGCAGGCCGAGGCGCCGGTGCATCAGGTCGAGAACCTGCCCTGGTATCTGGTCACCCGCTTCGACGATTGCGTGGAGGCGCTGCGCAATCCGCAGGTCTTTTCCAGCGAGCATCGGGATTTCGGACCGGCCCTCAAGGCGATCGGCCTCACGCCGACGCCGCAGACCCACGCCCGCATGCTGGAGATCGGCGGCGATCGCGGCGCGATGTTCGACATCGTGCTGCACCGCGACCCGCCCGCCCATTCGCGCCAGCGCCGCCTGATCAACAAGGCGCTGACGGCCAGGGTCAACCTCTGGGAGAGGTTCATCGAGGATCAGGTCCGAACCCTGCTCGCCCGCTTCGGCGAGGAGGGCGAGGCGGATTTCATGACCGACTTCGCGGTGCCGCTGCCGATCGCGGTGATCGCCGACATCCTCGGCGTCGCCGAGGAGCATCATGGCAAGATCAAGAGCTGGTCCGACGACAGCGCCCGCGCCTCCGGCCGCCTGTCGAGCGACGAGGAATGGCTGGCGATGGCGCGCTCGATGCGGGAGCAGGGGGACTTCTTCGCCTCGGAGCTGCGGAAGCGGCTGGCCGAACCCAGCGACGACCTCGTCGGCATGCTCGCCCGGGCGACGCAGGAAGGCCCCTCGCCGGAGACCGGCGACGAACCGCTGACCTTCGACGAGGCGGTCGAGATGCTCGTCCTCCTGCTCGTCGCGGGCAACGAGACGACCACCCAGCTGCTCGGGCAGGTGATGATGGAGCTCGCCACCCGCCCCGGCCTGATCGCCAGGGTCCGCGCCGACGATTCGATCGCCAACGACCTGATCGAGGAATGCCTGCGCATCGCCACCCCGATCGCCACGATGATGCGCTTCGTGAAGCAGGATACCGAGATCGGCGGCCTGCCGATCCCGAAGGGGTCGATCGTCTCCTTCTGCTTCAACCAGGCCAACCGCGATCCCCGCATGTTCGAGGATGGCGACGGCTTCCGGCCCGATCGCGACCGCGTCCGCCATCATCTCAGCTTCGGCAGCGGCATCCATAATTGCCCGGGCGCGCGCTTGGCCCGGCTCGAGGCGCGGATCGCCGCGCGCGCCGCTGTCCGCCATTTCAAGGACCTGTCGCTCGCCGGGAAGGATGCCGCCCGCTACGACATGGCCAGCCTCGCGGTGCGCGGGATGACCGGGCTGCGCCTGCGCTACGTCACCGAAAGCGCGGAGGCGCGCGCGGCGCTCAGCGGTCCGACGCCGGCCTGACGCCGATATCCAGATTGCCGATCTTGAGCGCGGTTCCCGCCTCGATCGGCGATCCCGGCGTGCCGGCCAGCGTCAGCCCGCTGGGGCCGTGCGGCTGGCCGATAGCGCGCACGAAGCGGAGCGATCCCTCGTCGAGCAGCAGCGTCAGCCCGTCCGCGCCGCTCCTGTCCACGCCCAGCAGCGCCGACCACGCGGCCGCGCATGCCGCCGGATCGCCGCAGGCGATGTCGGCCCGTTCGATGCGGTGGACATGATCGGTGCGGACATGGGCCCGCCACTCCTCCCCGGCCTGCGCCCAGGCGTCACCCCGCATGTCCTGGGCCAGGGACAGCAGCGTCCCGCCCAGATCGCCGGGATGGAGGTGCGCCGCCTTCACGGCATCGCCGCCTTCCCAGATGATCCGTACGCCCTGCGCCCGCGCGCGCGCCGCCGCGGCCTCGACCGACGGCACCTGCAGGATCACCATATAGCCGCCGTCGCCGCCCAGCCGCGCCAGATGCCGGCCGGCCGGCGTGTCGTCGCGCAGCGGCTCGATGACCTCGATGAACTGCTCGCCCACCGGCAGATGCGCGGCCCGCAGCCCGAATTCGGCATGTGACGGCGCGTCCTCGACCTTGTGGGATATGCCGAGGCCGAACAGCGACTGGAGCGCCGCCACCACCCTGTCGCGATGCCGCGTCGCGACCACCGGCTGCCGGAGCCTGATCCCGCTCACCGGTCGACGACCGTCAGCGCCGGCGCCTGCGGCGCGGAACCGGCGCTCAGATAGCCGAGCTGGCCGGCCCGGAAGACCGCCTGGGACCGATTGGCGGCGCCGAGCTTGATCGCGGCGTTCTGGAGGTGGAAACGGATGGTCGGCCGCGCCCGCCCCATGATCGTCGCGATCTCGTCGTCGGTCTTGCCGCGCGCCACCCAGCGCAGGCAGTTCACCTCCAGCCGGGTGAGCGTCACGGCGTCGGGGAGCCAGCGGTCCCCCGTCTCCAGCCGCGCATAGCCTTCGATGAACAGGTGGCCCAGCAGATAGAGCGTCTCGAAATGCTCATCGAGCTCGCGGGAGAGATCGTCGCGGCGATTGTCCCGGCAGGAGAAGGACACCATCCCGATCCGGCTGAAGGGCAGGTGGACGGGCACGACGATACCGGCCGGGTTCTCGACCAGCCTTCCATAATGCGCCGCGAAATCGAACTGGCGCAGGATCGGCGTGCCGTCGCGATCCCGGGCGCCGTCGCGATTGGCCCAGAAGGGGCGGCTTTCCACCCGGCATGCCTCGGCCACCGGCGCCCGGAGACCGAAGCGCACATCCTGCCACCATTGCGCGCCGTCGGGATCCCAGGCGAAGACGGTGGTGGCCAGCACCTCGCCCTCCTCGTCCCGCATCGGGACGCGCGCGGCGATATTGTCGGTGGCCGCGACCCTGAGATTGGCGATCCGCGCGGCGACGTCGCGCACATGGATCGCGGCCGGGCGTATGTCGGCCGGCGACCTGATCGCGACCGCCCCCGCTGCCAGGCTTCCGCCTCCCGGAATCTCGTCGTCCGCTCGCTCCATGGGACGGGGATAGCCGATGGCCGCACGGCCTTCTTGTCCCTGTCTGCAAGATGATCGGTCCTATCAGATTCGATCATCGTGCCGGGGCGCCGGCTGCTGCATCCTGACCATGATCGAAGAGGAGCTTTCATGTCGGCCATCGACGTTGCCCGTCCCGCCCATATGGACAGCGAGGAACTGCGCATGTTCGAGGATTCGGTCAGCCGCTTCCTCGCCGCCCATGCCGGGCCCGACCGGACGCGGCACTGGCGCGAGCAAGGCTTCGTCGATCGCGACACCTGGCGCGCCGCCGGCGAAGCGGGCCTGCTCGGGCTGAGCGTGCCTGTCGAATATGGCGGCGCGGGCGTGGACTTCACCTTCGACGCGGTGATCATGGAGCAGCTCGGGCGGCACCATGCGCTGAACTTCGCGATCCCGCTGCACAATGCCGTGGTCGCGCCCTATATCGTCAGCTACGCGAACGAGGAGCAGAAGCGCCGCTGGCTTCCCGGCGTGGTGACCGGAGAGACCATCCTCGCCGTCGCGATGAGCGAACCCGGCGCCGGTTCCGACCTCCAGGCGATGAAGACCAGCGCCCGCCGCGAGGGCGACCATTATGTCATCAACGGCCAGAAGACCTTCATCTCCAACGGCGCCCATGCCTCGCTGATCATCGTCGCCGCCAAGACCGATCCCGAGGCGGGCGCCAGGGGCCTGTCGCTGTTCGCGGTGGAGACCGACGAGGTCGAAGGCTTCACCCGCGGCCGGCTGCTCGACAAGATCGGGCAGGAAGGGCGCGACACGGCCGAGCTTTTCTTCAGCGACATGCGCGTCCCCGTCGAAAACCGGATCGGGCCGGAAGGCGGCGGCTTCGCCATGCTGATGGAGAAGCTGCCGCAGGAGCGGCTCGTCATCGCCTGGCAGGCGCTGGCGATGATGGAGGCGGCGATCGATCACACCATCGCCTACACGGCCGAGCGCCGCGCCTTCGGCCGCGCCGTCCTCGATTTCCAGAACAGCCAGTTCAAGCTCGCCGAATGCAAGACGCAGGCGACGATCGCCCGGGTCTTCCTGGACCATTGCACGCAGCAGTTGCTCGCCGGCACGCTGGATGCGGCTACCGCGTCGATGGCGAAATACTGGATCACCGAAGCGCAGGGGAAGGTGATCGACGAATGCCTCCAGCTCTTCGGCGGCTATGGCTACATGACCGAATATCCGATCGCCGAGATGTACAAGGATGCGCGCGTGTTCCGCATCTATGGCGGCACCAGCGAGATCATGAAGCTCCTGATCGCCCGCTCGCTGCGGAGCGACGCATGAGCGGCAACGACAGCAAGCAGGAACCGGTCGCCCTGTTCGGCGTGGAGGACGGCCTCGCCCGCCTGACGCTCCATCGGCCGGAAGCGCTCAACAGCCTCAGCTTCCGGCTGATCGAGGAGATCATCGCGATCCTCGACCGGGTCGATGCCGATCCCGATATCCGGGCCCTGCTCGTCACCGGCAGCGGCCGGGCCTTCTGCGCGGGCGCGGACCTGACCGTCGCCGGCCCGTCCGGCGATCCCTCCAGGCCCCGCGACGTCGGCCAGGTGGTCGAGGACTATTACAACCCCCTCATCACGCGTCTCGCGACGCTGCGCCCGCCGATCGTGGTCGCGGTGAACGGCGCGGCGGTCGGCGCCGGCGTCTCGCTCGCCCTGCAGGGCGATATCGTCGTCGCGGCCCGCAGCGCCTATTTCCTGCAGGCGTTCACACGGGTCGGGCTCATCCCCGACGCCGGCGCGACCTGGCTGCTGCCGCGCCTGGTCGGCATCGCGCGCGCCAAGGCGATGATGCTCCTGGCCGACCGGATCCCCGCCGAGGAAGCCGCCGCCATCGGCCTGATCCACAGCGCGGTCGACGACGACGCGCTGGCGGCCCGCGCCGAGGAGATCGCCCGCCGCCTGGCCGATGGCCCAACGGTCGCCTTCGGGCTGGTCCGCCGTGCCGTGCGCGAAGGGCTCGGCGGCGACCTGGCCGCTTCGCTCCGGATCGAACGGGAGGCCCAGCGCGAGGCCGGCTTCACCGCCGACTATGCCGAGGGCGTGCAGGCTTTCCGCGAAAAGCGCCCGCCCCGCTTCACCGGCCGATGATCGCCGCCACTCTTCCGGAAGGATAAGGAATGTCCGACATACCCGTCATCGTCGATATCGTGCGAACCCCGCTGGGCCGGGGCAAGCAGGGAGGGCAGCTCTCCCAGGTCCATCCGGTCGACCTGCTCGCCACGGCGCTCAAGGCGCTGGTCGAGCGCAACGATCTCGATCCGGCGATGGTCGACGACGTCATCACCGGCTGCGTCAGCCAGGTGGGCGAGCAATCGGCGACGCCGGGACGGGTCGCGTGGCTGGGGGCCGGCTTCCCCGCGCACGTCCCCTCCACGACGATCGACCGGAAATGCGGGTCGAGCCAGCAGGCGATCCATTTCGCCGCCCAGGGCATCGCGGCCGGCGCCTATGACATCGTCATCGCCGCCGGCGTCGAATCGATGAGCCGCGTGCCGATGGGGTCCAACCGCATCGGCCAGGACCCTTATGGGCCAGCCATGGCCGAACGCTTCCCGCAGGGATTGGTGCAGCAGGGCATCTCCGCCGAGCTGATCGCCGCGCGCTGGGGCATCGGCCGGGAGGAGATGGACGCCTATTCCGTCGAATCGCACAGCCGCGCGGCCGCCGTGCGCGATGCGGGCGGCTTCGACGACGAGATCATCCCGGTCTTCGCCGACGGCGCCTCCATCGTCAGCGACGAGACCATCCGCCCCGGCACCAGCCCGGATGCACTCGCCCAGCTCAAGCCCGCCTTCGAGCGCCCCGAATTCGCGCAGCGCTTTCCCGAGATCCGCTGGAGCGTGACGGCCGGCAACGCATCGCAGATCAGCGACGGCGCCGCCGCAGCCCTGCTGATGAGCGAGCGCACCGCGACGAGGCTCGGCCTCCGCCCGCGCGCCCGTTTCGTGGCTTTCGACGTGCGGGGCGACGATCCCCTGCTGATGCTGACCGCGCCGATCCCGGCCACGCGGCGCGTCCTCGAAAAGGCGGATCTCCGGGTCGAGGCCATCGATCATTTCGAGGTCAACGAGGCCTTCGCCTGCGTCCCGCTCGCCTGGCTGAAGGAGCTGAAAGCCGATCCGGCCCGGCTCAACCCGCGCGGCGGAGCGATCGCGCTCGGCCATCCGCTCGGCGCTTCCGGCATCCGGCTAATGGCGACGATGCTCGGCGCGCTCGAACAGGGCGGCGGCCGCTTCGGCCTCCAGACCATGTGCGAGGCGGGCGGCATGGCCAACGCCACCATCATCGAACGACTGTAACACGGGAAGCTGACATGAAGATCGAAGGACAGGTCGCGGTCGTCACCGGCGGAGCATCGGGCCTCGGGCGCGCCTGCGCCGAACGGCTGGCGGAGGGCGGAGCCACGATATTCATCACCGACCTGCCGACGTCGGCCGGAGAGGACGCCGCGGCCGCCATCGGCCGGGGCTGCCGCTTCGTGCCCGGCAACGTCCGGTCGGAAGAGGACATGCGCGCGGTGTTCGAACAGGCCCGGCAGGCCGGTCCGGTCCGGGCCACGGTCCACTGCGCGGGGCGCGGCGGCCCGGTGCGCGTGCTGGACAAGGAAGGCAGGCCCGGCTCGCTCGCGACCTATGAGGAGATCGTGCAGACCAACCTTATCGGCAGCTTCAACGTCCTGCGCCTCGCCGCCGAGGCGATCGCCCGGACCGAACCGGCGGACGGCGAGCGCGGCGTCATCGTGCTCACCGCCTCGGTCGCCGCGTTCGAGGGACAGATCGGGCAGATCCCCTATGCGTCGTCCAAGGCCGGCGTCGTCGGCATGACGCTGGTCGCCGCGCGCGATCTCGCCTCCCGGCTGATCCGGGTCTGCACGGTCGCGCCGGGCACCTTCGACACGCCCTTGCTGGCGCGCGTGCCGGACGCCGTGCGGGCCGAGCTCGGCCGTTCGGTGCCGCATCCGGCGCGGCTCGGCGCGCCGTCCGAGTTCGCGGCGCTGGTCGAGCATGTCATCGCCAATCCCATGCTGAATGGAGAAACGATTCGCCTCGACGGGGCGATACGCATGCCGCCCCGCTGAGAGGGGCGGCGCAACATCGGGGGCGCGCGACAGACGCAGCCAACAGGCAGCCCCCGGAAAAGGAGAGGGAAATGACGCAGGTCCTCTACGAATATTCCGGGCCGCTGTTCGACAGCGAACAGTCCGCCCGGTTCGTGGCATCGGTGGGACGCGATTATTACGCCGCCGACTGTCTCGTCAGGCCCGAGCAGGAGGATTTCCTCCTGCGCAACACGCGAAGCTGGGCCGGCCAGCTTCCAATCTCCGAGCATAGCTGCGTGGGCGCCCGGACGGTCGTGCAACGATCGTCCCGCCAGGTGCGCGACAGCAGCGCCGACATCTACCTGCTCTGGATCCCCGTGCGGGGTTCGGTCACCATCTCGCAGGGCGGGCGTTCGGCGGTGATAGGGCGCGGCAATCTCGCTTTATCCTCGTCGCGCGAACCACTGTGCATCCTGACCGAGCCCGACGACCGGCAGGAGCATCTGTCCTACCAGGTTTCCCTCCCCGCCAGGATCATCGAGGAAGCCCTTCCCGACCCGCGACGGCTTTGCGCGGTCGGCTATTCATCGCAGCTCGGCGGCGCCCGGATCGCCCGCGAGCTGTTCCTGTCGCTCCACAATGAAGGCGACCGGATCGACGGTCCGTCCTCGGCCGCGCTGGCGCAGTCGGCGCTGGAGGCCCTGTTCCGGACCCTCGCGCCCGATCGCTGCGACGCGGCGCAGCCGGCCGGCGCGCGCGCGATGAAGCTGCAGCGCCTGCTGGACTATATCGCGCTCAACCACTCGGACCCCGAGCTCACCACCGAGAAGGCGGCGGCGGCCTGCGAGATCTCGACACGCTATCTCCACTATCTGCTCAAGGCGCGGGGCCTGCGCTTCCATGACCATCTGTGGGACGCGCGGCTGGACAGCGCCCATCGCCAGCTCGCCGATCCGGCCCTGGCCCGCCGGACGATCGCCGAGATCGCCTATACCGCGGGCTTCAAGAGCACGGCCCATTTCAGCCGCTCCTTCCGCCGCCGCTTCCAGCAATCCCCGCGCGACGTGCGGAACCGGGCCGGGCAGGAAGGCGATCCCATGGTCAGCTCGGAAACAGGCCTCCATCGACATTGAAGGTCTGCCCGGTGACATAGCCGCTGTCGGCGCCGGCCAGGAACAGGGCGACCCGCGCCTGCTCCTCCGGCGCCGAGATGCGGCCGAGCGGCACCCGCGCCGCCATCTGCTCGGCGCTATGATCGCCGCGTCCCGCCCGCAGCCGGACGACTTCGTCCCACATCGGCGTGTCGACCGGGCCGGGGGCGATCGCATTGACGCGGATGCCATGGGGGGCGAGGCCGAGCGCCGCCGACTGGGTGATGCTGATCGCGGCGGCCTTGCTCGCCGAATAGGCGACCGAATTGGGATCGCCGCGACGGCCCGCGGCCGAGGCGATGTTGATGATCGATCCGCCCTTTCCGCGCGCGGCCATCACGCGCGCCACGGCCTGCGTCGTGAGCATGATCCCGCGGGTGTTGACGGCGAAGATCCGGTCCCAGGTCTCGGGCTCGATCTCCAGCCAGGGCTGGAGGGCGTAGCGTCCGGCGGCGTTGACGAGCAGGTCGATCCCCCCGGCCTCCGCGTCGATCGCCGCGACCGTTCGACCGACGGCTGCGGGGTCGGAGACATCCAGCTCGATCGCCCTGGCGGGCGGCCCGATCGCGTCCGCCGCCGCCGCCACGCCGGCCGCGTCCATATCGGCCAGCCAGACCCGCGCGCCTTCTCCGGCGAAGGCGCGGGCGACCGCGCGGCCGATGCCGCTCGCGGCCCCCGTCACCAACGCGGCGCGGCCGGCGAGCGTCATGCGGCGGCCGGATCGATGGCGAGCACCGCCTTGCCGTCCACCCGTCGGTCCATCAGGGCGTCGCAGGCCTGCTGGACGTCGGACAGGCCGACTTCGAGGACGATCTCCGTCCTGAGCGTGCCGGCGGCGAGCATCGCGACGAGGTCGGCCAGCCCCTCGTTGCGCGACGGCCTGCGGTCCAGCTCGTCGTAGAGCGCCAGGCTCTGGAGCCTGAGGCAGGGCTTGCGGAACGCCGCCCCCGGATCGAAGCAGCATGGCTCGCCCGAGGCGTTGCCATAGCTCACGATCGTCCCATAGGGCGCGACCAGGGCGAAGCATTGCGCCAGGGTGGCGCCGCCCACGCATTCGAGGATGATGTCGAACGCGCCTTCCGCCGGCAGGCCGATCGCGATCTCGTCGGCGATATCGGCGATCGAGTTGTGCCTGGCCTCCGACGTCACCACGCCGACCGCGACGGCCCCCGCGGCGCGCGCGATCTGGAGCGCGAAGCGGCCGACGCCGCCATTGGCGCCCAGCACCAGCACCCGCTTTCCGGCCGACAAGTCCCCCAGGCGGAGCGCATGCCATGCGGTCAGCCCGGCGATCGGCAGCGTCGCTGCCTCGCGGAACGACAGGCCGGCCGGCAGCTCGACCAGCTGGTCCGTCTCGGCCGCCAGCCGCTCCGCCCAGGCCCCCTGGCGCACCCATCCCACGACGCGGGCGCCTGCCGCCGGCCCGCTGCCGTCGGCGGCGGGCTTCTCGATCACCCCGGCGAAATCCCAGCCGGGAATCCAGTGGCCGCCGTCGGACAGCTGCCAGTGCGGAGCGGAGCGGATGCCGCGCACCTCCCCCTGGTTGATCGAGGAGGCGACGGTCCGGACGAGGGTCTGCGACGGCGACGGCGCGGGGGCCTGCACCTCGATGACATGCAGCTTGTTGTCGCGAACGATCGCGCCCAGCATCGGCTTTCCTCCTTGTGATTCCCCCCGCTTGTTCCCGCCGGACCGGATGGGCGCAAGCCGGCAAGGGGCGCGGATGCCCCGGCAGGCAACGGCCCTTTCGCGCCGGGGGAAGACCTCCCGCCCGCCCCGCTCCTACCAACCTGCCATGGCTCCAACACAGGAGGGGAAGACCGTGGATATCGATCCCGCCAGGCTTCAGAGGCTGATCGACAAGGACGAGATCCGCGAGTGCGTGCTCGCTTATGCGCGCGGCCTCGACCGGGAGGACGAGGATATCCTCCTGTCCGGCTTCCATGCCCATGCCTGCGACGATCATGGCAGCTATATCGGCCCGATGTCCGGCTTCCAGGGTCGCGCCGCCGCGACCCGGCATCGCTGGCAGGTCTATCAGCACCATGTCACCAACCAGACCGTCGACATCGACGGCGACACCGCCCATGCCGAGACCTATTATCTCGCCAACCTGGTCCGCCCCGACGGCCCGATCGACCTGACCGGCGGCCGCTATATCGACCGGCTGGAACGGATCGACGGCCGCTGGGGGATCGTCGAGCGCATCACGATGGTGGAATGGGGCTGCACCGTTCCGAAGGAGCAGACCGGCTGGCTCCCGCCCGACCTCTTCGTCCCGGCCACCCACGGCAAGGACGATCCCTCCTATCGGCGCCCGCTGAAGATCACGCGCCCGTTCCGCGACCTCGGGGCGAAATGAGGATGGCCGGGATCGCCCGCTACCGGATCGTCAACAGCTGCGCGCCGCGGCCCTTCGCCGGCAACCCGATCTGCGTCTTCCTCGACGAACCCGACGGATCGGTGATGCAGTCGATCGCGACGCAGATGAACCAGTCCTGCGCCATCTTCCCGGTGCGGACCGGCGAGGACAGCTACCGGATGCGGCTGTTCACGCCCGAGCGCGAGGTCGCCTATGCCGGCTCGCCGTCGCTGTCCGCCGCCTGGACGATGGGCGACGGCGTCTGGACCCAGACCACCTCGGGCGCCGTCGCGCGGATCGAGGTGAAGGGCGACATGGCCTGGATGGAGCAGCCTCAGCCGATCATCGAGGAGATCGAGGAGGACGACCTGATCGAAGGCCTCGGGCTCCGCAGCATCGAGACGATCGTCAGGTGCACGGTGGCCTCCAACAGCTATGTGCTGGCGGTGACGAACGACGACCCGGCGGGCTTCGCCCCCCGGCCGGACGTGCTGATGCGGCCCGCGACCCGCTTCGGCCCGGCGCTGGTCGGCGCCGTGGTGCGCCATGCGGACGACGAGATCGAGGCGCGCATGTTCGGCCCCGCACACGGCGTCGCGGAGGACCCCGCCTGCGGCGCGGTGGCCGGCGCGCTCGGCACCCTGATGCACCGCCATTTCGGGACGTCACAGACCGTCTCGCTCCGCCAGGGCGAGCGGATCGGACGTCCGTCGCTGATCACCGTCGACATCGGCGGCCCGGCGATCCGCGTCGGCGGCCGGCAGATCGCGATGGGCGAGGGCCATGTCGACCTGCCCTGACGCGCTGTTCTCGCCCTTCACCTGCAAGAGCCTGCGCGTGCCCAACCGCATCGTGATGGCGCCGATGACCCGTTCCTTCTCCCCGCGCGGCATCCCGACGGAGGAGGTGGCGGCCTATTACCGGCGGCGCGCCGAGGGCGGCGTCGGCCTGATCATCGCCGAGGGCGCGGCCATCGACCGTCCCGGCGCGGTGGACGCGACCCATATCCCCCATTTCCACGGCGAGGCGCCGCTGGCCGGCTGGCGGCGCGTGGCCGACGAGGTCAGGACGGCCGGCGCCAGCATCGCGCCGCAGCTCTGGCACATCGGCGCGGCCCCCCGGCAGGCGCACCATGTCGGCGACCTCACCGGCGAGGGGGAGAGCCCCTCGGGCCGTTTCTCCGCGACGGCGGATCATGGCCGCGCCATGTCCGACGAGGATATCGCCGACACGATCGCGGCCTTCGCGCGCGCCTCCGCCGACGCGAAGCGGCTCGGCTTCGCCGCAACCCAGTTCCACGCGGCGCACGGCTATCTGTTCGACCAGTTCTTCTGGGACGTCTGCAACTTCCGTAGCGACGCATGGGGCGGTCCCGACCTCGCCAGCCGCAGCCGCTTCGCGATCGAGGCGGTGCGCGCGACCCGCGCGGCGGTGGGCGAGGATTTTCCCATCATGCTGCGCATCTCCCAGTGGAAGCAGCAGGATTATGGCGTGAAGCTGGCGGACGGCCCGGCGGAGCTCGAACGCTGGCTCGGCCCGCTCGCCGACGCCGGGGTCGACATCTTCGATTGCTCGCAGCGCCGCTTCTGGACGCCCGAGTTCGAAGGATCGGACCTCAACCTCGCCGGCTGGGTGAAGAAGATGACGGGGAAGCCGACGATCACCGTCGGCTCGGTCGGGCTGGCGACCGAATTCCTCAGCACGCATCGCGACCGCAGCGTCATCAAGGCCGACGTCGCCCGGATCGACGACCTGGTCCGGCGGCTCGATCGCGGCGACTTCGACCTGGTCGGGGTCGGCCGCGCGCTGCTCGCCGACCCCGAATGGCCCGGCAAGCTCCGCGAGGGCCGGGCCGGCGAGATGAAGGACTATTCGATCCTCGATCGCGAACGGCTGCACTGAGCCATGGGCATCTTCGACCGCCATGCGACGATCTTCCAGCTCGGCTACGTCACCGACGACCTCGACCATGCGCTGGCCGGTTTCCGGGGCCTCGGCGTCGAACGCTTCCGCATCAACCAGGTCGGCGCGGCGGCCGGCCTCTCCTCGCCGCATGGCGCGCGGATCGCGATGGCCTGGGCGGGCGACGTGATGATCGAGGTGATCGAGCCCCAAGGCGTCCCCGCGCCGGTCTATGTCGACGACCTCCCGCCGCCGGGATCGCGCCGCTGCGTCTTCAACCATGTCGGCCTCGCGGTGCCGGATCATGCCGCATGGCAAGCGCTGCGCGCCGAGCTCGACCGGCGCGGCCTGCCCATCGCCTGGCACGGCTCGAATCCGGCGCAGTTCGACGTCGCCTATGTCGATACCCGCCCGCTGACGGGCCATTACAGCGAGTTCATCCGCGTCTGCCCGGTGCTGGCCGAGATGTTCGCGAGCGTTCCCAGGAATGGAGAAAAGCGATGATCAAGCTGGTTTTCACGCTGAAGCGCAAGGCCGGCATGACCCCCGCCGCGTTCCGCGCGCATTATGAGGATAGCCACGTCCCCCTCGCGCTGCGCCATTTCGGCCACCTGCTGAAGGAATATCGCCGCAACTATCCGCAATCCGCAGTGCTGAACCCCTCCGGCCAGGACGACAATCCGCCCGCCATCGACCCGCCCTATGACGCGGTCGCCGAAATGTGGCTGGAGGATGAGGCGGCGCTGGCCGCGCTGGGCGGCATCCTGGGCGATCCCGAGATCAGCGCGAGCCTCGCCGCGGACGAGATGCTGTTCCTCGAGCGGGACCAGACGCTGATGCTGGTCTGCGACGAGGTGAACACGGGCACCGGCGCCTAGTCCAGCGCGGCCGCCGGCTGCTCCCAAAGCTCGACGAGCCAGTCCCCGATTTCCTGAACAGCGACGTCCGCCGCCGACATGACCCGGTTCATCATCGCGAAGCCGTGGATCTGCCCGCGATGCTCGGAATGGCGGACCGGCACTCCCGCCTCGTTCAAGCGGCGCGCATAATCGATCGCCTCGTCGCGCAGCGGGTCGTAGCCGGCGGTGAGCATGAAGGCCGGCGGCAGGCCGACCAGCGACGGCGTCAGGATCGGCGAGGCGCGCGGATCGTCCCGCTGGTTCAGGTCGGCCAGATAGTGGCTGCGGAACCAGAGCAGCGAGGCGCGGGTCAGCATATAGCCGTTGGCGTTCACATAATGCGACCGATGGCGCATGCGCATGTCGAGCCAGGGATAGATAAGGAGCTGGCCGGCAAGGCTCGGCACCATCTGCGCGACGCCGGCCGCGAGATTGCCGCCCGCGCTGTCCCCGCCGATCGCGATCCTGCGCGGATCGACGTCCATGCGCTCGGCCTGGCCGACCAGCCATCGGGTCGCGGCCAGCGCATCGTCGCAGGCGGCCGGGAAGATGGCTTCGGGCGCGAGCCGATAATCGACCGATGCCACCCTGCATCGCCCGTTCATCGCCAGCGAACGGCACAGGCCGTCATGGGTATCGAGATCGCAATAGACGAAGCCGCCGCCGTGGAAGAAGATCAGCAGCGGCGCCTGCCCCTTCAGCTCCGGCGGCGTATAGAGCCGCGCGCGGATCGCCCCGGCCCCGCCCGGAACGGCGAGGTCCGCGACCGAGGCCATCTCGGGTCCGGGCAGGCTCAGCTTGGGGCCGGCGTCATGCACCGCCTGCCGCGCCTCGTCATAGGGCAGCGAATAGCTGGGCGGACGGCCGAGCGCCGCGGCGAACTCCAGGAACGTCCTCGCCTCGGGGTCGAGGGGCGGCCGTTCCCCGCCTTTCCGCAGGCTACGCTGCGGAGGCTGATATCGAACCTTCTTAGCCGTGACCAAGATGTCCCCGATTCCCACGCTCGGTCCTTCGCAAGGACAGGCTCCTCACCTGCCGGTCGGTTGATACTTCAAAGCCATAGTCAAGCCTGAAGCGCCCCTCGTCCACCATGTTCAGTTTGCCGGACGTGCAGGCCGCCTTGATCGGGTAAGCCAAAAAGGGCGATCTCGACACGGCGGGAACTCTCACGAAAGCAGGCTGGCGAAAGCGTCGGACGGTCAGAACGACCGGTCCGCCGGGCCGTCGATCCGGTTGGCGAGGCGGATCACGCGGGGCAGCAGCGCCAGCCCGACCAGCATCGCCCCCGCCAGGCAGACGGCGAGCGACTGACCGATCCGGTCCGGCGTGCCGAACACGAAATCATTGACCGCCCCCACCGCCAGCGGCCCCAGCCCGCCCAGGCCCGCATGGCAGAGGCCCGCCATGGCCAACGCCCGGCCCCGAACCCCGGGCGGCGCGAACAGCGCGACCGGGGTCATGATCGAGGAGAGGCCCGCCGCCATCAGGAAGAAGGCGACCGCCAGCAGCACGAGCGCGAGATCGGCGTCCGGCACCAGCGGAAAGGCGATCAGCGGCGGCCCGAGGCACAGGAAGGTCAGCCCGATCGTCCGCACGACATGGCTCAGCGCCCGGCCGTCGCGGCTGCGACTCATCGCCCAGCTCCCGAAGACGCAGCCGGCGATGCCGGCGACCACGAAGATCGAGCCGACCGTCACGCCGGCCGTCGCCGTCGACATGCCGTGCGCGCGGATCATCAGGGTCGGCGACCAGGCGTAGATCGTATAGCTGACCAGGTTCAGCATCGCATTGGCCAGCAGCATCGGCGCGAGGAAGCCGGCATTGTCCCGAAGGAACGGGATCACCGAGGCCGACGGATCGCCGGCATCGGCCCCGCCGCGCCGCGCCGGCTCCCGCAGGAACAGCAGCAGCAGCACGCCGATCGCGACCCCCGGGATGCCGAGCAGGAAGAACAGGCCACGCCATGGCTCGAACGCGCCGAGCATCGGCACAGACACGCCCTCGAACGGCGCCAGGGCCATCAGCAGCGGACCGCCGAGCAGCAGGGCGAAGCCGGAGCCGATATAGGGCGCCGCCATGAACAGTGCCGACGCCCGGGGCACCGATGCCTTGGGCGCGATGTCGCAGATCATCGACATCACCGCCATCGGCACGACCGCCTCCGACAGCGCCAGCCCGGTCCGGGCCAGCAGCAACATGCCGAAATCATGCGCCAGCCCGCACAGCACCGTCATGCCGCACCAGAGGATCATGCAGAGACCGAGCAGCCGGGCGCGGTTGCCGCGGTCGATCAGCGGGGATGCGAGCACCGCCGCCACCGCCAGCACCAGCGAGAAGGCCAGCCCCTGCAGCAGCCCGATCTGGAAATCGCTCAGCCCCAGCGCGGCCTTCACCGGCTGGACGACGAGGCTCAATATCTGCCGGTCGATATAGGAGATGACATAGATGAAGAGGAACAGGAGGACGACCGGCAGCCAATGTCCGGATCGTTCGGCCCGTTCGCCGGCGGCGGCGCCGGCCAGGCTGCCCGCTTGCGTCATGGCCGCCGCCGAAGCTCGTAATCGGCGAGGTCCGGCTCCTTCACCCAGGCATAATAGTCGCCCGGCAGCCAGGGCATGTTGGTGTTCTGCCGGCCATGTTCGTTGATATAGTAGGATTTCGCGTCGGGCGCGGACCAGGTGCAATCCTCCAGCGCCCGATCCATGCGGGCATTATAGGCGTCATGGACCTCGGGGCGGCAGGACATCGAGGCGATGTCGCCCTCGACCATCGCGACGATCGACCGCAACGCATAGCGCACCCAGATTTCCAGCCAGCCCATCAGCCCGCCGGCGCGCGCCTGCCCGTTCGGCCCATAGACGACGAACAGGTTGGGAAAGCCCGGAACCGTGATGCCGAGATAGGATCGCGCGCCGTCGCGCTCCCACGCCTGTTCGAGCGTCAGGCCGTCCCTGCCCTCGTAACGGACCGGCCAGAGATAGCGCTCGGTCTTGAAGCCCGAGCACAGGACGATCAGGTCGCAGGGCCGCTCCGTGCCGTCGGCGGTTCGGACGCCGGTGGGCGTGATCCGCTCGATGCGATCGGTGACGAGCTCGACATTGTCCTGGAGCAGCGCGTCATACCAGCCATTGTCCGCGATCAGGCGGCGCGCCAGCGGCGGATAATCCGCCTGGACCTTGGCGAGCAGGTCGGGCCGGTGCCCGACCTTTTCCCGGATATAGGCCTGGAGATGCGCGCGCAGATTGTCGTTGCGCTCGCTGACCTTGCCACCCTTCCGCTGCCATTCGCGGTCGTAGTTCTGGAGCCCGTCGACGTCGAAGGTGGTGTGGAACAGGGCGAAGCAGTACCAGTTCCAATAATGGGGCATATGGTCGAACAACCACTGCATCTCCGGCCCCACCGCATCGCGATAGCCGTCGCGCCTGCCGACGAACTGCGGCGAGCGCTGGTAGATGGCGAGGCTGCCGGCGTCCCGCGCCAGCCGGGGCGCCAGTTGCGCGCCGGTCGATCCCACGCCGAGCAGGGCGATCCGCTTTCCGGCCCAGTCATAGCCCTGGTCCCAGTTGGTCGAATGGAACATCGGGCCGGCGAAACCCTCGATCCCCGGAATGTCGGGCAGGTTGGGCTGGTTGAAGAGGCCGGCCGCGCTGATCAGCGCCCGGCCGACGAGCACCTCCTCCGTTCCGTCGGGGCCGCGCACGCGCACATGCCATGACGCCGAGGCCTCGTCCCACCGCGCCTCGGTCGCCTCGGTGTTCAGCCGGATGTTGCCGCGCAGGTCGTAGCGGTCGGCGACCTCGTTCAGATAGGCCTTCAATTCCGGCTGCGTGGCGAACCAGTGCCGCCACGGGTAGTTCCGCATGTAGGAGAGCTGGTAGTTATGGCTGGCGATATCGACCCGGGAATCCGGATAGTCGTTCCTGTGCCAGGTGCCGCCGACGCCGTCGCTCCGATCGATCACGACATGGGGAAGCCCCAGGCGCTCGAGCTGCACCGCCGCGGTCAGGCCGGCGGCGCCGGCGCCGATCACGATCACCGGAAAGGCGGCCTTCACCGCCTCCGACGGCTCGTTCCGCCACTCCACGCCGCGCGGGAAGGCGTCGAAGCTCAGCTCCTCCCTGCCCATCTCGAAGGTGAAGTCGCTGACCGGCCCCTGGTTGAACGCCTCCATCAGGGCGCGCAGCCGGCCGTCGTCGGGCGCCCCGGCCTCCGCCGCCGGCAACCGCGTGAGGAACGCCACGGCCTTGTCGCGCAGCCGCGCCAGATCCTCGTCCTTCAGGGTCAACTGGAAATAGGTGCCGCCCCAGACCGGCCACGACTCGAGCTCCATCGCCGCCAGCTCGGGATCGCCCGTCGCCTGGTACAGCGCCACGCGCAACGCGTTGGGATGCGCGCGGGACACCGCCTCGCGGATGAAGGCTTCGGACGGCGCGGGGACGCTTTCGTCCGGCGACGGCCACGCCGCCTGCTGCTGACTGAACTCGCGATCCAACGGGCACCTTCCCACGGAGACAGGCGTGCCTCCTTGCCCAAAGGGCTATTGAAGCGGCGGCGCGATCGAAATGCTTGGCGCCGAAGCGCCAGTTGATCGAACCCGCACTGGCAGGTCCGGGCATCCGATGCGGAAGGGACGCAGCGCCGTTGCCGACACAGTCATTCAGCCGCGCGCCCGCTCCGGCATAGTTTGTCCGCATCGCGCCGCGACAGGACGAGACCATGAAAGCAGACCTGCTCATCAAAGGCGGCACGATCGCCGACGGCAGCGGCGGCGAGCCCTTCGCCGCGGACATCGCCATCGTCGACGGGCGAATCGAAGCCGTCGGCGCGTCGCCGCGCTGGTCGGGCGCCGAGGAGATCGATGCCCGTGGCCTGCTGGTCACGCCGGGCTTCGTCGACATCCACACCCATTATGACGGCCACGCCACCTGGAGCGACCGGCTGGAGCCCTCGTCCGCCCATGGCGTGACGACGGTCGTGATGGGCAATTGCGGCGTCGGCTTCGCGCCGTGTCGCCCCCAGGACCGCGACCGGCTCGTCCGCCTGATGGAAGGCGTCGAGGACCTGCCCGGCGCGGTCCTCCACGAAGGACTGCCCTGGGACTGGGAGAGCTTCCCGGACTATCTCGACCGCCTCGAAGCCGGCCGGTTCGACATGGACGTCGCGGCGCAGGTGCCGCACGCGCCGCTGCGCGTGTTCGTGATGGGCGAACGCGGCGCCCGGCGCGAGGCCGCGACGGCCGAGGACATAGCCGCGATGGGCCGCCTGGCGCGCGAAGCCATCGAGGCGGGCGCGATCGGCTTCTCCACCTCGCGCACCATCGCGCACAAGAGCAGCGACGGCGAGTTCATCCCGAGCCTCACCGCATCGGCCGACGAGCTCACCGGCATCGCCCGCGAGATCGGCAAGGCGGGCCGCGGCGTGATCGAGGCGATTTCGGATTTCGACGATCTCGACGCCGATTTCGATCTGATGCGCGCCATGTCGAGCGCGTCCGGGCGGCCGCTGTCGATCTCGCTGATGCAGCGCGAGAAGGACCCGACCCGCTGGCGCCGGGTGCTCGATCGGATCGAGGCGGCCAATCGCGACGGGCTGGCGATGCGCGGGCAGGTCTGCGGACGGCCGATCGGCCTCCTGCTCGGCTTCCACCTCAGCACCAACCCGTTCCAGACCTGCCCGACCTGGCGGACGGCGCTGGCGGACCTTCCCCTTTCGGATCGTCTGGCGGCCTTGCGACAACCCGAGACGCGGCGGATGCTGATCGAGGAAGCCGAAGGCGCCGATCGGGTGCGGCCGTTCGAGAAGCTCTATCCGCTGGTCGACCCGGTCGACTACGAGCCCCCGGCCAGCGCCAGCATCGCCGCCATGGCCGCCCGGACGGGCACGACAGCCGCGGCCTGCGCCTATGACATGCTGATGGGCGACGACGGCAGCGGCCAGGGCATCCTCTACGCGCCGATGTCCAACTATGCGGACGGCACGCTGGATGCCGCGCTCGAGATGCTGAAGAGCCCGAACACCGTGCTGGGCCTCGGCGACGGCGGCGCGCATTGCGGCCTGATCTGCGATGCGAGCTTCCCGACCTGGATGCTCACCCATTGGGGGCGGGACCGGCGGGGCGAACGCCTTCCCATCGGCGAGATCGTCCGCGCTCTGACCAGCGGCACGGCGGAAGCCGTCGCCATGCATGATCGCGGGCGCCTGGCCGCCGGAGCGAAAGCCGACCTGAACCTGATCGACATGGGCCGGCTGCGGCTGCGCCCACCCGCCATGCGCTGGGACCTGCCGGCCGGCGGCGGGCGGCTCCACCAAAAAGCCGACGGCTATGTCGCCACGATCGTTTCCGGCGCTATCACCTATCGCGAAGGCCAGGCGACGGGTGTCCTGCCCGGCAGGCTGGTCCGCGGGAAGAGAGGGTAAGTTGGCCTATATTCCAACGTCCGGGGATCCGGGCGACGATCATCATCCGATCGGCACCCCGGCATCGCGCTGGGGCGCGGTGCTGGCGTTCATGCTGGTCTATATCGTCTCCTATATCGACCGGCAGGTGCTGACGATCGTCGTCGACCCGGTGAAGCTGAGCCTCGGCATCGGCGACACCGAGATCGGCCTGTTGCAGGGCATATTGTTCAGCAGCGTGCTGATGGTCGCCGCCGTGCCGATGTCCTACCTGATCGACCATTACAACCGGTCGCGGGTGCTGATCGGCTGCATCGTCTTCTGGTCGCTGGCGACGCTCTATTGCGGATTCGCGGCGACCTTCGTCGAGCTGATGATCGGCCGCATCGGCCTGGCCGTGGCCGAGGCGATCGTGCCGATGGCGGCGATGTCGGTGATCGGCGACCTCTTCCCCCGCCACAAGGTCGGGCGCGCCGCTGCGGTGTTCATGAACGGCAGCTATTTCGGCAACGGCACGGCGATGCTGCTGAGCGGCTGGATGATCAGTTGGCTGACCCCGATGCAGGGCCGGCCCTTCCCGATCATCGGCACGTTCGAGGTGTGGCGCGGGCTGTTCATGGGAATGGCCGGGGTCAGCCTGGTCGTCGCCCTGGGGCTGTTCCTGTTCCTGAAGGAACCGCCCCGGCGCGAGCTGACCAAGGAACAGGTCAACGCCGAATCCTTCTGGGCCTTCTTCTGGGAGAAGCGCCGCTTCATCCTCAGCTATTGCCTGTTCGCCGGCTGCATCTCGCTGCTCGGCTATTCGCTCTACGCCTGGCCGGCGACCCTGCTGATGCGCGTGCACGGCATGACGCCGCTGGAGGTGGGGAACATCATGGGCCCCCTGTTCATCATCACCTCGGTGCCCGGCACGGCGCTGGCCGCCTGGCTCGGCAGCCGCTGCACCCCCGATCGGGCGCTGCAGCATCTGATGCTGGTCATGGTCGGCTTCATGGTGGTGCTCGGTCCGCTGCTGCTCGCCCTCTCGCTCGGCACCAAGCCCGTCGCGATCGTCGCGCTCGGGGCGGTCCTGCTGATGTACGCCGCCGCCCATGGCGCGATCCTGACCCCAATGCAGCTCATCGCGCCCAACCGGATGCGCGCGCGGCTGCTGGCGATCACCGCCCTGATCTATGCGACGCCCGGAAGCCTGGGACCAGCGATCATCGGCCTCCTCACCGATCGGGTGTTCGAGAATCCGGCGATGCTCGGCAAGGCGATGGCGCTGACGCTGGGGTCCGCCTGTGTCATCGGCGTCTTCGCGGGGCTGTTCGTGTGGCGTCAGGCCATAGCGTTCGAAGGCGAGGCCCGGCGCCGGACGGAAACCGCCGCGCCGACCGTCCTGTCCTCCGCGACGCGATAGGCGGCACCATGGCGGAAGCGAAAGGACCGGCCACGAAGCCCGTCTCCAACCGGGACTTCGATTTCTTCTACCAGGGCCTCGCCGACGGCGCGCTGCTGGTGCAGCAATGCGACGGGTGCGGGGCGCTGCGCTGCCCGCCGGGGCCGAGCTGTCCCGAATGCCGCTCCTTCGCATGGACCGCCCTGCCGCTGGGCGGCACCGGACGGATCTTCAGCTACACGGTCCATCACCATCCGCCGCTCGCGGGCTTCGCGACGCCGCTGCCCGTGGCGCTGGTGGAGATGGACGAAGCGATCCGGATGGTCGGGCCGATGGACGATACCGCGCCCGATCGGCTGCGGATCGGCGCGCGCATCGCGACCCGCTTCGTGGAGCGCGACGGCGTCGCCGGCTTCCGCTTCGTGCTGGCCGACGCATGAGCGGTTCGTTCGTGAGCCGGGCCGCGATCGCGGGCTATGGAGCGACCGAATTCTCCAAATGCTCGGGCCGCAGCGAGTTGCAGCTCGCGATGGAGGCGATCCTCGCCGCGCTCGCCGATGCCGGGGTCGACCCGGCCGAGGTGGACGGCTTCGCGACCTACACCATGGACAACAACAGCGAGCATGAGATCTTCCGCCTGCTCGGCGCGCGGGAGATGCGCTTCTTCGCGCGCACCACCGGCGGCGGCGGCGCGGCCTGCGGGCCGCTGCAACAGGCGATGCTGGCGGTGTCGGCGGGGATGGCCGACACGGTGGTCTGCTACCGGGCGATGAACGAGCGATCCGAATATCGCTTCGGCGTGCCGATGGCGCCGACCGCGCCGACCAGCGCCAATCTCCTGTTCGGCTTCCTCGGCGCGCAGGGATTGCGGACGCCGGCGGCGCTCATCGCCATGACGATGCGGCGCTACATGCACGAGACCGGCGCGACCGAGGAGGATTTCGCGACCGTCGCCGTCACCACGCGGAAACACGCCGCCGCCAATCCGAATGCCTTCTTCCACGGCAAGCCGATCACGCGGGAGGATTATTTCGCGGCGCCGATGATCGCCGATCCGCTACGCCTGCTCGATTGCTGCCAGGAGACCGACGGCGCCGTGGCGATCGTCGTGACCAGCGTGGAGCGCGCCGCCGCGCTGGGCCATCGGCCGATCCGGATCAAGGCGGCGGCGCAGGGCCTGCCGAAAGGGAGCTTCGGGCTGGGCTCCTATTGGCGGGAGGACATCGTCCCCCGCGAGGGCTCGATCGTCGCGCGCGGGCTCTATGCGCAAGCGGGGCTGGGGCCGAAGGATATCGACGTCGCCATCCTCTACGATCATTTCGCGCCGACGGTGCTGCCCTCGCTGGAGGCCTATGGCTTCTGCGCGCCGGGCGAGGCGAAGGAGTTCATCAAGGACGGCAATATCGAGATCGGCGGCGGCCTTCCGGTCAATCCGCATGGCGGCCTGCTCGCCGAGGCCTATATCCACGGCCTCAACGGCGTGGGCGAGGCGGTTCGCCAGCTTCGCGGGACGTCGGTCAACCAGCGGCCCGGCGCGGCGAACATCCTCGTCACGGGCGCCAGCGCGGTGCCGACCAGCGGCGTCATCCTCGGCCTGGACTGACGCCTCGTCAGGCGTCCGGTTCCAGATACAGCGCGCGCAGCCGCCCGATCGCCCCGGCGTCCATCTTCAGCCGCTGCTCCGCATAGCGCTCGACGCTGCCGAATTGCGCCTCGATCGCGTCGAAACCGTGCTTCAGCAGGGCCGTCCCTTCCGCATCGACCAGCTTCGGCGGCTTGATCGCATCCATGCCGTTGCGGCGGATCGCGTCGGTATAGAAGCGGGCAACGAGGTTGGTGTCCGCGAAGGCCGCGACGCCGAGCCGGTCCAGCTCATTGTCGAAGCGGCGGCATTCGGTGGACAGCAGATAATCAGCATAGATGGTGTCGCGATCGACCCCGAGCAGGTCGAGCAGCAATCCCGCCGCCAGGCCGGTCCGGTCCTGGCCGGCCGAGCAATGGAAGATGACCGGCGCCTCCCCGTCGAGCAGCGCCGCGAACAGCTCCGCGAAGGTCGGGGCGAGGATCTCGACGAACAGGCCGTAGAGCCCCTGGTGCAGGTCGTTGACCGCCGCGCCGGGGCGAGCCGGGACGAAGGGCCTTCCGTAGATCAGGGCGGGATCATAGTCGGCCAAGATGTGGCGGCTATGCTCCGGCCCCTGCCAGCGCGTCGGCGCCAGCTCGCGCTCGGCCGCGGAGCGGAGGTCGCAGACCAGCGCGATGCGCTGCGCCCGCATCCACACCCAGTCCGCCGCCCCCAGCTTCGGCATCGCGCCCGAGCGATAGAGCCGCCCCCAGCGGACCTTGCGGCCGCCGGCACCCGCATAGCCGCCGAGATCGCGCAGGTTCGACGTGCCCGGCAAGACGACATGGCGTTGCCGCGCGGGGGCGGCGTCGGGTGATCGGGCAGGCATCGCGTCTCCTTCGAATATGCCTTGTGCCACCGAACGCCGTTGCGGCGCGATCCGCACATGCAATCCGCCTTGTCCGCGCATGCAGGATTTCGCTGGCGCTGGTGACTCTTGGGCCAAGGTCCGTGAGAAGCGATGGAGAGAGGATATGAGGTGATATGATGGATCTGGCGGGAAAGTTCTGGCGAGGCAGCGGCGTGGTCCGGTTCGGGTCGCAGGTGGCCTGGGAAGGGCTGACGAGATATTGCCCGACCGATCCGGACAAGGTGCCGGCCTCCGCCGCCAGGATCTCGCCGCAATGGCTGAACGCCGTCCTGTGCCGCGACACGCCCGGCGCCGAGATCACCGAGATCGACGTCACCGGCGGCAGCGACGGCACCAACACGCGGCGCGCGCTCCGCGTCGGCTATAACGAGGCGGGCATGGCCGCCGGGCTGCCGACCGAGCTGTTCGTCAAGTCGGCCACGGCGATGCGGACGCGGATGATGAACACGCTCACCACGCGCGGCGAGAGCGAGGTCATCTTCTACCAGTCGATGCGCCCGCGCCTGCCGATCGAGGCGCCGCGCGCCATCTATGCCGGGTTCGACCGGTCGTCGGGCCGGATGCTGATCATCTTCCCGAACATGGCGGCGGCCGGAACCAGGTTCCTCGACCCCTCCCACCATGTCACGCGCGAGCAGGCGGAGGGGATGATCGACCTGCTCGCCGGCTACCAGTCGGCGACCTGGAACAGCCCGGAGCTGCGGTCGAGCCGCTCCTTCCCGACGACGCTCCGCTACCAGGAACTGATCAACGTCCGCGCGCTTCCCTTCGAGAAGCGCGGCGCGGTCGGCCTCGACAGGGCCGCCAGGGTGATGCCCGATGCGCTCAACCGGATCGACCGGAACCGGCTGTGGCGCCTCCACATGGCGTCGATCAAGCGGCTGGAGAAGCGCGCCCATGTGCTGACCCATTACGACATGCATGTCGGCAACTGGTACATCACCGGCGACGGACGCATGGGCCTCACCGACTGGAGCATGCGCTTCGGCCACTGGAGCGCGGACCTCACCTACATGCTGCTCTCGGCGCTGCGCATCGAGGACCGGCGGGCATGGGAACGCGACCTGCTGAAGCGCTATCGCGAGCAGCTCGCCAGCGGCGGGGTGAAGGACGGCCTGCCCAGCGACGACGAGGTCTGGGCCGAATATCGCCGCCAGACCTTCCACCCGCTCTATTTCTGGCTGACGACGATCGGCGCGGGGGTGCTGCAACCCGACATGCAGCCGGACCATATCTCGCTCGCCAATCTGGAACGCATGGGCCAGGCGATGGTCGACCTGGATTCGTTCAGCGCGATCGAAGAGGTGATGTAAGAGGCGCGGCGCCGGCCGGGCCTTCCGGTCGGCGCCGCAGCAGACGAAGTCTCCGGACCGTCAGGCGTCCTGGAACTGCTTGATCTCCTCGATCGCGGTCGGGAGGCCGAGCTGCTCGCGCACGCGGTAGCCATAGTCCGACAGCAGGTCGACGCCGCTCACATAGCGGGCCATGTCGCTGTTGAGGAACAGCAGCGCTTCGGCCTGCTCCCTCGGGTCGGAGGGGCGGCCCACCGCCGGCCAGATCACCTTGAGATCGGGATCGCCGGTCTGCGAGATGGCGTCGAAGGACGACATCATCGGCGTGACGGTCAGGCCGGGGCTCAGCGTGTTGATGCGGATATGCCTTTCCGCCAGCGCCCAGGTCCGCCGCTTCATGTAGGTGACCAGCGCCTCCTTCGAGAAGCGGTAGTTCATGTTGAGGCGCGGATCGCCGCCCAGCACCTCGGGATCGTCGGCATGATCCTCCAGCCACCGCTTCGCCGAGGCGAAGTCGGGCGTCGCGAGCAGCTCGTCGATCTTGGCGAGCTTGTCGCGCCAGGCGCTGCCGCTCATCGACGCGATCAGCGCGATGGCGCCGCCCTGCGGGATGCGCGGGACGAGGCTCTCGACCAGATGGCGCGGCCCGACGAAGTTCACCAGATTGACATGGACGGGGCTGAAGCTCCTGCCCAGATACATGGCCGATATGCCGGCGCAGCCGAACAGGCAGTCGACCCGCTCGGGCAGTTGCGCGACCGCCGCGTCGATCGAGGCGGGATCGGAGAGGTCGACGCGCAGCGCCTGCGCGACCGGCAGGTCGACCGGCGCGATGTCCATCGCATGCACCTCGGCGCCCAGCGCGACCAGCAGCTCGGCCGCCTCCCGTCCCATGCCGGTCGCAGCGCCGGTGACGGCGACGGTCTTCCCCCTGTAACCCAGCAGGTCGAGGGTCATGCGGCTTCTCCCAATTGTCCCGATTGCTTGTCGAAGAGCTCGTAGCGCACGCGCAGGCTGGTCATGCCGCGCACGGCGAGGCTTGCCAGATCGTAGCGGACGGCATCGGGGCCGGCGAGTTCCATATGCTTCACCCGCTCGGCGAGGCGGGCGATCCAGATCCTGGTCTCGAGGCGGGCGAGCTGCGCGCCGGGGCAGACGTGGATGCCCTGCCCGAACGACAGGTGCCGGCGGGTGTTGGTCCGCTCGGCGACGAACGTGTCGGGATCGGGGAAGACCTTGGGATCGCGGTTCGCCTGGTTGAAGCAGACCGAGACGATCGAGCCGGCCGGGATCGGCACGCCGCCGATCTCCGCATCCTGCTTGCAGAAGCGCATCATCGTGAAGACCGGCGCGGTCAGGCGAAGCGATTCCTCGACTATGCCGGGGATGATGTCCGGCTGGGTGCGGACCCGGTCGAGCAGGCCGGGCTCGGTCGCGAGATAGAACATCGCCGCGCCGATGAGCTGCGTGGTGGTCTCGTTGCCGCCCAGCATCGCGAGGGTAAGCAGCTCGACGCCCTCATCGAAATCGAGCGGGCCTTCGCCCGTCGCCTCGTCCACGGGCTCCTGCGTCATCGCGGCGATGCGGCCGATCAGGTCGTCCGAGGGATCCGCGAGCCGCTTGCGGACTTCCGAGGCGAACATGGCGCGCTGCTCGGACATCGCCTTGGCCAGCGCCATCCAGTCCTCGTCGCTGGCGTAGCGGCCCGACGTCTGGCTGGAATCGTCCGACCATTGCTTGATCTTCGGCAGATAGTCGTCGGGGATGCCGAGAATGTCGGCGATCACCGCGATCGGCAGCGGAGCGGCGGCCTCGGCGATCAGGTCGATCTCGGTGCGGCCCTCGAAGCGGGCGAGCAGCCTGGCCGACTGTTCCTCGATGAACTCCTCCCAGCGGCGGAAGCGGGCCGTCACCGCCTTGATGATCACCTTGCGCTGGCGGGTGTGGACGGGCGGGTCGCGGTGGGGAATGACGTCGACCATGTTGCTGCGATTGCCGCCGAGCGCCTGCATCCGCTCGACCTGGTCCGGGGTCGGGGTGATGCCGATCGCCTTCAAGGCGGGGCCGAAATCGTCATGCTCGCTGGAGAAATGCTCCGGGTCCATCAGCACGCGCAGGCATTCGTCGTGCCGCGTCACCAGATACCAGGGCTTGTCGCCGACCTGGTGGACCGGCGCCTCGCCCTGGAGCTCGGCCAGCTTGGGATAGGGGCAGGCCGCGAACTCGCGCGACATCAGCTCCTTGATGTCGATGCCGGCCACGGGGCATCCTGATTGGGCTTTGCTGTCCATCTCTACCTCTCGCTTTTCTGATCCTGGAATTCGGGTTCGGTCCACCATGGAAAGGCCGGCGGCATGTCCGCCGAGACGCGGCCCTCGAAACGCGCCGGGCGCTTTTCCAGGAAGGCGCCGACCCCTTCGCGTGCGTCGGCCGAGCTGCCCAGCGCCTGCACCAGCCGGCTGTCGAGCCGATGCGCGTCCATCGGATGGTCGCTGCCGAGCATCCGCCACATCATCTGCCGCGTCAGCGCGACCGACACCGGCGCGGCGTTCTCGACGATCTCGGCGGCCAGCGCGCGGGCGGCGGGCAGCAGTTCGTCGGGCGCATGGACCGAGCGGACGAGCCCCCGCTCCTTCGCCTCGGCCGCGCCGACCAGCCGGCCCGACAGCGTCCATTCGAGCGCCGTCGAGATGCCGACGATGCGCGGCAGGAACCAGCTCGACGCCGATTCCGGCACGATGCCACGCCGGACGAAGGGGAAGCCGAAACGGGCCGGTTCCGCCGCAAGACGGACGTCCATCGCCAGCGATATGGTGGCGCCCGCCCCGACCGCCGCGCCGTTGATCGCGCCGATCACCGGCTTGAGCGCATTGAAGATGCGCAGCGCCACCCGTCCGCCGCTGTCGCGATAGGTCCCGCCGCGCTCGGCCTCGGCCCGCACGGCGGCGTCGCGCCTCGAATAGTCGAAGGTCTCGGCCCCGCCGGAAATGTCCGCCCCCGCACAGAAGGCCCGGCCACCTTCGCCGGTGACGATCACCACCCGAACATCGTCATCGGCGTCGGCGGTGTCGAGGGCGCGTATCAGCTCCAGCGTCATCGTCGCGTTCATCGTGTTCATGCGCTCGGGGCGCGCCAGGGTGATGGTCGCGATCCCCCGATCGACATCGAACCTGATGGTCTCGAAGTCGCTCATGCCGCCTGCTCCTCCGGCACGCGATCGAGCGCCGCCAGCAGTTCCTGCCGACGGGCCAGCGCCGCCTCGACATTGCGTTCCTTGACGGGGCCGTAGCCCCTGATGTCCTCCGGCAGGGCCGCGATCGCGACCGCGCTGGCATAGTCGACCCTGTCGAGCCTCGGCAGCAGCTCCTCGATCCAGCCGCGATAGTCGGCGATCAGCCGGCGTTCCAGCTTGCGATCGGCGCCATAGGCGAACGGATCGAACGGCGTGCCGCGCAGGAATTTGAAGTGGCGGAGCAACCTGAACGCCGACATCATCCAGCCGCCGAAACGCCGCTTGCGCGGCTCGCCGGCGTCGGTCCGACCGAGCGGCAGGATCGGTGGGGCGAGGTTGAAGGATAGCCGGTACGGCCCCTCGAACATCCGGTCGAGCCGCTGGCGAAGCTCGGGCGAGGCATGGAGCCGGGCAACCTCATATTCGTCCTTGTAGCGCATCAGCTTGAACAGGTTGAGCGCGACGGCCCGCGCGACATCGCCGCGCGGATCGCCGGCCGCGACCCGGCGCACGAACCGCTCGTAACGATCGGCATAGGCCCTGTCCTGATAGCTGGTCAGCAGCTCGCGGCAGCGCTGGATGGCGGCTTCCAGCGGCAACTCGGTCAGCGGGACGGGCGCCACCTCGGCACCGACCAGCTTGTCGAACGTCGCCGGGTCCTGCGCGGCCATGCGGCCGAGGCGGAAGGCCAGCAGGTTGCCCTTGCCGTTCCGCCCCTCCGAGAAGGCTCGCTCCATCGCTTCGCTCCGCAGCGGGAGCAGGCCCCGCTGGAACGCGAAGCCGAGCATGAAGATGTTGAGCAGCGGCCCCGTCCCCAGGATGCGCGCCGCCACCGGGCCAGGGCTCGCGCGATGGACGGCCCGATCGTCGAGCACGTCGCCGACCACGCGCCCGAAGCGCTGGAACGACATGTCGAAGCCGGGATCGCGCTGGAACACCGCCGTGGGAATGACGTCCGCGTTGAGGACGGCCTGGGTCCGGCCGGGCGAAAGCAACTGGACGACTTCGGGCGCGGTCGCGGCGATCGCGTCGCAGCCGACCAGCAGGTCGAGCTGCTCGCGCGGGATGCGCGGACGGAAATCCTCCTCGGACCCGTCGCCCAGGAAACGGATATGGCTGAACACAGCGCCGTTCTTCTGCGACACGCCGGTCACGTCGAAGGTCAGCACCTTCTGGCCTTCCAGCCAGGCGGCGCGCGCCAGCGTCGCGCCGAGGGTGATGACCCCGGTGCCGCCGATGCCCGCGAGCACGATGTTGAACGAATCGGCGCTGAGCGCGGCGGGAGCGGGCTCCACCAGCCGCTCGCCCAGCGTCGTCAGCAGGTCGGCGCTGGAGGCCGCCTTGCGCAGCTTGCCGCCGGTGACGGTGATGAAGGACGGGCAGAAACCCTCGACGCAGGTATAATCCTTGTTGCAATTCTCCTGGTCGATCTGGCGCTTCACGCCCAGCTCGGTCTGGAGCGGCAACACGCTGACGCAGCTCGACTTGCTGTTGCAGTCGCCGCAGCCTTCGCAGACGTCGCTGTTGATGAAGGTCCGGATCGGCAGGTCCGGATATTCGCCCCGCTTGCGCAGCCGCCGCCGCTCCGCCGCGCAGCCCTGGTCATAGACGAGGACGGTGACGCCCTCGATCTCGCGCAGCTCGCGCTGGATGCGCATCAGGGCGTCGCGATGATGGACCTCGATCCCGGCCGGCATGTCCGGGAAGCGATCCGGGTCCTCGCTGACCAGCACGACCTTTCGCGCGCCTTCGGCCAGCGTCTGCCGCGCGATGATGCCGGCGTCGGGCGAACCCTCGACCGGCTGGCCCCCGGTCATGGCGACGGCGGAATTGCAGAGGATCTTGTAGGTGATGTTGACGTTGGCGGCGATCGCGGCGCGGATCGCGAGCAGGCCCGAATGGGCGTAGGTGCCGTCGCCCATATTCTGGAAGATGTGGCGGGGGCCGCCGAACGGGGCGATGCCGAGCCAGGTCCCCCCTTCCCCGCCCATATGGGTGGACGGCCTGGTCCGCAGGTCGGGAATCCACATCGCCATGCCGTGGCAGCCGATGCCGCCCAGCGCCTCGCTGCCCTCGGGCACGCGGGTGGAACGGTTATGCGGACAGCCGGAACAGAACATCGGCGCGCGCGCCACCGGCCCTGCGCCGCGCGCCTGCGCCGCTTCCGCACGGATGCGTTCGCGGGCCTCGCGAAGCCCCGCGTCCAGCAGATCGAGCGCCTCCAGCCGGTCCGCCAGCGCAAGCGCGACGCTGGTCGCGGTGAGCTCGCCATATTCGTTCAGCAGCGGCGCGCCCGCCGGGGTCGTCTTGCCCGACAGCGCCGGCCGCTGGGCATCGGGAATGCCGAGCAATATCTGCGCGAGCTGCCATTCGACCAGCGAGCGCTTCTCCTCGACGACGAGGACTTCGCGATGCCCCGCCACGAACGGCCGCGCCGCCGCCGGATCGAGCGGCCAGGTGACGAGCGGCTTCAGGATGCGGATGCCCAGCGCCGCGGCGCGTTCACCGTCCAGGCCGAGGAGGCGCAGCGCCTCGTGCACGTCGACATGCGCCTTGCCGGGCGCAATGATGCCGAGCATCCGGCGCGGCGAATCGAGCGTCACCCGGTCGAGCGCATTGGCCGCCAGGAAGGCGCGCGCGGCCGGCAGGCGGTAGCGATAGAGGCTTTCCTCCTGGGCGAGCGGCGCGAACTGGGTGGCGATGTGATAGCCGCCCGACGGCGCCTCCACCTCCGGCAGGACGAGGGTGCGCTCGGGCCGCCTCAGCGGCAGGACGGCCGACGCCTCGACGATCTCGGTGGCGCATTTGAAGCCGATCCACGTCCCCGCGAAGCGCGACATCGAAACCGCCACCGGCAGATATTCGAAATATTCCTCGATCGAGCTCGGGTTGAACACCGGGATCGAGGCGGCGACGAACATATGTTCGGACTGGTGCGCGGTGCTCGAGGATTTCGCGCCATGGTCGTCGCCGGCGAGCAGCACCACGCCGCCCTTCGCCGAGGTGCCGGCGAGGTTGCCATGCTTGAAGACGTCGCCGGAGCGGTCGACGCCCGGCCCCTTGCCGTACCAGAAGGCGAACACGCCCTCGTAGCGCGGATTCTCCATCAGCGGCACCTGCTGGGTGCCCCAGCAGGCGGTCGCGGCCATGTCCTCGTTCAGGCCGGGCTGGAACAGGATCGAATGGGCCTCCAGCGCCTCCTGCGCCTGCCACAGTTCGAGATCGACATTGCCGAACGGCGACCCGCGATAGCCCGAGACGAAGCCGGCGGTATTCCACCCCCGGGCACGATCGTCCTCGGCCTGCGCGATCATGCCGCGCACGAGCGCCTGGGTGCCGGAAAGGATCTCGCCCTCGCCTTCTATGCTGTTCGCATTCGCCGTCACAATCACTCCCGGGCGTCCCGCTGTCCGCCCCGGTACAAGCCGGGGCTCAGCCTATCGTGTAGGGAGGCGCGCGGCCGATACCAGAGCGGTGGGCCCAGCCTGCGTCCCCAAACAAGAGCCTATGCGTCCGGGGTGAAGCCCGGCCACGGGCGACGGGATTCCGGGGAGTTGTCCGGCCCGGCATTGGCCAGAGACCCTGGGGGAATTCCGGACGCATCGGCTTGAGAGGACGGACCCCGCTCGGGCATTTCCGGCCGCGCGTCATCACAAGCGGGAGCCCTGCCATGTTCGACCTGGTCATCCGGAACGGCACCGTCGTCGACGGCAGCGGCGCGCCCGCCATGACCGCCGACATCGGCATCGCCGGCGACCGGATCGCCGCCGTGAGCGCGACGCCGCTGCCCGCCGGTCGGGAGGAGCTGGACGCGAGCGGCCTGCTGGTCACGCCCGGCTTCGTCGACATCCATACCCATTATGACGGGCAGGCGACGTGGAGCGGCACGCTCTCCCCCTCCTCCGCCCATGGCGTGACCACGGTGGTGATGGGCAATTGCGGCATCGGCTTCGCGCCGTGCCGGCCGGAGGACCGGGACCGGCTGATCAAGCTGATGGAAGGCGTCGAGGACATTCCGGAGGTCGTGATGGCCGAGGGGCTGCCCTGGAACTGGGAGAGCTTCCCCGAATTCCTCGACGCGGTGGCGGCGATCCCGCACGACGTCGATATCGCCGCCTATGTGCCGCATTCGGCGCTGCGGGTCTATGCGATGGGCCAGCGCGGCGCCGATCGCGAACCGGCCAGGAAGGACGACCTCGACCGGATGGTGGCGCTGGTCCGCGAAGCCCTTCGCGCGGGCGCGCTGGGCGTCGCGACGTCGCGGACGCTCGTCCATCGCACGCCGGGCGGCGAGCTGATCCCGTCCCACGATGCGGCGGAGGACGAGCTCCAGGCGCTGGCCGGGGCGCTGGCGAGCGAGGGGCACGGCGTCTTCCAGACGGTGATGGACCTCGACGACGCGACCGCCGACGAGGATTTCGACCTGCTCCGCCGGATCGCCGAGCGCTCGGGCCGGCCGATCAGCTTCTCGCTGCTCCAGCCGCTCAACCATCCCGGCGTCTGGAAACGGATGCTCGACAAGCTCGACGGCGCGGCCAAGGACGGCGTGCCGATCAGCGCGCAGGTGTTCGGCCGGCCGGTCGGCATGCTGCTGGGGCTGGACCTTTCCTTCCACCCCTTCTCCTTCCATCCCTCCTATCGGGAGATCGCGTCACTGCCGCTCGCCGAGCGGGTCAAGGCCCTGCGCCGGCCGGAGCGCCGGGCGCGCATCCTGGCGGAACGGCCGATCGACAACGGCCTGCCCTTCCTCGCCCATCTCGCGCGCTACGAGTGGATGTTCGAGCTCGGCGAGCGCCCGGACTATCAGCCTTCGCTCGACCGGAGCATCGCCGAGATCGCCGCGCGCACGGGCGTCGACGCAAGGGAGATCGCCTATGACATGCTGCTGGAGCGCGACGGGCGGAACATCATCCTGCTGCCCCGCGCCAATTATGGCGACGGCAATCTGGACGCCGCCCTGACGATGATGCGCCATCCGCGAACGACGCTCGGGCTCGGCGACGGCGGCGCGCATTGTGGCGTGATCTGCGACGCGAGCCTGCCGACCTTCATGCTGACCTATTGGGCGCGCGACCGCGCCGCCGACGGCCTGACGATCGAGGAAGCGGTGCGGGCGCTCACCGCCGAAACCGCCCAGGCCGTGGGGCTGCGCGATCGCGGCCGGATCGCACCGGGCTTCAAGGCGGACGTCAACCTGATCGACCATGGCCGGCTCACCCTCCACGCCCCCGAAATGGTGGCGGACCTGCCGGCCGGCGGGCGGCGGCTGCACCAGCCGGCGACCGGCTATGTCGCCACCATCGTCAACGGCCGGGTGACGCGGCGCGACGATGCCGCGACGGGCACGCTGCCGGGCCGCCTCGTCCGTGGCGCGCAACCCGCCCCGGTCGAGGATCAGGGGAGCGCATAGGCGACCAGCAGGTCGGCGCTTCCGTTCGCGAAGCGCGAATGGCCACTGGCCGGGATCACGACATATTGGCGGCCCGTGCGCGGCGACCGGTAGGTCATCGGGTTGGCGTGCCCGCCCGCCGGCAGGCGATCCTGCCAGAGCAGATGCCCCGATCGCAGGTCGAAGGCCCGGAACGCCCGCTCCTGCGTCGCCGCGATGAAGACCAGGCCCGAACGGGTGACGAGCGTTCCGCCCAGCGCCGGCACGCCCACCCTGATCGGGAGATGCGACGCGACGTTCCACGGGCCGGTATCGCGCGCCGTGCCCAGCGGCTCCCGCCACAGGACGGCGCGCCTGCCGAGGTCGACCGCCGCGATCTCCGAATAGGGCGGCTGGTTGCACGGGATCTTGAGCGGCGAGACGAAGGGCACGGTCCTGACCGCATAGGGCGTGCCCTGCTGCGCCCAATTCTCCCCGCTGATCGGATGCCTGCCGACGCGGGCGGGCTGGAAGACCGCCGGATCGGCGTCGGCCCGTGCTATCAGCTGGTTGTACATCGGGAAGTGCATGACGTTGGCGACCATGACCCGGCGCTCGGGATCGATCGAGATGCCCGACCAGTTGCTGCCGCCGAAATAGCCGGGACTGACGATGCTCGGCCGGTCCGCGCCGACAGGGGTGAACTCGCCGTCGTAGCGGGCCTGCCTGAAGCGGATGCGGCACCAGATCTGGTCGAACGGAGTGATGCCCCACATGCGGGCCTCGCTGAGCCGGGGTCCGGCGAGCGAGGGCATGCCGACCGGATAGGGCTGGGTCGGCGACAGGCTCTCGCCCGGCGCGGCGCCCTGGGGCACGGCGCGCTCGACCGTCTCGACCAGCGGCTTGCCGGTCTCGCGGTCGAGCACGAAGAACTGGCCGCGCTTGGTCGGCTGGATCAGCGCGGGGCGCAGGCCCCGGGCGGTGGGGAAGTCGACCAGGCTGGCGGGGGCGGGCAGGTCATAGTCCCAGACGTCGAGATGGGTGGTCTGGTAGTGCCAGCGCTCCTTGCCGGTCTCGACGTCGAGGGCGACGACCGAGCTGCCATAGCGGCGCATCTCGGGCGTGCGGTGGGACATGACATAGTCGGGCGTCGGATTGCCGAGCGGGACGAAGGCGAGGCCGAGCCTGTCGTCGCCCGAGATGGGCGGCCAGGCATTGGGGGTGCCGCGGGTATAGGTCTCGCCCGCCGGGGGAAGGCCGTGCCGGTCGGGACGGCCCATGTCCCAGGCCCAGGCGAGCCTGCCGGTCATCGCGTCGAACGCCCGGATCACCCCCGACGGCTCGTTGACCATCTGCCCGTCGGCGACGCGGCCGCCGATCACCAGCCGGTCCCTGATCACGGCTGGCGGCGATGTCGGATAATAATAGCCCTTGGGGACGTCGCCCATGCCGTCGAGCAGGCTCACCTCGCCGTTCCTGCCGAAATCCCGGCAGCGCCGGCCGGTGGCGGCATCGAGCGCGATGAGCCGGTTGTCCAGGGTCGCCACGAAGATTCGCGCGGCGCAGGGGCCGGCCGCTCCCGGCTGGCGGTGATAGGCCACGCCCCGGCACACCGCCATGGCCACCCCGGCCGGATCGATCTTCGGATCGAAGGCCCATCTGGTCTTTCCGCTATCGGGGTCGATGGCGATGACGGCATTGTTCATGTTGCAGGTGTAGAGGGTGTCGCCGACCATCAGCGGGGTCGCCTCGATGGTGCCGGCGAGGCCCTTGGGCGGCATGCCGAGATGGGCGGTCCAGGCGACCCGAAGCTTGCCGATATTGGCCGGGGTGATCTGGTCGAGCGGGGAGAAGCGATCGGCGCCCGCCGTGCGGCCGATATGCTGCCACTCGCCGTCGGCGGCGCTGGTGGCTGGTGAAGCGGCCAGCGGCAGCGAGGCGTTGCCGTGCGATCCCGTCAGGGCCAGGCCGATCCCTGCCAGCGAGGCGATGGCGGCGGCACCGGTCGCCGCGATCCGGACCGTCCCTCTCCTCGGCCGCCAGCGGATCAACGCGAGGGCGATGCCCATGCCGGTCAGCAGGCCGAGCCTTGGCAGCAGCGCCCAGCCGTCGAGGCCGGCCTCCCACAGCGCCCAGCCGAGGGTTCCGAGCCAGACGAGCAGGAACAGCCAAGCGCCGCGCGCCCGGCCCCGCCACAGTTCGACGGCGGCGGCGACCAGCAGCACGCCCGCCACCAGATAATAGGCCGACCCGCCCAGCGTCAGCAGATAGGCGCCGGGCAGCGCCATCCCCATGCCCGCCAGCAACGATATCCCCGCGAACGCGCGTTCCAGCACGCGCCTGAGGCCGCCCCGTTGCCGCTGTCCGTCTTCCTCCGCCATCTTGCCCGCTCCCTCTGCCGCACAGAGGGTTGGCGCTCGCCGCCGTCGACCGCCAGCTTGGAAGCACGGCGTTTCAGCCGCAGGCAAGGCAAAGCGCCCTTCCATGTCAATTCGCCGATGGCATGAGCCGCTATCGTGTCCCGGACGCCCGCGCGTCCCTCGGGGAAATGACGATGACCGGCCATATCGAACAGGATCGATGCGCTTGAGCGACGCCGCGCGGGAGGACGCCTCCGGCCCGGCCATGACCGCCGCGCTGCGCGTGGCGCGCTTCCGGCTGATCTGGACGGCCAGCGTGCTGTCGAACCTGGGACTCATCATCCAGGGCGTCGGCGCGGCCTGGGCGATGACCGAGGAAACCGGCGACGCGACGCTGGTCGCGATGGTGCAGAGCGCGACCATGCTGCCGATGCTGCTGTTCACCCTGCCGGCGGGCGCGATGGCCGACATGTACCCGCGCCGGATCGTCGCGCTGTTTGCCCTGACGGTGTCGCTGGCCGGCGTCTCGACCCTGTTCGGGCTGTCGCTGGCGCAGGCGACCACGCCCCCCGCGCTGCTCGCGCTGAGCTTCGTCGCCGGGTGCGGGATGGCTTTCTTCTGGCCGGCCTGGCAGTCCTCGGCAAGCGACGACGTCCCGGCCGAATTGCTGCCCGCCGCCGTCGGCCTCAACAGTCTCAGCTACAATGCCGCCCGGGTGGTGGGCCCGGCCGTCGGCGGGCTGATCGTCGCGATGGGCGGCACGGTCATCGCCTTCGGGATCAGCGTGCTGCTCTACCTGCCCATGGTCGGCGCCCAGCTTCGCCCGGCCCCGCGGCGGGAGATACCGCGACTGCCCCCGGAGCGGATCGGCCGGGCGCTCATCTCGGGCATACGCTATGTCCTCCATTCGCCCGCGATCCTCAGCATCGTGATCCGCGCCTTCATCCTCGGCGCATTGGGCGGATCGGCGCACACGCTGATGCCGCTCATCTCCCGCGACCTGCTGGCGTCCGGCGCGAACGTCTTCGGCATCCTGCTCGGAACCTTCGGGGCCGGCGCGGTGCTGGGCGTCTTCATGGCGCCGACGCTGCGCAACCGATATGGCGCGGACGGCAGCGCCTCGCGCTGCATCGTCGCGCTGGGGATCAGCCTCGCCGTCGTCGGCACCAGCCGCTCGGTGCCGCTCACGGCCGTCGCGCTGCTCGTCGCGGGATCGGTCTGGATGTGCGTCACCCAGGCCTGCAACGTCAGCCTGCAGATGCTGGTGCCGCGCTGGGTCGCCGGGCGGGCTGTCGCCTGCTTCCAGGCCAGCCTTTCAGGCGGGATCGCGCTGGCCGGAGTCGGCTGGGGCATGGTTGCCGGCCATTTCGGCGTCGGCCACGCCTTCCTGGCATCGGGGATCCTGGTCGCGCTCTCGATCGTCGTCGGACGGGTCTGGCCGCTGCCGGAGATCGAAAGCACCTATGTGGTTCCGGGCGAAAGCCTGCCCAATCCACAGGTCCTGCTGCCGATCAGCGGACGGAGCGGGCCGATCCTCGTCGAGATCGAATATCGGGTGCCGCCCGCCGAGGCGCGCGCCTTCTATCGCATGATCCAGGACGTCCAGCTCTGCCTCAAGCGCAACGGCGCCTATGGCACCTCGATCGCGCGCGACCTCGGCGACCCGGAGGTCTGGATGGAGCGCTACCATTTCCCGACCTGGCACGACTATCTCCGCCAGCGCGACCGCATGACCGCCGCCGAGCGGACATTGCAGGACGCGCTGCTCGCCTTTCACGCCGGCGACCGACCGGTCCGCGCCCGGCGTTTCCTCGAACGGCCGTTCGGCTCGGTCCGCTGGGACGAGGACAGCGCCGATCACCGCACCCCCGAAACCCTGCCGATAGGATGACCGACGATGGCCGATGAAAGCGTCCCCACCCCCGCCTGGGCGCAGGCGCGCGCCCTGTTCCATTTCCCGAGGATCGATCTCGCCCGGACGGCGCTGCTGGTGATCGACCTGCAGACGGGCTTCTTCGATCCCCCGACAGCCGCCGACGCGATCATTCCGCGCGTCAACCGACTGGCCGGGGAGCTGCGCGCGGCCGGCGGCACGATCGCCTTCCTGCGCCATAGCGGCTCCGACGATCCGGCGCTTTCGGTGCCGGCATGGCAGAAGGAGATTCCGACGCTCGCCGCGCTGGACCGCCGGATGCGGCCGGGCCTGGAGACCCATCAACTCGACCGCCGGCTCGACGTCCGGGCCGACGACCTGATCGTCGACAAATATCGCTACAGCGCCTTCATCGCCGGCTCTTCCCGGCTGGACGAGCTGTTGCGCGCCCGGGGGATCGACACGGTGATCGTCACCGGCGCCTTCACCAATTTCTGCTGCGAATCCACGGCGCGGGACGGGCTGATGCTGGGCTATCGGGTGGTGTTCGTGGCCGACGCCACGCTGGCCCGCACGCAGGAGGAACATGTGATGGCGCTGACCGCGCTCCAGCTCGCCTTCGCCGATGTCAGAACGACGGCCGCGACGGCGGCGCTGATCGCCGACAGCCTAACGCCCTGATCGCTCCGCGACGGCTTTCCTCAGGCTTTCCGGCGCCCGCGCGTCAACCAGTACGTCGCTCTCCTTCACCAGCGCCTCCTTCGCGGCGAGGAAGGCCTCGATCGCCTGGCGGATCCGTTCCGGCGCGGGCCAGGGGCTGCGCGAGGCCGGGCCGTCGGAAGGCCCGTTCACCCGGCGATCGAGCCAGACCGCGTCCTTCTCGAAACGCACATGGCGCGGATCGGCGAGCAGTTGTTCGCCGACGTCGCGCAGCAAGGCTCCGATCGCGTCGAGGCTTTCGAGCGCTTCGACATAGCGGCCGTGCGCGGCGAGATAATCGTCGATGACGTGCATGATCTTCCTTCCGCCGGCCATGATATCAGGCCGTGCGCGACCACCCTTGTCCGGCGGGGCAAGGCCGGCGGCGAATTCGTGCCGGTGCGCGCAGCGGGGCTCAGCCGTCGTCGCGGCGGGCGGGTCTCGTCAGGTGCATGCCGCCGCTGACCGGCAGGTTGTGGCCGGTCAGATAGGGCGAATGGACGAACGCCATCACCGCGTCGGCGATATCCTCCGGCAGCGCGACACGGCCCAGCGGGATCTCCCGCGCGCGGCGCTCCTCCGCGCCCGGCACGGCGTAGATATGGGCCGCCATGCCCGTCTTGATCGGGCCGGGCAGGATCGAGTTCACCCGGATGCCGCGCGGACCATATTCGAGCGCCGCATAGCGGACGAGGCAGTCGGCCGCCGCCTTGGCGCAGGCATAGGGGAACATCGGCAGCAGCGGCTGGTTGGCGCTCGACGAGGAGACCAGGACGATCGCCCCGCCGTCGTTCATGACCGCCGCCGCGCCGCGGATGAAATGGACGTTGCCGATATAGTTGACGTCGAGCGCCTTGCGGATGGCCTCGTCGGGCGCGTCCGCGATCAGGCCGGTCGGCGCGACGGCGGCCGAATTGATAGCGATGTCTATGGCGCCCAGCCGGTCGGCGGCGTCCTTCATCAGCGCGGCGACGCTCTCCAGCCGGGCGGCGTCGGCGACGATGGCGATGCCGCCGATCCGGTCGGCCAGTTTCTCCAGACCCTCACGCTGTCGCGCCGAGACGACGACGCGCGCGCCCTCCCCCGCCAGCCGTTCGGCGATCGCCCAGCCGCTTCCGCCTTCGGCGGACGCGCCCAGCACGATCGCATTGCGCCCTTTCAGCCCGCTCATCCCAAGGCGGGCCGCAGCGACAGGGCATGTTCCGAATGCTGGAGCGAACTGGTCTTGTGCAGGAAGCGGACGCCGGTGGTGGAGCCGATCGCGTCATTGCCCTCGCGATAGACCTGCCGCGATTGCCGCCGCCGCAACCGCCAGCCGGCGGGCGTGCGGACATGCTCGTCCTCGTACCAGCCTTCGCCATACCAATGGTCGCCGCCCTCGGCGCCGAAGCGCACCAGGCGATATTGGCCATAGGTGATGCTGCGCGCGGTATCGCCGTCGACCTCGATCAGAAAATTGGTCATCGAATGGCGGGTGCTGTCGAAGATGCGATGATAGATCTCGAAATCGCGCTTGAAGGTCGCGAGATCGGTCCAGGGCTCGCGCTCGCCGTGGCGGACATGAAGCCCCTCGGCCGCGAATATCTCGTCGAACAGCTCCCAGCGCAGGCTGTCGACGGCGAAGCCGTACAGGATCAGCCGCGACCGTATGGCTTCGCGATCTTCAAGCGACATGGCCTTCCCTTTCCTTGCCCGCCCGCCCGAAGCGCTCGCGGTAGCTGCCGTTCAGAATGTCGTCGACGAGATCGAGGTGGCGCGGCGCCCAGCCGAGATCGCGCACCGTCGCGATCGCCCGGCTCCGGCTGCTGACGGCGAAGCGGTAGGGCGCGTCGAGCTTGCCCCACAGGTCGCACATCTCGTCATGATCGATGCTGCGGGCGTCGCAGCCCATCACCGCCGCGACCGCCTCGGCGATCGTCCGCCAGCAGACCTCGCCCGCGACGGCATGGTAGAGCGCGCCCGCCGTCCCCTTTTCCAGTGCCAGCGCATAGACGCGCGCGAGATCCTCGACATGGACGTTGGTGTAGAGGTTCAGGCCATGGCCCAGATAACAGGCGGCGCCCGCCTTCGGCACGGCCTGGAAGATCCACGGCACCTGCCCGTTGCCGCCGCCATTCCCCCAGATCATCGGCGGACGGACGACCATGCCGCGCACGCCCGTCCCGGCGGAAGCGCGCACCAGCCGCTCGCTCTCCATCCGCACCCTGGTCCAGAGCTGCGAGTCGAACGGATCATCCTCCGCGAAGCTCTGCTGGTTCCATTCGCCCTGGGGCGTGTCGATCGACAGGCAGGAGGTGCCCGAGGTCATGACGAACGGCTTGCCGCTGTCGCGCAGCGCCCGCAGCATCGGATCGAGCAGCTCGGATTCCCGGGCGAAGTCGACCCGCGCGGCGAAGACGACGCCGTCATGCTCGCGCGCCAGCCGCGCCATCAGCGCGGCGTCCTCGACCCGGCCTTCGACCGGCCGGGCGCCGATCCGGCGGATGCCGGCGGCGCTCTCCTCGTTGCGCGCCAGCGCGGTCAGCTCATGGCCCGCATCGATCAGCGCCCGCGCGACGTGCGAACCGAGAAAGCCATTGGCGCCGAAGAACAGGATATGAATGGGACGTCCTCCCCCAATGCGGCCGGGAACGACGCGATGCTATGAAGCCGCCCGCCGGGGAACACGCCCCCCAAGCGCCAGAGCTGTTGACGGGTTCCGCACTGGCCGGGCCCGCGACGCCGGCCGGGCTTTTCCTGACGGGATCGGGCCGTTACCCGCATCAGGCCGATGCCTGAAGGACACCATGGCCCACAATCCCTCCGAAGCCGCGCCGGTCGAACCATGAGCCTCCGCACGCGCATCACCGAGATGTTCGGGATCGAACACCCCATCCTGCAGGGCGGGATGCAGTGGGTCGGGCGCGCGGACCTCGTCTCGGCCGTCGCCAATGCCGGCGGGCTGGGCTTCATCACCGCGCTGACCCAGCCCAACCCGGAGGCCCTGGCGCGGGAGATCGCGCGCTGCCGGTCGATGACCGACAAGCCGTTCGGGGTGAACCTCACCATCCTGCCGACGCTGTCGCCGCCGCCCTATGCGGAGTATCGCGCCGCGATCATCGAAAGCGGGGTGAGGATCGTCGAGACCGCCGGCTACCGCCCGCAGGAACATGTCGACGACTTCAAGCGCCACGGCATCAAGGTCATCCACAAATGCACCGCCGTGCGCCACGCCCTTTCGGCCGAGCGGATGGGCGTCGACGCGATCTCGATCGACGGCTTCGAATGCGCCGGCCACCCCGGCGAGGACGATGTCCCGGGGCTGATCCTGATCCCCGCGGCGGCGGACAGGGTCCGCATCCCGCTCGTCGCGTCGGGCGGCTTCGCCGACGGCCGGGGGCTGGTCGCGGCGCTGGCGCTGGGCGCCGAGGGGATCAACATGGGCACCCGCTTCCTCGCCACGCGCGAGGCCCCGATCCATGATAATTTCAAGGCGGCGCTGGTGGCCGGCGACGAACGATCGACCGAGCTGATCTTCAGGACCTACCGCAACACCGCCCGCGTCCGCAGGAACGCCGTCAGCACCGAGGTGCGGCGGCTGGAGGCGCTCGGCGAACCGTTCGAGGCGGTGGCGCCGCTGGTGAAGGGCGCGCGCGGGCGCGAGGGGCTCGAAACCGGCGCGACCGACCATGGCGTCTTCACCGCCGGCCTCGCCCAGGCCCTGATCCAAGACGTCCCGTCCGTCGCGGAGCTGATCGACCGCATCATGCGGGAAGCCGCCGAGATCATCGGCGCGCGCCTGGGCGGCCTGCGAAGCTGATCAACGACCATCGAACCGGAGCCACGACCATGCCTTCCCTCCCCGACAGCGTGACGCTCGACGTCGCCGACCACATCGCGGTCGTGACCATCAATCGGCCGGAGGCGCGCAACACGGTCGACGCATCGGTCGCGCAAGGCCTGTCGGCCGCGTTGGACGAGGTCGAGGCACGGCCCGACATCGCCGCCGGGATCATCACCGGAGCGGGCGGTAATTTCTGCGCCGGCATGGACCTCAAGGCGTTCCTGCGCGGCGAGGTCGTCCGCCTGCCCGATCGCGGCTTCGCGGGCGTGACCCAGGTCAGATCGACGAAACCGTGGATCGCCGCGCTGGAGGGCTATGCGCTTGCCGGCGGCTTCGAGATCGCGCTCTGGGCCGACCTGATCGTCGCCACCGAGGAGACCAAGGTCGGCCTGCCGGAGGTGAAGCGCGGCCTCGTCGCCAATGCCGGCGGGCTGCTGAGGCTTCCGCGACAGATGCCGCCCCGCATCGCGGCCGAGCTCGTCCTGACCGGGGATATCGTGCCGGCAAGCCGGCTCCAGCCCTATGGGATCATCAACCGCATCGTTCCCGCCGGCGAGGCGTTGCGGGAGGCCCGGGCGCTCGCGTCCAGGCTGGTCGAGAACGGACCGCTCGCCATCGCCGCCAGCAAGCGGGTGATGCAGGAAGGCATGGACTGGACCACCGACGAGATGTTCGATCGCCAGTTCGCAATCACCCGCCCCATATTCGAGAGCGCCGATGCCCGCGAAGGCGCCAGGGCCTTCGCCGAAAAGCGCCAGCCGGTCTGGAAGGGCGGATGACGGGAACGGATGAGAAGCCCATCAGCAGCCCGCGCGGCTCCGAACCTGAGGCGCAGGCGGGGCGGCCGTGATGTCCTCTATTCACCCCGGAACGCGGAATAGGGAATGGGGAATGGAAAGCGCGGCGCTCAGCCTGGCTCGCGGAAGGTAGCGCGAATATCGCCGATACAGGCGGCGGGATGCTCATAATGGCTGAAATGGCCACCACCCTGATGGGCTCTCAGATGATGGCGACGGTAGAGCTGCGCGCGCGGCCCCGCCTCGAACGCGGCGACGCGCATGTCGAGCCTCGTGCCGCCGCGCAGCGCTCATATCCAAGCCGATCGACCTTCCGGCAGGCGTTCTTTTAGCGGCAACTGTCCTTTTCCACAGTCGATTTTCCGATAATGGATAGAAGCCAAACCGCTTGATCCATCAGTCTCCAAGACAGTCGCAGCCATCCAGAAACTGGAGGTTTCAGCGACGGAAGAGGGAGGTCGTGGTGATCAAGAGGGATATCCGCTCAACAGCCAGTGCCATCATCCTGACAATGGGACTCATGGATGCGGCGTCCATGGCGCAGGCGCAAACCATGCCCGCCGACGGTAGCGATATCGTCGTCACGGCGCGCAGAAGCTCAGAGAAATTGAAGGACGTCCCCGCTTCCATTTCCGTCATCGACAATAGCACCATCAAGAATGCGGGGGTGGTGACGATCACCCAGATGACCAACCTGGTGTCGGGCATGACGATCGTCGCCAATACCTCTCAGGTCGGTGATACCCAGATCAATATCCGTGGCATCAATGGCGCGCGCGATGCCGAGAGCAATGTCGCGCTCGTCGTCGACGGCATCCTCAAGACCAACACCTCGGCGCTCAACCAGTATCAGGGAGATCTTCAGCAGGTCGAAATCCTGAAAGGGCCGCAGGGCGCCTATTATGGCCGGAACGCCGCGGCGGGCGCGATCGTCATGACCACGAAGGCGCCGGGCGACATGTTCGTCGTCGAGGGGCGGGCGAGCTATGCCACGCAGGATACGAGGCTTCTGCAGGGCTCCGTCAGCGGGCCGATCAGCGAGACCGCGGGGTTCGTCCTGTCGGGCGACTATCGGTCGACGGACGGCTTCTACCGCAACACCGGCCCCACCCCGGCAACGCGAGGCCATAGCGTGGACGACTCGCGGAACTGGAATATCGGCGGCCGCATCGTCCTGACGCCGACGGATGCCGATCGGATCGACCTGAAGGCCCGTTATGGCAAGATCCGGGCGACGCCCCTGGCCTTCGATGCCGTTTTCGCGCTTCCGGGCTTCGCCGGCGCCTTCGGCAATCCGCTGTTCGACGAAGACGTCAACGACCACAAGCTGGTGTATAATCGCAACATCCGCGGCGCCAACCGGCTCACCTCGAAGGAAGCATCGGCAAAGTTCAGCCACGACATGGGGTGGGCGACCCTGACGAGCTGGGTCTCCTATTCGAATATCCGGGAAGACCTTCTGTCCGATGCGGCGGCGGGTTCGCTCGGACGGTTCAACCAGCGCGCTTCGTGCCGGGCATCGGTGGCGGCGCTCTCGGCGGCCGGCGTCCAGCTCCCCCAACCGCAATTCCTTGCGCCGACGCCCGAGGCGTCGATCCTCGGAGCCTACACGCCCACCACCTGCGACGGCATCCAGTATACGGTCCGCAACCAGAAGGACGTCAGTGGCGAAATCAGGCTGGCGTCCAACCCCGGCGGCCCGCTGTCCTGGTTTGCCGGAGCCTATTACCTTCATATCAACCGGCACTTCGGCACGGCGATCAATGAGGACCAGGGCCTCGGCGCTCTGCGAAGCCTCTATAACGGGCCGGCCAGCATCAATCCCACCTCGCTCCTCTTCGATGATCGCTACAAGACCAATGTCTATGCCGGCTTCGGTTCGCTCGAATATGCGCTTTCCGACCGTCTGACCTTCTCCGGCGCGTTGCGGTTCGACCGCGAGGACCGCAAGGTCGATCCCCTGGTGCCGAACGTGATCGATCCGATCACGAACGGTCCGATAAACCCGGGCTTCTCGGTGGGCGCTATCGTGCCGAAGTCGCGCAAATATCAACAGCTCCAGCCCAAGGTCGCGATCCGCTTCAAGGCCAGCGACGAGTTGAACCTGTTCGCCGACTGGGGCGTCGGCTTCAAGGCCGGCGGTTTCAACAGCCAAGGCAGCACCGCGATCATCGATCAGAATTTCAACGGTCCGCTGGGGTCGAACATCAATATCAGCGATGACTATCGCAAGGAACGATCAAGCGCCTATGAAGCGGGGTTCAAGGCGTCCCTATTCGACCGGCGCCTGACGATGGACGGGGCGGTCTATTACACCACCGTCCACGACATGCAGTTCTTCGAATTCTACACGGGTAATTTCGGAATTCTGCGGGTCGTCTCCAATATCGACAAGGTCAGGCTGTACGGCGCGGAAATGAGCCTGTCCTACCGTGTCGTTCCGGGCTGGACCCTCTTCGCGAACGGCAATGTCACCCGCAGCAAGATCCTGAAGAACAATACGCGCGCGGACACGGTCGGCAACAAGTCGCCGAATACGTCGGATTACACGATCAATCTGGGCACCCAGGTGATTGAACCGATCGGCGAAGGGTTGAACCTGACGTTCCGGGCCGATTACCGCATAACCGGGCCGACCTGGTTCTCCACCGTCCAGAATCAGACCAAGCGTTCGATCTTCGACCTGTTCTTTCCCGGCCTCGGTACCGGTGAATATGCCAAGTCCCGGCGCGACGCCTACGGCATTCTCGATCTTCGCGCGGGCGTCCAGGCTGAGCGCTGGTCGCTGACCGGCTTCGTCCGAAATCTGACCAAGAAGAAATATCTCACCGAAGTGGTCGTGGCGCCCGAGTTCGGCGGCGAGTTCGTCAGTCAGGGCGAAGGACGGACGATCGGCCTGGAACTGGGTTGGCGGTTATGATCGCGGGCCGCGCCCTTCCCTGAAGGGCGCTGTCCATGATGGTATCGGAGGGATGAACATGGCGAATTATTGGTTCAACTCAAAATTGGGCTACGCGCCGCCCGACTGGTTCTCGACCTTCGGGAACATCGATCCGGGCAGCCCCGTCAAGCCGCCCGAGTTTCGCCGGCTCATGCCGTTGTCCAGGCCCGATGCGGACTATGACCTCGGATCCAACGCCGAGACCTGGTCCTATTTCTGGCATCCCGTCGCCACGCTGGCCGAATTTCAATCGCATAGCCACACCGGGCGCGGGCCGATGGCCACGCGGCTGCTCGATCGCCAGATCGTGCTGGTCGAGCTCGACGGAAAGGTTCAGGCATTCGACGACCGCTGCCCCCATCGCAGCGCCTCTCTCGGCCTCGGCGTGCTCGACAAGGGGGAGTTTCGCTGCCGCTATCATGGCTGGCGCTTCGACGCGGCGGGGCGGTGCACGGATATCCCCTCCATGGAGGAAGGACAGAAGGTCCCCGGCAATATTCGCCTGACGCAGTTCGACTGCGACGTGCGCTATGACCTGATCTGGGTCCGCCTGAAGTCGGGCGCGACCACCGAGATCCCGCACTTCCCGGCGTGGGACGATCCGACGATGACCTCGCATATGGGGGCGCCATATTTGTGGCCGGTGTCGAGCGGACGCCGCGTCGCGAACTTCACCGATGTGACGCACCTGCCCTTTGGCCATAAGGGAACGCTCGGCGGGCCGCCCTACACGCGCTTCAAGGCTTATCCGATTGCCCAGCATGACGGGATGCTGGAGTTTCAGCAGGATCAGTTCATCGCCTATAATCCCGGCGACGCGACCTTCGGTCCGCCGACCGGCCCCGAATCCATCATGTTGCCGCCTGGCGGCTATCAGGTCGTCATGCCGTTCACGGTCATGCTGTTCTTCGATTTCGGCCAGGGCCGCTTCAGCCAGATCATGATGCATCCCACGCCGATCGATGCGGAAAATTGCCGGAGCTACTGGATCACGTCGCACACGACCGACAGTTCGGCCACGCAGGAGCATCTCTCCCTGCAATCGACCGTCCTGACCGAGGACATCGCCTTCGTCTCGTCTCAGAATCCCCGGGCGTTGAGCGACGAGGCTGGAGAAATGTCGGTCAAGGCGGACAAGCCGGAGATCATCTGGCGCCGCTGGCTCAAGCGCTTGATCGCGGCGGCGGCCATCGGACCGGCGGAGATCGATCGCTGCCTGGCGGAAACGGGCACCCATTGAGGTCCGCCGTCCTCCTCCGACGCGGCGAGCCCCGGGCTCAAGCCCTTCTCTAGGAAATCGACCTGATGAAACGGAAATATATCGTCGCGACCGATGTCGGCGGCACCTGCACCGACACCGTCGTCTTCGCCAGGAATGAGCCCATCCGGCTGGGCAAGGCGCTGTCGACCCCTCCGGACTTCGCGACCGGCGTGCTGGATTCGATCGGCACCGCGGCACGGGCGATGGGGATGGAGCGTGACGATCTGCTCCGGCAGACGGCGCTGTTCGTCCACGGCTCGACGGTCGTCGACAATACGATCTTCACCCGCGACGGCGCGCGGACCGGCCTCATCGCCACCGCCGGGTTCGAGGACAGCCTGCTCGTGACGCGTGGCGCCTATGGGCGCTGGGGCGGGCTGACCGAAGATCGGATCAAGCATCCCGTGAAGACCGAGCGCGCGCCGGCGCTGGTCGGCGGCGAGGCCATCGTCGGGGTCAAGGAGCGTGTCGACTACAAGGGCGCGATGCTGTGCGAGGCCGACGAAGCGGAGATCGAAGCGGCCGTGCGAAAGCTTGTCGATGACGGCAAGGTCGAGGCGATCGCCGTGTCCTTCCTCTGGTCCTTCTACAACATGCGCAACGAGCAGAAGGTCAAGGAGGTCGTCGGCCGCGTGGCGCCCGACGTCTATTGCACCCTGTCGAGCGAGATCGCGCCGACGCCGGGCGAATATGAGCGCACGTCGACGACGGTGATCAACGCCTATGCCGGCAAGATCGCCCGGTCCTACCTGGCCGATCTCGAGCGACTTCTCGCCGGCGCCGGCTATGTCGGTCCGGTGATGGTGATGCAGGGCTATGGCGGGCTCATTCCCGCCCATGAGTCCGCCGATCGATCGATCGGGATGCTCGAATGCGGTCCGGCGGCGGGGGTGATCGGCAGCCGCGCCCTGGGCGAGCTGCTCGACCAGCCCAACGTCATCGCCACCGACATGGGGGGCACGACCTTCAAGGTCTCGGTCATCCAGGACGGCGCGATCGAATATGCCCGCGAGCCGATGGTGGACCGGTTCCATTATTCACAGCCGAAGATCGAAGTGGTGTCGCTGGGGGCTGGCGGCGGCTCGATCATCTCGATCGAGGATGGCGGCACGCCCCAGGTCGGTCCGCGATCGGCGGGGTCCCGGCCGGGGCCGGTCTGCTACGGCTTCGGCGGCGAGGAGCCGACGCTGACCGACGTGTTCCTGATGATCGGCTACATGGATCCCAAGTCGTTCCTCGCCGGATCGATGGAACTGGACGAGGCGCGCTCGCGCGCCGTGTTCGAAGACCGCATCGCCCGCCCGCTGGGCCTGGATGTCGAGCGCGCGGCGATCGGCATCTATCGTATCGCCGCGGCGCAGGTGACGGACCTGATCCGCCAGATCACCGTCGAGCGCGGCCTGGACCCCCGCGATTTCGTTCTCCATGCCTTCGGTGGATCGTGCGGCATGCTTGCCGGCATGTTCGCGGCCGAACTCGGCGTGAAGCGGATGGTGGTGCCCTATACCGCTTCGGTGAACTGCGCCTTCGGCCTGATATCGGCCGACATCGCCCATGAATATTCGCGGACCGTGGCGCTCCCGCTGCCGCAGCCGGCATCGGCGGTCAACGAGGTGCTGGCGCCGATGATCGAAAAGGCGCGCGCGCAACTGCTGGAAGAAGGCTTCGAGGGCGCGCGCGTCCACTTCGATTGCGCGATCGACCTGCGTTATTCACGCCAGGTCCATGAACTGACCACCCCGCTTCGCGGCGATTTTCCGGTCGACGATGCCGCGCTGGCGACGTTGGTGGGCGACTTCGAGGATCTCTACGAGCGCAAATATGGCAAGGGTTCGGCCTATCGCGAAGCCGGCATCGAGATCACGCAGATCCGTGTCGGCGCGCGCGGCCTCATGGAGCGGCCCGAAATCATCGTGGAGGCGGAGGAGGGAAGCGATCCCGCGGCCGCGCAGGCCGGCCGCCGCCGCATATTCGTCGATGCCCGCGATGCGATGGTGGAATGCGCCGTCTATGACTTCGAGAAGCTGCGCCCCGGCAATGTGGTGCAGGGCCCGGCGGTCATTCATTCGCCGATCACGACAATCGTCCTTCAGGACCGGCAGTGCGGGACGATCGACGGCTATCGCAACATCATCATCGACTTGGCCTGAATGAGGAGCCAGCATGGACCCGATCACTTTCTCGATCATCCGCCATCGTCTCTACCGCGTCGTCGAGGAGGCGGTGATCACCCTGAAGCATGTCTCGGGCAGCGCGATCACCAATGAAGGGCATGACCTCATGGTTTCGCTCTACCGGGCGGACGGCTCGCTGCTCATGGGCGGTGTCGGCTTCCTGCACCACCTGACCAGCGCATCGGAGGCGTGCAAGGCGATCATCCGCCGCTTCGCGGGGCAGATCAACGAGGGCGACCTGTTCCTTCTCAACGACCCCTATACCGCGGCGCTGCACACGTCGGACGTCTATCTGGTCTCGCCGATCCACCATGACGGCAAGCTGGTGGCGTGGAGCGCCTGTTTCGTGCACGTCTTCGACATCGGCGCGATGAACCCCGGCGGTTTCGCACCCGATGCCCCGGACATCTTCTCCGAGGGGTTCAGCTCGCCGGGCCTCAAGCTGATCGATCGCGGCGTCATGCGGGAGGACGTGTGGGACACCATGCTCAACATGGTGCGCGGCCCCGAGATGGTGGCGCTCGACCTCCGCTCGATGATCGCCTGCAACAACGTCGCCAAGGAGCGCATGCTGGCGCTCATCGACAAATATGGAGCCGATACCGTCGACGAGGCGGGCAGCACGCTGATCGAGCAATCCGAACGGCGGATGCGGGATCGCCTGCGCGAACTGCCCGACGGCGAGTGGCAGTCGCGCCAATATTTCAGCGTCAAGGACGAGGTGTATCGCGTCCTCCTGACCATGCGGAAATCGGGGGACGAGCTGGAGTTCGACTTCACCGGGTCCTCGCCCCAGTCGCCCTACAGCCTGAATTGCTCGAAATGGGCGGCGCTCGGCGGGCTGTTCGCACCGCTGTTCCCGCTGCTCTGCTACGACATCACCTGGAATGAGGGGGTGATCCGCCCCGTTCGGATGATCGCCCCGGAAGGCACGGTGGTGAACTGCCGCCGGCCGGCCCCGGTGTCGGTCGCCACGGTCGGCGCGATCCAGTCGGTCAACAATGCCGCGTGCGCCGCGATCGGGAAAATGCTGTCGGCGAGCGATCGCTATGCCGACGAGGCGACCGCCGTCTGGCACGCCAATCATTTCGCGATCTTCATGTTCGGCGCCAATCAGCGCGGCGGTTATTCGATCGGCATTCTCACCGAGACCTTCGCGGGCGCCGGCGGCGGCCGGCAAGTGGGCGATGGCGTCGACATCGGCGGCGAGATTCCCAATCCCATCTCGCGCATGGCCAATGTCGAGACGATCGAGGCGACCTTCCCGGTTCGCTATCTCTTCCGGCGGCGGCGGATCGATTCCGGCGGCCCCGGACGCCATCGCGGCGGCGTGGGCGGTGAGTTCATGCTCGTCGCGCATGACGCGCCCGATGGCGGGATAGACTATGTCATCTCGGGCAAGGGCGCGGCCTTTCCGCAGAGCGACGGCATGGCGGGCGGCTATCCCGGTGCCGCGAACGACTATGTCCGGATCGCGGGCGTCGGCGGGAAAGACGTTCCGCTCGGTGCCGAGGATGTCGAAGGCAAGCGCGAGGCCATCGCCTGGGGCGTGCATGCGCTGCGCGGAAACGATGCGCTCCATGTCCGCTGGAATGGCGGCGGCGGCTTTGGAGACCCGCTCGACCGGTCGGCTGAAAGCATCGGCCGCGATGTCGCCGACGGCACGGTTTCGGTGGAGGCGGCGCGAGCGCTCTATGGCGTCGTGCTTGCCGACGGAGCGCTCGATCCGGCGGCGACCGAGCGGGCGAGGGCGGCGATGCGGCTGACCCGCAAGAACAGGGAGGCGGCATGATGGGTGAACGACGTTTTTCCGAAACCCTGCTGATCATCGACGGAAGCATCGCTTGCGGCCATTGCCGACAGCCTTTGTCGGCAATGGACGAGAGCTGGAAAAGCGGCGCGCGGTTGTCGGCCGTGCCGGCGGCGAGCCTGCCTGGCGCCGGCTCCGCGACGCACCCCGATGTCGAGCTCAGGTCCTTCTCCTGCGGCGCCTGCGGAACGCTTCTGGATAGCGAGCTGGCGCTTCCCGGCGATCCCTTCCTCGTCGACCGGCTGCTCCCGACCCGCCTTTAGGAGGTTTCCATGCATGACGTTCAAATTCGCCAGGAGATTGTCGATCGGGTGATGGCGCGCAGGGGCAAGCTGCACTGGTTCGAGCAATTCGACCCAGCCCGCACCGCGCTGATCGTGATCGACATGCAGAACACCTTCTGCGAACCCGGCAGCCCGGCGGAAGTGGCGGTCTCGCGCTCCATCGTTCCCAATATCAATCGACTGGCCGGCGAGCTGCGCGGGCGCGGCGGGCGGGTCGTCTGGGTATTGCACGCCAATTCGCATTGGGGTGATCGCACCGACTGGGAGCTGTTCTTCAACAATGTCGTTTCGGACGACGTGAAGCTGCGCACGGCCGCCAGCCTCGCGCCCGGCAAGCAGCAGGTCTGGTCGGGGCTGGCGACGGCGCCGGACGACATCACGATCATCAAGAACCGCTACAGCGCGCTGATCCAGGGTTCCTCGTCGTTGGAGCGCGTGCTGCGCAACCTTGGCATCGACACCGTGCTGATCGCCGGCACGAAGACCAATGTCTGCTGCGAAGCGACCGGGCGCGACGCGATGATGCTCGATTTCCGGACCGTCATCGTCTCCGATTGCTGTGCGGCGCTGTCCGATGACGAACATCGCGCCACGCTCGAAACCTTCATCCAGCAATTTGGCGATGTTCTCTCATCGGATGAGGTGGTGCGGCGGATGCGTTAAGGCATCTTGCCACGCGCGATCGCCGCGCGGATTCGACCAGGCTGCGATGGGTCGGGCTCATCGCAGCCTGGTGTCATTGCCGGTGCGTCGGCAGGTTCGTCAAACGCCGCCGACGCAGGGTCGTCGACGGTTTTTCTCCGAAGCGCTCGGTATAGGCCAGCGCGAACCGGCCCGGATGGCCGAAGCCCACGTCGAGTGCGATGTCGAGGATCGACTGGTCGGACTCGGCCGCCAGCAAGCGTTCATGCGCGGCGGTCAATCGCCGCTCGCGCAATGCCCGGATCGGCGAGGTGTCACGGAACCGGCGGAACCCGTTGAGCAGCGTCCTGGCCGGCACGCCGGCTGCCGCCGCGATGTCGTCCAACGTGATCGGATCGGCGAAATGGTCGTCGATATAGGCCTCCGCGCGCTTTACGGAGATTGGCGCGATACCGCTATCGGCCCGACCGTTGTCGACCAAACCGCCCTGCAGCAGCGTCGACAGGAACAGGCTTTCATATTCCGCGGCGACGCGCGTGTTGCTCGTCGCGAAATCGACGGTCGCCGGGTCGCTGAGCATGCCGCGCACGAATGTCCTCCACGGCGCGAAGAGCGTGTCGGCCAGATCAATTCGCTGGCGCATCAAGGGAGCCTTGCGGCCGGCGTGGCGACATAGCGTACGAGCATCCACCTTGAAGACGATCTGTTCGCAGTCGTCGGTGAATTCGGCGTGGAGCGGTTCGCCGGGCGCGATGCAGACGCCGTGGCGCCGACCGACCCATTCCTCGCCGCCATTGCGGATCAATCGCGCGCTACCCCGGCGACAGAACATCAGCAGATAATAATCGGCTATTTCCTCCAATTGGAGCGACATGGGCCGCGAATAGGCGATCGAACCCACGCCGATCGATGAAAAGCGGAAGAAATCCATATTGGCATGATAGTCTGCGGAAATCGTCGTCGGTCTCAAGCGATGCGGCTGCAACAGGGCCGAAATCTGGGCTTCGGTTTCCTCTACATCGCGGGATGCAAAGACACGATGTCCTTCAAGGGCAGGCAAGTCTTCTTCAAGCATAGGTCACGCCCTACCATATACTCAGACCCTGCAGCCTGCTTGCTCCGACATATCCAGATGCCCAGCAAGGGGAGCGGATAGCTCTCCCAATCACGCCCTCACCGGTGGATCAGGCCATAGATCGCCTATCCAGGCAAGCAGATTCTCGGACCGCCGATGGCCGCGCGGACGCACTTCTGCGCGATCGATGGATAGCAACCACGGGCTTCGTCTCCGCGCCGTCGCCCTTGCGCCTCGCGATCCCGAATTGCCGTGGAACTTCGCGGGATTGGTGACGGATGGCATTTCGCCCGTGATGCGGGACAGCAGCTCGACAAGGAGCGGTCGGACGACATGGTGCTGGAAACCTAGGATTTTGGCAGCGGAAGAGGGATCGCCGACAATCATACATCCAATTGATCTGGCGCCCTTTTCTTGAGAAAGGATGGGGAAGGATAATCTTGACCAATCTTGGCCAGAGTCACTTTCGCGATCGCGCGTGACATTCACCGCGCCGAACATGAACATTGCGGGACGATCTGGATCAATGGGTCGCCGGCTGCAAATTCAGGTCTGGTTCTTGGACCATCCAGGTCGTGTCGTTGCCGGGTGCCTGTCGCTAACCTTGATCGGGCTGGATCGGACGATGACCGAGAAAAACTGCTCCGCCCGGCCGGAACAAGGGGGTGGAGGGGAAACATGGTGCACAGCAATCTTGTCGTTCGTCTGATGGCCACGGCCTGCATCGCCGGATGGATGATACCGGCGATGGCTCAGCCCATGGATCAGGACCGTGCGGCGACAGCGGAGACGGACGGCCTGGGTGACATCGTCGTCACCGCCCAGAAGCGCGAGGAGCGGTTGCAGGACGTGCCGATCGCGATCTCCGCGATCGGCGCCGATTTCCTGCGGAGCCGCGACATCGGCTCGATCGACCAGATCGGCACGATCGCACCGAATGTGAAGGTCGAACGCTCCCCTACCAACAAGACCGTCTCGCAGATCGCGATGCGCGGTTCGGTGACCGTCAATCCCTCGGTGCTGTTCGAGCCGGCGGTCGGCCTCTATGTCGACGGCGTCTATATCGCCAAGGCCCAAGGATCGATCTTCGACATCGCGGACCTCGAACGCGTCGAGGTGCTGCGCGGGCCGCAGGGCACGCTCTATGGGCGCAACACGCTGGCCGGCGCGATCAATCTCGTGACACGCAAGCCCTCGGGCGAGCTTCGAGGATCGATCGAGGCGAGCTACGGCAATTACGACATGAAGCGGGTGAAGGGCACGATCGACCTGCCCGCGTTCGGCATCTTCTCGATCAAGCTGTCGGGTCAGGCGCAGAAGCGCGACGGGTTCATCGATGTCGTGCCCAATCCCTATCCGCAGGCCTTCCTGGCGCGGCCCAGTTCGGTGGACGACACCAACGACCTCAACCAGCGAAGCCTGTTCGCGCAAGTGCGGGTGCGGCCGGCCGACAGCCTCACGATCGACTATGCCTATGACTACAGCCGCTATCGCCAGCGCCCTGATTTCGCGCAGCTCCACAGCTTCAACCGCAACGGCCTGCCGCAGGATATCTTCGACCCGAACTCGCCGGGCTATGCGGGGGCCGGCGCCTTCTTCCCGCTCGACCTCTATGTGCGGGCCCAGCGGCAGTCGTCCGCCAGCCTCGACGCGGACCAGCTGTACGAGCGGCTGCGCACGGACGGCCATTCGCTTACCCTGGCATGGGATCTGGGAACTGCCGAACTCAAATCGATCAGCGCCCATCGCCGCACCCGGTGGAGCGACGCGCTCGATCTCGACGGGTCGCCGCTGCCGGTCGGCGCCACCCAGCGCTTCACCCGCTACCGTTCGTTCAGCCAGGAGCTGCAACTCACCGGCGGTCTGGCGGACGGACGGCTGAAATATGTCGTCGGCGGCTATTATTTCCGCGACAAGGGCGAAACGCTGGGGCCGCAATCCTTCTTCGCGGGCGCCACCAGCTTTCAGGCCGATTATGGCCAGCACACCAGGGCCGCCGCCGCTTATGCCCAGGTCGATTTCGACCTGACCGACCGGCTCGTGCTGACCGGCGGCATTCGCTACAATCATGAGCGCAAGGACGTCAGCCGGCTGCTGGTCAGCGGCCCCGGAACGCCGGCCGAGCTGACGCTGATCGACATCGGCTATGGCGACGTGCCCGATGCGGTCTACAACAGCTTCAGCCCGGCCGCCTCGCTGCGCTTCGACCTGACCGAGCGGGTGAACGTCTACGCCCGCTATGCCCGCGGTTTCAAATCGGGCGGCTTCAACGGCGAAACGACCGAACTGGTCGCCGCCACGACCGCCTGCCCGTCGGGCGCGATCGAACTTTGCCAGCCCTACCGCCCCGAAAAGGTCGACAGCTATGAGGTGGGGCTGAAAAGCCGGCTGCTCGACAACCGGCTCCAGCTCAACATCGCCGCCTTCTGGGACGAGCATCGCGACATCCAGCTTTCCGTGTTCCGGGGCAGCGGCGCGCTGTCGCTGTCGGTGCTCAACGCGGCGTCGTCGCGGATTCGCGGGGTCGAGCTGGAATTCACCGCGCGTCCGTCGTCCGCCTTCACCGTCAGCGGATCGTTCGCGCTGCTCGATGCCAAATATAAGCGCTTCATCGACGGCGGGGTGGACGTCTCCGACAATCGCGCCTTCCCGCACGCGCCGCGCTACACCGCCTCGGTTTCGACCGACTGGCGCGTGATCGAGGGCGATTGGGGACGGCTCAATCTGCTGGCCGACCTGAATTTCGTCGATTCCTACTACACCTATCCCTATGCGCTCGCCGCCCCGCCGTCGACCACGCAGGTCGCGGGCAACAGCGAGGCTCCCTCGCGCGCGATCGTCAATGCGCGCGCCATCCTCGCCGATCTGCCGATCGGCGGGATGAAAGGCGAGATCTCGCTCTGGGCGCGCAACCTGTTCCAGCAGCGCAGCCCCAGCAACTTCATCGATTTCGGGCCGAGCTTCGGCGGCATGACGCTCGCCTTCTATCCCGATCCGCGCACCTTCGGCGCGACGTTCGGCCTCCGCTTTTGAGGGGCGACGGGACGGCGCAGGGCGGCGGCCACGGCCGCGATATTGCCACGCGACGCATCCGCGCCTTATGCTCCCGCCCAGCACGAGGCGGAGCTGGGAGAGGAGCTGATGTCGCGGCATAAGCATGTCGTACCGGTGTGCAATGCAACTGCGCCGACCGGTATGATCGTCACCATGCTGGATTGCCTGTCCCGCATTTCGGGCGAGCCCGATCGCCTGCTCGCGGAGGTGGGTGTCTCGCACAGCTTCGCGGCGTTCAAGGCGGGCCAGGTGCGCGAGATCGGGCTGGACGCCTTCATCGCGACAAACCGGGCCTGCAACGCGCGCTTCCGCGACTATCTCCACCAGTCGCAGGGGCCGCAGATGACCGAGGAGCAGTTCTCGCTGCTGTGCCGCTGCCTGATCGCCTGCGCCGACCTGCGCGAGGTGCTGACGACCACGTCGAGCTTCTTCGCGATGTTCAACGGCACGCTCGGCGCCTTTCGCCCGGAGTTCGGCGATCGGCATGTCACGCTTTTCATCGAGCCCCGCCGGCGCGGCCCTACCGATCCTTCCTTCCTGATCGACGCCTTCGGAATGGCGGTGCTCCAGCTGTTGTTCGGCTGGCTGATCGGGCGGTCGCTGGCGTTGGAGCGCGTCGATTTCTCCTATCCCGCCAGCGTGCGCACGGATTTCGGCCTTGGCCTGTTCAGCTGCCCGGTGCGGTTCGACCGGCCGAGCAACATCATGCTGTTCGATGCCGTCTATCTCTCGGCGCCGGTGGTGCGCACCAGCAGCGACATGCGCACGCTGCTGGAGACCTTTCCCTACGACATGATGCTCGGGCGCGATCGCGGCCGCTCGCTCGCCGATCAGGTCTATGCGCTCATGATGAACGCGCATTCGGCGGAGCGGCAACTGCCCGGTGCCGAACGGGTGGCGCGGGACTTCGGCGTGTCGAGCTGGACGCTGCGGCGGCGGCTGGCCGAGGAGGGGACCGGCTTCTCGCGCATCCGGCAGCGGTGCCAGCTCAACATCACCACCGATTTCCTGCGCCGGCCGGACCTGACGATCGATCGCATCGCCGAGATCGCCAATTTCAGCGACGCCAACGCCTTTCGCCGCGCCTTCCAGCAATGGACAGGCAAGTCCCCCACCGCCTTCCGCCGCGAGCTGGCCGCCGGGCGCATCGGCTGAGCGCCCGCTCTTGCGCTGATCTTTCACCATTTCCGCCGTCTCCGCGCCGGAACGTGCGTCCTATCACCCCGCCATGGGCGATCAGGCCCGCAATCCTGGAGGGTGTGCGATGAGCGACGAGAACAATCTGGGCAAGATCGCCTATGCGGGCGCTACCGCCGCGGCGAAGGCCTGGGAGCAAATCCGCCATTCGACCCACATCTTCCCCGAAGCCGAAGTGGAAGCCGCGTTTCAGGACTATGTGTATCGCGCGAACATCAACGACTGGGGTTATTATTCCGAACTGTTCACGGACCCCTGCGTTTATGTCGACCATCATTTCGGCACGGTCCGCAACCCGAAGGAACTGGCCGACTGGATGATTCCGCTGATGAAGACCCAGCCCGAGATGCGCTTCATTCCTGGTTGGCACGTCATCCAGGGCAATCTTCTCATCAACTATAACTGGAACCGCTGGCCCAATCCCGAAGGCAGCGCCGTTCCCTATGACGAGTGGCGCAATCCCGGCCCGATCAGCGACTATCGCTTCCAGTTTCCATGCGTCACGATGTGCATCTATGCCGGCGACGGCAAATTCTCCTTCGAAGAGGATATCTACAGCCCGTCCGCCTATCACGAGATCCTCAAGCAGTGGCGACAAGCCATGGGCATGGAAGACGCGGGCTGATTTCCTTCCCAAGGCGCAGCCAGTGGCGCGTGATATCGAAGAGTTCGACTATATCGTGGTCGGCGCGGGCTCGGCCGGATGCGTTCTCGCGGCCCGCCTGTCCGAGCCACCCGGTCTGCGGGTCCTGCTGCTGGAGGCGGGCGGACGCGGTTGGAATCCGCTGCTCCATATCCCCGCCGCCGCGTTCCTGCCGATCGCCAGCCGGCATGCGCGCTGGCTTTATGCCACCGCGCCGCAGGAAAGGCTGGACGGCCGGGTATTGGGCGAGATCCGGGGCAGGACCGTTGGCGGCACGAGCGCCATCAACGGGATGCTCTACAGCCGGGGGGAACCGGCCGACTATGACGGCTGGGCGGCCGGCGGGGCTCCCGGATGGTCCTATCGCGAGGTGCTGCCCTATTTCCTGAAATCGGAAAGACATCTCGACGGCCCTTTGCCCGGCCACGGCGGCGACGGGCCGTTGAAGGTATCGCGTGCGCCCCTCGCCAATCCTCTCGCGCGCCGCTGGATCGCCGGTGCGATGGAGAACGGTCATCGTTTCCACGCCGACATGAGTGCCACCGACGATGAAGGCGTCGGTCCGTCGGACTGGACCTGTGCGGGCGGACGGCGGGCCAGCGCGGCCGCGTTCCTCGCCGCCGCTCGCGGTCGAGGCAATCTGACGATCCGTACCCATTCGACGGCAACGCGCATCATCATCGAGAACGGCCGGGCGTGCGGCATCGCCTATCGCTGCCGAGGCAGGCTCCGGGAAGCACGAGCGGCGCGCGAGATCGTCCTTGCCGCCGGCGCGATCCAGTCGCCGCAACTGTTGATGCTTTCGGGACTGGGGCCGGCGACGCAACTCAAGGCGTTCGGCATTCCGGTCGCGGCCGATCTTTCCGGCGTCGGCGCCAATTATCACGATCATGTCGGCGCGTCCGTGCTGGTGCGCAGCCGTGGCCGGGATTCGGCCTATCGCCATTTCTCGCCCGGTGCCGCGCTCGTCGAAGGGCTCCGCTATCTGTTCCAGGGCAAGGGCGCCCTTGCAGAACCTCCTTTGGAGGCCGTCGGCATCTTCCGGTCCGGCGAGGCGCCCGACATAGGGCCGGACCTGAAGCTCGGCTTCATTCCCCTCATGGTCGCCCCCTCGGGGCGTCTGGTACGCGAGCCGGGGTTCATGACGCGCATCTGCATGACCAAGCCGGCCAGCCGAGGCTTCATCCGTCTTCGTTCGTCCTCTCCCGACGATCCGCCGGTGATCGATGCGCGTTACTTCGCCGAGGAGATCGACCTCCGCCGCACCCGCGCGGGCATCCGCATCGCGCGCGAGATCGTCGCCGGACGGGCATTCGACGACGTGCGCGGAGAAGAACTCGCGCCCGGTTCGGCCGCCGCCGGCGACGATGATCTGGACCGCTTCCTGCGCTGGACCGCCGGTCCCGATTTCCATGGCGTCGGCAGTTGCCGCATGGGAAGCGACGCCGATGCGGTGGTCGATGAATCGTTGGCGGTGCGGGGCGTCGCCGGCCTGCGCGTGGCGGATGCCTCGATCATGCCGACCGTGCCGGGCGGCAATACCAATGCGCCGGCGATGATGATCGGCGAAAAGGCGGCGGATATCATCCTCGGCAATCCGCCGATCGCTCCACCGGCACTCCCGTCTGCCGCGCTTTCTGCGTGTTTATGTCATGGCGGTCCGGGCTCACCGGCCGCTACATTCGAAGAATAGGAGGCCGTGACGACATTCGTCGCCGAATGCTTCGCAGCCAATGTCAGACAATAATGAGCCGGGATGGGGGCATATATGGACGATCGGCGTCATGGTCCGCGTGGCGGGCTATATTCGCGTCATCTCATTACTATCGGTGTTGCCGGTTTATCGATATTCCCGGCGCCCGCTCTTGCCCAGCAATCGGCACAAGCATCCGTCGACGATGAGATCATCGTCACGGCGCAGCGGCGCGAGCAAAACCTCCTGGACGTCCCGATCGCCGTCACGGCGCTTCAGGGGCGTTTCCTCCAGGACCGGTCGATCACCACCATCGACAATCTGAGCGCGCTGGCGCCGGGGCTGCTGGTCAGCTCGACCGCGACGCAACCGAACAACGCCCAGCTGTCGATCCGTGGCTCGGTGCAGCAGAACGGCTCGATCATCCTCGATCCGTCGGTCGGGCTCTACCTGGATGGCGTCTATATCGGCAAGGCGCAGGGATCGATCTTCGACATCAACGATCTCGAACGCGTCGAGGTGCTGCGCGGTCCGCAGGGCACGCTCTACGGACGCAATACGCTGGCCGGGGCGATCAGCTTCATCACCCGCAAGCCCGACGATCAGCTGCGCGCATCCGCCGAGGCCGGCTTCGGAAACTATGACGCCCATACGATCCGGGGCCTCGTCAACGTCCCGCTGAGCGAGCATCTGTTCGTCAAGCTTTCGGGGATGACGTTCAAGCGCGACGGCAATGTGCGGCTCGTGCCCGATTCCGCCGCGATCGGCGGGACTCCGCTCGGCTTCATCTACAACAACTCCGTGGTCGGCCATCCCCAGGGCGGGGGCGCGCAAACCGGCCAGGCCGGCACCCGCAACCGACAGAGCCTGCTGGCCCAGGTCCGCTATGCGCCGAGCACCGATCTGACCGTCGACTATTCCTACGACTACAGCCGCACGCGCGGCAATGCGGATGCCAGCCAGCTCGACAGCGTCGATCCCAACGGCTTCCTGGGCGCCAATTGTGCCTTGGGGCCCGCCGTCTGCATCCCGGCCTATCTCTACGTGCAGCCGAAATATTCGAAGACCATGTCGAGCGATTACACCCATCTCGATCGGATCGAGATCAACGGACATGGCCTGACCGTCACCTGGAATACCGGCCCGGTCACGCTCAAGTCGATCACCGGCTATCGCAAGATGGATTATGACGGCGCGGTCGTCGAACTCGACGGAACGCCGCTCTGGCTCGCGAGCGGCGGACTGGATACGAAATACAAATCGTTCAGCCAGGAATTGCAGGCGACGGGAACGATCGGCGATCGACTGAACTATGTCGCCGGCCTCTATTATTTCTGGGACGACGGCTTCACCCGCAGCCCGCAATCCTTTTTCTTCGGCGCGGTCAACTACGACACCAGCTGGGGCGGCACGACCAAGGCCTATGCGATCTACGGGCAGGCCGACTACAAGATCACCGACCGGATCGTCGTGACCGCCGGGCTGCGCTACACCAAGGAGCGCAAGACCGTCGTGCGCAGCTCGATCCTGCTGCCCAACACGGTCCTCGTCGACGTTCGCAAGTCGGACGGCGTCTCGAAGGACTTCTCCGCTCTCAACCCGACGATCGTCCTCGCCTACAAGCCGAGCGATCGGCTGAACACCTATGTCAAGTTCGCGCAGGGCTATCGTAGCGGCGGGTTCAACGGCGAGGCGACCTCCAACATCGCCACCACCACGCCCTTCCGGCCCGAGACGATCAATTCGATCGAGGCGGGATTGAAGACATCCTGGTGGAACGGACGGGCCGACCTGAACATCGCGGCCTTCCACAATCATCATCGCAACATGCAGCTGTCCGTGTTCACCGCGACGTCATCGCTCGCAAGCCTGCTGCAGAATGCCGGATCGGCCAATATGAAAGGCGTGGAAGTGGAGGTCTCGGCGCGACCGGCTCAGGCGCTTCGGGTTTCGGGCAACCTCGCATATCTCGACGCGTCCTACAGCAGCTATCGCGACACCAATGCGCTGGGCACCGTCGTCGACGTAGCCGACAACCGCACCATCCCGCACGCACCCAAATATCAGGCAGCGCTGAACGTCGATCTGCGCGCGTTCCAGGGTTCGGACGGCGACAATCTGCACCTGATCTTCGATGCGCGGTACACGTCGAGCTACTATCTCTATGCCTATGCGAAGACGCCGACGGCGGACTTCCCGCTGGTGCCGCCATCCTCGTCGGTGAAGGCGCAATCGCTCACGCTCCTCGATCTCCAGCTGCGTTATGAGGATATCCCGCTCGGCAGGTCGAAGGGGTGGATCGGGGCATGGACGCGCAACCTCGCCAACACGCACCGGAAAGTGAACGGCATCAATTTCGGCGCCCAGTTCGGCGGGTTGAACATCGCGAACTATAACGAGCCGCGCACCTATGGGGTAAGCGCCGGCATCCGGTGGTAGGCGAGGACGGCGATCGGGTGGAGGCGCGGGCATGAAGACCTTGGTTGTCGGAGGCACGGGGCTGATCGGCGCGCATGTCGCGCTCGCGCTCGAAGCGAGCGGGCATGCGGTCACGATCGCCGCGCGACGGCCGCCCGAAGCCGCCGCCATCCGGCACCTGCCCGTATTGGCCGGCGACTATGCGGCCGGCGATTTCACCCCCGATCGGCTGGCGGGGTTCGACGGCCTGGTCTTCGCGGCCGGAAACGACTTCCGCCATGTACCGCAGGGCATGGACGAGGCCGAGCATCTGGAACGGGTGAACATCCGCGGCGTGCCCGCCTTCTTCGCCCAGGCGCGGGCGGCAGGGGTGAAGCGGGCGGTGCATGTCGGCACCTTCTATCCCCATGTCGCGCCCTGGTCGGTCGACGCGAGCGCCTATGTCCGATCGCGTCTGCTGGCGGAGGAGGCGGCTCGCGCCCTCGCCCGGCAGGATTTCGCCGTGTGCAGCGTCAACCCGCCCTTCGTGCTGGGCAGGCTTGAGGGGGTGGAGGTGCTCGGCGCGCAGATCCACGCCCGCTACGCGCTCGGCCAATATCCCGACATGCCGGTATTCGCGATCGCGGGCGGCACCAATTTCATGACGGTTCACGCCGTGAGCGATGCGGTGATCGGCGCGCTGGCGCGCGGCGAACCGGGCGCGGCCTATCTGATCGGCGACGAGAATCTGAGCTTTCTCGAATATTTCCGGTGCCTGTTCGACGCCGCGGGCAATCCGACCCGCCTCGCCGTCGAGGATCGGTCGCATCCGCTGCTTCCCGATGACATGCTCTATGCCGGACGAGGCACGGTGATCAGCTATGAGCCCGACCCTGTCGAGCGGGAATTGCTCGACTATCGCCGGGGCGATCTGGGCCGGGTGATCCGCGCCATCGTCGCCGATTGCCGGCGGAACGGTTAAACGGCGAGGAGTTCCTTGCGATAGGCGGTCGGCGAACAGCCGGTCCATTGGTGGAAGGCGCGGCGGAAGGCGTTGGCGTCGCTGAAATTGGCGATATCCGCGATCTCGTCGATCGTCATCTCGGATCGCTTGAGGAACTCGGTCGCGAGGTTGAGCTGGCACTTCTTCTTGATCGAGGAATAGGCGGTGCCCTCCTCGGTCAGGCGGCGGCGCAAGGTCCAGGTCGAGGTTCTGAACAGCTTCGCCACATCATCTATGGTCGGCAGCATATGGCTTCTCATGTAGCTATTCATCATTGCGGTATAGACCCGGTCGCACAGCTTGCGCTGCTCCTCGTCGAGCATCAGGTTGAACGGGAAATCCGCGAGCAGCTTCATGAGGCTCGCCTGATCGCGAACGACCGGCTGCGAGAGGAGATCGCTCCTGAAGCTGAAGCGATTGCTCGGCTGGCCGAAACGGATGGGGCAGTCGAAAAGCCCGAGATGGACGCTCTCCCGAGCCGGCTGCGGATAGATGAGATCGACCGCATCGAAGATCGGCTGCTCGTCCAGCAGCCAGCCGAGGAATATCTGGAGGATCGCATAGCCATATATGTCGACGAGGAAGCCGGCCTCGTTCTTCTCGCGACGGGGAGGGTTGATGTGAAGATGTACCCGCTCGCCGCGCACCTCGAAATGGGCTTCGCCGATCCTCCCCTCGAACATCGCGAAGAAGGCGGCTGTCGTGCGCAATGCCTCCTCCAGATCGGAACAGGCGGCGAGGCACTTGGCGAGCAGGTAGAATTGCTGTTCGTTCAGCGTCGGGCAGCCGGTGGTGGCGAGAATGTGGCCGCGCAGATATTCGTTGCACAGGCGATTGGCCCGCGTGAACTCCGCGATCGTGCAGTTGCGTCGCCGCTTCAGTTCGCGAAACCGATAGGTGGCGCCCGCGTCGCGGAGGATGCCGTCCGCACTGCCGCCGGCCTTCGCGACGCAGCCGAGCAGGGCGATGAGGAGATCGACCGGCACCTCCTCGCAGCGCAGGCGCGAAACATGTTTGTGCTTGCCCATCGAGTCGCTCCTCTCCGTCGCGATCAGTCCGCAAAGCCTATGATACCGCTCGTTTTTCCGCGCTGGCCATCATTAGTGGAACACTATGTACCATCATGATGTTCCACTATCAAGCAGCACGGGAGACAGTGCCCGATCTTTGTGGCAGACAGCGCTCATGAGCACGGCTGCCGGGAGATCGATATCGTCGGGACGGCGGAGCCGGGCGCGGCCGGCTGGACCGACGCGGCTTCAACGCGAGCAGAAGCAGGCGACGCGCGAGCGGTTGCTCAAGGCGGCGGAGAAGGTCTTTTCCACCACTTCCTATGCGGCGACCTCGGTCGAGGAGATCATCGCCGGTGCCGGCGTCGGGCGCACCTCCTTCTATCGTCACTTCGACAGCAAATGGTCGATCGCGAGCGCGCTCTGCGAGCAGGTGATGCCCGATGTCTGGGCGCACTGGGAAGAGTTGTCGCGCCTCGGCGATCCCGGCGAGGATGCCATCGCGGACTGGCTGCGGCACCGGGTCGCGCTCTATGGCCGTCATCGCGCGCTCTTCGCGGTGATGAAGGAAGCCGTGGCGATCGAGGCCAATGGCTTCGACGCGATCGAACAGATGCATGTCGGCGTGATCGAGGTGCTGTCGAAGGGGCTTCCGGCCTTCGCGCTGGCCCTCCGGCAAAGCCCCGCCGGCCGGGAGGCAAGGGTGATGGCCTCGCTGCTGCTGATGCAGCTCGACGAGTTCAACTATCGGCTGGCAGTCCACGGCTGGGACGTCGACTTCGACGTGGCGGTCCGCATGATGGCGAAGCAGATTCGCCGGTTTATCGAACACACCGATCCCGACCGCCGCTAGGCCATCGCTTTCCAGCCCTCCGCTCTGCGACGCTTTTTGCTCCTTATTGTCGCGGCGGCGCGAGGGGGCTTTCCTTACCCAGATTCCGTCGTTGGTGCCGCGACTGCGATCGCGATCGGGCGAAAGGGGGCTCCGGCTGCGACTCTCGTCGCGGTGCCGACGACGCCTCTCGGCGATAACATTGCAAGGCGCACCCTATGTTCGTGACCGGCGATTCGATCGACAGCTTCCATCCCTGGCCCGCTGAAGCGCTGAACTGGACCGAGGCCGCCTGGTTCGGCGCCTGGGCTCCCGAACACGCCCTCACCGTCTATCTCTATCACTGGTTCCGCCCGGCATTGGGCATCTACGGAGGCGGCTGCATCGTCTGGATCGGCGACACCGGCGTGCCCTGGGAGGCCCCGCTGTTCCAATATGACGTCAACCGGCCCGTAAGAGGCGATCTCGACCTTCGCGACATGACGCTGGACAACGGCTTCCGCCTGCGGGTGCTGCGGCCCGGTCATGATTATGAGATGACGTTCCGCAACCCGCGCGCCTCGGTCGCGCTCCGTTTCACCGCGACGACGGCGCCGGACCTCACCGACCGCCGGGGCACATCGGACTTCTTCGCCGGCCATGTCGATCAGCCGGGGCGTTACACCGGCCATGTCGAGATCGAGGGGCGTCGCTATGCCGTGGATTGCATCGGCATCCGCGATCGTTCCTGGGGCCCACGGGCGATCGGCGACGACGTGCGGATGGGCTATTGCCACGGAGAGACCGAAGATCTCGCCTTTCTGGCCTTTTCTCGACCGAGCGGCAGCGACGAGGAAATCTACAAGGGCTATCTCAGCCTCGACGGCGTTCGTCACGATGTCGTTCGTGGCTCGCGCCGGGTAAGCCATGTCGATGGACGCTTGTCCCATATCGCGCTGGAATTGGAGGACGAGGCCGGACGAACGCTGACCGGCCATGGCACGCCGCTCAACCGCTTCTCCTACACCTCCTATCCGAATCTTCTCAGTCACCATTATCTGATGCGCTGGGATCTCCCGAACGGATCGGCCTTCGGCGAGGAGCAGGATCTCTGGAGCGTTCCGCTGTGGCGCGAGCACCGCCAGGCGGCCGGAGGGATGCGGTGAAGGGGCCTCCCATCGCCGCACTCACGGCCTGGGCGAGCCAAACGCTCGGCAGCGACGTGAGGCTCGATCTCATTCCCGGCGGCGGATCGCGGACGAGCTTCGTCGTCCGTGCGTCCGATGCGCGGAAATATATTCTGCGCCTCGACAATGGCGACGGGCCATTATCCGGCACGAGATTCACGCTCGAGCGGGAGCATCGCGTCATCAGCGCACTGGGCGATGCCGGCCCGCGCGTGCCCGGGATTATCGCCTATAGTGCCGCGCACAACGCGATGCTGATGGAATTCGTCGATGGAGCGACGCATTATCAGGCGACGCCCGACCCCGAGCGGCAGGCACATATCCAGCGCGACCTGATGCGTCAGATCGCGAAGCTCCACGCGCTCCGCCCGGACGAGATCGGACTGCCCGACTTCGCCGCGTTCGGGACCATCAGGTGCGCGCTCGAGCACGATCTCGCCACCCTGGCCGAGATGTACGGCCGTCCCGCCACGCCGAAGGACCCCGTCATCGATTTCGCGCTGCACTGGCTGGCGGATCACATTCCGGACCCGGAGGATCGCGCCTGCCTGGTGCATGGCGATATCGGCCCGGGGAATTTCCTGTTCGACGAGGAGGGCCGCGTGACCGCCCTGCTCGACTGGGAAGTCGTGCATATGGGGCATCCGCTCGAGGATGTCGCGGCGATCCTGTGCCGCTCGCTCGGCGCGCCGTTCGGCACAGCACTGGATCATGTCCGCAACTATGAGGATGTGCGCGGCGGAGCGATCGATCGCCGTTCGCTGGATGCGATGGTGATCCTCGTGCTGACGCGCTGGTATGTGGGACTGAACCTCGGCCTGTCACACCCGTCGATCAATCAGAATCTGGCGGTGATCCTCAGCTTCCGGCAATCGGTCGCCTATACGCTGGCCTGCATGCTCGCCAAGGTGCATGGCATCGACGTGCCGCCCCTGCGACGCGGGACGGAGCGGACTGCGGACGGCGGAATTCCGCTTCACGACTTCATCGTCCATGGCCTCGAGGCTGTGATCGGACCCACGCTGTCCGACCCTTATCTGGTCGAGCGCGCCAAGGGCCTCGCCACGCTTGCGCGCTACCTTCGCGATCTGGATGCGGTGGGTACCGAGCGCCTTGCGCGCGAGGAGCGGGAAGCGATCGAGGTGCTGCTCGGCGCCCGTTTCCCCAACAGGGAGACAGCGATCGACGCCGCATGCCAGGCCGCGCGAACCATGCGCGGCAATGAAGCGGTCGGCCTGGTGAATTGCATGCTCGCGTTCGCCACGCGGCGGCAGCGTATCTGGGCGGATGCGATGGGCGAAATGGCCTATCGCCGGATGGACTATTGAGGAAAAGGAAAAGGGCCGCCCCGCGAGGAGCGGCCCCAAGATCATGTTTACTCGCGATTTCCGAGCCGGCGGATGCCTATATCCGCCTGGGAATCGCGCTAGGCCGTGATCCCCATGTCCCGGCGCCAGCTATCCCGGATTTCGAGATAGGCGGCGGGGCTGTAAAGATCCTCTTCGTAACAGAACTTCCCGTTGCCGCCATAGATGTTCAGCGTCACGCAAGGGAACTGATAGCGGTAGTCCGCGGTCGGCCCGGGATTCCTCCACTCGCCATAGTCGACCGCGCTTCCCTCGGGATTGGGCCAGCGGTTCCAGTTATAGTTCACTACGAGATTGCCCATCACGACGTGCCATTCCGGGATGAAGCGCATCTCGGGCTGGGTCTCCATCAGCGGCGTCATCCACGAAGCGACTTCCTTGGCGCTGTGGAACACGCCGAAATGATGGTCGACGTAGAGGCATTGGGGGGTGAAGATGTCCGCCCAATAGTCCCAGTCGTCCATGTTCGCCCGCGCGGCATAGTCCTGGAAGGCGGCTTCCACCTCATCGTGCGGATAGATGGTCTCGCCGGGCAGCAGATCCTGCCACCCCCGTGCCGCCGCCAGCGCGCCGGCATAGGCGAGCTTTCCAAGGTCGATCTGTTGGTCGCTCATGTAGTTCTCCTGGAGTGAGGAAAGCCTGTCCGTCAGACGGCCAGGCCCCAATGGCCGATTCCCGGCCGGTCGGGCGGAAGCTGGTTGCGGTCGGGCTTCTGGGGCACGGGGGAGCTGTTGGCGGGCGGTGTCCAGCCCACCTCCTCGACCAGCACGCCGAGCTCGGCCATGTTGAAGACGTCGGTTTCGTAGCAGAACAGCCCGTCGCCCGCGTAGATCGCGACACTGAAGCACAGGCAATCGGCATGGTCGCCGTTCGGTTTCAGGCCCGGCACGCGCGACCAGAAGGCGCAGACGACCAGGTTGTCCTTCACCAGCGTCCACAGCGTCGGGAAGCGCCAATCCTCGAAGCCGACCATGCAATCGTGCATGAAGGTCCTGATCGCCTCGCGGCCGACATAGCGGCCCCAGACAGCGTCGATATAGACGGCGTCTTCGGTGAAATGCTCGGCGAGGTCGCCCCAGTCCGCCTCGCCTCGCCCGATCTTCTCGCGCGCGGCGAGCACATGCTCCCACGCCGCGCGCACTTCGCTTTCCGGATAGACTTTCATGGCCTTCAGCCCGCTCCCCTCCTGGCGATCCCTCGCGGATCGCGGTTGATCGTCGGATCATAGGTGACCGGATTTTCCGTGCAGGACGGCCAAAGCGCGCAAAGAGCGAGGCAAGTCAGGGCATGGACGCATGCGCCGCGCGGGAGCGGTTGCGTGAAACCGTCATGCTTTTTGCCCATGGCGGCGCTGTCGGGCGGCTCCCCGTTCCGCCACTTTCGGAACGAAGCGCAACGGAACCGGAAAGGACAGATGGCCAGATCGCGCGACTATCGCCTAGGCAGCCAGGATTTCCCGCGCGGCTGGTTCATGGTGGCGGACGCGGCGACGCTTCAGCATGGCCAGCCGTTGGCCGTGCGCTTCTTTGGCCGCGACCTTGTCCTCTATCGTGGCGCGGACAGCGGGAGGCCGATTCTCGTCGACGCCTATTGCCCGCACATGGGCACGCATCTCGCTCGCAACCATACGTCCTATGTCGTGCGGGACGGCAGCCAGATCGAAGGTGACACGATCCGCTGCCCCTATCACGCCTGGCGCTTCGATGCCGAGGGGCGTTGCATCGACATTCCCTACGCTCCAGGGGCGAAAATTCCATCTGCCGCGCGGATCGCCAGCTGGCCGGTGGTCGAGCGCTGGGGTGCCGTCTTCGCCTGGCACGATCCGGACGGCGGGGAGCCCGACTGGGAGTTGCCCGCGCTCGCGGCATGGGACGATCCGGCCTGGGTGCGCTGGCGTTTCGACGATTTCGGCGTGCTCGATCGCCACCCGGTGGAGATCGTCGACAATATGGCCGATGTCGCCCATCAGGAGCCGATCCACGGCCAGACCGTCCGATATTTCGAGCTCGAGCTGGATGGGCACCGGGCGATCCATCGCGAGGGCGGTGTCAGCCGGACCAGCCTGACGGCGGATGATGCGCTGCTGTGCATCGACGCCGTCTATCATGGACCCGGCTTGCTGCTGACGGAGATGCTCGGCCGTTACCCCAGCTACTTCCTGATCGCGCACACGCCTGTGGACGACGGCTCGATCCGCGTCTGGCACGCGGTGATCGTCAAATCGCCGCACGAACGGGCGACCGACGAGGACGTCGCCATGGCCCGCGCCTTCCAGGAGCAGAGCAGGCTCGCCTTCGCGCAGGACTTCGAGATCTGGACGCACAAGCGGCCGGCCCTCACCATCCTGCAGATTCCGCATGACGGCCCCTATGACAAGCTGCGGACATGGTATCGCCAGTTCTACAATCCGCGCGGACCATCGGATCGCGCGAGGACGACGCATGGCGTGCGCGGCATGCCACGCAACCTGGATCGGACGGACAACAGGGAGGATGGAAGCAGCGATGACCTATAGCCGCGAAGAAGTCGAGGCCGCGATCATTCGGCTCCGCGAGGCATTCGTGGAAGCGGAGCGGCGCAACAGCTGGTCATGGATCGCCGACGAACTCTATCATGAGGACGCGACCTATTACTGCCCTTATGGTGGAGTGATGCCGGTCTTCGCCCGAAGCCGCGAGGAAATCCGCGCGACCCATTATGGCCGCGACATGGACGTGGGCTCCGGCTGGGAAGGCTGGAGCTTTCCCATCACCGATTTCGCGGTGAACGGCGATCGCATCTTCAGCCGCTGGGTCAATCGCGGACCAGGCCGGCGACCGGACGGGAGCTATTACGAGACCGACGGCGTTTCGTTCATTACCTATGGTGGAAACGGAAAATTCTCGTCGCAATATGACCTGTTCGACATTGGCCACCAGATGATGCTGTGCGATGAACTCAAGCAGGCTGGCCTGCTGAACGAAACGCTCGAACGCGAGTGGGTGCTGCCGATGAAGCAGCGCATCCGTGCCGCCCTCGGCTGATATCTCGCCAGGTCGCGGCACCGGCGACGGCGAAGCGGCAGATTCCACGACCGCTGCTGGGATCGATGTCGAGCATCTCGACCCATTCGACGCGCGGCTTGCCCTGGCGCGCGCTCGGAAAGGGCCTTGTCCTTGACACTCGCGATCCGGTCGATCTGGAGCCGGTTGTAGATCGCCTTCCAGCCCGATCTTAGCTGGTTGTCGCGCAGCCGGTCCGCATAGAGATAAGATTTTCGTGCCGACCGGCTCGACGAACGTCTCCTGGACGGTCGCAGCCATTCCGAGGCGCGAGAAGGCTTCATCGATTGAATTTTGGTAGCGGAGGAGGGACTTGAACCCCCGACACGCGGATTATGATTCCGCTGCTCTAACCAGCTGAGCTACTCCGCCCCAAGGCGTCCGCCGATGCGGTGGAGCGGGCCTATAAGCGGGGTGTCGAGCGCGGTCAACTGGACATTGGCGGATCGCACGATAGTAGAGCGCCAGAGCATAGAGAAAGCCGGGAGATTCGGAATTGGCCCAGTATGACGTTCTGATCGTGGGTGCCGGCCATGGCGGCGCACAGGCGGCGGTGGCGCTTCGGCAGAACAAGTTCGAAGGCACGATCGCCATCGTCGGCGACGAACCCGAGCTGCCCTATGAACGCCCGCCGCTCTCCAAGGAATATTTCTCGGGCGAGAAGAGCTTCGACCGCATCCTCATCCGCCCCGCCACCTTCTGGGCGGAGCGCAATGTCGACATGCTGCTCGGCAAGCGCGTGGCCTCGGTCGATCCGGCCGGCCACAGCGTCACCCTGACCGACGGGTCGACCATCGGCTATGGCAAGCTGGTCTGGGCGACCGGCGGCGCGCCGCGCAAGCTGGCCTGTTCGGGCCATCACCTGTCCGGCGTCCACGGCGTCCGCACCCGCGAGGATGCCGACCGCATGCTGGGCGAGATGGAGCGCACCACCAGCGTCGTCGTGATCGGCGGCGGCTATATCGGCCTCGAAGCCGCCGCCGTCCTCTCCAAGGCCGGCAAGAAGGTGACCGTGCTCGAGGCGCTCGACCGCGTCCTCGCCCGCGTCGCCGGCGAGGCGCTGTCGCGCTTCTACGAGGCCGAGCACCGCGCCCATGGCGTCGACGTGCAGCTCGGCGCCAAGGTCGACTGCATCGTCGGCGACGACCAGGACCGCGTCACCGGCGTCCAGATGCACGACGGCAGCGTCATCCCCGCCGACATGGTGATCGTCGGCATCGGCATCATTCCGGCGGTCGAGCCGCTGATCGCGGCCGGCGCGGCCGGCGGCAACGGCGTCGACGTCGACGAATATTGCCGCACCAGCCTGCCCGACATCTATGCGATCGGCGATTGCGCGATGCACGCCAATGCGTTCGCCGAGGGCGCGCGCATCCGCCTCGAATCGGTGCAGAACGCCAACGACCAGGCGACCACCGCCGCCAAGCACATCCTGGGCGGCACCGACGCCTATCATGCGGTGCCCTGGTTCTGGTCGAACCAGTATGACCTGCGGCTCCAGACGATGGGCCTGTCGATCGGCTATGACGAGACGATCGTGCGCGGCGATCCCGCGAATCGCAGCTTCTCGGTCGTCTATCTGAAGAACGGCCGGGTGCTGGCGCTCGACTGCGTCAACGCGGTGAAGGACTATGTGCAGGGCAAGGCGCTGGTCACGGGCGGGGTCTCCCCCGACAAGGCCAGCCTCGCCAACCCCGAGATTCCGTTGAAGACCCTGCTCCCTGCCTGAAAGCCGGCCGGGGAGCGGGAACCGTAGCATCGCGTCCACGTTGGAAAAACCTGCCATGCCGGCTGGCGACGAGGATGGGACGATGGAACTGACGGTTTCGCTCGACACGGTATGTCGACTGATCGTGCGGGCGCGCGAACTGGAGGCGCAGGTCCCCGCGATCGAGAATGACGACGAGGAGGACCCGACCGACAGCGACGACCCGATGGCGGTGCTGGAGGACGAGGCCAACGAGGCGATCGAGGACGAGGTCCGCACCCTGCTGGAGGACCTCGCCGACGACGAGGTCGCCGACGTGCTGGCGCTCGCGCTGGTCGGGCGCGGCACCTATGACGCCAGCGAATGGGACGAGGCGCTCGAGGCGGCCAATGAGGACGATGCGGAGACGATGGTCGAGCAGTTGCTCGATATGCCGATGCTCGCCGCCTATCTGGAGGCGGGGCTGACCGCCTTCGATCTCAGCTGCGACGGGATCGGACAGATCGACTGAGGCCGATGGCGGGTCGCGGCTATCGGCCCGCCCCCGCCTTCTGCCCTGCGGGCACCCGCGCGACATAGCCGGCGTCGCGGCCGTTCCACAGCGCCGGCAACAGCTCGACCACCGCGTCGGGCATCGCCCTGAGCAGTTCGAGCCGGGCCTCCTCGCGCCACATGTTGCGGCCATAGCCGGGGAAATCGCACAGCTTGTCCCAGGCCTGACCATTCTCCGCCGCCAGCCGGACGGCGAGTTCGTCGAGGTCGATCAGCTTCTCGGTCAAATCCCATTCCCCATGATGGTTGATGGGATCGACCTAGGGGCGCCGCCGCCCCATGGCGCGCGGCTTTCGACCGATCGGCGACGCGCGGCCACCAACCGCCCGCCGGCCGACGAACCGACGCGCGGGGTCGACCGGCGGCATGGCGCCCGCCGTCGTCAGTGGGTGCGGCGCAGCGACGCCACCGGCGTGGCCAGCGCCATCCGCACCAGGTCGGCCTGACGGCGCACGTCGGTCTTGGCCATGAGCTGCTTGAGCTGGGTGCGCGCGGTGTGGATCGACACCCTGCGCCGGGCGGCGAAGGCGGCGATGTCGCTGCCCGCGCAGAGCGCCGCGAGCAGCTCCGCCTCCGACCGGGTGATGTCGAAGCAGGTCCGCAGGCGATCGGGACAGATGTCGAGCGCCTTCCCATGGTCGTTGAAGGCCAGCATCATCAGCCTGTCCCCGCCGTCCCCGCCGCCGTCCTCCTCCCCGGCTCCCTCCAGCCAGGCCCGCTGGACGAACAGCGTGCGCCCGCCCGCGGTGAAGCGGCATCCGTGCGGCGCCGCCTTCGGATCGAGCAGATGGCCGACCAGCGCCGCGATCTTCCGCTCGCCCTCGGCGGCGGCCGGCCCCCGCGCGGGCAGCAGCCCCGCCTCGGCCAGCAATCGCCGCGCCGCCTCATTGGCATAGACGATCTCGCCGTCGGTCCGCACCACGGCGACCGGCTGTTCGAGCAGCGCGAGGGTGTTCGCCATCACCCGCGCGCCCGACTCCTTCTCCTCGGCCTGCTCGATCAGCCGCAGCGCCTCGCGCACATGGGGCATCAGCCCGGCGAGCAGGTCGCGGGCGTCGGACGGCAGGTCGGGCCCGCCATGCCGGGCATGAAGCGCGAGGCCGACTTCGCGATCGGGACGGAGGTTGACCCGCGCGCCCAGGAAGCGACCGATCCCGAAGGGAATGAAGCGCGCCTGCCAGCGTCGCAGGTCGGGCTGCAGGAAATCGGGGCAGGCCGAATCCTCGAAGAAGCTGATCCCGTCGCTCGGCGGATTGACCAGCGCGAGCATGCGGGGGTTCTGGAAATCGGCCCAACCGCCCTTGGACGATATGAACGGCACCGACAGGCAGGTCTCGAACCCGGTCGTCCGCAGCCGCTCGTCGGTGCGCCGGAACCATTGCAGGGTCACGGTCCGCGCGCCGGTGACGTCCCGGATCGCGCCCAGCGCCGCCGTCAGCCGGCGGCGATCCTGGCTCGCGCCATACAGGTTCGCCAAAATGCCGTGATCGTCCATCGCAGCGCCCCCCTGATGTGATGTGCCGTCCGCGCGCTCGCCCTGCTCGTCGCAGGGAAAATAAGTGAAAATTCAATTTTTTTGCAACGGGGCATTTTCATACCGCGTTTGGGCGATGCCGCGTTTCCGGCAGCGGCGTATCACCATCGGCGGAAGACCAAGGAAAAGGCGACGATCGCTGGTTCGGCGCGGCTCGACGGAGCGCGGCGCGCAGGCGGCGCGCCGGCCACTCGAACCGAAAGAGGCGCCCGACCGATGCACAAGACGACGCGGACCATGACGATGCTGGCCCTGCTGGCCGGAACCTTCCTCCTCTCGCCCGCACGGGCCCAGCTCGAAGGCGCCGCCGCCGAGCCCGCGCCGGTCGCGGCCGACACGATGTACGTCAACGCCAGGGTCCGCACGCCCGACGGCTGGAAGACCGGCCTCGCCGTCGCGGGGGAGACGATCGTCGCGGTCGGCTCAGAGCAGGAGCTTGCCGCCTATCGGACGCCGAAGACCCATGTCGTCGACCTCGGCGGCGCCACCGTGCTGCCCGGCCTGGTCGACATGCACGTCCACGCGGTGAGCGCGGGCCTCGATGCCGCCAATTGCCGCTTCAAGCAGGGCTCCAGGCCCGCCGAGATCATCGAGACCGTGAAGGCCTGCGTCGCCCGCGCCAAGCCCGGAAGCTGGATCGTCGGCGGGCAATGGGACGGGGCCTCGTTCGGCGCGTCCGCTCCCCATCGCGCGCTGCTCGACCGAATCGCGCCGAACAATCCGGTGCTGCTCCGCGACGTCAGCCTGCACAGCGCCTGGGTCAACAGCGCCGCGCTCGCGGCCGGCGGGATCACCCGCGACACGCCCAATCCGGACGGCGGCATCATCGAGAAGGACAAGGCCGGCAACCCGACCGGCATCCTGCGCGAACATGCCGCGATGAAGCTGCTCGAAAAGGTGCCGCAGCCCGATACGCCGGCGATGGTCGACGCGCTCCGCTCGGCGACCCGGACGATGCTGTCGCTGGGCATCACCAGCTATGAGGACGCGCTGCTCACCACGCCCTCGGCCAGGGCCTATGCCGCGCTCGCCGACGCGGGGGAGCTCTACCAGCATGTCCGCACCTGCATGTGGGAGCCCGACCAGGCGCTGATCGCGTCGCGCAACCTCTATGCGCGGCCGGGGCTGGAGATGGCCTGCGTCAAGATGATGCTCGACGGCGTGCCCACCGATGCGCACACGGCGGCGATGCACGACGATTATGCCGACACCGCCGGCGTGACCGATCCCGCGCGGCGCAAGGGCCTGCTGCTCGTCGCGCCCGACCAGATCTCCGCCAAGATCACCCGCTATGACGCCGCCGGGCTGACCGTGAAGCTCCACGCGACCGGCGACGCCGCCGTCCATGCTGCGCTCGACGGGATCGAGGCGGCGCGCAAGGCCAACGGCATCGCCGGCATGCGGCACGAGATCGCGCATGCGAACTTCGTCCTGCCGGCGGATTTCGCCCGGGCCGGGGCGATCGGCGCGACCTTCGAATTCTCGCCCTATGTCTGGTTCCCCAATTCGGTGATCAAGGACGTCATCAAGGCGGTCGGCCCCACGCGGATGGAGCATTTCAGCCCGGTGAAGAGCGCGCTCGACGCCGCCGTGCCGGTGACGGTCGGCTCCGACTGGCCGGTCGTGCCGGCGGCCGATCCGTGGCTCGCCATGGAGACGCTGGTGACCCGCCAGGCGCCGGGCGGCGTCGGCGATCCGATCTCGCCGCAGGAGCGGATCAGCGTGGCGCAGGCGGTCGACCTGTTCACCCGCGCCGCCGCCCGCCAGCTCGGCATCGAGGACCAGGCGGGCAGCATCGAGCGCGGCAAGCGCGCCGACCTCATCGTCATCGATCGCGACATCTTCTCGATACCGGCGACCGACATCCACAACACCAAGGTCCTGCGCACCATCATCTCGGGGAAAGAGCGCTACACGCGCCAATAAGCCCGACATCGTCCCGGCCGGCCGCGATCGGCCGGGGCGACCATCCACAGGGAAAAAAGGGGAATTCCAATGAAGAGACATGCCTTGCGCCGCCGGGCGCGATCGTCGGTCGCCGTCGCGGCGCTGATGCTGCCGGCTGCCGCCTTCGCCCAGTCGGACCAGCCGGCCGGGGAAGGCCAATATGGCGGCGACATCGTCGTCACCGCGACCCGCCAGTCCGAATCGCTGAGCAAGGTGCCGCTGAGCGTCAGCGCCTTCTCGCAGGAGAAGCTCGACAGCCGCGGCGTCCGCAGCTTCGCCGACGTGATCCGCCAGACGCCGGGCGTCGTGTTCGAGGCGACCAGCATCACCACCAACATCTCGATCCGCGGCATCAAGTCGACCGCCGGCGCCGCCACCACCGGCGTCTATATCGACGACACGCCGATCCAGTTCCGGTCACTGGGGTTCAGCGGCGGCAACACCTATCCGGTGATCTTCGACCTCGAGCGCGTCGAGGTTCTGCGCGGTCCGCAAGGCACGCTGTTCGGCGCGGGATCGGAGGGCGGCACGATCCGCTTCATCTCGCCGCAGCCGAGCACGACCAGGTCGTCGGGCTATGCGCGCACCGAGTTCGCGATGACCGAGGATGGCGGGCCAAGCTACGAAGCCGGCCTCGCGCTCGGCGTTCCGCTGATCCAGGACAAGCTCGGCGTTCGCGTCAGCGGCTATTACCGCCGCGACGGCGGCTGGATCGACCGCGTCCGCTTCGAAGACAAGGGCGTCGTCGCCGACGACAGCAATTATCAGGACAGCTATGTCGGCAAGATCGCCTTCGCCTGGGAACCGGTTCCCGATCTGAGGATCACCCCGTCCTTCACCTATCAGAAGGTCTATACCAACGACAGTCCGGCGACCTGGGACAATGTCCGCGCCGACTTCACCGTGCCGGACGCGCCCTTCTCCGATTATGACGATGGCCGCTTCCTCAACGGCAACCGCGTCCAGGAATGGACCCGCGACCGCTTCTACTTGCCGACGCTCAACGTCCAATACGGGCTGGGCCCGGTCGACCTGACCGCGATCGCCTCCTATTTCGATCGCAGGCAGACGCTCGCCTCCGACTATACGATCTTCGCCCAGAGCATCTTCACCGGCATCTCGCTGCCGCTGTTCCCCGACCAGCGCGCCGTCACCGCGCTGAAGAACACGCAGAAGATCACCACCGGCGAGCTACGCCTCGCCTCGTCGGACCGCGACGCGATGCTCACCTGGCAGGTCGGCGGCTTCTACCAGAAGGCCAAGCAGACTTCGTTCCAGCAGGTCGACGATCCCTCCTTCTTCAAATATGCGCCGTTCCTGGCCCCGGTCCTGCCGCCGCTGATCGACGGGCGTCTCGTCTACGACCAGTTCGCCAAGTCGAAGGACGAGCAGATCGCGGCCTTCGGCCAGGTCAACTTCAAGCCGGTCGACCGGCTGACGCTGACGGTGGGCCTGCGCTACGGCCAGACCAGGTTCACCATCAACTCCTTCGCGCAGGGGCCCGTCGTCGGCCCGTCGGTGACCGACCTCGGCCGCCAGAAGGAGAAGCCGTTCACGCCGAAGTTCGGCGCCGAGTTCCAGGTGACGCCGGGCACGCTGGTCTACGCCTCGGCCTCGAAGGGCTTCCGTCCGGGCGGCTACAACCCGCAGGTCGGCGTCCCCTGCCAGGCCAGCGACCTCGATCCGCTCGGCTATCCGAACGGGCGGCCGCAGACCTATGACTCGGATTCGGTGTGGAGCTACGAGCTCGGCCTCAAGACCCGCACCGGCCGCTTCAGCGCGCAGGGCAGCGTCTACCAGATCGACTGGAAGAACATCCAGCAGGTCGTCAGCCTCGGCGGTTGCGGCTTCCAGTTCACCGGAAACCTCGGCACCGCCCGGAGCCGCGGCTTCGATTTCCAGCTCGACTACCGCCTGACCGACGATTTCACCTTTCAGGCCGAGATCGGCTACACCGACGCCAAATTCCTCAAGACCTTCTTCGGGGGTCCGCTGGCGGCCCGGCCGCTGGTGACCAAGGGCGACCATGTCGTCGCGCCGCCGTGGACGGTGTCGGTCCACGGCCAGTACGAACTGTCGCTGCGGGAGCACCACGACTCCTATGTCCGCGCCGACTTCGACTATCGCTCGCACCAGTCGGACCCGACGCCGGGGATCGATCCGCGCAACGGCGGCTCGGACCCGACCCTCGACAACGCGCCGGCGCTCAAGGCGCTGTCGATGCGGATCGGCCACCGGATCGACGGCATCGACATGTCGCTGTTCGTCAACAACCTGCTCGACCAGGCCGTCTGGCAGGGCCGTCGCGCCCGCGACAACAACAATGCGACGATCTACAAGTCGCACATCGTCCGCCCGCGCACCTTCGGCGCGACGATCGGCTATCGCTTCTGATCGATCGATGCAGTGGGATGAGGCCGCGGCGGGAACCGTCCCGCCGCGGCCTTTCTTTATATCTCGACCTGGCTGCCGAGCTCGACGACGCGGTTGGTCGGCAGCTTGAAGAATTCCATCGCGCTCTCGGCGTTGCGTAGCATCCAGGCGAACAGCTTCTCGCGCCAGATCGCCATCGCCGGCCGCTCGGAGGGCAGCAGCGTCTGCCGGGCGAGGAAGAAGCTGGTGTCCATCATCTTGAACTCGGGCCCGCAGGTCCGCGTCCGCGACAGCACCGCCGGCACGTCGGGATCCTCCATGAAGCCGTAGTTGATGACGATGCGATAGAAGCCCTGGCCGAGATCGGCGAAGTCGACCCGGTGGCTTTCGGGCACATAGGGCGCGTCGGCGATCTTCACCGTCAGCAGGATCACCCGCTCGTGCAGCACCTTGTTGTGCTTGAGGTTGTGGAGCAGCGCATGGGGCACGCCCTGCGCCTGCGAGGTCATGAACACCGCCGTGCCGGGCACCCGCACCGCCGAGTTGACCGCCGACTGGACGAACACCTTGACCGGCATCGCCGCCTCGCGCAGCCGGTTGATCATCAGCATCCGGCCGCGCCCCCAGGTGGTGAGCAGGGTGAAGGCGATGAAGCCGATCAGCAGCGGGAACCAGCCGCCGTCCGGCACCTTGGTCAGGTTGGCGCCGAAATAGGCGATGTCGACCGCCGCGAACACCGCGATCAGCGGCGCGGCGAGCGCCTTGTTCCAGCCCCACAGGTGGATCAGCACCACCGCGATCAGGCAGGTGTCGATCGCCATCGCCCCGGTCACCGCGATGCCATAGGCGGCGGCGAGATTGGACGAGGTGCGGAACGACATGACCAGCAGGATCACCATCACCATCAGGCCCCAGTTGATCGCCGGGATGTAGATCTGGCCGATCGATCCGGCGCTGGTGTGGGTGATGCGCAGGCGCGGGATGAAGCCGAGCTGGATCGCCTGCTGGGTGACGGAGAAGGCGCCGGTGATCACCGCCTGGCTGGCGATCACCGTCGCCATCGTCGCGAGGATGACGAGCGGCAGGCGCAGCATCTCAGGCGCCAGCAGGAAGAAGGGGTTGTGGATCGTCCTGAGCGCGGTCGCCATGTCCTGCGACAGGATCATCGCCCCCTGCCCGAGATAGTTGAGCATCAGCGCCGGCAGCACGAAGACCAGCCAGCTCAGGCCGATCGGGCGGCGGCCGAAATGCCCCATGTCGGCATAGAGCGCCTCGGCCCCCGTCACCGCGAGCACGACCGATCCCATGGCGAGGAAGGCGAGCGTGCCCTCCTCCATGAAGAAGCGGACCGCATACCAGGGGTTGAGCGCGATCAGGACGTGCGGGTTGCCGATGATGTGCCAGGTGCCGAGCACGCCGAGCGTCGTGAAGTAGATCATCATGATCGGGCCGAACAACATGCCGACCTTGGCGGTGCCGCGCGACTGGATCATGAACAGCGCGATCAGGATGCCGACCGCGATCGGCAGCACCATCGGCGCGAAGCCCGCCTCCACCGTGGTCAGGCCCTCGACCGCCGACAGCACCGAGATCGCCGGGGTGATCATGCTGTCGCCGTAGAACAGCGCGGTGGCGAAGACGCCGAGCAGGATGATGCCCTTGCCCCAGCGCTTGCCCTCCGACTTGCGGTTGATCAGCGCGAGCAGCGCCAGGCTGCCGCCCTCGCCCTTGTTGTCGGCGCGCATGATGATCGCGACATATTTGAACGTCACGACCAGCATCATCGACCAGAAGATCAGGCTGAGGACGCCGAGGATGTGGAGCTCGTCGGGCGGCAGCGGATGATGGCCGGCGAAGGTCTCGCGGAAGGCGTAGAGCGGGCTGGTGCCGATGTCGCCGAAGACGACCCCGACCGCGCCCACCACCATTGCGCCCAGGCTGCCATGGGCATGGCCGCCATGCCCCGGAGACGATCCGTCCCGGTCGGCGACCGCTGCGGCGTCGCTGCTCATGCGAGACTGGACTTCATGCCTGGAACACGCCCATTTCCCGCGCCCTCCTTCCCCCGTCAGGCGCTTAGCGGCGGGCACCTAGCATTTGTTCCATGCCCCCGCAACATCGTCCGGGGACGGGCCGTGCCCGGTTCCCGGCCGGGCCATCGCGCGGGCCCCTATTCCTTGGCGATGACGGTGCGCAGCGTCACCTGCGTCACCAGCCGCTGCACCCCGGGCAGCGCCGACAATATGTCGCGATGAACCCGTTCGTAGCTGTCGTCGTCGGGAATCTCGACCTTGATCAGATAGTCCGATTCGCCGCTGAGCAGATAGGCTTCGCTGACCTGCGGGGTGCGTTCGAGCGCCTGTTCGAACGCCATCATCGTCGCCTGCCGCTGGTCGGCCAGCGTCACCTGCACATAGATGGTCGACGGATTTCCACGCGCCTGGCGCGACAGCCGGGCGCCATAGCCGAGGATCATGCCGACCTGCTCCAGCGCCCGCACCCGCCGGTGCGCCGCCGACGGCGACAGCCCGACGCGGGTGCCGAGCTGCTCGCTGGTGAGGCTCGCGTCGCGGGCGAGCTCGACGAGGATTTTGCTGTCGATGCGGTCCATGCGGGAGATTCTCGCACGAGTGGCGGCTCGCGCGCAATTCACTCTTCCGATTTGCGTCGCCGCGCCGTCAATTCGCAACCTTTTCCCATCGCCGGAGCGTTATGATCGCGACGCAGCGACGGAGGGGAATGGATCATGCGGATCGGCGTTCCAAGGGAAATCAAGAATCACGAATATCGCGTCGGGCTCACTCCGGCCTCGGTGGCCGATCTCGTCGCCGCCGGCCATGCCGTGATCGTCGAGACGGGCGCGGGCCTGGGCATCGATTTCGAGGACCGGGACTATCGCGACGCCGGTGCCGCTATCGTCGCCGACGCGGCCGCCGTGTTCGCTGGCGCCGACCTGATCGTCAAGGTCAAGGAGCCGCAGCCGTCGGAGATCGCGCTGCTCGAACCGCGCCACACCCTGTTCACCTATCTCCACCTCGCCGCCGACAAGCCGCAGGCCGAGGGGCTGATGGCGTCGGGCGCGACCTGCATCGCCTATGAGACGGTCACCTCGCGCTCGGGCGCGCTGCCGCTGCTCAAGCCGATGTCGGAGGTCGCCGGGCGCATGTCGATCCAGGTCGGCGCCCATTATCTGGAGAAGGAACAGGGCGGGCGCGGCGTGCTGCTGGGCGGCGTGCCCGGCGTCGCGCCGGCGCGGGTCGCGATCCTCGGCGGCGGCGTCGCCGGGATCAACGCCGCGCAGATGGCGGTCGGCCAGCGCGCCGACGTCACCATCTACGACATCAACAATGATCGCCTCGCCGAGCTCGACATGCATTTCGGCAGCCAGATCAAGACCGCCTACGCCTCCAAGGCGGCGATCGCCGCCGCGGTCGCCAGGGCGCATCTGGTGATCGGCGCGGTGCTGGTGCCGGGCGCCGCCGCGCCCAAGCTGGTCACCCGCGACATGCTCAGGACGATGAAGCGCGGATCGGTGCTCGTCGACATCGCGATCGACCAGGGCGGCTGCTTCGAGACGAGCCACCCGACCACCCATGACGACCCCGTGTTCGAGGTCGACGGCGTGATCCATTATTGCGTCGCGAACATGCCCGGCGCGGTCGCCCGCACCTCCGCCTTCGCACTCAACAACGCGACGCTGCCCTTCGTCCAGAAGCTGGCGGGCCTCGGCGCGGAGGCGGCGATGGCGGCCGACCCGCACCTCGCCGCCGGGCTCAACGTGTCGGGCGGGCAAATCCGCCACAAGGCGGTCGCCGAAGCGCTCGATCTGCCCTTCCAGGGCTAACAGCTTTCCTCCCCCCTCCCCTGGAGGGGAGGAAAAGGGAGAGGGGAGGACGGCCTTTCCCCCCCAAACTCCGGGCCGACATGCGGTCCCCCCACCGCATGCTCCCCTCTCCCGACCCCTTGCCGAGAGCCGTTCGCTTTCGTCAGCCGCGCATCTCCGCCGCCTTCACCGTGTTGGCGAGCAGGCAGGCGATCGTCATCGGGCCGACGCCGCCGGGCACCGGCGTCACCGCGCGGGCATGCTGGACCTCGTCAAAGGCGACGTCGCCGACCAGCCGGGTCTTGCCGCCCTCGCCGGGCAGCCGGGTGATGCCGACGTCGATGATCACCGCGCCCTCCTTCACCCAATAGCCCTTGACCAACCGGGGGGCGCCCGCCGCCGCGACGATGATGTCGGCCTTGCGGACGATATCGGGCAGGCCGCGCGTCTCGATATGGGTGACGGTGACGGTCGCCTCGCGCTCGAGCAGCAGCATCGCGATCGGCTTGCCGACGATGTTCGACTTGCCGATCACCACCGCGTCCATGCCCTTCATGTCGTCGATCACGCTGTCGAGCAGCATCATCACGCCGAGCGGGGTGCAGGGCACCAGCCCGCCGGTGCCGGTCGACAGTCGGCCGACATTGACCGGGTGGAAGCCGTCGACGTCCTTGGCCGGGTCGATCGCGCTCAGCACCATGCCGTCGTCGATGTGCGACGGCAGCGGCACCTGCACCAGGATGCCGTGGATCGTCGGATCGGCGTTGAGCCGGGCGATCAGCGTCAGCAGTGCGTCCTGCGTCGTCTGCGCGGGCAGGCGATGCTCGAACGACAGGATGCCGACCCGGCGGCATGCCTCGATCTTGCGGCCGACATAGACCTCACTCGCCGGATCGTTGCCGACCAGCACCACCGCCAGCCCCGGCGGCGCCCCGTCGCGCGCGACGATGGCGCGCACGGCGGCGGCGGTCCGTTCGTCGAGCGAGCGGGCGATCGCCCGCCCGTCGATGCGATGCGCTGTGGCCGCGCTGTCGTGCGCGGCGTGGCTCGGGGCCATGGTCTTCTCCGGAACGTTGGCGTCCGGGTCAGGCAAGCTCCCCGAGCGATACGCTGACGACCTGTCCCTGCGTATATTCCTCGAAGCCCGCCTCACCCATTTCGGTGCCGATACCCGACTGCTTGGCGCCGCGGAAGGGGACTCGCGGATCGACGCCCTGCGGGCGGTTCACCCACACCGTGCCGGTGCGGACGCGCAACGCGAGTTCGCTCGCGCGATCGACGTCGCTCGCCCAGATCGTGCCGCCCAGGCCATATTCGGTGTCGTTGACCCGTTCGAGCAGCTCGTCGATGTCGCTGTACTTGAGCACCGGCAGCACCGGGCCGAACTGCTCCTCGCGGACCAGCGGCGTGTCCTCGGCGATGTCGCGGACGATGGTCGGGCGGATGAAATAGCCGGGGCCGTCCATCGGCTCGCCGCCGGCGACGATCGTCCCGCTCTGCGCGGCATCGGCGATCAGCGCGGTCAGCTTCTCATATTGCTGGCGGTTCTGGACCGGGCCGATCTGGGCGCCCTGGCGGGTGCCGTCGTCGACCACCGTCTCGCGCGCCAGCCGGCCGAGCTCGTCGCAGAAATCGTCGTAGATCGCCTCGGGCACATAGGCGCGCTTGGTGGCGATGCAGACCTGCCCGGCGTTGCGCATCGCGCCATCGAACACCTTGCGGGCGACCGTCTTCGTGTCGACGTCGTCGAGCACGATCGCCGCGTCGTTGCCGCCCAGCTCCAGCGTCACGCGCTTCAGCGTCTCGGCGGTCGAGGCGAGCACCTTCTTGCCGGTCGCGGTCGATCCGGTGAACGAGACCTTGGCGATGTCGGGATGGCTGGACAGCGCCCCGCCCAGGTCATTCTCGTCGCAGATGATGTTGAGCACGCCGGCCGGCAGCACGTCGCGGCACAGCTCGCCGAACATCAGCGTGGTCAGCGGCGTGGTCGGCGCGGGCTTGGCGACCATCGTGTTGCCGGTCATCAGCGCCGGGCCGAGCTTGTTGATCAGCAGCACCAGCGGGAAGTTCCACGGCATGATCCCCGCGACCACGCCCAGCGGCACGCGATGCTCGACGATCCGCTGGCGCGCGTCGTCGCGCAGCACCTTCGGTTCCAGCCGCATGGCGGCGAAGGTGCGCAGCACGTTGACCGCGCCCTTGACCTCGCCCGCCGCCTGGTCGAGCGGCTTGCCCTGCTCGGCGGTCAGCACCGCCGCGAATTCGTCAACCTTTTCGGCGAGCGCGTCGGCGATGCCGGTCAGCAGCCGGGCGCGTTCGTCGACCGGGGTCGCCGCCCAGCCCGGAAAGGCCCGCTTCGCCGCGGCCACCGCCTGGTCGAGGATCGCGCGATCGGCCTTGGGGCAGCGCGCGAAGGGCTTGCCCAGCGCCGGATTGACGACGTCGAAGGTCGTGGCCCCGGGATGGGCCTGTCCATCGACCAGCATGAAATATTGGCGTTCCATCGTGGCTCCTCGCGCGATCGGGCGGTGTGTGCCGCATATCGTCATCCGCGCCGCCAAGATCAATGCGCATCCTACCCCGATCGCGGCAGGCCGAGCGCCTGTTCGGCGATGATGGTGCGGTGGATCTCGCTGGTGCCGCCATAGATGGTCTGGCCGATCGCCTGGCGGTGCTTCTCCTCGATCTCGACCAGCGCCGGGGCGGCGGGATCGAGCGAGGCGGGGGCGGCCAGCGCCATCAGGTCAGCGGTGTCGGCCATGTAGCTTTCGGTCGCGAACAGCTTCGCCATCGGCCCCGTCGCGCGGCTCGCCTGTCCGGTCGCCCCCGCCCAGGTGGCGCGGCGGCAGAGCAGGTCGGCCAGCTCGACATGCGCCGCGACGCGCGCGATCCGGGCGCGGACGGCGCGGTCGTCGATCGGCGCCGCCCCGCCCTCGCCCGGCGTCCGTGCCCAGCGCAGCGCGGCGTCGAGCAGGCTGTGCTGGAGGACATGATAGCCCTCCCCGCCATGCTCGATCGCCATCGCCGCCGCCATCACCGTCATGCCGCCGTCGACCGGCCCCAGCCGGTAGCGGTCGGGCAGGCGAACCTGGTCGTAGAAGCTGATGTTGGTGCGCTCGTCCTGGAGGGTGTGGACCGGCCGGATCGACACGCCGGGCAGCGCCAGCGGCACGAAGAAGATCGTCAGCCCGCGATGCTTGGGCTGCGACGGATCGGTGCGGGCGAGCAGCAGCACATAGTCGGCGATGTGCGCGCCGGTGGTGAACATCTTCTGCCCGTCGATGATCCAATCATCCCCGTCGCGCACCGCGCGGGTGCGCGCCGCATAGATGTCCGATCCCGAATCGGGCTCGCTGAAGCCGAGGCAGGACAGCGCCGCCCCCTCGGCGAGGCCCGGCAGCACCTCCTTCTGCAATGCGGACGAGCCGAACTGCATCACCATCCGCGCGCCCATGTTGGTGATGCCGATCGGCACCCGGGTCCAGCGATATTCCTCGAACACGCGGGCAAGCGCCGACACCTCATAGGGGCTGCGCTCCGCCCCGCCCCAGCGGCGCGGCCAGTCGGGATAGGCGAGTCCCGCCGCCGCCAGCTTGCGGTGAAAGGCGGGATCGTGGCCGTCGGTCGAATGATGCGCCGTCGCGCGCAGTTCGTCGGTCAGCTCGGCGTCGAAGAAACGCCGCGCCTCGCTGGCGAAGCGCTCGGCCGCCGCGCCGAAACCGAAGTCGATCCCCGGATCGCGCGTCTCGGGGAGCGCGGTCGCCGCCCCCGCCCACAGGCGGTCGCCGACCGTGGCGAGCGCCGCCTCGGGATCGCCGTCGATCAGCGCCGCGCGGTTGATCGCGGTGAAATAGAGCTGGATGTCGGATTCGAGCGACAGGCCATAGCCGCCGAAGCTGCGCAGCGCCGTCCGCGCCGCGCGCCGCGCCGCCGTCGCCGCCCACCAGCGCGCCATCGCGATCGACGCGCCGGCATCGCCACGCCGGGCGGCGATCGCCCAGATCGCGCGCCACACCAGCAGCCGCCCCGCGTCGAGATCGGTCGCGGCGTTGGCGAGCGGATGCGCGACCGCCTGGAACGCACCGATCGGCTTGCCGAACTGGCGGCGCTGCGCGGCATAGGCTGCTGCCATCGCCACCGCCTCCTGCGCCGCGCCGACCAGCCAGGCCGCCGACAGCAGGTCGCGTTCAGCCAGCGCCGCCGCGTGCCGGTCCCCCAACACCGGCGGCGCGATCGCATCGAGCAGCAGCGGGCCATTCTGCAACGAAGCGACGTCGCCGCCGATCTGCCCGAGCAGGCGCACGGCGGGAAGGGCATCGGCAAGCGGGATCGGCGCCAGCCGGCGTCCCGCCTGTTCGCAAAGGAGCACCGCCTCCAGCAGGTCGGCATCGGCCCCGCCCGCCGCCTCGGGCGCGCGCATCGCGACGAAGCCGGCCGCGACCGCCTTGGCCCAAAGCTCGGCCGAGAAGCCATCGCGGCCGGCCGCGCGCACCACGTCGGCGGGGCATTCGGCCGCGAAGAAGCGTTCGGCGGCGTCGCGCACCAGCCGCTGCTGGTCGGTGAGGTCGAGGTTCATGCGCCGGGCTTCGCGGCGGCGGCGGCGGGCTGTCAAACCGCGCCGCGCCGCTTCCGGCCCGTCGGAAGCCGCCGCTTCTCCCATGCGGCCCCGCTCCGGGCGGCGCATCGATGCCGGCCGGAGGACATATAGTGGCAGATTTCATCGGCTATGCGGCCGCCGACCGGATCGCGACGATCACGCTCGACCGGCCCGACCGGCGCAACGCGCAGAACCAGCAATTGCTGGAGGAGCTCAACGACGCCTGGGAGCGGGCGGCGGCGGACGACGCGGTGCGCGTGATCCTGCTGCGCGCCGAGGGACCCCATTTCTCGGCCGGGCACGACATCAGCCCGGAAGAGGTCGCCAGGGGCCCCTTCCGGCAGATCGCCGCCTCGATCCCGACGCGCGGCCTGCTCGGCATCCATCAATGGGAGGCGCGCCACTATCTCGGCTTCTCACGGCGCTGGCGCGACATCCCCAAGCCGTCGATCGCGGCGGTCCAGGGCGCCTGCATCGCCGGCGGGCTGCTGCTCGCCTGGCCGTGCGACCTGATCGTCGCCGCCGACGATGCCCGCTTCTCCGATCCGGTGGTGCTGATGGGGATCGGCGGGGTCGAATATCATGGCCACACCTGGGAACTGGGCGCGCGCAAGGCGAAGGAGATGCTGTTCACCGCCCGGCCGATCGACGCGCAGGAGGCCGAACGGCGCGGCATGGTCAACCGGGTGGTGCCGCGCACCGAGCTCGACACCGCCGCCCGCGCGCTCGCCGCCGAGATCGCCCAGATGCACCCCCACGCGCTCGCCATGGCCAAGCGCGCCGTCAACCAGACGCTCGACATCCAGGGCCAGGCCGCCGCGCTGCAGAGCTGCTTCGACATCCACCAGCTCGGCCATGCCTCGGCCTATGCGCAGGGCGGCCAATTCGTCCTGACCGACCTGCCCGGCATGAAGGGCAAGGACTGATGCTGCGCATCGCCGACGCGGACGGCGTGCGGACGCTGACGCTCGACCGGCCCGAGCGGCTCAACGCGCTGACCCCGGCGCTGCTCGCCGACCTGATCGCCGCGCTCGACGATGCCGCGCTCGACCCGGCCGTCCGCTGCCTGCTGCTGGCCGGCGCGGGGCGCGGCTTCTGCGCGGGCCATGACCTGGGCGGCGACGGCAAGCCCGGCGCCGACCTCCGCCCCGACACGGTCGCGGCGATCATGCTGCGCGATTCACGCGCGCTTACCCTGCTCCGCCACATGGGCAAGCCGACCATCGCGGCGGTGCGCGGGCCGGCGGCCGGCAGCGGGCTGCTGCTCGCCGCCGCCTGCGACCTGCGCGTCGCCGCCGACGGCGCCGTCTTCAAGCTCGCCTTCGCCAGCGCCGGACGCTGCGGCGATCCGGGCGGCGCCTATCTGCTCACCCGGCTGCTCGGCGCGGCGCGGGCGCGCGAGCTGTTCCTGCTCGACGAGCGGATCGACGCCGCGCGGGCGCTGGCGATCGGCCTCGTCACCCGGGTCGTCGCCGACGATGCGCTCGACGCCGAGGCGGCGGCGCTCGCCCAGCGGCTCGCGCAAGGGCCGACCGGCGCCTATGCCGCGATCAAGCGCAATCTCGCCGCCGCCGAGACGCTGGCCTTCGAGGAGAGCATCGCCGCCGAGGCGCCCGGCAACGCCCGCGCCAGCCTGTCGCACGACGGCCGCGAGGCCGGGCTCGCCTTCGCCGAGCGGCGCCCGCCGGTCTTCCGGGGCTGGTGATCGGCGCCTTTCCGCGCCTTCGGAAAAGCCGCCGCACGGCTTGCCGCAAGCGCCCGCCGGCCGCCAGCATGGCCGCGATTTCCCCAGACGAGCGTGGACGATGACCGAGACCCTGCCCTTCCCCGTCTATGACGCCGACAATCATTTCTACGAGCCCGAGGACGCGATCCTGCGCCACCTGCCGGCCAGATGGCGCGACCAGATCCAGTTCGTCACCGTCGACGGCCGCAAGAAGCTCGCGATCGGCGGCAGGATATCCCAATATATCCCCAACCCGACCTTCGAGCGGGTGGCGGCGCCGGGCGCGCATCTCGACTTCTACCGCGCGCGCAACCCCGAGGGCCGCTCGCTGCGCGAGATCCAAGGCAAGGCGATCACCCCGCCCGACGAGTTCCGCCGCGGCGAGAAAAGGCTGGCGGTGATGGACCGCCACGGCATTCATGCCGCGCTGTTCTTCCCGACGCTGTTCTCGGCGATCGAGAACCGCATGTCCTACGACCATGGCCTGCTCCACGACGCGCTCCACGCGCTCAACCTGTGGACCAGCGAGGAATGGGGCTTCGCGCGGCACGGCCGCATGTTCGGCGTGCCTATCATCTCGCTCGCCGACATGGACCGGGCGCTGGCCGAACTCGACTGGCTGCTGGCGCAGGGCGCGCGCTGCGTCTGCATCCGCCCGGCGCCGGTGCCCGGCTATCGCGGGTCGCGGTCGATGGGCCTGCCCGAGTTCGATCCCTTCTGGGCGCGGATCGCGGAAGCGCGGATCTTCGTCGCGATCCACGCCGCCGACACCAATTACGACGCGCTGATCACGATGTGGACCGGCGGCGCCGAATGGCTGCCGTTCGAGCCCAATCCGCTGGTCAACTGCCTGCGCATCATCGACCGGGCGATCGCCGACACGGTCGCGGCGCTGATCTGCGGCGGCGTGTTCGACCGGCATCCCGACGTGCGGATCGCCTGCATCGAGAACGGCGCCGCCTGGGTCCGCCCGCTGATCGAGACGCTGCGCTACGTCCATGGCCAGATGCCGCAGACCTTCGGCCGCGATCCGGTCGAGGCGTTCCACCGCCATGTCTTCGTCGCCCCCTTCGTCGAGGACGACGTCGGCGAGCTGGCGCGGCACATGGAGACGTCGCGCATCCTGTTCGGCAGCGACTGGCCGCACCCCGAGGGCACCGCAGAGCCGCTCGACTATGTCGAGGAACTGGCCGGCTTCGACATGGCGCAGAAACGGCAGATCATGAGCAGCAACCTGCAAGGCCTGCTCGAAGGGCGGCGGGACTGAGGCGATGGACGTCGCCGACCGCATCCGGCGCTCCTTCCGCGCGCTTGGCGATCGCCCGGCGATCGAGTTTCGCGGGCGCTGGGTGAACTGGCAGGAGGTCGGCCGCTTCGCCGACCGGCTCGACACGCTGCTGGCGGAAGCCGGCGTCGCGCCCGATGCGCGGATCGGGCTGGTCGCGCGCAACCGCGCCTCGCATGCGGCGGCGATGCTGGCACTGCTGGCCGCGCGGCGCTCGATCAGCCTGGTCCACCCCTTCCTGCCCGCCGCCGCGCTGGCGGCCGAGGTCGAGCGGCTCGGCGCCGCCGCGCTGATCGCCGATGCCGAAGACTGGCCGCCGATCGCGGAGAGCTGCGCCCGCATCGGCTGCGCGGGTATCGCGCTTGGCGAGGAGCCGTTCCTGCCGAGGCCGGTCGACGGGCTGGAGCACGCGACGATCGTCCAGGCCGCCCATGACGGCGTGATCGAGATATTGTCGAGCGGCACCACCGGCCCGCCCAAGCGGCTGCCGCTGCCGCTCCACGTCCTCCAGCGCGCAGTCGACAGCGCGCCCGAGGGCGAGAGCGCCGATGGTCCGCCGCCCCAGATCAATGTCTGGCCGTTGAGCGGGGTCGGCGGGCTGAGCCTGCTCGCGGCGAGCGGCGCGCAGGGCGCCCCGCTCGTCCTGATCGAGAAATTCACGGCCGAGGCGCTGGCCGACGCGGTGCGCCGCCACCGGCCGCCGATGCTGGGCCTGCCCCCGGCGGCGATCCGCATGATGCTCGACGCCGACATCCCGCGCGCGCATCTGGCGAGCGTCACCGCGATCTACGGCGGATCGGCGCCGCTCGATCCCGACATCCAGGAGCGGTTCGAGCGCCAGTACGGCATCCCGATCCACTGGGGGCTGGGCGCGACCGAATTCTGCGGCACGATCGTCCGCTGGACCCCGGCCATGCGCCGCGCGGTCGGCGATGCGAAGCGCGGCAGCGTCGGCCTGCCGATGCCCGGCGTGGAGCTGCGCGTGATCGACCCCGACGACGGATCGTCGATCGAGGACGGGCGCGAGGGATTGATGCAGGTCCGCTGCCCGGCGATCCGTCCCGACTGGGTGGCGACCACCGACCTGATCCGCATCGACGCCGACGGCTATGTCTATCATCTCGGCCGGCACGACGGCGCGATCATGCGCGGCGGCTTCAAGATCATGCCCGAGCGCGTCGCCGACGCGCTGCGCGAGCATCGCGCGGTCCGGGACGCGGCGGTGGTCGGGCTGCCCGACGAACGGCTGGGGGCGGTCCCCGCCGCGATGATCGAGCTGCACGACGGCGCGCAAGCCGACGAGGCGGCGCTGCTCGCGCATCTGCGCGAGCGGCTGCCCTCGACCCATATGCCGGTGCGGATCGCCGTCGCCGACGAGCTGCCGCGCACCCCCTCGCTGAAGGTCAGCCTCGCCGCCGTCCGCGCGGCGATGACCGAGACCGCCTAACAACCCCGTCATGCTGAACTTGTTTCAGCATCCACCGGGAAGCAGGCTCCGAACCGGCTGGCTCCTGCGACGGCCATGCGTACCGCCGCCTGCTCCGCTCGACCGACCTGGTGGATGCTGAAACGAGTTCAGCATGACGGTTACCGACTAGGACCTCACCCCCATTCGGGCCGGCCCGGCGGGTTCCCCTTGATGATCGTCGCGCGAACATCGTGCGGATCGAGCCGGGCGATCACCGCCAGTTCCTCGTCGGTCGGGGCCGGCGTCTCGGGCGTCTCGCCGCCGTCGCGGTGGATCGGGAAGCCCGTATTGTCCTGCACCTCCTCGAAGCTCACGCCGGGGTGGAGCGAGACCAGCCGGATCGCATGATCGGGCCCGCCGAAGTCCATCACGCACAAATTGGTGAGGATCAGCCGCAGCTCGAGCCTGAACGGCTTGCGCCCGCCGGGCCAGCGCGCCGGGTTGTAGCCCGCCATGCAGACATAATCGACCTCCCCCTCGACGAAGGCGCGCTTGTTGTGCGCGGGGAAGAAGAAGCTGTTCGGATGGTGGATCGAATTGCCGGGAAAGCCGCGCGCGCCGAGCAGCGCCGCCTTCGGCTGGGCATGGTCGCCGATCACGCTGATGTTGGTCTGGCCGTAGCGGTCGATCTGCACCGGGGCGACCATCGCGTGGCGGCGGCCGTTCCACAGATTGTCGAAGGTGCGCAGATAGGGCGCCCAGCCTTCGATCACCGGCTCGAAGCCGCCGCGCGGGCCGAGCGGCACCGGATCGCGCGCGAACCAGTTCTCGCCGTCGGTGATCATCAGGCGCGGGTTGTAGAGCGTCTTGGCGAGACCGGCCGCGAGGCGCGGCACCGGGGTGATGCCGGTGGCCAGCCATTCGGGATCGTCGGCCCAGGCCTTGGCGGCGCGGGCGATGATCAGCTCGGTGAGCGTATGCCGCGCCATGGTCAGTACACCGGCCTGGGCGCGGCGAGGATCGCGTCGGCGCCGCCGACCGATGCGACATAGGCGGCCTGGTCGACGTCGACATGGGCGGCGCGATAGGCGTTCCACGCGTCGTCGCTCTCGGCCGACGCGACATAATGGCGAAGATGCTTCATATCGATCTCGTAATCGGGGGCCGCGCTGGTCGGGTGCGCGCCGAACGGCGCCTCCGCGACGCCGGTGACGACCGCGCGCTCGAAGGGGTGGAAACGGGCGTTGCCGGGCAGGCCCAGTTCGGCGGTCGGGACGATCCGCTCGGCGCTCAGGAACACCCGATCGGCGGCGCGCGCCATCAGCTCGTCGAAGAAGGGGTCGGGCGACAGGATCAGCGCATTGCCGCGCTCGTCCGACCGGTGGACGTGGAGCAGCGCGGCGTCGAGCCGGAGCGCCGGCATCGCGATCAGCTCCTCCCCGTCCTCAAAGGGGCTGCGGATCGTGCGGAGGTCCGGATGCTCGGCGACCGAGGTCCCCATGCCGCAGCGGGTCGGCAGGAAGGGAAGGTGCATCGCGGCGGCGCGCAGGCCCCAGTGGAGCATGCCCTCGTCCATCTCCCACACCTTCAGGCCCGCCTGGCGCGCCTTCTTGAAATGCGGCTCGATCGGGATGTGGTCGAGCGAGACGAAGGCGAAGGCCAGCTTCGCGATCTTGCCGGCGGCGGCGAGCACCCCGACGTCGGGCCCGCCATAGGACACCACGGTCAGGTCCTTCAGCTTCGACCGGGCCAGCGCCCGGACCAGCGCCATCGGCTTGCGCCGGGTCGCCCAGCCGCCGATGCCGATGGTCATCCCGTCGGACAGGCTGGCGATGATGTCATCGATCGACATTCGCTTGTCGAACGTAGTCGTCATGTCTCTCTCCTCTGCCCGACGCTTTGCTAAGCGATCGCTTGGTTGTCAACATCGCCAGCCGACATTCGGGATAATATCCCAAGTATCGCCGCCATGGACCGCGATCGGTTGCCACCCGGACATTCGCTTGATAGCCTGACCGAATCAGCCGAGCCGCCGGGAGGGGAGAGCCATGGCCGCACGCGACGAGACGCCGCCCGCGAGGCTGCTCGAGGCGCTGTATGCCGGCGTCGCCGACGTCGCCGCGTGGAACCGCTTCCTGCTCGCCTTCGCCGACCATATGGGGGCGAGCCGCGCGGTGCTGCTGCTGACCCGTGCGGGCGAGGACCGGCCGCGCGAGATATTGTCGCCGGGCAGCGACCGGCGCCGCGCCGCGCTCTATGTCGACCGCTATTTCGCGACCGACCCCTTCGTCGGCCTGCCGCAGACGCGGGTGGTGTCGTTCGGCGAATTCCTGAGCCGGCGCGCTGCGGGCGAGATCCGCGCCATCCGCGCCTATCTGTCGGAGACGGTCGGCAGCCAGATATTGGGCGTCGACATCGCCCCCGCGCCCGGCCTGGTCGCGCGGGTCAGGGTCGCGCGGCTGCTCGGCCTGCCCGACTTCGGCGGGCGCGAGCGGGCGCGGATGGAGGCGATGGTGCCGCACCTGGCGATCGCGCTCAGGGGCCTGGCGCTGACGATGCGCCGGGACGCCGAATGCGCGATCCTGCGCGACGCGCTGGCGGCCAGCGGACAGGGCACGCTGGTGATCGACCGCGACCGCCGGATCATGGTCAGCGACGGCATCGCCGACGCGCTGATCGCGCGCCGCGCCGGCCTCAGCGCGTCCAACACCCGGCTGCGGCTGGCGACCGCCGCCGCCGACCGGCAGCTCGGCGCCTATCTCGACGCGGCGCCCGGCGACGGCGACGAAGCCGGCTGCACCCTGCTGGTCGACCCGGCCGGCGACGACGCGCCGATCGCCGTCGCGGTGCGCCCGATCCGGCCGGCGATGCCGGTCTGGACCTCGGACCGCGACCTGCTGCTGCTGCGGGTGCGCGATCCGTCGCGCCGGTCGCGCTTCGACGCGGCGGCGCTGCGCGGGCCCCTGCCGCTCACGTCGGCCGAGGCGGCGGTCACCGCCGCGATGGCCAATGGCGAGACGCTGCGCGAGGCCGCGTCGCGGCTCGGCATCACCTACAATACGGCGCGCGCGCATCTCCGCGCGATCTTCGCCAAGACCGGCACGACCCGGCAGGCCGAGCTGCTCGCCCTCGTCCAGACGCTAGTCCCCGCCCGGCAGCCGGCCGCCACCGATCGCCGCCACGCACAGCGCTAGGACCACCTCGTCCAACTGGACGAGGCGCGGCGGCGGCGGCGCACCGACAAGAGCTGCCGAACGCAGCACAGGCAGGACGAGGCCCATGAAATTCTCGATCATCTACGAAGCCCAGATGGTGGACACGTCGCGCGAGAACGAGGCGCGCGTCTTCCACGAGATCGTCGAGCAGGCGCTGCTCGCCGAGCAGCTCGGCTTCGACACGGTGTGGGCGGTCGAGCACACCGCGCTCACCCAATATGCGCATATGTCCGCGCCCGAGACCTTCCTCGCCTATCTGGCCGGACGGACGACGCGGCTCGGCATCGGCCATGGCGTCGTCTGCCTGCCGCCGGCGATGAACCACCCCGTCAAGGTGGCGGAGCGGATCGCGACGCTCGACATATTGTCGCGCGGGAGGGTCCATTTCGGCATGGGCAAGGGCGGCACCCAGCAGGAGGCGGGGACCTTCGGCTATGAGCTGGCCGACCTGCCGCCGATGATCACCGAGTCGATGTACCTGATCCCCCGGATCATGACCGAGGACGTCGTCTCGCACGACGGCACCTATGTGAAGATCCCCCCGCGCGAGATCCATCCCAAGCCGTGGCAGACGCCGCACCCGCCGATCTACATGGCCTGCACCAAGGACGACGCGCTGCAGACCGCCGGCGAGCGCGGCATCGGCGCGCTGGTGCTCGCCTTCAGCGGCCCTGCCGAGGTCGCGCGCAAGAGCGCCGTCTATCGCGAGGCCCATGCCCGGCGCGACCCGGCCAGGCAGGTCGGCTTCCGCCCGATCGAGCATCTCGCCGCGCTCTGCCCGACGATCGTGCTGGAGGATCGCGAGCGGGCCCGCCGGGTGGGGCTGCGCGGGCAGCGCTTCTTCGTCGAATCGCTCGCCCACTGGTACCAGGGCGGCCCGCGCCCGAACGCCGAGGACCTGTCGGCCGACGAGAACGCCGCCGCGCTGGCCGAGCGCAAGGCCAATGTCGTCGCCTATATCTCCGAGGAGCGGATCGAGTCGTCCCCGCGCGAGACGATCCACGACGTCGCCGACGACGCCTATGGCGATCCCGAGGATTGCCTGCGCCATGTCCGCCGCCTCGCCGAAGCCGGCGCCGACGAAATATTGTTCCTTTTCCAGATGGGCGGAATTGCCCATGCCGACATCATGGAAACGATCCGGCTGATCGGCGAGCATGTCATACCGGCCTATCGCGCCGGCCAGGGCCCGGCCTGAGGCGGGAATCCCGCGCGATCGCATCACTACAACCAAGCGATCGCTCTATGTGCATGATATTCCGAAACGATAAGCCTTTTTTATGTCTGTATCAGCGAGTGTCTTGACTCGTTTTGAATAACAAGCAATCACTTGGTGAACAAAATAGAGTGATGTTTGGGAGAGGGGTAGAGGAATGACACGCAAAACGGTGTTGAGCATCCTGGCCGGTGTTTCGCTGGCCGCCTTGGCAAACGGCGCCTCGGCGCAGACCGTCCCCGATCAGGCGGACGATCAGCGCCAGGGCCTCGAGGAAATCGTCGTGACCGCCCGCCGTCAGGCGGAAAATCTGCAGACCACGCCGGTGTCGGTGTCGGCGGTGTCCGAAAAGATGCTCGCGCGCGCCAACGTCACCCAGATCGACCGGATCACGACGATGGTCCCGAACGTCTCGATCCAGCAGCAGTCGGGCTTCCTGGGCGGCAACACCGCCTTCATCCGCGGCATCGGCACGCAGGAGCCGCTGCTGACGGTCGACTCGCCGGTCGGCATCTACATCGACGGCATCTATGTCGGCCGCAGCAACGCGGCGAACTTCGCGCTGGTCGACCTGCAGCGGGTCGAGGTGCTGCGCGGCCCGCAGGGCACGCTGTTCGGACGCAACACCACCGGCGGCGCGATCAGCATGACCACCAAGGACCCGTCGGAGGAGATGGGCGGCGCGATCAAGCTGGGCCTCGCCAATTATCGCGAACGGCAGGCGGCGGCCCGCTTCGACACCGGCAAGCTAGGCAATAGCGGGATCGCGGCGACGCTGTCCTACCAGCATATGCAGCATGCCGGCTTCACCAAGAACCCCTTCTCGTCGAGCCGGGCGACGACGCCGGGCAGCCTCAACAGCGACGCCGTCTGGGCGAAGGTGAAGGGCGAATGGGGCGATTTCAGCGCCACCTACATCTTCGACTGGAACGACCTGAGGGGCCTGCCGCTGGCGCAGCAGCCGCGCTTCATCTCGAACAACGTCCGCGGCTATTACACCAATGCCACCAATGGCGGCCTGTTCCTGAGCAACGTCAGCGAGTCCTACAAGAAGTCGCTCAACCTCGCCATCGCGGGGCAGCAGAAGGTCAAGATCTGGGGCCATGGCCTGACCCTCGAATATCATGTGTCGGACGCGTTGAACTTCAAGTCGATCACCGGCTTCCGCTCCTATCGCGCCAATCCGCTGGGCACCTATTACGGCCCGCCCGGCGTGTTCGGTCCGACCACGACCGGCATCCAGGAGGTCTATCCGTTCCTGAGCCTCAAGAAGGTCGAGGAGACCGACCAGGTCTCGCAGGAATTCCAGGTGCTTGGCGACACCGGCCAGTTCAAATATGTCGCGGGCCTCTATTACTTCAAGGAGGACGGCTCGACGACCAACCCGTCCAACTCGACCTTCGTCATCTCGCCGACCCTGGCGTCGAACACCGCATCGGTGCTGCAATTCGGCTTCAAGGCGAAGTCCTATGCGGCCTTCGGCCAGGCGAGCTATCGCCCGGCCGCGTTCGACGACAAGCTCGAGCTGACCGCCGGCGTCCGCTACACCAAGGACAAGAAGGAGGTGAGCCAGACGCTGCCGAGCATCCGCAACGGCAAGAACACCTTCAACAACACCTCGTTCAACGCGATCGTCTCCTACCAGTTCACCGATCGCGTGATGACCTATGCCCGCTACGGCACCGGCTATCGCTCGGGCGGGTTCAACACCCGCGCCTCGGCGACGCAGAACTTCGTCTTCCTGCCCGAGAAGGCGAAGACGGTCGAAGCCGGCATCAAGACCGAGTTCTTCGACCGGCGGCTGCGCTGGAACGCCGCGGTGTTCAACACCGACTACAGCAACCTGCAGGTGACCCAGTTCGTCACCACTTCGGTCGGCAACAGCGGCGGCTTCACCTCCAACGCCAAGGCGACCTTCAAGGGCTTCGAGGGCGAGTTGCAGGCGGTGCCGGTGAAGGGCCTGACCCTGTCGAGCAGCCTCGGCTATGTCGATCCGAAGTACAAGGTGTTCATCGCCCCCAATCCGGCGGTGCCCGGCACCTTCTTCAACGCCGCCGACCAGAGCGAATTCCCCTATGTGCCGAAGTGGACCGCCAATGCGAGCATCCAGTATGAAGGCGACGACGTCGGCTTCGGCCGGCCGCTGGCCCGGCTCGCCTATTCCTACATGAGCAACCGCTTCTTCCACGCGAACCAGTTCTCGGGGAACGTCTTCTACCGGAACATCCGGTCGGGGGCGAACAAGCGGCTCGACGGGCGGATCGGCCTGACCGATATCGCGCTCGGCGCGACCACGGTCGACCTGTCCTTCTATGTCGACAACATCACCAACCGCCACAACATCATCTCGGGCATCGACTTCGGTGCGCTGGGCTTCGCGATCAACAGCTATGCGGCGCCGCGGCGCTTCGGCCTCGATCTCAAGGTCAGCTTCTGAGCATCGCGCGGAAAGGCGGGTACCGGTTTTCCGCAAGAAGCGATGCGACGACAAAGCTGAGAACGGGGGACGGGAACCGGCCGGGCCAACAGCCGGCCGGTTCCCGGAACCGATGGGAAGGGCGCCCTTATCCGGCGCCCTTTTTGTGAATAAGGAGAGGATAGTCATGGCGATCCGCGTCGGCCAATGGGCCACGGGCAATGTCGGCAAGAACGCGCTGCGCTCGATCATCAGCCATCCGGGGCTGGAGCTGGTCGGGCTGGTGGTCAGCGATCCGGCCAAGGTCGGCAAGGACGCCGCCGAGATCTGCGGCCTCGACACGCCGACCGGCATCCTCGCCACCGACGACGGCGACGCGCTGATCGCGCTGAAGCCCGACTGCGTCTCCTTCTGCTCGGCCGGCACGTCGGGCCGCGAGGGGGTGACGACCGGCAACCGCCAGTCGAGCGCCGCCGACCATATGTGCGACCTGCTGCGCGCCGGCATCAACGTCGTGTCGACCGCGATCATCCCGCTGGTCCACCCGGGCAGCGCCGACCAGGAGATCGTCCGCAGACTGGAAGCCGCGTGCCGCGAGGGCGGCGCCACCTGCTTCACCTCGGGCCTCGATCCGGGTTTCATGCACGACATATTGCCGCTCGCCCTGTCGGGCGTGACGCGGCGGATCGACACGATCCGGGTCAGCGAGGTGATGAGCTACGGCGTCTGGGACAAGCCCGACGCGATCACCGGCAAATTCGGCTTCGGCAAGCCGATCGACGAGGTCCCGCCGATCGCCCGGCCCGGCGTGCTCGACATGATGTGGGGATCGGTGGTGCGGCTGATCGCCGAGCAGCTCGGCCTCGCGCTCGACCGCACCGAGGAATATCACGAGCTCTATCCCGCGCCCGAGACCTTCACCATCCCGGCGGGCACGATCGCCAAGGGCAGCTCCGCCGGCATCCGCTTCGAGGTGCGCGGCATCGTCGCCGGCAAGGCGGTCGTCGTCGTCGAGCACGTCACCCGGCTGCGCGTCGAGGACGCCCCGCACTGGCCGAAGGGGCCGATCGGCATCGGCGGCGGCTATCGCGTCCAGATCAGCGGCGATCCCGACTGGGTGCTGGAGGTCGGCAATCCCAGCTATGCGGACCCGACCGTGCCCGGCACGCTCGCGACCGCGCTGCGCATCGTCAACGCCATCCCCGTCGTCTGCGCGGCGCCGCCCGGCGTGGTGACGCCGTTCGACCTGCCGATGATCACCGGCAAGGGGCTGGTCGCGGCATGACGGAGGGTCCGGCCGGTGACGACGTCGCGATCGAGCCGGACCTGCCGATCGTCGATCCGCACCATCATCTGTGGGACGGCATCCCCGCGCTGGGGCCCCGCGGCGGCCGTCGCTATCACACGCCCGAGCTTCTGGCCGACCTGGGCTCGGGCCATCGGATCGTCCAGACCGTCGCGATCGAATGCGGCGCGCATTATTTCGACGACGGTCCCGAAAGCCTGCGCCCGGTCGGCGAGACCTTGTTCTTCCTCGGCTCGGCCAAGGGCACGGCGGGCCTGTGCGCGGGCATCGTCGGCCATGCCGACCTGCGGCTGGGCGACGCGGTGGCGCCGGTACTGGAGGCGCATGTCGATGCCGGCAAGGGCCGTTTCCGCGGCATCCGCCAGTCGGCCAATTGGGACGGCGATCCGCTGTTCGACAATTGGCCGCGCCGGCCGCCGCCGGGGCTGCTCGCCGACCCCGGCTTCCGCGCCGGCTTCGCCCGGCTCGCGCCGCTCGGCCTGTCGTTCGACGCCTGGATCTTCCATCCGCAGATCGGCGAGCTCGCCGACCTCGCCGCCGCCTTCCCCGACACGGCGATCATCCTCGACCATGTCGGCGGGCTGCTCGGCATCGGCAACCACGGCGCCCGCCCGGCCGAGACCTTCGCGCTGTGGCGCGACGGCCTGGCGCGGCTGGCGGAGCGGCCCAACGCGCTGGTCAAGATCGGCGGACTCGGCATGCCGTTCGCCGGATCGCCGCTCCACATGCGCGAGCCGCCGGCGACGGTGGACGAGCTGGTCGCCGCCTGGCGCCCGGTGGTCGAGACCTGCGTCGAGCTGTTCGGCGCCGACCGCTGCATGTTCGAGAGCAATTTCCCAGTCGATTCGGCGACCTGCGGCTATGTCCGCCTGTGGAACGCCTTCAAGCGGATCAGCGCCGGCTGGTCGGCCGACGAGCGCGCCGCCCTGTTCGCGGGAACCGCGCGCCGGGCCTATCGGCTGCCGGACACCGACGAGGCGATCGTTCGACGCTGACCCCTTACGCCCCCAGCAACCGCTCGCGCAGCGCCGGATCGGTCATGAACACCGGCAGCCCGTCCGCGTCGTTATAGGGCGGCCGGGCGAGCATGCCGCCGTCGACCGCGATCACCTGTCCCGACACATAGGCGGCGAGGTCCGACAGCAGGAACAGCGCCACCCCGGCGATGTCCTCGGGCAGGCCGCGGCGGCCGAGCGGCACCACCGCTTTCGCGGCGCGATCCTTCTCGTCGGCGCCGCCGTCGAAGCGCTGCCGGCCGAGCTTGGCGGTGGCGATGCTGCCCGGCGCGATCGCGTTGACCCGGACGCCCGCCCCGCCCCATTCGGTCGCCATCGTCCGGGTGAGGTTGATCAGCGCGGCCTTGGCGGCGGCATAGCCCGCGCCGAAGGGCATGCCGGCGATGCCGGCGGCCGAGGCGATGTTGACGATGCTGCCGCCCTGCCCATGCCCGACCATCGCCCGCGCGACCGTCCGCGACGCGGCGAGCGTCGGCACCGTGTTGAACCGCATCAGCCGGTCGAAGATATCCATCGCGTCGGCGGTGAGCAGCGGCGCGATCAGATCCTGGCTGGTGATGCCGCCGACGACGTTGACCAGTCCGCGCACCGGACCCGCTTCGGCCAGGGCGTCGGCGAGCGCCACCTCGTCGGCGAGGTCGGCCTGGACGACGCGATGCCGCGGCCCATGCGGTTCGAGCGCCTCGGCGGCGCTGGCGCAGCCGAGGTCGGTCTTGTCGACCGCGAGCACCGTCGCCCCCGCCCTGGCCAGCAGCACGCAGGCCGAGGTGCCGATCCCGCCGCCGCCCGCGCCGGCGACGACATGGAGCTGTCCGCCCAGGTCGATCATGCCGCGACCGCCGGTTCGGGCGCCGGTTCGGGATCGGGGCCGACGGGCTTGCGGTTCGCGCGCAAGGCGAACAGCGCGCCGAGCATGATGAACGCCCCGAACAGGATGAAGGCGGCGTGGATGCCGATCGCCATCCGCAGCGGATGCATGATGAACGGGTTGGCGAACTCGCCCAGATAATGCGCCGGGGCGATGAAGCCGACCGCGCGGCCGCGCTGCTCCGCCGTCACCCGTTCGAGGATCTGCTGCGACAGATAGGGCGTGGCGATGCCCGCCCCCGCGCCCATCATCGCGCAGGACAGGCCCATCGCCCAGGCCGGGTGGAGGCTGCCCATCAGGACGATGCCGCCGCCGAGCAGCAGCAGCGCGATCACGAAGGTCGCCGACCCCGACAGCCGGCTGCGCAGCCGGCCATAGTTCCACGAGCTGATCGTGAACATGATCGTCGCCATCGCGATCAGGCTCGACTGGAGCGTCGGCTTGGTGATGCCGTTGGCGGTCATCATGAAAGACCCCTGCACCACCGACATGAAGGCGGCGGCGTAGATCGGGATCATGATCAGCAGGATCGGCCAGATGCGGCCGAACGCCTCGGCCCCCGCCGCGCGCGCCTGGACCGATACCGGCTGGGCGGGCCAGCGGCCGAGCAGCGCCAGCGGCACGAACAGCAGCACCAGCGCATAGAGGCCGTAGGACACCCGCCATTCGACGTGCTCGGCGATATAGCCGGAGATCATGATCGACCCCATCGACACGACCGCCGCGACCGACGCTTGATAGCCGAGCACGCGGGCGAGCGTCCGCCCCTGGAACAGCAGCCCCGCCAGGGTGAGCAGCGCGGTATAGCCCCCCGCCGCGCCGAAGCCGACGAGCAGCCGGCTGAACAGGAACGGCGCGATGTCGTGGGTGAAGGCGCCGGCCATGCCCGCGAGCCCCATCAGCACCGCGCTGCCGATGATCACCGCGCGGATGCCGATCCGCTCGATCAGCCAGCCGGCGATCGGGCCACCGATGATCACGCCGATGCACGGCACCGTCACCATCATCTGCGCCGCGAAGGCGCCCGCGTCGCCGCCGCCGAAATGCTTCGCCACCGCCGGGATGATCGGCACGACCGGCGTCCCCATCATCGCGGTGAAGACCGGCGGCACCAGCACCAGGAGCAGCGCGAGGAACGCCCGCGCCCGCCCCGTCGGGGTCGGCGCCTCGGCGATGAAGCCGCGCAGCCGCCGACCCTCCGGCTGGTTTGCGTCCACTGCGATCGCCATTCGTCCTCTCCTCGACATATGTCCCGGCCCCGCTCCCCCCTCTCCTCGTCATTCCCGCGAAAGCGGGAATGACGAGGAGAGGGGGATGTCTCGATCACATCAGGGACGGCCCCCGTCACGCAGGTGCGTTTGCAGGAATTGCTCGGTGCGCCGCTGCGCCGTGGCGCTGGCGTCGGCATGGAAATGCACGCCTTCCGATCGCGCGAAGGCGTGGTGCGCGCCGGGATAGATGTGGGTGGTCAGAGCCGGCGTCCGGCGCGCCTGTTCGGCCAGCGCCGCCTGCGCCTCGGCCGGCACGAAGCGGTCGAGCGCGGCGACGTGCAGCAGGGTCGGCGCGAACCCGTCGTCGATCGCGTCGAGCACATGCTCGATGCCGATCCCGTAATAGGCGACCGCCGCGTCGGCCCCGGCCCGCGCGGCGGACAGGAAGGCAAGCTTGCCGCCCAGGCAATAGCCGATCACCCCGACCTTGCCCGAGCAGCCGGGCTGCGCGCGCAGCCAGTCGACCGCCGAGGCGATGTCGCGCACCGCCTTGTCCTCGTCGAAGCCCTCGTGCAGCGCCATCGCCTTGTCCCAGCCGGCGGGCGTGTCGGGGTCGAACACCGCGTTGCGCTCCTGCCGCCACAGCATGTCGGGCGCGATCGCCAGATGGCCCTGCCGCGCCAGCCGGTCGCAGATGCCCCGGATATCCTCGTTGACGCCCCGTATCTCCTGGATGACGACGATTCCGGGCGCGGCCCCGCCATCGGCCGGAGCGGCGACATAGGCGTCGAAACGATCTCCGTCGAAGCTGTCTATCCGTGCCACGCGCCCCTCCCCGTTCAGACCGACGTCTGTTCGCCGTCGATCAGGATGCTGTTGCCGGTCGCGGCGAAATCCGCTCCGGCGCTCGCGATCGCGATGCCGGCGATCTCGCGCGCGACCTCCTCGTCCGCCGTGGCGAGCTGGGCCGCCGAGAGCATCGCGCAATTGACGCGGAGGCCCCGCGCGCGCCAGGCCTTGGCGACCGCCTTGGCCAGCGTCCTGATCCCCTCGGCCGCCATCGCCTGCGCGGCGGTCCCCGCCACGCCGATCATGCCGATATTGGGCAGCGCGATCAGCAGCGCGCCGCCCGGCCCGCGCATCCGCGCCGACACCGTCGCCAGCAGGTGCCGGACATCGTCCATCGGCCGTTCGGCGAGCTCGATCCAGACATCCTCCGCCAGCGCGGTGAAATCGTCGGTACGGATGTCGGCGATCGGCAGGGCGACAATCAGGTCGACCGCATCCCTCCCGGACACATCCCAACCCGCCCGCTCGACCGCGAACCCCGCCTTCGCGATCGCCGCCGCGACCGCGCCTGCCAGCGGTCCCTCGCCCGCCACGATCGCCCGTCGTTCGACCCCGCTCATAGCATATAGGCTCCGCCCGTGAGGATCAGCGTCTGGCCGCTGACGAACCGGCTCTGCGGCCCGAGCAGGAAGGCGACGCCCGATCCGATGTCGCTTTCGCAATCGCCGATCCGGCCGAGCGCGGCGCGGTTCGAGATGACCGGCACCATGTGCGGATGCAGCTCGAAGAATTTGTCCATCGCCGGGGTCAGCGCGACCGGGGCGATGCCATTGACCCTTATGCCGAGCGGCCCCCATTCGCGCGCCAGGCTCTTGACGAAGCCGCGCTGCGCGCCCTTCATCGCCGAATAGGGAGCCAGCGAGGGATTGCCCTCGATCCCGGCATTGGAGGTCAGCACCACCAGCGTGCCCCGGCTGTCGCGCAGCGCCGGGAAAGCCGCCTGCGCGCAATAGAGCGTGCCGCGGAAACTGACCCGCAGCTGGTCGTCCCAATTGTCCTGGGGCACATCCTCGATCGAGACCGGCTCGCTGGAGAAGCCGCTGACCGCGTTGTGGACCAGCCCGTCGAGCTTGCCGAACGCCGCGACCGTGCCGGCGATCGCCGCCGCGACGCTGGCGCGGTCGCCGACGTCGCAGGTCAGCGCCGCCGCCCGGCCGCCCCGCGCGATGATCTCGTCGGCGACGGCCTGCGCCGTCTCGATCCGCCGCGCGGTGACGGCGACGGCCGCGCCCTCGGCGGCGGCGGCGAGGGCGATCCCCCGGCCGACGCCCTGCGCCGCGCCGGTGACGAGCACCGAAAGTCCGTTCAGAGACATGTGACCAGATTTTCCCCGATCGAAGCCCGTTCCTCGAGGCCGTTGCGCTCGATGACGAGGTTCAGGTGGCGGTCGACCTCGACGACATAGCCGGGTGGGCAGATCGTCGTGGACTCGGGCTCCTCGACGATCGCGGGACCGGCGAAGGCGTCGCCGGGCGCGAGCCGGGCGCGATCATAGACGGGCGTGTCGACGAAGCCGCCGGCCGCCGTGAAATAGGCTGGCCGCCGCCGCTTCACCGCCTGGGCGGCGTCGCCCGGGCGCGGCGCGTGGACCGCCTGCTCGGGCTTGCGGACATGGGCGACGACCCGGACCTTGCAATGGACCAGCGTGCAGCGGTCGGTCGGCCGCAGCCCGGCGGTCGCGGCATAGAGCTCGCGGAAGCTCGCCTCGGCGGCGGCGATGACGGCGGCGTCGACCGGGCCGTCGGGGATCGGGATGGTCAGGTCGAGCACCTGGCTTTCGAAGCGGATCGACACCGCGCGCTCGACGACGATCCCCTCCTCGAACCCGTCGCGGCGGAGCTGCGCGCGTCCCTCCGCCTCGAGCTGGGCGAACTGCGCGTCGAGCGCGGCGAAATCGCCGGCCGAGACGTCCGCCGCCATCGCGATCTGGTCATAGGCCATGTCGGCGACGAGCAGCCCGAAGGCGGAGCGGACCCCCGGCGACGGCGGGATGATCACGGTCGGGATGCCGAAATGCTCGGCGACGCCGACGACGTGGAGCGGCCCCGCCCCGCCCGAGGCGGTCAGCACATATTCGCGCGGGTCGATGCCGCGCTGGAGCGTGACGATGCGGATCGCCGAGGCCATGTTGGTGTTGGCCAGCATGTGGATGCCGCGCGCCACCCCGGTCGCGTCGATGCCGAGCTTCGCCGCCAGCCGGTCGGCCGCCGCGCGGCTGCGGTCGGGATGGATCCTCATCGTCCCGCCGAGGAAATAATCGGGGTCGAGATAGCCGAGCAGCAGGTTGGCGTCGGTCACCGTCATCTCGGTCCCGCCGAAGCCGTAGCAGGCCGGCCCCGGTTCCGAGCTGGCGCTCTCCGGGCCGAGCTGGAGGAAGCCGCCGCGGTCGACCCAGGCGATCGATCCGCCGCCCGCGCCGACCTCGGCCAGGTCGATCACCGGCACCTTGATCGGCTCGCCCGCGTCGCGCCCGCCCGCGCTCGCCTTGCCGCCGACGCGGAAGTCGTTGGTGATGCGCGGCTGGCCGTTCTGGACGACGCCGGCCTTGGCGGTGGTGCCGCCCATGTCGAACGAGATCAGGTTGTCGAAGCCGCAGGCGCGGCCAAGCTCGGCGCTCGCCATGATGCCGGCGGCGGGGCCGCTCTCGATCATGTAGGCGGCCTTGCGCGCGGCCGCGGCGGCGGTCATCACCCCGCCGCTCGACTGCATGATCTGCAACGGCCGGGCATAGCCCAGGTCGCGCAGCGCCCGTTCCAGCTCGTTGACATAGCCCGAGAAGGTCGGGCCGATATAGGCCGACAGCACCGCCGTCGAGGCGCGCTCATATTCCTGATATTCGGGCCAGATGTCGGACGAGATGCAGACATAGGCATCGGGCATGTGGCGGCGGGCGATCTCGGCCACGCGCTGCTCATGATCGGGATTGGCATAGCCGTGCATCAGGCAGATCGCGACCGCCTCGGGCCCCTTGGCGGCGAGCGCCGCGATCCGCGCCTCGGCGTCGGCGACGTCGAGGGGGGTGATCACATGGCCGAGATGGTCCATCCGCTCGCATATCTCGGCGACCATGCCGCGCGCGACCAGCGGTTCGGGCCGGCGATAGCTCAGGTCGTAGCGGTTCGATCCGATCGGCTTCTGCTTGCTGATCCGGAACATGTCGCCGAAGCCCAGCGTGGTGACGAAGCCGACCTTCGCCCCCTTGCGTTCCAGCACCAGGTTGGTCGGCAGGGTCGTCGCATGGACGACGCGGTCGAGCTGCGTCCCCGTCGCCCCGACCAGCGCCAGCGCCTCGCGCACCGCGTTCATCACGCCCCGAACCGGCTCGGTCGGGGTGGTCAGCGTCTTGACGTTGCGGACCTCGCCGGTCTGGCTGCAGACGATGACGAGATCGGTGAAGGTGCCGCCGACGTCGACGCCGACGAAATAGGTGGAACGATCAGCCACGGCGCAGCCCCTCGGTCGCCGCTCTGTCGATGTCGGTGCGATCCGCGTTGAGCACGACCCCGTAAACCTCCCTTGCCGCCTCGATCGAGACGATCCCCTCCTCGACATCGGCGAGCACCAGCGCCGGATCGCGCTCCAGCGGATCGCCCAGCCCGCCGCCGCCGGGGCACATGACGGTCAGCACGTCGCCCGCCTTCAGCCGGTGGTTGGTGATCTTGCCGGGCAGGGCATATTCGTCGGCCTCGCCGCGGTTGACGATCCAGGCCGCGCCGCTGCCGGCCAGCCCGCCCTCGATGCCGGGCGGGGGGCGATCGAAGCGGTCGGTGGCCCGCGCGGTGATCACTACGTCGGTCTGGAACTCGATCTCCTTGACCAGCCCCGCGCCGCCGCGCCAGCGGCCGGGACCGCTGGTGTCGGGCGCCAGCCGGTAGCAGCGGTAACGGACCGGATGGCCCCATTCATAGCCTTCGAGGTTGCGCTCATAGCCGGCCTGACCGTGGAACAGCAGCGGCAGGCCGTCGCCGCCATCCTCGCCGTGCCGCGCCCCGCACGATCCGAAGCAGACGTCGAGCATGCTCCACAGCCCGCCGCCGTCCGGGGTCGCGCCCTGGATGTTGAGGGTGTGGACGGTGGCGCCGGGCGCCATCGAGCGGGTCTCGTCGATCACCGACAGCGCCTGCAGCACCGCGTCGATCACCGCCTGCCCCGTCGCCAGCCGGATGTTGCACGCCGAGGGATAGGAGCAGTTCACCACCGTGCCCGGCGGCAGCAGCACCTCGATCGGGCGGTAGAAGCCCTCGTTCATCGGAATGGTCGGGTCGAGGTGGCAGCGCAGCGCATAGTTGATGCACGACAGGGTCTGCGACGCGGTCGAATTGATCGCGCCGGTCGCCTGTTTCGCGCTGCCGCTGAAGTCGAGCCGGCATTCCGATCCGTCGATCTCGATCCGGACATGGACCGGATAGTCGCGGTCGGGGATGATGCCGTCATTCTCGACCGTGAAGCTGCCGGTATAGACGCCGTCGGGCATCTCGGCGAAGCCCTGGCGGACCAGCCGCTCCGAATAGTCGAGCAGCTCGTCGATCATTGCGCCGAGCGGTTCGTAGCCGAACTTCGCGACCATCTCCACCAGCCGCAGCGCCGCGACGTTGCCGCCCGCCGCCAGCGCGTTGATGTCGCTCATCAGCTTGGCGGGGGTGCGACTGTTCGAGCAGATCAGCCGCGTCACCGCCTCGTCGAGCTTGCCCGCGCGGTAGAGCTTGGTCGGCGGGATGGTCAGCCCTTCGTGGAAGCATTCGCTGGCATTGGCCGGCAGGCCGCCCGACGACAGGCCGCCCAGGTCCGACACGATCATCATCAACCCGCAGTAGAAGGCGGGCCTGCCCTCGTGGAACACCGGGCGGAAAGCGCCGACGTCGGTCGGGTGGACGCCGCCGGCGAAGGGATCGTTGACGATCAGCACGTCCCCCTCGACCAGCGTCTCGGGCGGATGATCGCGCAGCACGGCCCGCAGCATCGCGCGCAGCGCGGCCGAGTGCATGATCCCGACCTCGGTCTGCGCGATCAGCCGGGCGTCGGCGTCGTAGAGGGTGCAGGCGATCTCGGCCGAGGCCGCGACGAAGGTCGATCCCGCGCTGCGCGCGGCGCGGATGCCCGCCTCCTGCGCGACCAGCATCAGGCTGTTCTTGACGACCTCGCACAGGATCGGGTCGAGCCCCCGGCTCGTTTCGACGGCACCGCCGGTCGGCTCGCTCACCTCAGTTGTTCCTCGTGTCCTTCAGCCAGGTCGGCATGTCGATCGGCGGATTGGGAAGCGGGACGATGCCCTTGTCGACGAGCAGCTTCTCATAATCCTCGCGGTTGGCGGGGAAGGAGCGCGGGTCGCCCATCATCACCTCGAACAGCTTGACCCCGTCGGGCCCCGCGATGAACGGGCCGAAGGTGTCGCCCTTGTCGAGCGCGATATGGGTGCCGGCCGGGCAATGGATGTCGCCGCACATCATGTCGCCGTCGAGGACGAAGACGACGTGGTTGCTGTTGTGGCCGTGCGGGCGGACCACCATTCCCGCATCCCATTCGGCGTAGAGCGACAGATATTTGTCGGAGAACTCCATCCACTTCTCGCGGACCGAGGCGGTGCGGTCGCCATGCTGCTGGCGGCGGACCTCCTGCCACTTGAAGTCGTCGAGATGGGTGAAGCGGGCCTTCTTGTTGAGATTGGGGTCGACGGTCTCGTCCATGCATCCTCTCCGATGATCTTCTCTCAGCGGGCGTGCGCTTTTTCGCGATCCGCCCCTTGTTTCGTGTTGGCGCGCTCCGCGTCAGGGATGCCCTGGATGCGGGTGCCGGCGATCGTCACCCGCTGCATCATCCGTCGCTCGCGATAGTCGGCGACGGCGTAATGCTGCACCGACCGATTGTCCCAGAAGGCGACGTCGCCGGTGTTCCAGCGCAGCCGCACCTGGAATTCGGGGCTGCGGACATGGTCGTAGAGCAGGCGCAGCAGCGCGTCGCTCTCGGCCCGGCTCATCCCGTCGATCGCCACCGTCCAGTTGGCGTTGACGTTGAGCAGGCGGCGGCCGGTCTCGGGATGGACCGCGACGACCGGGTGGAGCACCGGCGGCCACTGGTCGACCTTGTCGCGCAGCGACGCGCCCATGACATGCTTGGTCCGCTCGGCCATCTGTTCGAGCGAATGGATCGCGTGGAGCCCGTCGAGCATCGCGCGCAGCCCCGGCGACAGCGCGTCATAGGCCGCGTACATGTTGGCGAAGCAGGTGTCGCCGCCGATCGACGGCAATATCTGCGCCTGGAGGATCGATCCCATCGGCGGCGCCGGCATATAGGTGTTGTCGGCGTGCCAGCTGTCGGCACCCTCGCCCTTCGGGTTCTTCTGGTCGAGGACGATCACCTCGGGCGCGGGCGACGACGCCGTGCGGAACAGCGGCGGATCGATATCGCCGAAATAGCGCCCGAAGCGGACATGCTCCTCGACCGACAGCTTGCGCTGCCCGCGGAAGAACAGGACCAGATGCTCGAGCAGCGCGGCGCGAAGCTCCGCCACCACGCCCTTGTCGAGCGGCTGGGACAGATCGACGCCGTGCACGTCCGCCCCGATATTCGCCGTCACCTTGCGGATGTCCATCCGTACAACCCTCTCCTGTTTGTCCTGCGATCCGGCCCGCCGGTCAGGCCGGCGAGACCACCTCGCCCGGCAGGTTTGTGGTCAGCGCGCCGTCGAGGACGATCGGCCGGCCGTTGACGATCGTCGCCTTGACGCCCTTGCCCCACGCCTTGAACCGCCCGACGCCGCCCGGCAGATCGCGCGCGAATTCCTTGCGCCACGGGCCGATCGTCTCGGGATCGAAGATCATGATGTCCGCCGGGCCGGTCACCTTCAGCGTGCCGCGATCGACCAGGCCGAGCAGCGAGGCCGGGATCTGGGTGATCTGGCGGATGCCCTCCTCCAGCGTCCAGGCGCCGCGATCGAGCACCCAGGAGCGCAGGAAGTAGGAGCTCCAGTCGGCCGCGTCGTCCTTGGCGAGATGGGCGCCGCCGTCGGACACGCCGACGATCATGCGCGGGTCCTGCTGCGCCACGCGCACCGCCTCGGCCCATTCGGGCGTCTCGGTGCGCCAGCGGAACTCGGTCGCCATGTCCTCGTCGAGCAGCAGGTCGAGCACCACGTCGCCGGGCGCCTTGCCCGTCTCCTCGGCGATCTCGGCGACACTCTTGCCCTGCAACCCGGCGTTGCGATCGTTCGCGACATGGTCGACGAACAAAGCGGTCCACAGCGGCGGCGGCAGGATCGTGCCCTTCTTGGGGTCGCGGTTGTAGTTCTCGACCGCCTGGCGCATCTCGTCGCGCGCGGCGGGATCGCGCAGCATGGCGTCGCGCTCCGCCTTCGGCAGGCGCATCATCGCATGCCACGACGCGACCGCCGCATAATGGGGACATTCGGGGCTGAACACGACCGGCCGGTCGAACGGGCGGGAGATCAGCAGCGAATAGACCGGCGCGCCCGCCGCCGTCGCCCGGTCGAGGAACTCGACCGACGCCTCCCAGGTCGCGGTCGGCGCATCGACCTTGTTGCGTCCGCCCAGCCCCTGGATGATCACCGGCACGCCCGATCGCTTGCCGAGCTCGATCAGATAGTCCTTGTCCTCCTCGTTGAGGCCGCCGATCGAGCTGGCCGGCAGGAAGGTGATCGATCCCTTGCCGAAACGGCCCAGCTCCTCGGCCAGCGCGAGGAACTCGCTGCGCTCGGCGAGGCGCGACGGCACCGGATCGCCGTTGATGTCCATATGCACCGCCGCCGCCGAGGAGGAGAGGCCGGCGGCCCCGGCCTCGAGCGCCTCGGCGAGCATCGCCCGCATCTGCCGGACCTCGTCCTCGGTCGCGGCGCGGCGGTGCGAATCGTCGCCCATCACCCAGCGGCGCAGGTTCGAATGGCCGACATAGCAGGCGAAGTTGATGCCAAGCCTGCCCTTGCGGGTCTGGAGGAACTCGTCGAACGTCTCGAACTCGTCCCAGCGGACGGCGCCCAGCGCGATCGGATTCATCTCCTCCACCCGGGCGAAGATGCCCTTCAGATATTCACGGTCCTCCGCCTTGCACGGCGCGACCGAGAAGCCGCAATTGCCCGCCAGCACCGTCGTCACGCCGTGGAAGCAGGACACGGTGGCATAGGGATCGAAGGTGATCTGCGGATCATAATGGGTGTGCGGATCGACGATGCCGGGCGCGACGATGCAGCCCTTGGCGTCGATCTCCTCGTCGGCGGTCGCCTCCGCGAGATGCGCGAACTTGGCGACCTTGCCGTCGCGGATGCCGACGTCGAGCCGGCGGCGCGGCAGGCCGGTGCCGTCGACGACGATGCCGTTGCGAATCAGCAGATCGAAATGTTCGGCAACGCCCGTCATCCACTTCTCCTATCGATGGGGCGCGCCTTGCCGTCGCAGCGGCCGGCTGAATCGCCCGATGACTCGCAATCTATCTACCAACCGATCGCTTGTCTATATCGACGAGAAGAATGATGGCGTGCCGTCCCGCATGACGACGCGCCGTCATTTAACATATGAAAATCAATATTTTATCTTCTACATCCTCGCCCTACCTCAGCCCGGTCGATGAAATTGAGAATCTCGAATTGCCGGAAAATAATACTAAGCACTCGATAGGTTTATGACTGATCGTCGATCCGCTTCCCTCGCCATCATTCCCGCGAAAGCGGGAATCCATGGACGGCGGCACCCAGCAGCAACGGACGTCCCGTAACCGTGGATTCCCGCTTTCGCGGGAATGACGGCCCGGCGTTGATGCCCTGCATGTTTATGCCAGGTCGACCCAGACCGACTTGGTCTGCTGATAGCCGCGCAGGCTCTCCATCCCGCTGTCGCGGCCATAGCCGCTGTCCTTGTAGCCGCCGAACGGCACCGCCCAGTGCAGGCGGCGATAGGTGTTGACCCACACCGCCCCCGCCTCGATCGCCGCCGCCATGCGGTGGGCGCGCTTGAGGTCGTTGGTCCACAGCCCGCAGGCGAGGCCGTAGTTCGAATCATTGGCGATCGCGACCGCCTCCTCGGCATCGTCGAACGGCAGCACGCAGGCGACCGGGCCGAAGATCTCCTCGCGCACCGTGCGCGCCTGGTTGTCGAGCCCGGCGAACAAGGTCGGCTGGACGAAATAGCCGCCGGCATGGGGCGATCCGGCGCCGAACACCGCCTCCCCCGCCCGGCCGCCGCACAGCGCCTCGCCGCCCTCCTGCCGGCCGAGGTCGAGATAGGACTTCACCTTCTCGAACTGGCGGTCGAGCGCGATCGGACCCATCTGGCTGGCCGCGTCCATCGGGTCGCCGAGCCGGATGCCGGTGATGATCTTCACCATCCGCGCGATCATCTCGTCATAGATCGGCCGCTGCACCAGGATGCGCGACCCGGCGATGCACGACTGGCCGGCGGCGCCGTTGAAGATGCCCATCGTCGTCACGCCGATCGCGGCGGCGTCGAGGTCGGCGTCGGCGAAGACGATGTTGGCCGACTTGCCGCCCAGCTCGAAGCTCAGCGGCTTGATCGCCTCGGCCGATCGGCGGGTGATCGCCCGCGCGGTCAGGGTCGATCCGGTGAAGCTGATCTTGCCGACGTCGGGATGGCCGGCGATCGCGTCGCCCGCCTCCGCCCCGAGGCCGGCGACGACGTTGACCACGCCGGGCGGGAAACCCGCCTGCTCGAACAGCTCGGCAAGGACGAGGATCGAGCAGGAGGCGGTCTCGGCCGGCTTGACGACGACGGTATTCCCCGCCGCCAGCGCCGCGCCAACCTTCGCCGCGAACACCGATCCCGGCGAGTTCCACGGCACGATGATGCCGACCACGCCGATCGGCTCGCGCTGGACATAGTTCACGCTCGCCGGGCTGACCTGGATCGTCTCGCCATGGATCTTGTCGGCGGCGCCCGCCCAGTAATGGAACATCTGCGCGATCGCGGGGATGTCGCCGGCGCGGGTGTCGGTGATGATCTTGCCGTTGTCGCGGGTCTCGATGACCGCCAGTTCCTCCAGCCGGGGCCCGACCAGCTCGGCCACCTTGCGCAGCAGCGCCGCGCGCTGCGCCGCCGCCATCTGCCGCCACGGCCCCCGGAAGGCGCGCTTCGCGGCGGCGACCGCCGCGTCGATGTCGTCGGCGCGGCCGTCGGGGATCTGCGCCCAGACCTGCCCGGTCGCCGGATCGATGCTGTCGATCCAGCCGCCGTTCGCGGCCGGCCGCGACTGGCCGTCGATCAGATTCTGGAAGCGCCGCACGCGTGTGTCGGCGCGGTCATAGTCCGCCATGTCGTCTCCCCATTCCCGTCAGAGCAAGGCGCGGTCGATCGCGACCACGGTCTTCGCGGTCTGCGCCCGGTCGGCCTCGGCGATCGCTTCGCCGATGTCGTCGAAATCGAAGGTCTTCCCCACCAACTCGTCAAGCTTGAGCATGCCGCGCTCGTAGAGGCCGACGATGCGCGGAATCTCCCGCCCCGGGATATTGCCGCCGCCGAGGCAGCCCATCAGCTTGCGCTCGCCGAACAGCAGCCCGGCATTGACCGAGACGTCCGACGCCCAGGGCACGCCGCCGATCATCACCGTCGTCCCGCCGCGCCCGGTGAAGCCGACCGCCTGGCGGATCAGCGCATGGTTGCCGACCACCTCGAAGGCGAAGTCGACGCCGCGCGGCTGGAGCGCCTTGACCGCGGCGTCGACCTCGGCCGGATCGCCGCCGCTCTGGATCAGGTCGGTCGCGCCCATGTTCGATGCGATGTCGAGCTTCGCCCGGTTGGTGTCGATCGCGATGATCCGCGAGGCACCGGCGATCCGCGCGCCCTGGATCACGTTGAGGCCGACGCCGCCGCAGCCGATCACCGCGACGCTGGTCCCCGGCGTCACCTTGGCGACGTTGAACACCGCGCCGAGCCCGGTCGTCACCGAACAGGCGCAGAAGCAGAGCCGGTCGAGCGGCAGGTGCGGCGCGACCTTGACCAGCATCGCCTCCCGCATCACCGCATATTCGGCGAGCGAGCCGACCCCGACCATCGGGAAGACCATGCGGCCGTCCTGCGAGAAGCGGGTCGAATCGTCGGCCATGCGCCCGACCGCGCTCTTGAACTCGGGGCCGTCGCAGAACTGGAGCTTGCCGCTGTTGCACGGGTCGCAATGGCCGCAGGGCCCGAACATCGCCATCACGACATGATCGCCGCGCTTGAGGTCGCGGACGCCGGGCCCGACCGCCTCGACCACGCCCGCGCCCTCATGGCCCAGGATGACGGGCCGGTCCTTGCCGACATTGCTGCGGTTGTGGACGACATGGAGGTCCGACCCGCAGATGCCCGAGGCGGCGATCCGGACCAGCACCTCGCCGAAGCGAGGCTCCTCGACCGCGACCTCTTCCAGTCGGGGGGTATTACTGTCTTGGTGCAACAGGGCTGCGCGCATCCGGCTCTCCTTCCTCGCCTCTCCGGGCAAGCGGCGCGAACCTAACACCACCCCTCTAACCGGACAATCGCTTGTTTCCTAAATATCATAATGAGCGCGCTTCAACAGCCGAAGGAATGCCGATAATATCGGATATTATCCGGCGGTTTTTTCCAGGGACACATCGCCCCGCCCGATCGCAACGAAAGAACCAACCGATCGGTTGACAGACAGGACGGCCCTTTCTAGCCTTCCCGTCCGACGAGAAGCGCGGAGCACCGATCGGGAGAGGCGGGCATGGCGAGCCAGAGTGCCGGCTTGGGCGAATATGTCGCGCAGGGGACCACCCCCGTCGCGCGGGCGCGGCGGATGCTGGCGATCTTCGTCATGACGGCGGGCGGCTGCTTCACCGGGCTGATGACCACCGCCCTGTCGCCCAGCATGGTCGCGATCAAGGCGCATTTCGGGCATGACGCCTCCGCCGCGCTCGTCGCGCAGCTCGTCGTCACCACCGCCAGCCTCGGCGTCGTGATCGGCGGGCCGGTCGCGGGCTGGCTGATCCAGCGCTTCGGCATCCGCGCCGTGCTGCTGGGGGCGCTGCCCTGCTACGGGCTGTGCGGTTCGGCCGGCCTGCTGCTCGAAAGCGCGACCGCGCTGTTCGCGTCGCGCTTCGGCCTGGGCTTCTGCGCCGCGACGATCTTCACCGCATCGGTGACCCTGCTCGGCGACAGCTTCGTCGGCGGCGGGCGATCGCGCGTGCTCGGCTTCAAGACGACGGTGGCGGCGGGCTTCGCGGTGCTGTCGGTGATGCTGTCCGCGCGGATCGCCGAGGCCGCCGGCTGGCGCGCGCCCTTCGCCCTCTACGGCGCGACCGCGCTGGCGATGATGCTGATCGTCCTGTTCGCGGTCGAGGCCCGCCCGCGCGAGCAGGCGCGGGCCGTGGCGGCGCCGGCCATGCGCGGGCTGCTGATCCTCTGGCCGGTCTATGCCATCCTGATCGCGATATCGGCGATCACCATCCTGCAACAGACGCAGGTGCCGCTGCTGCTCGCATCGGATCATGACGCGCCGCCGACGACGATCGGCTGGGTGATCGCCGGCGGCACCGTCGCCTATACGATCGCGTCGATCTTCTACGGCAGCCTCCACGTCCGGCTGGGCCCGCGCCGGATGTTCGCGCTGAACCTGGCGCTGATCGGATCGGGCGTGTCGGTGCTCGGCCTGTCGCACGACCTGCTGCTGTCGGCGGCGGGATGCCTGCTGCTGGGATCGGGCGGCGGGCTGATGCAGCCCTATCTGCTCAACGTCCTGCTCGACCGCACCGCCGCCGAGACGCGCGGCCGGGCGATCGGGCTGGTCTCGCCGGCGATCAACAGCGGCCAGTTCCTCAGTCCGCTGCTGTTCTTCCTGCTGTTCGCCGGGCTGGGCGGGCACGGCGCCTTCCTGACGATCGGCATCGTCCTGTTCCTGTCGGCGCTGGCCGGGCTGCGCAGCGGCGTGCCGGCCGTCCGCGCCGCGCCGGCCACCTGACCGGAGGTTCCCATGTCCTTCGACCTTCTGATCCGCAACGGCACCGTCGTCGACGGCACCGGCGCGCCGCGCTTCGACGCCGACGTCGCGGTGAAGGACGGCCGCATCGCCGCGATCGGCGCGGTCGCGGGCGACGCCGCCCGCACCATCGACGCGAAGGGCATGATCGTCGCCCCCGGCTTCGTCGATCCGCACACCCATTATGACGCCCAGATGTGCTGGGACCCGCTGCTGACCCCGTCGAGCTGGCACGGCGTCACCACGGTGGTGCTCGGCAATTGCGGGGTCGGCGTCGCGCCCTGCCGGCCCGGGGACCGCGACAAGGCGACCTGGGACCTCGTGAACCTCGAGGCGATCCCCTATGAGACGCTCGCGCAGGGGCTGAGCTGGGACTGGGAAAGCTTCCCCGACTATATGGACGCCGCCGAGCGGCGCGGCTGCGGGCTCAACCTCGCCTTCCTCGCCCCGCTCGCGCCGTTCCGCCGCTATGTGCTGGGCGACGAAGCGATGGAGCGCCCGGCGACGGCGGAGGAGACGACGCGCATCCGCGCGCTGCTGCGCGAGGCGATGGCGGCCGGCGCGGTCGGCTTCTCCTCGACCCAGGCCCCGTCGCACATCGGCTATCAGGGCAAGCCGCTCGCCAGCGTGCCGGCCAGCGCCGACGAGCTGGTCGCCTATGCCGCCGAACTGGGCGCGATCGGGCGCGGCGCGATCGAGATGGCGATCGGATCGGTGGCGCCGTGGATGAAGCCCGCCGACTATGAGCTGCTCGACCGCATGCTGGAGGCCAGCCGCGCGCCGCTGACCTTCCTCGCGCTGATGAAGTTCCTCGACAAGCCCGAGGCGCATCTCCGCGCGATGGAGCAGGTCGCGCCGCTGGTCGCGCGCGGCGCGCGGCCGCAGATGCATTCGACCAACCTGGTCAGCGACCTCAACCTGCGCGATCCGTTCATGCTGTCGTCCTTCGCGTCGCTGCGCGGCGTGTTCAACCAGCCGCGCGAGGTGCAGGCGGCGATCTACCGCGATCCCGCCTTCCGCCGGGCGTTCCGCGACGAGATCGCCGAACAGGCCGCCGCCTTCCACGGCGACTGGTCGATGGTCTGGGTGATCGCGACCGGCCGGGCCGATCTCGAACGGCTGATCGGCCGCACCCTGGTCGAGATCGGCGCAGAGCGCGGGCAGGACCCGCTCGACGCCTTCTTCGACCTCGCCCTGGAAGACGATCTCGCGACCGCGTTCACCGCCGTCCGCTTCGGCGTGCCGGAGGAATTCCTCGGCGATCCCCGCACCCTGATCGGCCTGTCCGACGGCGGCGCGCATGTCGGCATATTGTGCAACGCCGGCTACACGACCGAGATGCTCGGCGACCTCGTCCGCCGGCGCGGCCTGCTCGACCTGGAGACGGCGGTGATGCGGCTGACCTCGGACCCGGCCGACGTCTTCGGCCTGTCCGACCGCGGCCGGCTGAAGCCCGGCCTCGCGGCCGACATCGTCGTCTTCGACCCCGCGACGGTGGGATCGGACAGCGCCCGGCCGGTGCCGCGCGACGACCTGCCCGGCGGCGCCCGCCGCCTCGTCGTCGAGGCCGAGGGCATCCGCCACGTCATCGTCAACGGCGCGATCCTGTTCGAGGACGGCCGCCACAGCGGCGCCTATCCCGGCCGGGTGCTGCGCCCCGGCCGCGCCAGCGCGTGAAGGAGGCCGCCATGCCGATCGCCATCGAGCGGCTCTCCCCCCATGTCGGCGCGCGAATCACCCTCGATCCCGCCCGGATCGGCGATCCCGCGCTGACCGATGCGTTGCGCCGGGCCTTCGCCGACCATGGCGTGCTGCTGTTCCCGCGCATCGGCACCTCGCCCGACATCCATGTCGCGCTCAGCCGCTGCTTCGGCACGCTCCAGGTCCACCCGGTCAACAAGAACCAGGTCGAGGGTTTTCCCGAGGTGGTCGACATGTCCTACACCCCGCCCAGCCGGCCGGGCGACCTGTCCTACCACGCCGTCTACCGGATCGAGGGGCGCGAGTTGGCCGGCTGGCTGCCCTGGCATTTCGACCTGTCCTACATGGCCGAGATCAACCATGGCAGCATGTTGCGCGCGCTGGAGGTGCCGCCCGAGGGCGGCCGCACGGGCTTCATGGACCGCATCCGCCTGTACGAGCTGCTGCCCGACGATCTCAAGCGGCGGATCGAGGGGCTCGGCGTGGTCTATCGCTTCCAGCCCGACATGATGAAGCGCCGCTATTGCCGCCCCGCCGACATGGCGCTGGTGGCGCCGTCGATGAAGGCCGGGATGTTCGACGGCGACGTGCTCGACCGCGACTTCCCGCCGGTCGTCCATCCAATGGTCTATACCGAGCGCGACACCGGCCGGAAGGTGCTCAACGTCGCGCCGCTGTTCGCGGTCGGCATCGCCGGCATGGACGATCCCGAGGGCGACGCGCTGCTCGGCGCGGTGATCGACCATTGCTGCACCGCCGACTTCGCCTATTTCCACCAATGGGCGGCGGGCGACATGATCCTCTGGGACAATTGGCGCGCCATGCATTCGGCCGAGGGCGTCCCCCCGCACTATCCGCGCCGCATGCAGCGGACCAGCCTGGCCGGCGATTACGGGCTCGGCCGGGTGCTTGGGAGAGGCGAAGGCTGAACCCACAACAGGTCATCCCAGCGGAAGCTGGGATCTCCCTTCTTCATCGTCCCGTTGGTCACAGGAAGGCAGAGAGATTCCAGCTTCCGCTGGAATGACGCGGATCGGGCGGTTTGGCTTGAACCAACCAGTCGCTTGCTATAATTCTAGACGCGATAAGCGATGGAGGGACAGGATGATCAGTGCGACTCTCGAGCAGGCGATGGCGGCGAACCGCGTTCAGAGCGACGGCGTGGCGAGCGCGACCGACTTCATCGGCGAGCGGCAGATCGACAGCGACACGCCGCAGGCCTTCCTCGTCCGCGCGGGCGCCGGCCATGTCATCCCCGGCCATTTCCACGCGGTCGACCAGTTCCAGATCTTCGTCGAGGGCAATGCCAAGCTCGGCCGCTTCGAGCTGCATCCCGGATCGATCCACTATACCGACGCCTATACGACCTACGGCCCGATCATCGCGACCGAAGAGGGCTATGCCTATTTCACGCTGCGGCCGCTATCGACCACCAGCTATCACCAGATGCCGGCCGAGGCGAAGCTGCTGCGCGAGGTGCGCCACACGAGCGGGTCGAAGCGGCGGATGCTGATGGGCGAGGTCGACGAGGCGGCCGAGGCGGCGGCGGGCGTCGCGCCGATCTTCACCCAGCCCGACGGGGTCGGCGCCTATCGGCTCAGCGCCGCGCCGGGCGAGGCGCTCGCCTTCCCCGCCGAGGCGAGCCATGGCCGCTTCCTGCTGGTCATCTCCGGCAGCGCCGAGGTCGACGGCCGGGCCTACGGCCCCAAATCCTGCCTGTGGGCCGACGAGGGCGAGGCCTTCGCCCCGGTGGTCGCGGGTGGCGAGGGCGTGGTCGCGGTGCTCGCGGCGTTCGGCAAGCAGGCCGCCTGATCCGGCCATCCAGCGCATGACATCGACAGCAGCGGGCGGGCCGGCCTGGTTCCGCGACGCGCTCGCCTGCACGCCCGAACGCGGGACGGTGCAGGCCGAAGGCGCGACCATCGAGACATTGGCCTGGGGCGATCCGGCGAAGCCCGGCCTGTTCCTGCTCCACGGCGGCGCGGCGCATGCCGACTGGTGGAGCTTCATCGCGCCGATGTTCGCCGACCGCTACCGCGTCGTCGCCTTCTCCTGGTCGGGGATGGGCAGGTCCGACTGGCGCGAGCTTTATTCGATCCACGGCTTCGCGCGCGAGGCTGTCGCGGTCGCGCAGGCGACGGGGCTGCTCGACGGGCCGGCGCCGCCGATCTGGATGGCGCACAGCTTTGGCGGCCACCCGTCGCTGGTCGCCGCCGTCGAGATGCCCGAGGCGCTGTCGGCGCTGATCCTGATCGACACGGGCGGCTTTCCCGCGCCGGGCGTGGTCGAGAATTTCGTCTATTCGACCCGCGCCTCGCCGGTGTTCGCGACACGCGAGGAGGCGCTCGCCCGTTTCCGCTTCGTGCCGCCCGACCGCGACGCGCCCGCCTTCGTCCGCGACTATGTGGCGGAGCGGTCGATCGCCGAGCAGGGCGGCGACCGGCCCGGCTGGCGCTGGCGCTTCGACTTCTCGATGTGGAGCCGGCTCGACCGCGAGCCGGACATGCTGGAGCTGCTGGCGACGGCCGACGTGCCGATCGCCTTCATCCTGGGCGGCGAGACCCAGATCATGGCCGACGACGCCGCCGACCGGATCCGCGAGCTCCGCCCCCGCTTCACCCCGATCGCGACGGTGCCCGACGCGGGCCACCATGTCATGATCGACCATCCGCTGGCCTTCGTCGCGGCGGTCAACGGGCTGCTGTCGGCCTGGCCGGAGAAGATGGCGGTCGGCCCCGGGGCAAGCCCGCTCTCAGTCGCCGCGAGCGGGAAATATCCTGATCCGATCGCCGCGAAATGAACTGAGCCACAACGCATCGCCCACGCGAAGAGCCGTGGTCGCGATTCCGAAGTCGCCGTTCCCGTCCGCCTCGACCACCATCTCCGATGTCAGGGTCGACGGGTCTATCCGAAGAACGGCATAAGCCTGCCGGCACACCCTCGCGGCGCTGAATGCGCAGAGAACCGCGTCCCGCAGGGGTCCCTTGGCACCGGCCGCATAGAACATCCCATCGTCGCCGAGACGGATATTGTCCGGGAAAAATCCCAGTTCCGAAGCGATGCGAACCGGCGTCGCCGACCCCGGCGACACCATGTAGATGGCTCTTTCCGTCTGAGCGCTCACCAGGAGCCGCCGGCCATCCGGCATCAGCGACAGGCCGTTGATCCCTCGGAGCCGGCTCCCGGCCAGGGTCCGCCAGCCGGTGGAACCATGCCACAGCATGACATCTCCGGCTCCGCTCCCTTGCGCCAGCCGGTCGACCGATCGCGCATCGCCATGGTCCATTTTCGGACTGACGGTAATGGCGATTCCCCCGTCAGGGAGAGCCGCGACGGCGTTGGCATTCCCGGTGGCGGGAGTCTTGCCATCGGGTCCGGCGACGGACGGGACGGGGACGCATCCCGCCCACCGCGCGCGCAACCTCCCCCTTGCGGTCTCTATCCTGAACAGCTCTACCGCTTCCCGGCCGCCATGGCCGATCACGAAGAGCGTGTATCGATCGACTGCGTCGCGCCTGACGCTCAGGCCATGCGCTGAAAATCGCGCAAGATCGAGAGGTGCGGGGCAGCTCGCGAAATCCCGATCGGGCGGGGCGCTTTCGATGGCCAGCGGCGCCGCCGTCCGTGACCCGACGGATATGGCGAACAGGCCGCCCCGACCGACGCCCGGCCCCGCCATGCCGCTGGTAATGACCCAGTCGGTGCCGTCCAGGCGCACCATGTCCTCGGCATTCACCGTCCCGCAGATCTGGTCTTCGCCGCAATGCCCGGGTTCGGCCGACGCCGGGGCTTCGGCCCGCATGGCCGTCATGCCCAGGAGACACCAGCCCAATCGGGCCAATCCCCGGCGGCGGAAAGGTCGAACCGCCGATAGCGCGCCCAGGAACCCCCACGCGCCCATTCGATCAGACCCCGAAGCCGCCCGACACCGAAATCTGCTCGCCGGTGATATAGGCGGCCTTCTCCGACGCGAGGAACACCGCGGCATGGCCGATCTCGGCGGGCTTGCCGTAACGCTTGATCGAGAGCGACTTCCGGGTCGCGTCCTTCCACGCCTCGTCGAAATGGCCGATCGCGTCGAGCTTGTCGAACATGCCGCCGGCGATCACCCCGACCAGCACCGAATTGGCGCGGATGCCGAAGCGGCCCTCCTCGCGCGCGATGCCGCGTATCAGCGCCTCGTTGGCGGCCTTGGGCACCACCGACAGGCCGTCCTTGCCGGGCCACAGCCGGTCGCCGGCCGATCCGAGATGGACGAAGGAGCCGCCGCCCGCCGCGCGGAAATGGGGCAGCGCCGCCTGCACGACGTTGAAGAAGCCGTCGGCCTCGATCGCGAAGGCGGCCCTCCACTGCTCGGGCGTCACCTGCGACATATAGACCTGCGGCACCAGCGGGCCGGCGGCGAAGACGATGCTGTGGACCCGGCCGTGCCGCTCGATCGTCGCGGCGATCGCGGCCTCGACGCTGGCGCGGTCGGTGAGGTCGGCCTGGACGGTGCTGGCTTCGACCCCCACGGCCGCGATCTCGGCCGCCATCGCCTCGGCCTTCTCGCGGTTGCCGCGATAGCCGAGCGCCACCGCGCTGCCGGCGCGGGCGAATTCGAGGGCGATCGCGCCGCCGAGCCCGCCGCTGCCGCCGAACAGCAGCACGGCGCCATCAGGGAAAAGACGATCGGTCATAGCTGGTCCACATGCATGTCGGTGCCGGGCACCGTGGGAATGAACGGCCCGGCGAAGACGAGCGCGCCGCGCCCCGACGCCTGGAGCGCGGCGTCGACGGCGCGCGGCACCGCGTCCCAGTCGGCCAGCGCCGCCGTGTCGAAGAAGGCGAGCACCATCACCCGCTGCCGGAAATAGGCGGGGTCGGGCCGCGCGACATTGCCCGGCGCATTGTCGGGCAGCGGCACCGGCCGGAAGCACAGCGCCATCGGCACCGCCGTTCCCGCGATCAGGCCCGGCAGCACGTCGTCGCGCAGCCAGTCGGCGACCGTGTCGCCGTCCCCGGCCGCGTCGACCATGATCGCCATCACCCCCGGATAGCCATGGTCGAGCGCCAGCTCGGCCGGCACCCCGTCCGCGTCGCGGAAGGCGCCGCCGGCATAGCGGTAATAGCCGGTCGAAATGTTGCGGCGAGGCGCCTCCATCCGGCCCTGCTGGTGGAGGCGCAGCACCTGCTCGACCGACCAGGTGATCGTCTCGTCGAGCCGCTCGCCCAGCACCCAATAGGTGACGAGGAAGCTGCCGTCGCGGATGTCGTCGGCGACCGGCGTCGTCGCGGGAAAGCGCTCGGCCCGCATCGCGCGGGTGGCGAGCCAGCGGCGGCCGGCGAAGAAGCCCGCCCCCGCCATGCAGCCCGCATAGAAATGGTCGCGCTCGTACCAGCGGTGGAAATGGCGCTCCCAGCCCGGATCGGGCTGGGCGAGCGAGAAGAGCATGCCGCCCAGCCTGATCTCCGGCACCGGCCGGTCGTCGACGGGCGCGGTCATGCCCGGCCGCCGATCCGGGACAGCACCTCCTCGCCGAACCACAGGACATTCTCGACATATTGGCCGCGGTCGTTCTGCGGCAGCGCGACCGCGCTCCATGTCACCCCGGCCGCCGCCAGCTCCTCGAGCTGGTCGATGATCGCCTGCGCGTTGAGGCGAGTGCCGTTGTAGAGGGTCATGTCGAACGGGACCATGCAGACGTCGAACGGCCGGGTCCGCCCCTGCTCGGCGCACAAGTCCCTGGCGAAGGCGATCTTGTCGGCGAGCTCCGCGACCGAGGTGAGCTGATCGGTGCCGGTGATCGCGCTGAGCTTGCCGCGCGCCGGGAAGGGCGCCCAGCCGTCGCACCAGGCGACGGCGCGGCGGATCGCCTTCTCGCTGTTGCCGCCGCACCAGATCGGCGGGTGGGGCCGCTGGACCGGCAGCGGCAGCAGCTGCACCTCCTGCGCGTCGAAGAACTGGCCGGTGAAGCTGACCGGCTCGCCGGTCCAGGCGAGCTTCATCGCCTGCAGCGCCTCGTCGACCAGCGCGCCACGCTTCTCGAACGGCACGCCGAGCGCCGCGAACTCGGCCTTCATATAGCCGACCCCGACCCCCATGATCATCCGCCCGCCGGAGATCACGTCGAGGCTGGCCGCCGCCTTGGCGGTGAGGAAGGGGTTGCGATAGGGCAGCACGACGATCTGGCTGTGGAGCTTCAGCTTCGTGCTGACCGCCGCCACGGCGGTGAGCTGGACGAAGGGATCGAGCGCCGAATGGCCGCCCGCCGCCAGCCAGGCGTGGGCAGGCGCGGGGTGATCGGTGACGTAGCAGGCGTCGATCCCGGCCGTCTCCAGCGCGCGCGCCATCTCGGCGATCGCCGCGACCGACATAAACTCGGCCGGATTGTCGAACTGGTTCAGGCCCAGCGCCATCGAGATGCGCATCGTCCCCTCCTCTAGGCTGTCAGAAGCAGGCCAGCGCCGCGTCGAGCAGCGCCCCGTTGCGGCTGCGATCGCCCATCTCGCCGCACAAATTGGTGACATAGCCGAGCGCGAAGCCGCGATCGGGATCGGCGACGCCGATCGATCCATAGGCGCCCTTATGACCGAACAGCGCCGTGCCCGGCCCATCGACATGGCCGAGCGAGACGCCGCCGGCCGGAAGCTGGTAGCCCAGCCCATAGGCGACGTCGTTGCCGAGCAGCGCGTCCTCGCCGCGATATTGCTCGGCGGTGGCGAGCGCGAGCCGTTCGCGCGGCAGGATCGGCGCGCGGCGGTCGATCAGCGCGGCATAAATGGTGGCGAGGCTGAACGCGTCCGAATGGCCGCCCGCGCCGAGCCCGTTGGCCGCGCGCCAGCCGGCCGAGGCGGCGACGGCGGGCGTCAGCAGGGTCCAGTCGTCGAGCGAGGTGACGCCGGCGAAGCGCGCGTCGCCGTCGGTCGCCCAGACCGGTTCGCCCGGATTGGCCGAGGCGAGCATCGCGACGCCGCCCGCCGGAACCGCCGCGCCGCGCCAGGCGAAGCGGGTGCCGAGCGGCCCGTTGAGATGGCGGTCGAGCAGCGTGTCGAGATCGTCGCCGGCGATCCGCATCATCAGCTCGCCGACCAGCCAGCCGAAGGTCAGCGCATGATAGCCCGACCGGCGCGGCCGCGTCCCGAAGGCCGGCGCAGCGGCGAGCGCGGCCGTGACGCGGTCCCAGTCGAGGACATGGCCCGGCGCCGCCGGATCGGGCAGGCGGCCGAGCCCGGCCTGGTGCGCGAGCAGCTCGCGGACGGTGATGTCGGCCTTGCCGGCGGCGGCGAATTCGGGCCACCAGCGCGCGACCGGCGCGTCATAGTCGACGCCGTGCTTCTCAGCGAGGATGTGGAACAGGCTCGCCGCCACGCCCTTGGTGCAGGAGAAGACGCAGGGCGCGGTCTCGGCCCGCCACGGCGTCCCCGCGCTGTCGGCGACACCGCCCCAGATATGGGCGACGACCCGCCCCTCGACGATCAGGCACATCGCCGCGCCGACCTCGGTCGCGCCGTCGCGGGCGGGATCGAACAGCCCGAGAAAGGCGTCGGCGACCCGGCGGAAGGCCGGGTCCCAGCGGCCCTCGATGCGCTCGCGCACCGTCATCCGCCCAGCCGGTCTTCGTAGAGCGCGCGGATCTCGCGCCGCAGCAGCTTGCCGCGCCCGCCCGAGGCGTCGTTGCCGTGCGGCAGGCTGTCGGCGACGACGATCAGGTCGGGCATCGCCTCGGCCGGCAGCAGCGCCTGGAGCCGCGCGTGCAGCCCGGCCTCGTCGAGCGTCGCGCCCGGCTGGGGCGAGACGGCGAGGATGATCTTCTGCTCGGGCGCGCCCGCCGGGCTGCCCGCGACGCCGGCCTCGGCCACGCCCTCGATCGTGCCGGCGACGTCCTCGATCTGGATCGGCCGCAGATAATGGCCGCCCCGGCTGATCGCGTCCTCCTTGCGGCCGAGCACGGTCAGCCGCCCGCTCTCGTCCATCAGGCCAAGGTCGCCGGTGTGGAACCAGCCGCCCTTGAGCACCTCGGCGGTCTTGTCGGGCTGGCCGTCATAGCCCTGGAACAGGTGGGGGCCGGTCATGACGATCTCGCCCGGCACGCCGACGACGCGTTCGCCGTTGGCGCCGATGGTCCGCACCGCCTGCCCCACCCGCGCCCGGCCAGAGGTCGCCGCCAGATGCGCCTCGGTGATCGTGTTGACGCAGTTATAGGGGCCCTCGGACTGGCCGTAGAAGCTGTAGAGCGACAGGCCGGGCAGCCGCTCCATCAGCCGCGAGAAGATGTTGGGCGAGATCGGCTCGCCGCCGAGCAGGATCACCTTGAGCGACGACAGGTCGAAATCCTGGTGCGGGTGGTTCGACAATATGTCGGCCCATTGGCTGGGGATCATCGTGATGTGTGAGATGCGCTCGCGCTGGACCGCGTCGAGCAGCCGCGCCGGGCCGAGGTCATCCTCGAGCGCGACCTTCATCCCCGCATAGAGGGCCGCGCCGATCGTGCAGGGGAAGCCGATCCCCCAGATGATCGGCCCCGACCCCCAGACCGAGTCCGTCGACCGCTCGACCTCGTACAGCACCGTGCTCATCTGGATGCAGGACGAATGGCTGTGGACCACCGCCTTGGAGGTGCCGGTGGTGCCCGAGGTGTAGAAGAAGCCCATCGGATCGTCGAAGAAGGCGCCGAGCGGCGGTTCCTCGTCCGATGCCTGGGCGAGCGCGTCGTCGAGCGACACCGCGCCCTCGATGCGGGTGCCGACCGCGATCAGCCTGACCTCGGGCAGTTCGGCACGGACGGTCTCGGCGAACTTCGCATTGGGCGCGTCGATGGTCAGCCAGTCGATCTTCGACCGGCGCGCCATCTCGACCACCATGTCGGGCGCCCAATAGGGATTGAAGGCGGCGATCACCGCGCCGATCTTCGCTTCCGCGAAATAGGTCTCGGCGACGTGCAGCGCCTCGCCGAGCAGCGAGGCGACCTTCTGCCCCGGCGCCACGCCCAGCGCGCGCAGCGCGTTGGCGGTGCGGTTCACCCGGCGGTTGAGCGCGTCGAAGCTGTAGCTCTCGCCGCGATAGACCAGCGCGATATCGTCGGGCGTGCGGGCCGCGTTGTTGGTCAGTACCGCATGCGCGTAATTGCCGTAGGGCGCCTTGCCGCTCATTCCTGCTCCCCTCGTTCGATCATCCTGAAATTGGGCATCGCCATGTCGCCGCGCCGCTCGAACCACAGCTCCACGGGCATCCCGATCCGCACCGCCTCGGGCGCGCAGCCGGTGACGTTGCCGAACACGCGCAGGCCCGGCTGTTCGGGAAGGTCGATCCAGGCGATGACATAGGGCTCGCCGTCGAAACCCGCGACGAAGCTGCGATGGACGATGCTGAAGGTCGCGACGGTGCCGCGTCCCGAGACCTCATTCCAGTCGAACTGGTCCGATCCGCATTCCGCGCAGCGCGGCTCGGGGAAATGGATCCAGCGGCCGCAGCCCCGGCAATGCTGCAACGCCAGCCGCCCCTCCGCCGCCGCGCGCCAATAGGGCGCGGTCAGCTCGGTCGGCTGGGGAAGCGGCTTGCTGGCCATGTCAGAGAATCGCCAGCGGGTTGATCGGGCTGCCGGTGCCGCCGACGATCTTGAGCGGGGCGACGACGAACTGGAAGGTCGCGGGCGCGGCCTCGGCCAGTTCCTCCAGCCACAGCATCTCCATCAGGTAGATGCCGTGCCGCCACAGGAAGATCATGTGGATGTCGCCGTCGAGCTCCTCGTCGGCGCCGCCATCGGCGTTGAGGCCGCAGATCGCGCTGTTGTCGGCGGCGACCGCGACGACGTCGCGCGCGGCCAGCCACAGCGCGCCGTCGGTGGCGAGACCCGGCTCGCCGCCCCAATAGGTCTCGCTGCTCCGGTAGAATTGCTTGGTCCAGCCGGTGCGCAGCACCACCGCGTCGCCCGCGCCGATGGTGACGCCGGCGGCGGCGCACATCGCCTCCAGGTCGGCGGCGCCGATGCGGTCGGCGGGGTCGAGGATGTCGCGGCCGCGATGGCGGGCGACGTCGAGGAAGACGCCGCGCGTCGCGATCCCCGGCAGTTGCTCGATGCCGCAGCGGAGCGCGCCGTAGCTGCGGATGCGCGCGCTGTCATGGCCGTTGTAGAGGCGGTCGCCATTCCACATATGGCACAGCGCGTCCATGTGCGTGGTGGTGCCGTGCGGCGAGACGATCAGCGCGTCGTCGGCAATCGACAGGCCGGCGGGCGGCTTCGCCCCGGCGAGATAGTCGCCACCGTCGATCGACATGAAATGCTGCGGCAACGGCCGGCCGCGCAGGTGCGGCACGGTGCAGGGCGCGTTGCTCGACGTCGATCCCTTGATCGGCAGGCTGAGGCTCACCACCCGGCCGCGCGCGACCGCGCCGGCGCCGCCCTTCACCACCGCGGGCGTCAGCAGGTTGGCCGCGCCGATCTGGTCCTCGGCGCCCCAGCGGCCCCAATTGTGCGGTTCGGGGGGTGTATCGCTCATCGCCTGTCCTTCACGCCTCCAGCCCGAGCAGCAGCGCCGAGCCGAAATTGCCGCCGAAGCCGGTGCACAGGGCGGTCGCGGCCTCGACCTGCCGGTCGCCCGCCTTGCCCTGGAGCTGCTCCACCGCCTCGACGACGTTGTTGAGGCCGTGAACATAGCCTTCGGACAGCAGCCCGCCATTGGTGTTGAGCGCGAAGCCGCGCCCCGCCTCGCCCCTGGCCGCGAAGTCGGCGACCTCGCCGGGGGCGAGGAAGCCGAAATCCTCGAGCTGCTGGAGGATCAGGTAGGAATAGGCGTCGTAGCATTGCACCAGGTCGATATCGGCCGGCGCGACACCCGTCGCGGCATAGAAGCGCGGCGCCACATGGGCGGAAAAGATGCGGGCGGGATCGTCGCCCGCCTTGTCCATCGCCCCGGCCCCGCGCCCGCCCGCGCGGATCGCGCCGAGGATATGGACCGGCCGGTTGCGCAGGGCGCGCGCCCGATCGGGCGTCGTCACCACGATCGCGCAGGCGGCGTCGGTCTCCAGGCAGCAGTCGAGCCGGCGCAGCGGCGAGGCGATCATCGGCGCGGCGCGATAGTCGTCGATGGTCAGCGGATCGCGCAGCAGCGCCTTGGGGTTGGCGACCGCCTTGGCGCGCTGCCGCACCACCAGCGGGCCGAGTTCGTCGGGCGCCAGGCCGCGATCGTGGAGGTAGCGCTGCGCCGCCAGCGCGAACAGGTTGACCGGCCCGCGAAAGCCGTAGGGGGTGAGGAACTGCTCCTCCATCCCATCGCTCGACCCGAGCGAGATCTGCCCCATGCGCTTGCCGCTGCGGCCGTTGAGCGAGCGATAGACCACCACCGTCTCGGCGAGCCCCGCCGCGACGACCATCGCCGCGTCGCCGAGGATCGCCGCCGCCTGGCTGCCGCCGCCATGATAGTCGTTGGTCCAGCCATGGCCGGCGAGGCCGAGCATCCGCGCGACCATGTGGGTCGGCACCGAATCAGACAAGGCGTAGGACAGCAGCCCGTCGACGTCGCGGCCTTCGAGACCGGCGTCGGCGACCGCCGCATGGACGGCCTCCATCGTCAGGTCGAGCACGGTCCGGCCGGATTCGCGGCTGAAGCGCGTATAGCCGACCCCGGCGATCGCCGCCTTGCCCGAAAACGCCTGCCTCTCCACGCCCGACTCCGTCCTCCTCTACCCAGTTCGTCATGCCGGCGGAGGCCGGCATCTCAGGCGTCTCCCCCAATCGTCATTCCCGCGAAAGCGGGAATCCATGGACGGCGGCACCTCCCATCAAACAGCGTCCCGTTTCCGTGGATTCCCGCTTTCGCGGGAATGACGAAGGGGAGGACGGTTCGATCCTGCCCTGCCCCCTACCGGAACGCCGGCATCACCTCCTTGGCGAAGAAGGACACCAGGCGCTTCATCTCGGCCATCGGCAGCGGCCGGGTGCTGCCGAAGTCGCACATCAGGTTCGAATAGCCGAAATCCTGCAGCATCCTCACCTGGCCGATCACGCGCTCGGGATCGCCGATCACCTCCATCTTGTCCCAGCGGAAATCGTCGCTGACCTCGCCGCCCTTCATATATTTGGCTTCCCAGGACTCGTAGCCCTTGGCGATCTTGCCCGTCTTGGGGTCGATCGGCGCGCTTTCCTTGTTGATGATCTTGCCGCGGTCGAAGCCGGCCTCGAAGGCGCGGAAGTCCTCGCGCGCCTTCTCGTTGGTGTCGGCGACGTAGACGCTGCGCATCGCGCATAGCGAGTGGCCGTCGACGGCGTGGCCCGCCGCCGTCATCGCCTCCTGCCAGGCCTCCGCCGCGCGCTTGAGCGAGCCGAAGGTCGCCAGCGCGTCGGCCATGATCGGCAGGCCGCGCGCCGCATAGCGCTGCACCGTGTCGGGGCTGACCGACGCCACCCAGGTCGGGATCCGCTTCTGCAACGGCCGGGGCTTCAGGTTGACGCTCTCGCAGCTGTAGAATTTGCCCGTATGGCTGACGTCGTCCTCGCGCCACAGCCGGTTGATCAGGTCGAGCGCCTCGTCGAACCGCTCGCGCGCCTCGGACAGGTCGACGCCGAGCCGGCTGAACTCGAGCGACTGGTAGCCGCGACCGATGCCGAAGTCGAAGCGGCCGTTCGACAGCAGGTCGAGCTGGGCGATCTCCTCGGCGATCAGGATCGGGTTGTGCAGCGGCAGGATCAGCACGCCGCTGCCGAGCCGGATCTTCGAGGTGCGCGCGGCGAGGTAGGACAGCATCGCCGGGATGTTGGTGCACAGGCCATAGTCACGGAAATGATGCTCGGCGACCCAGACGCCGTCGAAGCCGCATTCCTCGAGATGCTCGACCAGCTCGGTGTTGTAGTCGTAGACCTGTTTCTCGCTCCAGCCGGCATGCTGGTGGTAGAGCAGGAAGGCGGAGAATTTCATGCGCGCCATGTCAGGCTTGTCCAGCGTCTGAATATTGGCGGGCGCTCGTTCGCAGTACATCTTTCGCCACCTTGCCATTTGCGTTGAGCGGAAGCTCCGTGCCGAGCACGAAGGTCCGGGGAACCTTGTAGTTGGCCATGTTCTCGCGGGCCCAGGCGGTCAGCGCCTCGGCGGTGACGTCGCTGCCCGGATGCGGGATGACGAAGGCGACGCCGACCTCGCCCAGCCGCCGGTCGGCGACGCCCACCACCGACACCGCCGACATCAGCCCCGACGACAGCAACAGGTTCTCGACCTCGGCCGGGTAGACGTTGAAGCCGCCGCAGGTGAACATGTCCTTCTTGCGGTCGACGATGCGGATGCAGCCATGGCTTTCGAGCAGGCCGATGTCGCCGCTGTGCAGCCAGCCGTCGGCGTCGATCGCGGCGGCGGTCAGCTCGGGCTCGCGCCAATAGCCCTGCATGACGTTGTAGCCGCGCATCACGATCTCGCCGGTCTGGCCCTGCGGCACCGGCCGGTTCCCGTCGTCGACGATGCGGACCTCGACCCCGTCCATCGGCCGCCCCGTGGTCGTCGAGACGACGTCCTCGGGATCGTCGGCGCGGGTCATCGAGACGACGCAGCCCTCGATCAGCCCATAGGCGTTGATCGCGCGCCGTACGCCCAGTTCGGCGCGGACCCGGCGCAGCAGCTCCATCGGCACGCTCGCCGCGCCGATGAAGCAGACGCGCATCGTCGTCACCTCGGCGCCGGTGCGGGCGCGCTGGTCGAGCAGGGCGAGGTAGAGGTTGGGCGGCCCCGAGGCGACGGTGATGCCGTGGCGCAGGATCAGGTCCAGCGCGCGCGCCGGATCGAAGATGTCCATCAGCACCATCGTCATGCCGCGCTCGGCGCTGGCGAGGATGCCCGCGTTGAGGCCGAAGCCGTGCGAGAAGGGCGGGATCACCAGATAGACGTCGCCCGCGCGCAGCGCCGCGACGTCGGCCCAGTCGCGATAGGCGCGCATCAGCTGGCCATGGCTGAGCTGTACCCCCTTGGGCGCGCCGGTCGATCCCGAGGTGAACATCACCTCGGCCAGCATCTCCTCGTCGATCCCGGCGATCACCGCATCGAGATCGGCGTCGGACACGCCCTCGCCGCTCGCCAGGAAATCGGCGAAGCCGACCTCGCCCGGCGCGGAAGCGGAGTCCTCGTCGAGGCGGACGATGCGGCGCACCGCCGGCAGCCGGTCGAACGGCCGGTCGGTTCCCGCGCCGTAAGCCGCCTTGACGATGTCGATCAGCCGGGTGCCCGCGCATTCGCCGACGGTGACGAGCAGCTTGGCGCCGGTCGCCTCCAGCAGCGGGCCGACCTCGCGCGCCTTGAGCCGGGTCGACAGCGGCATCAGCACCGCGCCCGCCATCCAGGCGGCGTGCGCCGCGATCACCCAGCGGGTGACGTTGGGCGCCCAGCAGACGACGAAGTCGCCGGGCGCGATCCCGGCCGCGATCAGCGCGCGGGCCATGCGGCGCGCCGCGTCGTGGAGGTCGCGGACGCTGGTCTCGCGGTCGCCCTCGCGCACCGCGATCCGATCGGCATGGTCGATGGCGCGGTCGCGCAGCAGGTGCGCGATGCTGCGATGGGCGGTCAGGGTGTCGGTCGATGCCATGGTCAGCCCACCATCGTCAGACCGCCGCTGACGCTCAAGGTCTGGCCGGTGACGAAGGCCGAATCGTCGCCCAGGAAGAAGGCGACCGCGCCGGCGATGTCCGACGCCTCGGCCACGCGCTTCATCGGCGTCTTGGCGGCGAGCTTGTCCATCACGTCGCCATGCGCCGCCGACATCGGCGTGCGAACCGGGCCTGGGGAGACATTGTTGACGCGGACGCCGAAGCGGCCGACCTCCTGCGCCAGGCTGCGGGTGAAGGCGGCGAGGCCGCCCTTGGCCGCCGAGTAGACGGCTTCCCCCGCCGCCCCGGCCCGCGCCGAATCGGAGATGATGTTGACCACCGATCCGCCGCCGGCCTCGATCATCGACGGCACGACGACGTGGCAGGCCTGGATCGCCGCGGTCAGGTTGACCGCGACCAGCAGGTCCCAGCGCGGTTCGAGCTGGAGGAAACGGCCGACCTGCGCGACGCCCGCGCAGTTGACCAGGCCGTGGACCGGGCCGCCCGCCACGATGCGGTCGAGCGCGGCCTGGTAGCCCCCCGCGTCGGTGATGTCCTGCGCGACCCGCTCGGCCAGCGCGGGCGAGGCGCCCGGAAAGGCGAGGTCTACGCCGATCACCTGCCAGCCGCGCGCGGCCAGCAGCTCGGCGATCGCGGCGCCGATCGCGCCGGCCGCCCCGGTCAGGATGACCCGGCGGCTCATGCCGCGATCCCCGGCGCGTCGCCATGCTGGCCGCGCAGGTCGTGGACGACGCCGCGCGGCTTGCCCTCGATCTCCCCGGCGAACGAGGTCTCGACCGCGATCGACACCGGGCAGGCCGCGGCGATCGCCTGGTCGACCCGGCTCAGCCACATCGGATTCTTGACCAGCGTCTCGCGGTTGAAGCCGACCTTGAGCGTCGCCGCGTCGAGCGTGCGGTCGCCGCGATCGATCTCCAGCGTCCAGGCCGACACGCCGTCGATCAGCGCGAGCTGCCGGCGCAGCGCGTCGAGCGACACCCAGCGGCCGCGCAGCAGCACATGGTCGCCAAGGGTGCGGTCGAACAGGCCGGCGTCGCTCTTCGGCGCGGCGCGCAGCGTGCCGGTGCGCAGCACATCGTCCTTCAGCGCCGCGCAGAAGGTCGGCCGCACGACGATCTCGGCGTCGCCGACGTCGTCGCCCAGGTCCTCGGCGACGATCCTGTCGCTGTCGGTCGCCGCGAGCGCGATGGTGCCGCCCACCGCTTCCCACGGGCCGCCGCAGCGCCAGGCGAGCGGCAGGCCGAAGAAGGGATCGAAATAGAGCTCGGCGACCTCGGCCTCGAACTCGCGGGCAAGGCGCTTGCGCAGGCCGGCGGTCGCGACCTCGCCGCCGATGACGATCCGTTCGAGGCCCAGCTCGACCGGGTCGACGTTGAACTCCATGTAGAGCCGCGCGAGGAAATCGGCGGCGCCGCACGGCGTGGTGATCAGCACCGTCGGCTTGAGCGAGCGGATCGCCGCCAGCAGCCGCATCCGGCCGCGCGCGCCGGTGACCGCCACCGACTGGACGAGCGGCGCGGCGGCGCGGGCGAGCAGCGCGACCGACAGCGAGGCCGGCTGCTCCATCGCGATCAGCACCCGGTCACGGGCGCCCAGCTCGCATCCCTTCAGCGCTTCGCGCGCGATCGCCTCGGCGGCGTCCCAGTCCTGCGGACCGAGGCCGATCACCGCCTCGGTCGGCTCGCCGGCGAACAGAATGGAGCCCGCGGGCGCGGACGGACGGGCCGCCAGGAGGTCCCGGCGCGTATGCCACTGCATGTCAGCCTCCGACGGCGGCGCTGAGCTTGCGCGCGGGGATGTCGGTATCGGCGAAGCCGGCGACCTCCTTCGCGAACAGGTTCATCGAGCTCACGATCTCGCTATGGGCGATGCCGCCCACCTCGAACTGGAGGATCAGGTCGGTCGCGCCGGCGGCGAAGAACTCGTCCATCGCCTTGCGCGATTCCTCGGGATTGGCGATCACCACCATGCGGTTGTCGGTCAGTTCCTGGAGCGCCTTCTCCTCGGTCATGCCGACCGCGGTCTGGCCGAACAGGCGATGGGTGGCGTGGCGCGCGTCGGTATAGTCGGGCGGCGCGACCAGGCTGATCTGCCGGCGCAGGTACCAGATATAGGCGCTGACGATCGCCTCGATGTCCGAATCGGCGTGGGTGACGTGCCACGGCACCATGATCGCGATCCGCGCCTTGGCCGGATCGAAGCCGTTGCGGGCCAGCTCCGCCTTATATTCGGCGATGTCGTCGGCGAGGCCGGAGAGGCCCTTGAGGATCGGCATGCACAGCAGGTGATAGCCATGCTTGGCGGCGGCGAGGAAGCCGTCGAGGCTGGTCGAGGCGACCCAGACCTCCGGGTGCGGCTTCTGGACGACGCGGGGCAGGACCGACACGCCCGGAATCTCGTAATATTTGCCGCTGCGGGTCACTTCGGCGCCGTCGGCCTTGAAGATCTCCAGCACCGCGTCGAGATGGTCCTCCCAGATCTGGCGGCTCTGCTCGAACGGGCGCTGGAACGCCTGATATTCGAGCGGCGACGCGCCGCGCCCGGTACCGAACAGGACGCGGCCGTTGCTGATCACGTCGAGCGTGCCGACCCGCTCCGCCACCCGGATCGGGCTGAGGAAGGGCAGCAGCATCACGCCGAGGCCGAGCTTGATGTTCTTGGTCGTCCGCGCCGCGGCGGCGAGCATCAGGTCGGGCGCCGAGGAGTGCGAGAAGCCGCGGGTGAAATGATGCTCCACGAACCAGGCGGCGTCATAGCCGAGCTGGTCGGCGATATCGATCTGCTCCAGCACGTTGTGGAAGGTCTTCTGCTCGACCTCGGCGGAGCGCCCGCGCACCGACATCTCGAAGAATATGCCAAAATTTCGCTTCGACACCTGCTCTGCCTCTCCCTTTGGAAGCATCGGCGGTCCCTGACCGCGCGCCCCAACCGTAATCAAACAACAAACCTAGCGATCGCTTGGTTATGATTTCCGACTCCCTCCCCGTCAACCCATTTTCGAGTTTGGGTCCTGCAAATAATGCGATTGCGTGAGACTATATCGGATATTGAACATGTCTCACGACGCATAAAAAGCGCTTGCTTGGCCGAGCAGGCCGTGCCTAGGCTGACAAAGGTTTCGCTGCGATCGCCCGGTTTCCCGGCTTCAGCCAAGCGGTTCACCGGGCGGCCGGCACGATCTCGGCCCGGGCGCCGGTGGCACCGGCCGACGACGAGGTCGAGCATCCGGTTGCTCGACTGCGGCGCTGTTGCTAGATGACCGGCCAGAGGCCGCTACACAGGAGAAAAGGCTTGCCCAAGGAGGTTGCGACAGCGGAACGCTCGTCGACGCGGCGCAAGAGCGGCCGGCGCGAGGAGATATTGCAGATCGCGCGGACCCTGTTCGCCGAGAAGGGCTTCGAGTCCGCCAGCATCCGCGAGATCGGCGACGCCGCCGGCATCCTGTCGGGAAGCCTCTATTATCATTTCGCGACCAAGGACGACATGCTCGACGAGCTGGTCCGTCCGTTCGTGCTGCCGCTGCTCAAGCAATATGAGGTGATCGCGCATAGCGACGCCGACGCGCCCGACCGGCTGCGGCAGATGATCCAGTTCGGCCTGCAGAACCTGGTCCAGGAGCCCGATCTCCTCAAGATCGTCGCCAACGACCGCAAGTTCTTCGCCAAGTCCGAGCGGTTCAGCTATGTCGAGGAAGCCTGGCAGGACATCTTCCAGATCTGGTACGGCGTGCTGCAGGACGGCGTCCGCCAGGGCCAGTTCCGCAGCGACCTCAACCTCCACATCACGCTGCGCATGATCATCGAGCTGCTCAACGGCACGGTCGACTGGTTCCGGCCTGACGGCCGCTTCACGATCGAGCAGGTGATCGACACCCAGGTCGAGCTGCTGTTCGGGGGCCTCACCCCGCGCTGACGCCCTCGTCGGTATAGGGGAAGAGCCGCGCCTCGATCTCGGCGATCGCACGGCGGAGCGGCGGCAGCAGGTCGGCGGGCGCGCAGGGCGGCCCGTCGTGCGAGACGACCATCGACACCGCCGCGACCACGTCGCCCGCGCGCGCGACCGGCGCGGCGATGCAGATCAGGCCGGGCACCATCTCCTCATTGTCGATCGCATAGCCCTGGCCACGCACCGCATCGAGCTCGGTCCGCAGCGCCGCGGCCGAGGTGATCGTGGTCGGGGTCAGCCCGACGAACGGGCCGGTGGCGAGATAGGCGTCGCGCTCGCCGGCGGGCAGGTGCGAGAGCAGCACCTTGCCGATTCCCGAGCAATAGGCTTCGAGCTGCATCCCCTGGCGCGAGATCGTCTCGCCCTTGCGGTCGCCGATCTTGAGCAGATAGGTGACCATATTCTCCTCGAACACGCCGAGGTGGACGGTCTTGCCGGTCTGCCGCGACAGCCGGCCCAGGATCGGCCGGCTGACCCGCGCGGCGAAGCTGCCCCAGTCGCGCCGCGCGCCCGCCAGCCGCAGCAGCACCGGCCCCGCGACATAATGGCCGCGCCCGACGCGCAGCAGGAAGCCGCTCTTCTCGAAGCCGACCGCGAGCCGGTGCGCGCTCGATGAGGAAATGCCGAGTTCCCCGGCGAGCACCGACAGCGACAGGCCGCGATCGTCGTCGATGATGCGCTCGAGCAGCAGCAGCGATCTGGTCAGCGTCTGCGGGGCCGAGGTTCCGATCCGGGTCATCCGCCCATTTCCCACATGGCGGGAATTGAGTGCAAGCCGGATTTGACCCCGCGCCGCGCCCGGACGTACCCCGGAGTCATGGAGAAGGATCTCGAACCCACCGCCCGCCGCCTGCGCGAGGCCTATGCCGCCGGCCCGATCGCGCCGCTGCGCGACGTGCTCGACCCCACCGACATCGATGGCGCCTATGCGGTGCAGGCGATCAACACCGCGCATTGGATCGGCGAAGGCCGTCGCCTCGCCGGCCGCAAGATCGGGCTGACCGCCAAGGCAGTCCAGGCGCAGCTCGGCGTCGACCGTCCCGACTTCGGCGCGCTGTTCGAGGACATGCGGGTCGCCGACGGCGGCCGGCTCGATCCCGCCCGCGCGATCCAGCCCAAGGCGGAGGCGGAGATCGCCTTCGTCCTCGGCCGCGACATCACCGATGCCGACGCCTCGCCCGAGGCGATCGCGGGGGCGATCGACCATGCGGTCGCCGCGATCGAGATCGTCGACAGCCGCATCGCCGACTGGAAGATCAGCTTCGCCGACACCGTCGCCGACAACGGCTCCTCCGCCTTTTTCGTGCTCGGCGACGATCCGAAGCCGCTCGCCGGGCTCGATCTCTACAGCTGCGGCATGGTCATGGAGTTCAACGGCGCGGTCGTCTCGCTCGGCGCGGGCGCGGCCTGCCTCGGCCATCCGCTCAACGCGGTCCAGTGGCTGGCCCACACCCTCGCCGCGCGCGGCCAGCCGCTGCGCGCGGGCGACATCCTGCTGTCCGGCGCGCTCGGCCCGATGGTCGCGCTGACGCCGGGCGACGAGGTCCGCACGCGGATCGGCGGTCTCGGCACCTGCACATTCACTTACGGAGCGTGACGATGAGCCAGAAGGTCAAGGCGGCGATCATCGGATCGGGCAATATCGGCACCGACCTGATGATCAAGATGATCAAATATCCCCAGAACATGGAGCTGGCGGCGGTCGTCGGCATCGATCCGGCGTCCGAGGGCCTCGCCATGGCGCGCGAGCGCGGCATCGCGACCACGCATGAGGGGATCGAGGGGCTGAAGAAGCTGCCCGACTATGCCGAGATCGGCGTCGTCTTCGACGCGACCTCCGCCTATGCCCACAAGGTCCATGACGAGGCGCTGCGCGCCGACGGCAAGCTGGTGGTCGACCTGACCCCGGCGGCGATCGGCCCCTTCACCATCCCGCCCGTCAACATGGACGAGCATCTCGACGCGACCAACGTCAACATGGTCACCTGCGGCGGCCAGGCGACGATCCCGATCGTCGCCGCCGTCAGCCAGGTCGCCACGGTCCATTATGCCGAGATCGTCGCGTCGGTCTCGTCGCGCTCGGCCGGTCCCGGCACCCGCGCCAACATCGACGAGTTCACCCGCACCACGGCGAGCGCGATCGAGAAGGTCGGCGGCGCCGCGCAGGGCAAGGCGATCATCATCCTCAACCCGGCCGAGCCGCCGATGATCATGCGCGACACCGTCTTCACCCTGTCCGAGGGCGCCGATGAGGAGGCGATCCGCGCCTCGGTCGCGGCGATGGTCGCGAAGGTGCAGGCCTATGTGCCGGGCTACCGCCTCAAGCAGGAGGTCCAGTTCGAGCGCTTCGGCGACAACAACAAGCTGAAGATCCCCGGCCGCGGCGAGTTCACCGGCATCAAGACCTCGGTGTTCCTCGAGGTCGAGGGCGCCGGCGACTATCTGCCCAGCTATTCGGGCAATCTCGACATCATGACCGCCGCCGCCAAGGCGACCGGCGAGCTGCTCGCGCAGCGCATCATCGAACGGAGGGCCGCGGCATGAGCTTCGACGTCGGCAAGGACAAGCTCTACATCCAGGACGTGACGCTGCGCGACGGCATGCACGCGATCCGCCACATGTACGGCATCGACCATGTCCGCGCGATCGCCCAGGCGCTCGACGAGGCCGGGGTCGACGCGATCGAGGTCGCGCATGGCGACGGCCTCAACGGCGCCAGCTTCAACTACGGCTTCGGCGCCCACACCGACTGGGAATGGCTGGAGGCCGTCGCCGACGTGCTGACCCGGTCGGTGCTGACGACGCTGATCCTGCCCGGCGTCGGCACCGTCGACGAGCTGCGCCGCGCCTATGACATCGGCGTCCGCTCGGTCCGCGTCGCGACCCATTGCACCGAGGCGGACGTCTCGAAGCAGCATATCGGCATCGCCCGCGATCTCGGCATGGACGTGTCGGGCTTCCTGATGATGAGCCACATGATCGAGCCCGAGGCGCTCGCCCAGCAGGCGCTGCTGATGGAGAGCTACGGCGCGCAGTGCGTCTATGTCACCGACAGCGGCGGCGCGCTCGACATGGACGGGGTGCGCGCCCGCTTCCAGGCCTATGACCGGGTGCTCAGGCCCGAGACGCAGCGCGGCATGCACGCGCACCACAACCTCTCGCTCGGCGTCGCCAACTCGATCGTCGCGGCACAGCAGGGCGCGGTGCGGATCGACGCCAGCCTCGCCGGCATGGGCGCGGGCGCGGGCAACGCCCCGCTAGAGGTGTTCATCGCCGCGGTCGACCGCAAGGGCTGGAACCATGGCTGCGACGTCAACGCGCTGATGGACGCCGCCGAGGATCTCGTCCGCCCGCTCCAGGACCGCCCGGTCCGCGTCGACCGCGAGACGCTCGCGCTCGGCTATGCCGGCGTCTATTCGAGCTTCCTGCGCCATGCCGAGAAGGCGGCGGCGGACTATGGCCTCGACACCCGCACCATCCTGGTCGAGCTCGGCCGCCGCAAGATGGTCGGCGGACAGGAGGACATGATCGTCGACGTCGCCCTCGACCTCGTCCGCGAGCGCGGCGCCGCGGCCTGACCGTCGCTCAGGCGAACAGGTCGAGCCGGCTGCCGGTCCCCCGGTCGGTGCGCTCCAACGCCGCGTCGGCGGTGTAGAGGTTAGGCGCGGGCGTCGGCTCGGCCGGCGCCTCGCCCTCATCGTCGTCCCGTAGCCGCTTCGCCGCCGCGCGGGCCGGCCGGCGGGGATGCTCGCCCACCGGCGCGACCCTGTCCGGCCTGGTCACGGCGGGGATGGCGGCGACGCCCTGGCGACCGGCGATGGTCGCCGCCGCCGCGGCAGCCATCGCCTCGCCGACGCGCAGGTCGCTTCGGGTGACGTTGAGCAGGTCCATGAACACCCAATTCCGCTCATCCTGAGGAGCCTCGAAGGTCCTTCGAGACGGGCCTTCACCTTCGTTCAGTCCCTCCTCAGCAGGAGCGGTCAGATAAAGAGCGCGATGCCCTAAGGAAGGCTTGCCCGGGCTGGTTAAGCGCAGGGCAACCGCGTTATCGGACCAGCACCCCACCCTTCATGACGTGATCGATGCTTTCGAGCGCGGCGATGTCGGCGATCGGATCGGCCTTCACCGCGACCATGTCGGCATAATGGCCCGGCGCCACCGCGCCGACGTCGGCCGACCAGCCGAGCAGCTCCGCCGCCGTCACCGTCGCCGCCTGGATCGCCTGCATCGGCGTCATCCCGTAGCGGACCATATATTTGAACTGCCGGGCGTTGAGGCCGTGCGGATAGACGCCGGCGTCGGTGCCGAAGCTGATCTTCACCCCGGCCTTCACCGCCTTGCGGAACCCCTCGCGCTGGGCGTCGGTGGTCTCGCGATTCTTGCGGAGATGATCGGCGGGCCACCCCTCGCGGGTGCCGACCTCCTCGATATAGTCACCGTTATAGATATCCATGTCGAGGAACACGCCTCTGGCCTTGGCCAGCGCGATGCCCTCGTCGTCGATCAGCGAGGCATGCTCGATCGCGCGCACCCCGGCGCGGATCGCCGCCTTGATCCCCGCCGCGCCATGCGCATGCGCCGTCACCCAGCCGCCATTGGCCTTCGCCGTCTCGACCGCCGCGCGCATCTCCTCCTCGCTCAGCTCCTGCACGCCGGGCTCGGTCCCCTCGGCCAGCACCGCGCCGGTCGCGATCAGCTTGATCGAGTCGACCCCGCGCTGGAACAGCTGGCTGACCTTGAGCCGCACATCCTCGGGACCGGTGACGACGCCGACCCGCATGTCGGCGGGCAACTGCACGTCGGGGGCGAAGCCGGTCACCTCGCCGCCGCCGCCCGGCACGGTGATATAGGCGCCGACCACGCTCATCCGCGGCCCCTCGACGTCGCCCCGCCCGATCGCGTCGCGCAGCGCGACGTCGCTATAGGCGCGGAAGGTGCCGACGTCGTGGACGGTGGTGAAGCCGGCGCGCAGCGTCTCGCGGGCGTGGCGCGCGCCGACATAGGCGATCTCCTGCTGGCTGTGCAGCAGCGGCTCGGCGACGTTGCTGGTCTGCCCCCAGTCGGCGAGATGGGTATGCATGTCGATCAGCCCCGGCAGCACCGTATAGCCCGACCAGTCGAGCAGCGCCGCGCCCGCCGGCGGCGGGGCATAGGGGGTGACGGCGGTGACCCGGCCGTCGTCGATCCGGATCAGCCGGTCGGTCAGGACCACGCCCTTCTCGCTGTCGACCAGCCGCCCCGCGCGGACATAGCTGGTCTCCGCCTGCGCGGTGCCCGCGACGAGCAGCGCGAGGCCGATGACGGAACAAAGACGACGCAAGGCCATTCCCCAAGCTCCCGATAAGCAGAATAACGCTCTTTTCTTCCCGCAATTGCCGCCGCTAGGAAAGTGCCATGATCAAGCCCGTTCTCCGCTTCGCCTTGCTGGCCCTGTGCTCGGCCTCCCCGCTCGCCGCCGGCGCCCGGCAGCCGGACAACGCCCAGACGGAAAACGCGCAGACACCGGAAGAGGAAGGGCGGCTCCAGTCGGTGGGCAAGAGCGCCGGGCGGATCGCCAGCCAGCCGGTTCGCGACGTCGGCGTCGCCAAGACCGACATCCCGGCTCCGCTGCAAAAGGCGTGGGACGCGCCCTACGGCATGGCCGGCATCCGCACCTGCCGCGACATCTCGCGCGCCTTCCACGAGCTCACCGACGTGATCGGACCGGATTTCAAGACCGGCGACGTCAAGAAGGAGAACAAGGCGGGGAAGCTCGCCGAGGCGGGCGGCAAGACGATCGTCAACTCGTTCATCCCGTTCCGCGGCCTCGTCCGCGAGGTGACCGGCGCGGCCCCCGCGCAGCGCCGGCTCGAACGCGCGGTCGCGGCGGGCTATGCGCGGCGCGGTTTCCTGCGCGGCATCCACCAGACCCGCAAATGCAGGACTCCCTTGTCCTGAAAGTCTGCTTGTGGCGGACGCGCGCCGCGCTATCCTCTTCGTCCAAGGAATGAAGGAGAGGAAGGCATGCTCGTCATGTTCGTCGGCACCGATCGGGTCGAAACCGCGATCAACGCCCATCAGGTGACCTTCATCTCGCAGGTCAGCGACGGCACCCGCATCCGCTTCGGCGAGGGCCGCAGCATCACCGTCACCGAGCCGCTGGCCGAAGTCATCGAGAAGCTCAACACGGGCCTGCGCCCGCACGAATAGCCGATAGAGCGATTTCGAGGCGGATGGAAACATCTGCCGCCTCGGAAATCGCGACCGCCTTATATGGCTCAGCCGTCGTCGGAGCCGATGACGGTGAACGGCGCCCAGGCGGCCGGATGCGCCCAGGCCGGCGACCAGCCGGGCAGCGCCGATCCGTCGGCGCGGCGGCCGGTGCGCACCGCGCGCATCGCTCGTTGCAGCGCCGCCGCCCGGCTGAGCCCGGCCTTGCGCGCGACCAGCGTCTCGACCGTCAGCGCCGCCGTGGCGTCGTCGGCGACCCGCCAGCGGCTGGCGAGCAGCGACCCCGCCCCGGCATAGAGGAAGGCGCGGCCGAGGCTCGACAGGCTGTCGGCGCCGGGAGTGCCGTCGGCGGTGGCGGTGTTGCAGGCGGACAGGATCACCCAGTCGGCCGACAGGTGCATCCCCGTCACCTCCGACGCGGCGAGCAGGCCGTCATCCTCGGGCGATCCCGTCTCGGGCGGGGTGAAGGCGAGACCCGGCTCGCGCAGGCCGCCGATCTCGCCCGGCAATATGCCATGGGTCGCGAAGGCGATGATCCGCGCGCTGCCGACCGCCTGGTCGCGGCGCACCGATCCCTCGGTCGCGGCGGTGCCGAGGTGGAGCAGTTCGGGGGTCGCGCTCAACGTCGCCGCCATCGCCTTGAGCTCGACCTCGGTGCCCGGCAGCGGGCTCAGCTCGCGCAGCGCGGAGGGATCGGCCAGCCCCTGTCCCGCGCGGTCGACCGGTTGCGGGATGCGCAGGAAATCGTCGATGTTGCGCCCGCCGCCCGCCGGGCCGACGAAGTTGGGCGCGCCATAGCCGACGAACTGGACCTGCCCGCCGCCGCCGGCGGCCGCCGGAATCACGGGCGCCGCGCGCAGCACCGACACCGCCGGCAGCACGGTCAGCGCATAGCGATCGGCCAGCCAGGGCGTGTCGCGCAGCGCCGCCGCATCCGCGCTCCCCGTGGCCGGCGCCGCCGTCGGCAGCAGGCCGAGCGGCAGTTCGGCGAGCGCCCCGCCGGTCACCACGAACAGGCCGCGGCTGCCGGCCAGCGCCGGTTCGACCGGGGCGATCAGGTCGCGGTAGAGGCCGAACGCCGCCGCGCGATCGAACGGCGGCCAGCCGGGCGCGGCGTCGCCGCAGCCCTTGGGATCGACCTGGCAACGCAGCCGGCGGACCGTCTCCCCGACCGCCGCCGCCCCGGCGTGGCGCGACCAGCGGATGTCGCCGGGCCCGGGACCGGACCCCAGCGCGAAGCTGTAGAGATCGTCCCCCGCCGCGACGATCAGCAGCAGGCCGTCCGCCTTGCCGAGCCGCCCGCGCGCCTCGTCGAGCGCGACGCTCTGCGCGCCGATCAGCCGGGCATAGCTGGGGAAGTCGTGCGCCAGCCGGCGGTCGGCCTCGGCCAGGTCGCGCGCGTTGGACGCGATCAGGTCGCGGGTCTGGGCGATGCGCGCGCCGTCGCCGGCGATGAGCTGGCGGAGCAGCCGCGCGTCGAGTTCGGCGGCGCGGTCGGACAGGTCCTGCTGGCGCCGGACCAGCGCGCCGAGCGGTCCCTCGCCGGCGGCGGTGCGGGCGGCGGTCCGCGCCATGCTGCGCGCGGCGGCCGACACCGACAGGTCCTGCGCGGCGAGGAAGGCCTCGGCCCTCAGTGCCGCCGCCTGGCCGGGCGCGCGGGCGGCCTCGGCCCAGCTCGCGCGGATCAGCGTGGCGAAGGCTCCGGCCAGCGGATCGAAGCGGCTGGCGTCGGCGGCCTCGGCGCGCGCCACCGCCTGCTGCGCGCCGTCGCTGTCGCGCGCGTCACCGATCCGGCCCGCGCGGCGGCGGCGGACGATCTCGGCCGCCTCGCGCGCCGCCTTCACCGCGTCGGCCGGGCGGCCGAGCGACAGATAGAGATCGGCGAGGTCGGTCAGCGCCTCGGCGAGCGCCGGATGGTCGGCCCCGAACGCCGCGCGCCGCGCCGCCACGCCCTGCTCATAATAAGGCAGGGCGGCGTCGAAGCGCCCTTGCGCCGCCAGCACATGGCCGAGCCGCAGCCGCGCCGTCGCGATGTCCGGATGGCGGGCGGGCAGCGTCCTGAGCCGGATCGCCAGCGCCCGTTCGAACAGCGGCTGCGCCTCGGCGGCCTTGCCCTGCCGCTCCAGGTTGACCGCGACGTTGGACAGGCCGATCGCCGTCACCGGATGATCGTTGCCATAGGTCCGCTGCCAGATGGCGAGCGCGCGGGCATAGAGCGGCGCGGCGCCGGCATAGTCGCCCTGCCGGTTCAGATTATGCGCGGCATTGTTGTAGCTGGTCGCGGCGGCGAGCCCCTCCGGGTCGATCGCGGTGCGGATGTCGAGCGCGCGCCGATAGGCCGGGGCGGCGTCGGCATGGCGCCCCTGCCCGTCGAGGTTGAAGCCGAGATTATTGTAGCTGGTCGCGACCGCCGGATCGTCGGGCCCCAGCTCGGCGATGCGCACCGCGAGCGACTGGCGGTAGAGCGGCTCCGCCTCGATCGGCCGGCCGAGCGCGTCGAGGTTGGAAGCGACGTTGCCCTCGATCAGCGCGAGGTCGAGATCCTCGGGTTCCCAGCGCTGCGCGATGCCGAGCGCCCTGGCGTAGAGATCGCGCGCCTCGGTGAAGCGCCCCTGCCGGCCCAGCGCATAAGCGAGGTTGTTGTAGGCGAGCGCGGTGGCGCGCCCCTCTTCCCCCGCCTTCGCCCGCGCCCGCCCGAGCGCCGCGCGGTAGAGGCCCTCCGCCTCGTCATATTGCCCGAACGCCTGGAGATTGGCGGCGAGGTTGGAGGCGGCCTGTTCGCTCAGCCGGTCGTCGGGCCCCAGCCTGGCGGTGAAGATGGCGAGCGCCCGGCGATAGAGCGGGGTCGCCTCGGCCGGCTTGCCCTGCCGCACCAGCCAGCCGGCGATCAGCGACAGCGTGCCGCCCACCTCGGGATGGTCGGCGCCCTTGCTCGCCTCCTCGATCGCCAGCGCCTCGCGGCCGAGCGCGATCGCCTCGTCCCAGCGCCGCGCGGCGGTCGCGGCGCCGATCCCCGCCTCGATCCGGGCCAGCCGCGCGTCGGCGTCCGGCGCGGCGGCGGCCAGCGGCGCCGCGAGCACGAGCGCCAGCGCGGTGAGCAGGCCGCCGGCCCGGCCCGGGCGCATCGCCCTCATCCGCCGAAGGGCAGCTTGAAGCCGAGCGGGTTGGACGGCTGCTGCGCGGCCTGCGGCATCGCCGCCTTGCAGCGCTCGGTGATATAGTCGCGGCCCTTCACGGTCATGCAGGCATTGTACACGACCTGCGCGCCCGCCATGTCGCCGGCCGCGATGTCGCGCTTGATCTCGATGCTCTTGAAATGGTCGGGGTCCTTGAAGCGCGCCTTGCCCTCGGCGATCAGGGCGTTGCTGTCGCTCATGTCGCCGGCGCCGATCTCCATCTCGGTATAGCTTTCGTAGAGCTGGAGGTTCTGGACGCCGGTGCCGGTGCGCGCCGCCTGGAAGAAGCTCCCGGCCTGCGCGACATTGCCCTGGTCGCGCGCGGCGAGCCCGGCGACATAGTTGACGAAGGTGGGCGCGGTGCGGTTGCCGGCGCCGAGCGCGCGAAGCTGGGCCGAGGCGCCCGCATAGTCCTGCGCGAAATAGCTGGCGCGCGCCTTCATATAGGCGTTGCGCATCGCCACCGCGCGGGCGAAGTCGGGCTTGCCCTTGATCCGGCCGATCAGCGCGCCGGTGTCGATCGGCGGATCGGCGGTCGGGTAGCCGGCCTGGAAATAGGCGGCCAGGCCCTTGCGCCGTTCCTCGGGCGGCAAATGGGTGTCGCCGCCCATCGATCGGGTGATGTTGCCGAGGTTGGAGACCAGCGCCCCGCCCGCGGTCTTGAGCAGGCCCGACCCGAAGCCCTGCATGCCCGCGCCGCCGGTCGCGGCGAAGCCCGCCACGTTGCTGGTGGCGAAGCCCTTCATCGCCTCGCCCATGCTGGCCTGCGCCGCATCGGCCGCGGCCTTGCGCTTGTCGTAGGACGCCTTCTGCGCCTCGAACGCCTTCTGGAGCCGCTCGAACACATTGGCGTAGCTGTCGATCGTCATGTTGCTGCGGATCAGCAGGTCGACCGCCAGCGCGTCGGCCTCATTCTCCTGGTCGCGGTTCCACGAGGTCGCGAAGATGTCGTCGACCGCGAAGCGCAGCGCCTCGGCCACCGGCGCCGCGCGGCGGGCGCCCGCGTCCATCCCGCTCTGCATCGTCGCCAGCGAGACGTTGCCGCCGCTCCGCTTCATCGCGGTGAAGGCGCTGCCCGCGCTCCACGCGACCGACACCGCCTGGGTGGCGCCGCGCGCGCCGGCGATCGTTTCCGCCTTGGCGAAATGGCCGAGCAGCAGGTGCGAATATTCGTGGGCGAGGACGAACAGCACCTCCGAATCCGACTGCGCCGCCTCCAGCAGGCCCATCGACACGACGATCGTGTTGTCGGGCAGCGCCTGTGCCTGATAGGCCTCGTCGGCGCGGAACAGCAGCTTGGGCGTGCGTTCGAGCGGCGCATAGGGCCAGGCCTTGGCGAAGGCCTCGAGCACCGGCCGCAGCTCGCGCTCGAAGGCCGGGATGTCGACCAGGTCCATCCGCGCCGAACGGGTGTTCATCACCTGCGCCGACAGGCCCATCGACCCGGCGGTATCGCCGACGCCGCTGCGCATCTTGTTGCCGGAGACGCACAGGTCGCCCGCGTCGAGGGTCGAGATGAAGGGCGCCTTGTCGATCGAGAATTTGCCGCGCGCCTTCTTGTCGACCTTCTTCGCCGCGAGCAGCGATCCGGCCGCCGGCACCGGACAGCCGGTCAGCGGGACATAGGGCGCGTCGGGGAGCGAGGCCACCACCGGCTCGGCCGGCGCGGCCGCGACCTTGGCGGGCGCGGCGGCGCGCTTCTTCTTGGGGGCGGCGTCGATCGTCGGGGCGGTGCCGAGCGCGATCGCCACGGCCGCCAGGATCATGCTGTGTCGCATCTGAAAAACCCTCCTGTTGTGCCCCCCGATCTCCCTTCGCTACTTGCCCCCGCCGCAGCCGAGCCCCAGCGACTGCTGCAAACCTTCCTCTTCCATCTTGGCGAAGCTCATCGCATTGGCGTCGCACTTGATCGCCGCGAGGTCGCCGACATAGTCGACCGTCGACAGCCGCAGCCAGGCGAGCTTGCCGTCGAGCCGGACGCCGACGAAGCCGGCCTTCGCGCCGACCACCTGCGCGCCCGCCGACCCGGCCGCCGGCATCGACGCGACCGGCACGTCGCGCAGCTTGGTCCCGGCATCGTCGTAGATCGGCAGCGGATCGCGCTTATAGGCCTTGATCGCGGGGGCGTCGGCCGCCTCCGCCACCGCCGGCAGCACCATCCCCGCCGCCAGCACGGCCATCACGACAAGACGCATCGACTCTCGCACCATATCACACCCCTGTCATGCCCCCCGTCCCCATCTCCTATACGGGACGGGAGAGCGCCCGGTTGCCCCCAGGCAAGACGAAATCGTCCGCGGCCAGCCTTAACGCCGGAAACGCCCGCCGCTGTCATCTCGATCACAGCCCCGGCCATCTCGTCTTGCGCCGAGCATAGCATGGCGTTCGGGCGCTGGCGCGTGATTCGGGACACGGTCGCCGCCGTCCGCCACCCGTGCGCACGGCAATATTTCTGACGCCCGGATGACCCGCCTCCGACTCGCGGGCGCCATCGCGCGGTCATCGCTCGCGGCTAAACGCTGGGCCGACAGGGGGAAGACCATGCGACCGCTCATCGGACTGGCGACGCTCGGCCTCGCCATGCTGCCCGAACCGGCCATCGCCCAGCCGCTCGCCGTCGCCGATGCGCCGGCCGGCTGGCTCGGCCTGCGCAACCGGCCGTTCAGCGTCGCCCGATTGATCGGCGAGCCCCGCGCCCGCCGCGCCGACGCCGCCCGCGCCCGCACGCTCGGCCCGGCCCCCGACGGGGAACGGCTGATCAGCTTCGCGCGCAGCGGCACCGATGCGCCGTCGGCATCGCTGCTGCTGCGCGACGCGCCGCGCTTCAGCCGCCTGCCGGGCAAGCAGACCGAGGATTATGAGGTGGGCCTGCGCAGCGCCCTCGCCGGCGAGGCGATCACGCTCCAGGCCGGCCTGTCCTACAACAAATTCCGCAACCTGCAGACCAGCCTGCGCCAGGGCGGGCGGCTGATGACCGCCAGCGCGGGCAAGGCCAAGACCTATGGCGTCGAAAGCATGGCGCGCTGGACGGCGAGCGGGCATGTCAGCCTGTTCGCCACTGCCGCCTATCGCGAGGGGCGGCTCAAGAACCGGGTCCGCGACGGGCGGAAATTCCGCCTCTCGCCCGACCGCTCGGCCTCGCTCGGCGCGGTGGTGCTGATCCCGGCCGGCGCGGGGCGGATCGCCTTCATCCCCAGCCTCGCCTATCAGTCGGCGATGGGATTGGGCCGCGACGATGGCGGCCAGGGCGCGAGCGCGCTGGTCAACGCGCAGATCGGCTATGCCTTTTCCGACGGTTTCGAGGTCGAGGCGCTCGCCGCCAACCTGCTCGACAGCCGCCCGGCCCGCCCGGCGGCGCGCAGCGCCACGGCGCAGATCGCCGGCGAACCGCGCGTCTTCGGCGTCCGCGCCCGGCTGCGCTTCGGGGCCGGCCTCTGAACCCTGCCGGCGACGCGCCTCAGTGCGCGGTCAGCTTGAGCCCGGCGATGCAGGCGACGATCGCGAAGATCAGGACGATGCGCAGCGGCGTCGCCGGCTCGCCGAACCACGCCATGCCGACGATCACCGTCCCGATCGCGCCGATCCCGCCCCAGACGGCATAGGCGGTGCCCATCGGGATCGACCGGCTCGCGACCTCGAGCAGGCCCATCGACAACGTCACCGAGGCGAGGAAGCCCAGCGTCCAGGGAATGTTGCGGAACCCGTCGACGAAGCGCAGGCAGGTGGTGAAGCCCACTTCGAAGCAACCACCGACGATCAACCATATCCAAGCCATGCGGCGGGCCATAGCGGGGCGATCCGGCTTAGGCTAGACAGGCGCCATGGCAGCCCCGCTCGCTCTCGGCCATCGCCTCGCGCCGCCGCGCTTCCTCGCCTTCATGGCGCTCGGCATCATCGGCTTCCTCGTCGCCTTCCGCTCGATGGGCTGGACGCGCGCGGCGATGATCGGCTTCGACATCGGCGCGGTCGTCTTCCTGCTGTCCTGCCTCCCGCTGCTCGGGCGCGCGCCCGACGCGATGCGCGAATCCGCCGAACGCAACGACGCCAACCGCGTCACCCTGCTCGCGATCACCGGCACGGTGTGCAGCGTGATCCTGGTCGCGATCGCCGAGGAATTGTCGGCGCGCAGCACGGCCAGCCCAAGCATCGTCGGGCTGATCATCGGCACGCTGCTGGTCGCCTGGCTGTTCAGCAACATGATCTATGCGCTCCACTACGCGCATCTCTTCTATAGTCGGGGCGAGCACGGCAAGGACGCTGGCGGGCTCGGCTTCCCGAGCGAGGACGAGCCCGATTATTGGGACTTCATCTATTTCGCCTTCACGCTGGGCATGACCTTCCAGACCTCCGACGTCGAGATCGGCGGGCGGGCGATCCGGCGCGTGGTGATCCTCCACTGCTTCGCCGCCTTCGTCTTCAACATCGGCGTGCTCGCCTTCACGATCAACGTGCTCGGCGGCGGGTAAGCCCACAGCCACCACTGCCGTCATGCTGGACTTGTTTCAGCATCCACCAGGCCGCTCAGGCTGGACTGGCGATGGCGGGAGACCTTGCCGCAGGAACCCAAGGGTCACGGCCCAGCCTCTTGGTGGATGCTGAAACGAGTTCAGCATGACGGCTATGGGAAGGCCGAGGCCCTACTCCTTCAGCGCGGCCAGCGCGTCGCCGTCGATCCTCCAGGGTTCCCAGCCCTCCATGTGGCGTCCGCCGAGCTTGCGGTAGAAGCCCTTGGCCAGCTCGTTCCAGTCGAGCACGCCCCAGTCGATCCGTGCGCAGTCATGCGCCTGCGCCTCGCGGCCCAGCGCCTGGAACAGCGCGCGGGCGACGCCGCCGCCGCGCGCGTCGGGATCGACGAACAGGTCCTCCAGATAGAGGCCGTGGCGGCCGGTCCAGGTCGAGAAGTTGAAGAACCACACCGCGATGCCGACCACCCGGCCGTCCTGCTCGGCGACATGGGCGAACACCTTCGCCCCCTCCCCGAACAGCAGCGCCGCCAGCCCCTCGGGGGTCGCGTCGACCGCGTCGGGCGCGCGCTCATAGGTGGCGAGCGCGTGGATCAGGCGGAGGATGTCGTGCTCGTCGCCCGGGCGGGCGCGGCGGACGATGGGGTCGGTCACGGGATCACGTCTCTTTCCATATCGGGGGCACGGGCCGCGATCAGGCAGCCGGCGACGATCAGCACCGCCCCCGCCAGGGTCGGCAGCCCGACCTTCTCGTCGAAGAACAGGAAGCCCCACAGGCTGGCCCAGATGAAGCCGGTGAACTCGACCGGGGCGAGATAGCTCGCCTCGGCGCGGGCATAGGCCCAGCTCAGCAGCGCCAGCGAGACCGTCGCCAGCAGCGCCGCGACCAGGATCAGCGGGACGTGGCCGGCGGGCGGCAGATGCGCGAACCAGGGCATGGCGAGCGCGAGGCACAGCGCCATCACCACGCTCTGGAAGAAGGCGACCTCATAGGGATCGGCGAGCTGCGCCTGCCGCCGCATCAGGATGATGTTATAGGCATAGGCGACCGCCGAGAGCAGCACCGCGACCGCGCCGAGCAGGGCGTCGGGGCCCATCGCGGCATGCGCCTGCCCCCACAGGATGACGAGCACGCCGCCGAAGCCCATCGCCGAACCGAGCAGCGCGCCGCGCTTCATCCGTTCCTTGAGCAGCAGCACCGCCAGCCCCTGCGCGATCAGCGGGGCGATGAAGGTCAGCGCGACCGCCTGCGCCATCGGCGTCCGCGCCAGCCCCCAGAAGAACAGCATCGCCATCACCGCCGACACCATGCCGCGCTCGACATGCAGCCGCATCGCCGCGCGCGACGGGCGGGCCGGGCGCGACCACAGCCAGGGGATCGCGCCGAAGCCGATCCCCGCGAAGCCGCGCCAGAGCAGCGTGTTGTAGGTGCCGATCGCCAGGCTGAGCGCCTTCACCGCCGCGTCCATCGACGAGAAGACCGCGATGCCGAGACAGGCGACCGCGAAGGCGATCACCGGAGCGGCATGCCGGCTCATCGGGCGGGACGGCCCCGGCCATGGCCGGGACGGCGGGCTGGCGTCATTCGGCCGCTTGCGCCTGCGCCGCCTCGGCCGCCTCGATCTCGGCGGCCTTCGCCTCGACCAGCTTGACGATATGGTCGACCATGTCGGCGTCCTGCACGGTGTGGTCGGTGACGCCCGACAGATAGACCATGTGCTTGCCGGCGCCGCCGCCGGTCAGGCCGATATCGGTCTCGCGCGCCTCGCCGGGGCCGTTGACGACGCAGCCGAGCACCGACAGCGACAGCGGCACGCGGATATGCTGGAGCCGCTCCTCCAGCGTCTGGACGGTGCGGATCACGTCGAAGCCCTGCCGCGCGCAGGACGGGCAGGAGACGACCCGGACGCCGCGATTGCGGATGCCGAGCGCCTTCAATATCTCGAAGCCGACGCGGACCTCCTCCTCGGGCTCGGCCGACAGCGAGACGCGGATCGTGTCGCCGATCCCGGCCCAGAGCAGGTTGCCGATGCCGATCGCCGACTTGACGGTGCCGCCGATCAGCCCGCCCGCCTCGGTGATGCCCAGATGGAGCGGGCAGTCGACCGCTTCGGCCAGCCCCATATAGGCCGACACCGCGAGGAACACGTCCGACGCCTTCACCGCGACCTTGTACTCGTGGAAGTCGTGGTCCTGGAGCAGCTTGATATGGTCGAGCGCGCTTTCGACCAGCGCCTCGGGGCAGGGCTCGCCATATTTCTCCAGCAGGTCCTTCTCGAGGCTGCCGGCGTTGACGCCGATCCGCATCGAGCATCCGTTCGCCTTGGCGGCGCGGACGACCTCGGCGACGCGCTCGGCCGAGCCGATATTGCCGGGGTTGATGCGCAGGCAGGCGGCACCCGCATCGGCCGCCTCCAGCGCGCGCTTGTAGTGGAAATGGATGTCGGCGACGATCGGCACCTTCGCGGCGCGGACGATCTGCCGGAGCGCGGCGGTCGACGCCTCGTCGGGGCAGGAGACGCGGATGATGTCGGCGCCCGCATCCTCGCAGCGGCGGATCTGGTCGATCGTCGCCTTCGCGTCCTCGGTCGGGGTGTTGGTCATCGTCTGGACGGTGACCGGCGCGCCGCCGCCGACGGCGACGTTGCCGACCATGATCTGGCGCGACGGACGGCGCTGGATGTCGCGCCACGGGCGGATGGACATGGGATTCCGTTCTTTGAAAAGCTTCGGCGCCCGTATAGGCTGATTCCATCCATTGGAACAGCCGTCACGCCGGCCCTCGCCGGCATCCTCGCGGAGCATCGCTCCGCAGCCGGGACGACTGGCTCCATTCGACATTGCGGGCGTCCCGCGCGGGGCGTCCCTCCTGCTCAGGTGATCAGACGTGACCGAACTACGCTCCCTCACATCCTATTGGAGCGGCCCGGCCGAAGGCTGGACGCTCGTCATCCACGGCGGCGCGGGCCAGCTCCGCCGCCTGCTGCTCGGCAGCGACGCCGAGGCGCATGCCACGGCGGTGCTGACCGCCGCGCTCGACGCCGGCGCGACGATCCTCGCGGGCGGCGGCACCGCCGTCGACGCGGTCGAGGCGGCGGTGCGCGTGCTGGAGGACGATCCCTATTTCAACGCCGGGCGTGGCGCGGTGTTCAGCGCCGACGGGATCAACGAGCTCGACGCCGCGATCATGGACGGCGCGACGCGCGGGGCCGGCGCGGTCAGCGCGGTGACCAAGGCGCGCAACCCGGTGACGCTCGCCCGCGCGGTGATGGAGCAGAGCCCGCACGTCATGCTGACCGCGTCGGGCGCCGACCGCTTCGGCGCCGAGCACGACATCGAGCAGGTCGCCCCGGCCTGGTTCCACACCGACGAGCGCTGGCGCCAATATGAGGAGCTGCGCGCGGGCGGGACGTTCGACGCCGACCTGAAATATGGCACGGTCGGCGCGGTCGCGCGCGACGACAAGGGCCGGCTCGCCGCCGCCACCTCGACCGGCGGGCTGACCGGCAAGCGCTGGAACCGGATCGGCGATTCGCCTGTGATCGGCGCCGGCACCTGGGCCGAGGACGCCGGCGCCGCCACCTCCTGCACCGGATCGGGCGAGCATTTCATCCGGATCGGCGCGGCGCACGAGCTGTCGGCGCGGGTCCGCCTGGCGGGCCAGTCGATCGGCGAGGCCGGCGCGGGCGTGATCGGCGAGATCGGCGCGCTCGGCGGCATCGGCGGGCTGATCAGCGTCGACGCGCAGGGGCGCGGCGGCTGGTGCTTCAACAGCCAGGGCATGTATCGCGGCCTCGCCCGTGCCGACCAGCCGCACATCGTGGCGATGTACGGGGACGATTGATGCGGCGATGGCTGATCCTGCTGGCGGCCCTGGTGGGGCTCGCCAGCCCGGCCCATGCCTGGTGGGAATATGGGCATGAGACGGTCGCGACGATCGCGATGCAGTCGGTCCGGCCCGACACGCGGCAGGCGATCCGGCGCCTGCTCGCGCGCAGCGACCTGCTCGAGACCCCGACCTGCCCGGCGCGCACGATCGAGCAGGCGTCGGTCTGGGCCGATTGCGTCAAGACGCTCAAGGACCGCTACAGCTACGCCTATAGCTGGCACTACCAGAATGTGGACGTGTGCCGGCCGTTCGAGATCAAGGGCAACTGCCCCGACGGCAACTGCGTGTCGCGCCAGGTCGAGCGCCAGCTCCGCCTGCTCAGGGACAGGAGCCAGCCGCAGCGGGTGCGGGTCGAGGCGCTCGTCTTCCTCGTCCATTTCGTGGGCGACCTGCACCAGCCGCTCCACGCCGGCGACCGCCACGATCGCGGCGGCAACGACATGAAGGCCGATTACGGCTTCCGCCCCAACACCAACCTCCACAGCATCTGGGACGGGCTGCTCGCCGACCGGGCGATATCGACCCCGCCGGCCGGGCCGGGCGGCATCCTCGCCGAAGTACCGCCGGCCGATCGCGCGGCCGAGGCGGCGGGGTCGGTCGAGGACTGGAGCCGCGAGAACTGGCAGGTCGCGCACGACGCCTATGCGGCGCTGCTCGGCGACGCCTGCGCGCCGGTCCCCGCCACCCGCCCGGTGCTGACCAACGCGACGATCGCGACGCTGGTCCCGGTGATGCGCCATCAGATCGCGCGCGGCGGCCTCCGCCTCGCGCGGCTGCTCGACGAGGCGCTGGGATAGGATTTTAGGACGTCATCCCAGCGAAGGCTGGGATCTCGCTTCCCTTCGTGCGACAGGCGGAAGGCAGGGAGATTCCGGCTTTCGCCGGAATGACGGTTGGAGCCCGCATGCGCTATTTCCTCGATACCGAGTTCAACGGCTTCGGCGGCGACCTGCTCAGCCTCGCGCTGGTGCCCGAGCATGGCGACCAGGACTATTATGTCGTGATCCCGAACGCGGGCCCCTATCATCCCTGGGTCGAGAAGCATGTCGTCCCCTATCTGGAGACCGTCCCCCGCAACCTGCTCAACCGGCTCGACCGGGTGGCGGCGGCGCACGACGTCGCGGCCTATCTCGGCAATGATCCCGACGTGACGATCGTCGCCGACTGGCCCGAGGACATCGCCCTGTTCTGCCGGCTGCTGCTGGTCGGCGAGACCGAGATCGTCGACGTCCGCCACATGCGCTTCGAGTTCCACCGCACGCCGGGCTTCTCGACCGCGCGCAACAGCCAGGTGCCCCACAACGCGCTCCACGACGCCCGCGCGCTGCGCGATCATCTGCTGTCGCTGGAGGATTGAAGAACGGGGCGGATGAGCGACACCTCCTCCCCCGTCATTCCCGCGAAGGCGGGAATCCACCGGCGAACGAACTCCGAACCAACAGAGGCTCGACCAGGCGGCCTGATGGATTCCCGCCTTCGCGGGAATGACGAAGAAGAAAGGTTCGTCCGCTAATCCCGTTCCACCGCCGGCCGCCCGCGCGGGCGCTTCTCGGCCGGGGCGACCCTGATCCCGCGCCGGGCCAGCGCCTCGCGCAGCAGGCATTCGATCTCGGCGTTGACGCTGCGCAGGTCGGTCGCCGCCGCGCGTTCGATCGCGTCGAACAGCGGCTGGTCGATGCGCAGCGGATAGGCCTTCCTCGCCGGCATGGCCCGCCTATTGGTAGAGCGTGCCGGCGTTGACGATCGGCTGGGTGTCGCGCTCGCCGCACAGCACCACCATCAGGTTGGACACCATCGCCGCCCGCCGTTCGTCGTCCAGCTCGACGACACCGCGCGTCGACAATTGATCGAGCGCCAGTTCGACCATCGACACCGCGCCGCTGACCAGCGTCTGGCGCGCCGCGACCACCGCCTCGGCCTGCTGGCGGCGGAGCATCGCGCCGGCGATCTCGGGCGCATAGGCGAGGTGGGTCAGCCCGCATTCGTCGACGGTCAGGCCCGCCACCGCGAGCCGCGCCTTGAGCTCGGTCTTGAGCGCGGCGTTCACCTCCTCATGATGGCCGCGCAGGGTGATCTCCTCGGGTCCCATGTCGTCATAGGCATAGGCCGATCCGATGGTGCGCACCGCCGCCTCGATCTGGACGATCACGAAGTCGCGATAATCGTCGATGTCGAACAGCGCCTGGGCGGTGTCCGACACGCGCCAGACGACCTGCGCCGCGATCTCGATCGGGTTGCCGCGCCGGTCGTTCACCTTCAGCGCCTCCGATACGACATTGTTGGCGCGGACCGAGATCAGCCGCCGCGACATCCACGGCCAGACCCAGCGCAGCCCGGTCGCGCGGTCGGTGCCGCGATAGGCGCCGAACAGCAGGATCGCCGCCGCCTGGTTGGGCTGGAGGACGTAGAAGCCGCTGATCGACAGGACGAAGCCGAGCACCGCGAGGACCGCGACCGGCAGCATCGACAGCGGCCCTTCGTTCGCGATCAGGCCGACGACGGTGGCGATCGCGATGCCGAGCAGCACCAGCGCGACGAACAGCATGAACCAGCCGCTGGCGGTGGCGGCGGACCGCTCGCGACTCGCCTGCAGTTCGACGAAAGAGGATTCGTCCATTCCACTCTCCTCCTATAAATATGATATCATATTTATATCAAACCGGCGGCATCGGCAATGCTTGTGCGCGCGACAAGGAAAAGGGCCGCCGGCATCGTGCCGACGGCCCTTTCCTTTTGGCTGTTCCGCGTGGCGTCTTAGTTGGGGACGATCGTCACGGCGCGGCGGTTCTGCGCCCAGGCCGCCTCGTCCGAACCGGTCGCGACCGGGCGTTCCTTGCCGTAGCTGATCACCGAGATGCGCGAGGCGGAGACGCCCGCGCTGACCAGGAAGTTCTTCGCGGCATTGGCGCGGCGCTCGCCGAGGGCGAGGTTGTATTCGCGGGTGCCGCGCTCGTCGCAATGGCCTTCGAGCGTCACCGAGACGTTCGGATATTTGGCCAGCCAGGACGCCTGCCGGGTGAGGATCGCCTGATCCTCGGCGTCGACGTCATAGGCGTCGGTGGCGAAATGGATCGTGTCGGTGCCCGCCTGCGACAGGAAATCGGCGCGCGAGCCGGGGACCGGGCCGGTCGACGGCGGCGGCAGCGGCGCTTCCGGCGCGGGGGCCGGGGCGGTGGTCGCCGGCGGCGGCGGCAGCTCCTCCGGCTTCTTCTTCGCACAAGCGCTGATGCTCAGCGCCAGCGCCGAGACCAGCACGATCTTCATCGTCGTACGCGCCATCATCAAATCTCCTTCTAACTGATTACGGATCAATAACGTGTTTTATTCCCAAAGGCTCCCGGAAAACCGTCAGGGCAGCAGCGGGCCCCAGGCCGGATCCGATCCGTCGAGCGGCGTCGGCACCGGCCGTTCGTTGACGCCGGTCAGGTCGACCGACCAGAGATCGGCCTTGCCCGACCCCTGCGCCGTCCGGAAGAACATGATCACCCGGCCGTTGGGGGACCAGCTCGGCCCCTCGTCCTGCCAGCCGTTGGTCAGGATCTTCTCGCCCGATCCGTCGATGTTCATGATGCCGACGTTGAAGCCGCCGCCGATCTTCGTGAACGCGATCAGATCGCCGCGCGGGCTCCAGGCGGCGCTGCCGTAGCGGCCCGATCCGAAGCTGATGCGGTTCTGGTTCGAGCCGTCGGCGTTCATCACATAGAGCTGCTGCGTGCCCGACCGGTCGCTTTCGAACACGATCTTCGATCCGTCGGGCGAATAGCTGGCGCCGGTGTCGATGCCGGGCGAGGTGGTCAGCCGCTGCGGCGTGCCGCCGCCCGCCGAGACGCGGTAGATGTCGGTGTTGCCGCCGACCGCCATCGAGAAGACGATGGTACGGCCGTCGGGCGAGAAGCGCGGCGCGAAGGTCATGTTCGGCTGGTCGACGACGAGCCGCTGGCTGCCCGATCCGATGTCGTACACATATACCCGCGCGCGGTTGTTGGTGTAGGACATATAGGTGATCGTCTGCTGGTTCGGCGCGAAGCGCGGCGTCAGCACGATCGTCTGGCCGTTGGTCAGGAAGCGGTGGTTGGCGCCGTCCTGGTCCATGATCGCCAGCCGCTTGATGCGGTTGGTCTTGGGCCCGGTCTCGGAGACATAGACCACGCGGCTGTCGAAATAGGGGCCCTCGCCGGTCAGGCGGGTGTAGACCAGGTCGGCGCATTTGTGCGCGGCGCGGCGCCACTGCGCCGGCTGGACGACGAAGCCCTGGCGGGTCAGCTCGGTCCGCGCCAGCACGTCGTAGAGATAGCAGCCGACCGTCAGCGACCCGTCGCCATTGGCCTGGACGAAGCCCTGGATCAGCGCCTGCGCGCCGCTCTGCGTCCAGAACATGTAATCGGGCGCGGTCACCTGCGGATGGGTGACGGTCTGCAACGCGCTCTTCGGCAGCGGGCTGAACAGGCCGCTGTTCTTGAGGTCGTTGGTGACGACGTCGGCGACGCGCTGGCCGAGCGCGGCGGTGTCGCCGGCCGGCGTGTTGGCGACCGCCGGGGTCGGCATGCCGGGGATGGCGATCGGCATCGGCTGGGCGATGCCGCCGGTGATGTCGACTTCGAGCTGGGCCGCGGCGGGCGCGGCGAACAGGGCCAGGCTCAGCAGCGACAGGGCAAGGCGAAAACGCATTCTCGTCTCCTCTGCCCCGTTCCGGGATGTAGACCCGAAATCGGGGGTACAAGTCAAATTCACGGGCTCAGCTCATCTGCGCCGGACGGAAGGTGAAGATCAGGTCCTGCCAGGCCTCGAACAGGTCGGGCGGCAGCTTGTAGGGCGCGCAGCGCTGCAACGCGCGGGTCGCCGCCTCGTTCATCTGCCGCACATAGGGCTGGTTGGCCGGGGTGACGCCGAGATTGCCGATCACCTCCGGCGCCGCCGCGATCGACCCGTCCTTCTTCAGGCGCAGCCGGATGCGGCTGATGATGCTGGTCGTGTCGGTGCCGCCGGCGGGGATGGTGTAGCAGGGCTTCACCTGGCTGGCGATCAGCGCGACCAGGCCGTTCATCGCGATCGGGCTGATCGCGGCGGCGCGCGGCGCGGCGGCCTTGCCGGTCGACTTCTCGACCGGGATGCCCTTGAGGAAGTCGGTGCCGAGCGAGGTCGCCTTGGGCTTCGGCTTGGCCGGCGCGGGGGTCGGCTTCTCGACCGCCTTCTCGGGCGCGGGCGTCGGCGCGGGCTTCTGCGGGACGGGCTTGGGCGCGGGCTTCGGCGTCGGCGCGGGCCGGGGCGGCGTCGGCGGGGCCGGCTGCGGCTTGGGCGGCGCGGGGGTCGGCTCCGGCGGGGTCTCCTCGGTCGGCCCGACCTCGGGCGCCTGCGCGGCCTGCGGCGGCTCCTTCGAGACTTCGGGCGCGGCCGAGGTCAGCCCGGCCTTGTCGACCAGCATCACGTCCATCGGCTCGCTCAGCTTGGGCAGCTTGCGCACGCTCATCAGGTTGAGCGACAGGATCACGAGCAGGGCGACATGCCCCGCGATCGATATTCCCAGTCCCGCGCCTTCCGCCCGGTCCATCACGGCACCGCCGGCTCGGGAACCTCGTCCCCGTCGATCCGGCCGCCGGTCGCGGCCGGCGCGGCGCCGTCCTCGCCCAGGGTCACGAGCGCGACGCGGTTGAGCCCGGCATGGTTGAGCGCGCCCATCACCGCCATCACCCGGCCATAGTCGAGCGCCCGGTCGGCGCGCAGGAAGATCTGCGGGCTGTCCTTGCCCTTGCCCGAGGTGCTGGCGATCTGGGCGAACTGGGCGGCCATCGCCGAGATCTGGATCTCGCGATCGTCGATGAAGACATGGCCGTCCTTGTCGATCGAGAGCTGGATCGGCTTCTTGTCCTGGTCGAGCGCGCCGGCCGAGCTTTCGGGCAGGTCGACGGGAACGCCCGCGAGCAGCAGCGGCGCCGTGACCATGAAGATGATCAGCAGCACCAGCATCACGTCGACCAGCGGCGTGACGTTGATGTCCGCCATCGGCGCGCGGCGCGCGCCTCGGCCGGAGACGGGGCCTGCGCCCATGCCCATCAGGCGCGCTCCAGCTCGCGGCTGAGCGTCATGTGGATCGCGTCGCCGAAGCGGTGGAGCTGCCCTTCGATCTTCGAGACGCGGTGGAGCAGCCGGTTATAGGCGATCACCGCCGGGATCGCGGCGAACAGGCCGAGCGCAGTGGCGAACAGCGCCTCGGCGATGCCGGGGGCGACGACGCCGAGCGAGGTGTTCTGCGACGCGGCGATGTCGGTGAAGCTGCGCATGATGCCCCACACCGTGCCGAACAGGCCGACGAAGGGCGCGACCGAGCCGACCGTGGCGAGGATGTTGAGCCGGTCGGACAGGCGATCGATCTCCGCCCCCGCCGCCGCCGCCATCGCGTTGGAGAGGCGCGCGCGGGTGCCGTCGCGATCGACCGGCTGGCCGTTGCGCACCGAGCGGCGCCATTCGGCGACGCCGGCCGAGAACACCTTGGCGGCGGGAATGTCCTGCCGGCCGGGGCCCTCGTAGAATTTGTCGATGTCCTCGGACTTCCAGAAATCGGTCTCGAAACCCTTGCTCGCCCGAAAGGCGCGGGTGAGCGCCATGCTGCCCGAGACGATGATCGTCCAGGTCCAGACGCTGGCCAGCAGCAGGCCGATCATCACCGCCTTCACGACGATGTCCGCCTGCAGGAACAGCGCGATCGGCGACAGCGCCGATGTCGATGCGGAGACCGCCAGATCCTGCATCATCAGTTCAATCCATCCCTTTCAATCGTTCAAACGTCTCGATCCAGTGGCGGGGCTGCCGCTTGAGCCGGCCGTCGGGGCCGACAAGCGCGACCGAGACTTCGGCCTCGGTCACTGTTTCGGTCCCGCGCATGACTCTCTGATGAACGACGCACAGGGGCCCCCGCATATTCCCGACCCGGCTGAGAATAATCAACTCGTCGTCGAGCCGGGCGGGTGCCCGGTAGCGGATCGTCATCCCGGTCACGACATAATTGCCCTCGCCCCGTTCCATCGTCCCGCGCTGGTCGATCCCGGCGACGCGCATCATGTCGCTGCGCGCCCGCTCCATGAACCGCAGATAGCTCGCATGGTAAACGACGCCGCCCGCATCCGTATCCTCGAAATAGACGCGCAGCGCGAACAGGTGCGCGCCGTCCTCGAAGCGGCCGGAATAAGGCGTTTCATGCATGCTGAACGTTGTTTAGGCGATCGAGAGCCGAAATGAATCCCCTTTGACGGGATTTTCTTCATTTCGACGCGCGGGCGCTTCCTTTCGACGATGTTTCGTCGCGATCCTTCCGATCGGCGTCGGAGCCCCGGCGCCTGAGGGCCAAATCCTAAACGTCGAACAGTCCGTCCTGTCCCGCCTCGGGCGGCGGGTTGAGGCCGAGATGCTTCCAGCCGCGGCCGTTGAGGCAGCGCCCCCGCGCGGTGCGCGCGATCAGGCCGAGCTGGATCAGATAGGGCTCGATCACGTCCTCGATCGTGTCGCGCGGCTCGGACAGGCCGGCGGCGAGCGTCTCCACCCCGACCGGGCCGCCGCGATAGATGTCGGCGATCATGTGGAGGTAGCGGCGGTCCATCGCGTCGAGGCCGAGATTGTCGACCTCGAGCCGGTTGAGCGACTGGTCCGCCACCTTGGCGTCGACGATGTCCGCGCCCAGCACATGGGCGAAATCGCGCACCCGGCGCAGCAGCCGACCGGCGATGCGGGGCGTGCCCCGCGCGCGCCGGGCGATCTCCATCGCGCCGTCGGAGGCGATCGGCAGGTCGAGCAGGCGGGCGGCGCGGCTGACCACGCGCTCCAGCTCCTCGACCGTGTAGAATTGCAGGCGGATCGGGATGCCGAAGCGATCGCGCAGCGGCGTGGTGATCAGCCCCTGCCGCGTCGTCGCGCCGACCAGGGTGAAGCGCGGCAGGTCGATCCGCACGCTGCGCGCCGACGGCCCCTCGCCGATCATCAGGTCGAGCGCGCGATCCTCCATCGCCGGATAGAGCACCTCCTCGACCTGCGGCTGGAGACGGTGGATCTCGTCGATGAACAGGACGTCGCCGTCCTCGAGGTTGGTGAGCAGCGCCGCGAGGTCGCCCGACTTGGCGATCACCGGGCCGGAGGTGGCGCGGAACCCCGCCCCCATCTCCTTGGCGATGATCTGCGCGAGCGTCGTCTTGCCGAGGCCCGGCGGGCCGAAGAACAGCACATGGTCGAGCGCGTCGCCGCGCTGGCGCGCCGCCTCGATGAACACGCGCAGATTGTCGCGCGCCGCCTGCTGCCCGACGAATTCGTCGAGCGACCGGGGCCGCAGCGCGGCGTCGACGTCCTCGGCGCGGCGGCCGGCGGACAGGAGGCGATCGGTATCGGTCATGCTCGTCGCCGTTCCCTAACCGTTCCCGGGGGCCGCTGTCGAGCGCCGTCGCCTTCCCCGCCCATCTCAGGCTTCGATTTCGATCGGCGCCGGCGGCAGTCCGGCCAGCCGCCGGGCATGGGCCGCGCGATAGCCGGCCTCGATATGCCGGGCGAAGGCGGTGCTGTCGAACAGCGGCGCGGTCGCCCGCTGCGTCGCGAGCCGGGCGCGGATCGCGTCCAGGGCGGCGCGATCGGTGGCGAGCGCGAAGGCGAGCCGCTCATAGTCGGCGGCGCTGTCGGTGACGAGCTCGGGCAGGCCGACCGCGCGCAGCAGGCTCGCGCAGACCCGCGCGGCGAAGCCCGCGCCGATCCGGGTCACGATCGGCAGGCCCGCCCACAGCGCGTCGCTCGCCGTCGTGTGCGCGTTGCAGACGAAGCTGTCGAGGAACAGGTCGGCCAGCTTCTGCCGCGCCAGATGCTCGGCCACCGGCAGCTTGGCGGCGAACAGCAGCCGCGCCGGATCGATGCCGTGCCGGCGCGCATGGCCGCGCAGGTTCGCGGCTGCGTCGGCATCGTCGCCGAGCAGCCACAGCACGCTGCCCTCGACCCGGTCGAGCAGGCGCATCCAGATCGCGAACAGATCGGGCGTGATCTTGTAGCTGGCGTTGAAGCTGGCGAAGACGAAGCCCTGCTCGGGCAACCCGACATCGGCCCGGCGCGGCGGCCGGTCGGCGATCGGCCGCCGGTCGTCGGTCGCCTGGTAGCTGTGGGGAAGCCAGATCGGCGCCTCGCTGTAATGGGCGAGATGGTCGGGCGGGATGACGGTGCGGTCGGCGACGACATAGTCGATGAACGGCGCGCCCATCGTCCCCGGATAGCCGAGATAGGCGATCTGCACCGGCGCGGCGCGTCCGGCGAACAGGCCCGACCGCGTGTCGGCGGTATAGCCCTTGAGGTCGACCGCGACGTCGATCCCCGCCCGCCGGGCCAGCGCGGCGATCGCCTGGTCGTCGAGCGTCCGGACATCGTGGAAATGCTCGACCGCGGCGAGCAGCCGTCGTCGCATCGGATCGTCGGACGCCGGCCCGTAGGAGAAGGCGTGGACCTCGAAGCCGGCGCGGTCGTGCAGCTCGAACAGCCGCGCCATCAGGTGCATCGTCGCATGGTCGTGGAAATCGGCCGAGAAATAACCGATCCGCAGCCGCTCGCCCGGCGCGACCGGCCGCGCCGGCACGGTCTCCACTCCGGCGGCGCGGGGAAAGTTCGCCGCCGCATGGCGGTCGGCGCGCAGCCGGTGCCGGGCGGGCGAATCGTCGAGCGCCAGCATCATGAACGGCGGCACCGGCGGCCCCTCGATGCCGAGCGCCGGCAGCCGCGCGGCATCCTCCGCCATCGCGTCCCAGTCGCAGATGCGCGCGCGCAGATAGGCGCGGCGGATGCGGGCGGCATCATGGCCCGGCTGGCGGGCGAGCGCCTCGCCGAACGCCGCGATCGCCTCGGGATGGCGGCCGAGCAGCCGCAGCGCCATGCCCATATTGTTGTGCGTCCGGGCCATGTCGGGGGCGAGGTCGAGCGCGCGGCGATAGCAGCCCAGCGCCTCCTCCGCCCGGCTGAGCGCGACCAGCGCGTCGCCCCTCTGGGCATGGGCGGCGGCATAATCGGGGCGCAGCGCAATCGCCGCCTCGAAGCGGGACAGCGCCTCGGCGGAACGGCCGAGGTCGTAGAGGACGGTGCCCAGGTTGAAATGCGCCTGGGCGAGGCCGGAATCGATCGCGATCGCCCGCTCATAGCTGCGGATCGCGGCGTCGCGCCGGCCGAGGTCGCGCAGGCTGTTGCCCAGATTGACATGGCCGGCGGCATTGTCGGGCTCGACCGTGGTGACCCGTGCGAACAGCGCCGCCGCGGCGGCCGGTTCGCGCAACCGGGCATGGGCGATGCCCAGCATCTGGAGCAGCGGCACCGCCTGCGGGAAACGTTCGAGCAGCGGCAGTCCCTGCTCCAGCAGCGCCCGCATCTCGCCGCGCCGCTCGATCGCGCGCAGCGCGTCCATCTCCGCCGCGGGCGGCTGCGCCGATGGCGACGGTTCCGACACCGAATGCCGCGCTATTTCGCCGCCTTGCGCAGCGCGAGGCGGACGACCGCGTCGAGCGTGGCGCCGTCGCCCAGCTCCTCGATCGCGGCGCCGACCGCCGCGCTCGCCTCGGCCGGCCTGAAGCCGAGATTGGCGAGCGCCGACAGCGCGTCGGTCGAGACGCCGCCCTTCGCGGCGGGCGCGGCGCCAAGGCCGGGGCCGAGCGCGACCCCGCCCATCTTGTCCTTCAATTCGTTGACGATGCGCATGGCGAGCTTGGGTCCGACGCCGTTGGCGCGGGCGATCATCGCCTTGTCGCCGCCCGCCACCGCGCGCGACAGCTCGCCCGCGTCGAGCACCGAGAGGATCGCCAGCGCGACCCGGCCGCCGACGCCCTGGACGCTGGTCAGCAGGCGGAAGGAGTCGCGCTCCCCGGCCGATCCGAAGCCGTAGAGGGTGATCGCGTCCTCGCGCACCTGCATCTCGGTGAACAGCAGCACGTCGCCGCCCGTCTCCCCGATCGCCGACAGGGTGCGGGCCGAGCACCAGACGAGATAGCCGACCCCGCCGACATCGAGCACCGCATGGTCAGCGCTCGTCTCGGCGAGGACGCCGCGCAGCCGCGCGATCATGCGACCACCCGGCGCATCGCGCGCGCGCTGGCGAGGTGATGGGCGTGGGTGACCGCCACCGCCAGCGCGTCGGCCGCGTCGGGGCCCGACAGCTTCGCGCCGGGGAGGAGAACCTTGACCATCGCCTGCACCTGCCTCTTCTCCGCGCCGCCCGTGCCGACCACGGCCTTCTTGACGATCGAGGGATGATATTCGCCGACGCTCACCTCGGCGAGCGCGGCGGCGAGCAGCACCACGCCGCGCGCCTGGCCGAGCTTGAGGGTCGACTGCGCGTTCGAGTTGCCGAGCACCTCCTCGACCGCCGCCGCCTCGGGCCGGTAGGTCCGGATGATCTCCGCCAGCGCGCTGTGGAGCAGATAGAGCCGACGCGACAGCTCCATCGAAGGCTCGGTCTTGATCTGGCCATTGGCGACATGGCTCAGCCGATTCCCGTCCGCGGCGATCACACCCCAGCCGGTCGTGCCGAGCCCCGGATCGAAGCCGATCAGGATCATGGGAGAAGGGATGCCATGTTCATCACATGTTCCCTTTCGCCCAGACGCAGGCCTTTGTGAAGTGAAAAGCGGCGATGCCGGCGATCGCTCGCCAGGCATCGACCGGGGCCCCGCCCCCTGGGGAATTACCCCAGCTTCGCCATCACCTCTTCGGGGACGTCGTAATTGCCCCAGACGGTCTGGACGTCGTCGTCATCGTCGAGCGCGTCGATCAGCTTGAGGAGCTTGGCCGCGTCGTCCTCGCCGACCGTCACCTGGGTCTGCGGGCGCCAGGCCAGCTTGGCGCCGTCGGGCTCGCCCAGCACCGGCTCGAGCGCCTTGGCGACCTCGTGCAGCGCGTCCTGCGCGGTCCAGATCTCGTGGCCGTCCTCGGACGAGCTGACGTCGTCGGCGCCGGCCTCCAGCGCGGCCTCGAACACCTTCTCGGCATCGCCCGCCGCGAGACCGTAGCTGATCAGGCCGAGCCGGTCGAAACCGTGGCTGACCGATCCGCCCGCGCCGAGATTGCCGCCATTCTTGGAGACGATCGTGCGGACGTTGGTCGCGGTGCGGTTGCGGTTGTCGGTGAGCGCCTCGATGATCAGCGCGACGCCGCCGGGGCCGAAGCCCTCATAGCGGATCTCTTCGTAATTGGCGCCGTCGCCGCCCGCGGCCTTGTTGATCGACCGCTCGATATTGTCCTTCGGCAGCCCTTCCTTGCGCGCGGTGATCACCGCCTGGCGCAGGCGCGCGTTCATCGCCGGATCGGGCAGACCCATGCGCGCCGCGACGGTGATCTCGCGGCTGAGCTTGGAGAACAGCGCCGAGCGCTTCTTGTCCTGCGCACCCTTGCGGTGCATGATGTTCTTGAATTTGCTATGACCGGCCATTGCCGTCCCGTCCCGAGCTATCGTTGAGTGGCGCGCTCTCTAGCGCCCCACCCCGCGCCAAGGCAACTGCCTAGGCTTCATCGTCATCCCGGCGAAAGCCGGGATCTCACTTTTCTTCGTCGCAGAAAGGCAATGAGATCCCAGCTTTCGCTGGGATGACGTAAGGAAGCTCAATCCACGAACAGCAGCGCGGGCGTCTCGATCAGCCGCTTGAGCGCCTGGACGAAGCTGGCGGCGTCCCAGCCGTCGACGACACGGTGGTCGCACGAGATCGACAGGTTCATCAGCTTGGCGGCGACGACCTGGCCGTCGCGGAACACCGGGCGCTCGACCACCTTGTTGGGGCCGATGATCGCGACCTCGGGCCGGTTGATCACCGGCGTCGTCGCGATGCCGCCGAGCGGGCCGAGCGAGGTGATGGTGAGCGTCGATCCCGACAGCTCCCCCGATGTCGCCTTGCCGCTGCGCGCGGCCTCCGCCAGCCGGACGATCTCGCTCGCGAGCTGCCAGACGTTGCGGTCCTGCGCGTCGCGGATGACCGGCACCATCAGCCCGGCGTCGGTCTGCGTCGCCATGCCGAGATGGACCGCGCCCGAGCGGGTGACGATCCCCGCCTCGTCGTCGTAGCGCGCGTTGATCATCGGGAAATCGGGCAGCGTCCTGCAGATCGCGGTGATCAGCAGCGGCAGCATGGTGAGCTTGGGCTTGGCCCCGCGCGTCGCGTTGAGGTCGGCGCGCAGCTCCTCCAGCTTGGTGACGTCAATCTCCTCGACATAGGTGAAGTGCGGGATGGCCCGCTTCGACGCCGCCATATTCTCGGCGATGCGGCGGCGCAGGCCGATCACCCTGACCTGCTCGTCGGCGCGGGCCCGGCCAGCCGGGCGATAGCCGCCGCCGGCATTATAGGCCAGGAAGGCGTCGAGATCGGCGTGGCGGACGCGGCCGTCCTCGGCGGCCTTGACGTCGGCGAGGTCGATGCCGAGGTCCCTGGCGCGCTGGCGAACGGCGGGGGAGGCGAGGACCTTCCTTTCCCCCCTCCCTGCAAGGGAGGGGCTGGGGGTGGGTTCCGTCGGCGCAGCCGACGGCTTTTCCCCGGCCTCGATCGGTGCAGGCTCGCTTCGCTCGCCACCTACCCCCGGCCCCTCCCTGGAAGGGAGGGGAGAGGAAGAAGGCTCCGGCTTCACCACCTGCGCCGGCTCGGCCTCGACCGCGCCGTCGCCCTCGACCTCGAACACCGCGAGGATCGAGCCGATCGCGATCTGCTCGCCGACCTCGCCGGCGATCTTCACCACCTTGCCCGCGACCGGCGCGGTCATCTCGACCGTCGCCTTGTCGGTCATCAGGTCGGCGAGCGGCGCGTCCTCCTCGACCATGTCGCCCGGCGCGACGTGCCACGCGACGATCTCGGCCTCGGCGATGCCCTCGCCGATGTCCGGAAGCTTGAAACTATAGGAGCCCATCTCGGATCAATCCTGCATCACGCGCTTGAACGCTTCGGTCAGCCGCACCGGGCCGGGGAAATAGGCCCATTCGAGGCTGTGGGGATATGGCGTGTCCCATCCGGTCACGCGCTGGACCGGCGCCTCCAGCCAGTGGAAGCAATGCTCCTGCACCAGCGCCGACAGCTCGGCGCCGAAGCCGCTGGTCTTGGTCGCCTCGTGGACGACCATGCAGCGCCCGGTCTTCCTGACCGACTCGACCACCGTCTCGATATCGAGCGGGACCAGCGTGCGCAGGTCGATCAGCTCGGCGTCGATGCCGGTCTCCTCGATCACGCTGTGCGCGACATGGACCATCGTGCCATAGGCGAGGACGGTGACGTCGTTGCCCTCGCGCACCACCCGCGCCTTGCCGAGCTGGACCGTGTAGTAGCCCTCCGGCACCGCGCTCTCGGCGAACTTGCTCCACGGCTGGACCGGGCGGTCGTAATGGCCGTCGAACGGGCCATTGTAGATGCGCTTCGGCTCGAAGAAGATCACCGGATCATTGTCCTCGATCGCGGCGATCAGCAGGCCCTTGGCGTCATAGGGGTTGGACGGGATCACCGTCTTGAGCCCGGCGACATGGGTGAAGATGCCCTCGGGACTCTGGCTGTGCGTCTGCCCGCCGAAGATGCCGCCGCCGAACGGGGTGCGCACCGTGATCGGCGCGGTATATTCGCCGGCCGAGCGGTAGCGCAGCCGCGCCGCTTCCGACACGAGCTGGTCGAGCGCCGGATAGATATAGTCGGCGAACTGGATCTCGGGCACCGGGCGCAGGCCGTAGGTCGCCATGCCGACCGCGACGCCGATGATGCCGCATTCGCTGATCGGCGTGTCGAACACGCGGGTCTTGCCGTAGCGCTTCTGCAGCCCCTCGGTCGCCTTGAAGACGCCGCCGAAATAGCCGACGTCCTCGCCCAGCACGACGATCCTGTCGTCGCGGCCCATCGCGACGTCGATCGCCGAGTTGATCGCCTGGATCATGTTCATCGTGCGGGGGGCTTCGGTCATGCGAGACCCCCTTCACGATCCGTCATCCCGGCGGAGGCCGGGATCTCGGGAGAATAGGGTGCGCGGAAGCCTCCTGAGATCCCGGCCTCCGCCGGGATGACGGCATGAGGAGAAGAACGGAACGCCCTCATATCCCTGCCGCCTTGCGCTCGTCGTGCATCTGGACCGACTGCTCCTTCAGGTGCCACGGCATCTCCTCGAACACGTCCTCGAACATCGAATCGAAGGATTGCTTGAGGCCGTCCTGGAGGATGCCGTTCTTCTCGGCCTCCTTCTGGGCGGCCTTGACCAGCTCGGCGACCTCGAGGTCCATCGCCGCCTGGCGCTCCTCGTCCCAGATGCCGAGGCCGACGACATGCTTCTTGAGCCGCGCGATCGGGTCGCCGAGCGGCCATTTGCCACCCTCCTCGGCCGATCGGTACTTGGTCGGGTCGTCCGAGGTCGAATGACCCTCGGCGCGATAGGTGAAATGTTCGATCAGGGTCGGGCCGTGGTTGTTGCGCGCCCGGTCCGCCGCCCATTGCGTCGCGGCATAGACGGCGAGCGCGTCATTGCCGTCGACGCGCAGGCCGGCGATGCCATAGCCGATCGCGCGCGCCGCGAAGGTCGTCGCCTCGGCCCCCGCGAAGCCCGAGAAGGACGAGATCGCCCACTGGTTGTTGATGACGTTGAGGATGACCGGCGCGCGATAGACGGCGGCGAAGGTCAGCGCGGAATGGAAATCGCCCTCGGCGGTCGATCCCTCGCCGCACCAGGCCGCCGCGATCCGCGTGTCGCCGCGCGCCGCGCTCGCCATCGCCCAGCCCACCGCCTGCGGATATTGGGTGGTGAGGTTGCCCGAGATCGAGAAGAAACTGGCCTGCCGCACCGAATACATGATCGGCATCTGGCGGCCCTTCAGCCGGTCGGCGCGGTTCGAGTAGATCTGGTTGATCATGTCGACGATCGGCCAGTCGCGCGCGATCAGCAGGCCCTGCTGCCGGTAGCTCGGGAAGCACATGTCGTCATAGTCGAGCGCATGGGCGGCGCCGACCGAGGTCGCCTCCTCGCCGGTGCACTTCATGTAGAAGCTGGTCTTGCCCTGGCGCTGCGCGCGGTAGAGCCGCTCGTCGAAGGCGCGGGTGAGCGCCATGCTGCGCAATATCTTGAGCAGCGTCTCGGGCGCGAGGCGCGGATCCCACGGCCCCTGCGCCCGCCCCTCGTCGTCGAGCACGCGGACCATCGCATAGGGCATGTCGCGGAGCTCGGCCGGGCCGGCGTCGACCGGCGGCCGGCGCACCGCCCCGGCAACGGGCATGTCGAAGTCGGCGAAGTCGACCGTGTCGCCCGGCCGGAACGCCGGCTCGGGCACGTGAAGCGACAGCGGCGGCAGGTTACGGCCCGTCATGCGCAGCTCATCCTCATACCTGATCGGTCAGTACTGCTGACCCTTATCGCGCCTATAGCCTCTTGGAATAATATTACAACAGCCATTCCTAAAATTACAACGGCTCGCGGACTCGCCGGAAAGCGATCCTTCTACCGCCATTCCCGCCGCCGCGAAATCTCCGTCATCCTGGCGGAAGCCAGGATCTCCCTGCCTTGGTTGGAGCGCAGGAGACGAAGAAAAGGGAGATCCCAGCTTCCGCTGGGATGACGAACCGTGGACCGGCCCTGTCAGCCCCGGACCGGCAGGCGGCAGATCGCCTCCAGCCCGCCGCCGGCCCGATTCGCGAGGACCAGGCTGCCGCCATGTTCCTGCGCGATGGCGCGGGCGATGCTGAGGCCGAGGCCGATTCCCCCGGTCGCGCGGTTGCGCGACGGCTCTCCGCGCTCGAACGGCTGGAACATCGCCTCCAGCGCCTTGTCGGGAAGGCCGGGCCCGCGATCGGCGATCCGGATCTCGGCCTCGGCCTCGATCCGGGCGACGCCGATCTCGACCCCGCCGCCATAGGCGACGCCATTGTCGATCAGGTTCTGGAACAGGCGCTTCAACGCCATCGGGTCGCCCGCCACCTCGGCCGACTCGACCGCGCCCAGCGCCACCGGCCGGCCGATCTCGCGCTCGTCGGCGGCGAGGTCGGCGAGCAGCCGGTCGATCGCGACCGGCTCGACGATGTTCACGCTGCCGGTGTCGCGGACGAAGGAGATGGTCGCTGCGATCATCGCGCGCATCTGCTCGATATCGGCCTGCACCTTCTCGCGCATCTCGTCGGGCGCGCCTTCGATGCGGAAGGCGATCCGTGCGAGCGGAGTACGCAGGTCGTGCGCGATCGCGCCTATCATGTTGGTCCGCTCGGCCAGATAGGCCGACAGCCGCTGCTGCATGCGGTTGAGCGCATGGGCGGTGACGCGCAGCTCGGTCGGCCCCTCCTCGACGATGAGCGGCGCCTGCGGGTTGGCGCCCATCCGGTCGGCGGCGTCGGCGATCCGGCGGATCGGCTTGGCCAGCGCCCGCGCGAAGATCCAGGCGAAGGGGATGACGGCGAGCAGGCTGAGCCCGAACAGCATCAATATCCGCTGCTGCCACGACGCCAGCCAGGCGCGCGGCGGGGTCCGCACCACCCGCCAGCCGCCGTCGGTGCGCAGCCCCGCGACGACCGTGTCGAAGAACAGCGGCTCGCCGCGGCGGACGATCACCCGGCGGTCGTCGCGGCGGCCGAACGGCATGTTACTGCGCTGGTCGGGCTCGAAGAACAGCCGGACATCCTCGATCGGGACGCCGATCCGGTCGGCGAGCCGCGCGGTGAAGACGTCGGAGCTGACCATGTTCGGGTCGGGCAGCGGCGGCGCCGGCCGCTGCACCGTGCCCAGCCGCCGCTCGCGCTCATGATCGTCGGGGTCAGGCCGGACGGGCGGCGCCGGCGACAGGTCGACCGGGCCGGCGTGGCCGTGGGGGACGACCATCACCCGCCAGCGGCGCTCGCGCGGAATCTTGCGGCCGGCCAGCGCCTCGGCGATGTCGGACAGGCTGTTGAAGTCGGGGCGCGGCGGCGGCGCCCAGGCGAACAGCGCGACGGTGACGACGAACACCACCGCGACGCTGGCGAGCAGCAGCAGCAGCGTCTGCCAGAAGATCGACAGGCCGCCGCCGCGCACGCGGGTCATTCGCCTTCGACCTTCAGCGTGAACATATAGCCTTCGTTGCGGATTGTCCGGATCGGATCGTCGGGACCGAGCTTCTTGCGCAGCCGGCTGATCGTCACGTCGATCGCGCGGTCGAACACGTCGCTGTCGACGCCCTTGCCCGCCTCGATCAGCTGGTCGCGGCTCAGCACGCGCTGCGGCCGGTCGAGGAAGGCGGCGAGCACGCGGAACTCGGCGTCGGTCAGCGGCGCGGCCGGCGCGTCGAGCCGCCGCACCTCGCGCTGGACGATGTCGAGCGTCCACGGGCCGAAGCGGCGGACCGCCCCGCCCGTCGCGGCGGCGGCGGCCTCCTCGCCCCGGCGGCGCAGCACCGCGCGGATGCGGGCGAGCAGCTCGCGCGGGTTGCACGGCTTGGGCAGATAATCGTCGGCGCCGACCTCCAGCCCGATGATCCGGTCGGTGTCCTCGCCCATCGCCGACAGCATGATCACGGCGGGGCCGCCGGGCTTGCGCACCCGCCGCAGGATCGACAGCCCGTCCTCGCCCGGCATCATCAGGTCGAGGACGATCAGGTCGGGCCGCTCGGCGGCGATGCGCGCGTCCATCTCGGCGCCGTCGGCGGCGCTTTCGACGCGCAGGCCGTTGGCGCGCAGGAAATCGGTGATCAGCGTCCGCAGGTCGCCATCGTCGTCGACCACCAGGATCAACGGGTTGCCGCCGCTCATCGCCGCTTCTCCTTCGCCTTCTCCTTGACCCGCTCGAGGCAGGCCGCGTTGGCCGCGACCTGCGCGGGCGTCTTGGGCAGCTGCGCGAAGCTCAGCGCCTTGGTCTGCTGCGGATCGAGATCGGCGAAGCGGTCGGCGGCGGCGGCGCGGAACTCCTGCGCGGTGATCGCGCGGTTGAGGTCGCTGTCGGCCGCCGCCACCGGATTGGGGATGTTGAGGAAGGCGTAGCGCCCCGCGCCGATCGCGCCGTCATAGCCGGCCCCCGCGCCGGGCCGGCCGCCGCGCCGCTTCGCCGGTCGCGGCCGATCGCGATCGTCGTCCTTCGCGCCGCCGTCGGCCGGGCGCTCGGGGCGCCGCTGGTAGAGGCGGATCTCGGGGGCGACGTCCTGTTCGTAAGCGCTGACCTCGTCGGGCAGAAGCTCGCCGCTCTTGTCCTTGTCGAGCGTCGCGAAGAAACGGTCGCCGTCGAGCATCAGCTCGCCCACCGTCAGCACGCCGTCCTTGTTGCGGTCGGCCTGGTCGAACCAGCGCCGGACCGGGTCGTCGGCGCCAGGATCATCATTGGCTCCCTTCGGCCGGAACGGCTCGCCCATCGGCGAGATGAACAGCACCGGCCGCACCGGTTCGGGACAGACCGGCGGCGGCCCGTCGCGGCGCGCGGCGACGGGCGACGCCAGCAGCAGGGCGAGGAGAAGGGCCTGTCTCATTCGTGCCGCAGCGCCTCGATCGGGTTGAGCGACGCCGCGCGCCGCGCCGGGAAATAGCCGAACACCACCCCGATCAGCGCCGAGAAGATGAAGGCGACGAGGTTGATCTGCGGATCGAAGATGAACGGCACCTTCAGCACCGGCGCGAGGATCAGGGTCGAGACCAGCGCCAGGAACAGGCCGAGCAGCCCGCCCAGGCAGGCGAGCGTCACCGCCTCGACCAGGAATTGCAGCAGCACCTCGCGCGCGACGGCGCCGATGGCGAGGCGGATGCCGATCTCGCGGGTCCGCTCGGTCACCGAGACGAGCATGATGTTCATGATGCCGATGCCGCCGACCAGCAGGCTGACCGCCGCCACTGCGCCGAGCAGCGAGGTGAGGATCTGGGTGGTGCCCGACAGCGTGTCGGATATCTGCTTGGTGTCGAAGATGTTGAAGTCGTCCTCGGCCCCGTCGCTCAGGTGGCGGCGCTCGCGCAGCAGGTCGCGCAGCGACGCCTGCACCCGCTGGCTGTCATAGTCGGCGTCGACCGAGATCATCATCATGCGGACGTCGCGATTGCCGGTCATCCGCCGCTGCACCGCCTTGTAGGGCATCAGCACGATGTCGTCCTGGTCGTTGCCGAAGCCGCCCTGCCCCTTGGGCGCCAGCGTGCCGATGATCTCGCACGAGATGTTCTTGATGCGGAAGCGCTGGCCGACCGGGTCGATGCCGCGGAACAGCCGGTTGCGGACGGTGTTGCCGACGATGCACACCGCCTTGCCCGCCTGCTCCTCCGCCGGCGAGAAGATCCGCCCGCCGGTGAAGGTCCAGGGCTGGGCGGTGAAATATTCGCGGTTGGTGCCGTTGACCGTCGTCGACCAGTTGGCCGCGTTGTAGACGGCGGTGCCGGTCGACTGGACCAGCGGCGCCACCGCCTGCACCCCGACGATCTGGGTGCGGATCGCGTCGAGGTCCTCGATCTTGAAGTCGGGCGGCTGCGGCCCGCCGCCGCCGCGCCCGAAGCCCTGGCCGGGCCGGACCTGGAGGACGTTGGCGCCGAGGCTGGAGATCTGCTGCTTGACCGCAGCGGTCGCGCCCTGGCCCAGCGTCACCATCGTCACCACCGCCCAGACGCCGATGACGATGCCGAGGATGGTCAGGAAGGAGCGCAACAGATGCCGCCTTATCTCGCGCACCGCGAGCAGGAAGGTGGTGCCCCACATCAGGCAAGGCCTCCGGCTGCGGCAAAGCCGTCATGCTGAACTTGATTCAGCATCCATTGCCGCAACGCCCGAAACGATGCGTTGCGCGTCTGGATCCTGACTTTCGTCAGGATGACGGTCGAAGGGGACGGCCTCACGCCTTCACCCCCGCCCCTTCGGTCACTTCGAACCGCTCGACCAGGCCGTCGCGGAAATGGATGATGGTGTGGGCATAGGCCGCCATCTCGGACTCGTGCGTCACCATCAGCACGGTGATCCCGCTGTTGCGGTTGAGGTCGGTCAGCAGCTCCATGATCTCGATCGAACGCTCGGTGTCGAGATTGCCGGTCGGCTCGTCGGCAAGCAGCACGTCGGGATGGGTGACGATCGCCCGCGCGATCGCGACGCGCTGCTGCTGGCCGCCCGACAGCTCGGCGGGGGTATGGTCCCACCAGTCGGCGAGGCCGACCTTATCGAGCGCCGCCATCGCCGCCGCCCGCCGCGCCGCCTTCTCCTCGCCGCGATAGACCAGCGGCAGCTCGACATTCTCGAGCGCGGAGGTGCGCGCGAGCAGGTTGAACCCCTGGAAGACGAAGCCGAGATAGCGGCGGCGGAGCAGCGCGCGCTGGTCGCGCTCGAGCTTCTCGACCTGGTGGCCACGGAACAGGAACTGCCCCGCGGTCGGCACGTCGAGACAGCCGAGGATGTTCATCGTCGTCGACTTGCCCGATCCGGACGGCCCCATCACCGCGACGAAGTCGCCGCGCGCGATGTCGAGGTCGACGCCCTTGAGCGCGGCGAAGGCGGTCGGTCCCTCGCCGAAGACCTTGGTGACGCCGCGGAGCTGGATCAGCAGCTCGCCGGGGGCGACGTCACTGGCCATTGCGCCGCTGCCCGCTTCCGCCCTGGCCGCCTGTCCCCTGGCCGCGCCCGGAGCCGCCGCTGCCGCCCGCAGCATATTGGCCGATCACGACCTGCATACCTTCGCTCAGCTTGCCGCCGGTCACCTCGGCCTGGCTGCCGTTGCTCTCGCCGACGGTGATCTCGACCGGCTGGGGCTGGCTGCCCGAATCGGCGACGACATAGACGGTCTGCTTGCTGCCGCGGCCGATCGCCGCCTCGCGCTCGCTCGATCCGCCGCGGCGGCGGACCCGGGGGGCGAGCACGCTGGTGATCCCGCCGCCGTCGCTGCCCGCCGCCTGCCGGTCGGGGGTGAAGCGCAGCGCCGCCGACGGGACGAGCAGCACGTCCTTCTTCTGGGTGGTGATGATGTCGGCGGTCGCGGTCATGCCCGGACGGAGCAGCCCGTCGCCATTGGCCACGGTCAGCCGCGCCGTATAGGCGACGACCCCGCTCGTCGTGGTGCTGGCGGTGCTGCTCGACGACGAGCTCGACGAACCGGTGCCGGTCGCGTTGGCGCCGACGTCGACCCGCTCGATCGTCGCGGGGAAGGTGCGGCCGGGAAAGGCGTCGACGGTGAAGGTCGCCTTCTGGCCCTTCTGGACCTGCCCGACATCGGCCTCGTCCACCTTCACCTCGAGCCGCATCTGGCGGAGGTCCTCGGCGATGGTGAACAGCACCGGCGCGTTGAACGAGGCGGCGACGGTCTGCCCCGGCTCGATCGAGCGCGACAGCACCTGGCCGTTGACCGGCGAGCGGATGAACGCCTTGGACAGTGCGGTCTGCGCCGAGGACAGGGTGGCCTGCGCCTGGTCGACCGCGGCCTTCGCCGTCGAAACGCCCGCCGTCGCGCGGGCCGCATCGCCCCGCGCGACGTCGAGCTCGGTCGCCGACGGCACCTTGCCGCCCGATAGTCGCCAGACCTGTTCCTGTCGTCGCAGCGTCGCCCGCGCCTGCTGTTCGGTCGCCTCGGCCTGCTGGACGCCGGCGCGCGCCGAGGCCAGACCGGCATCGGCCTGGTTGACCGCGTCCTGCAACCGCGACGTATCGAGCTTGGCGAGGAGCTGGCCCTTCTTCACCCGGTCGTTGTTGTCGACATAGACCTCGACGATGATGCCCGACTGCTCGGAGCCCACCTCGACCTGGTTGGTCGGCGCGAGGTTGCCGGTCGCCGAGACGATGACGGTCAGGTCGCCGCGCTCGACCGGGCGGGTCGCATAGGCGGCCTTGTCGTCGCCGCCGAGGATCAGCCGCCACAGGATGATCAGCACCACGACGATGGCGAGGCCGATGCCGATCCGGCGGAACAGCACCGCGCGCGGCGAGGTCGGCTCGACGCCGAGGAATTCGTCCAGATCCTGCTGGGGCTGCTTGTCGGGATCGGTCATCAGGGCCTCGTCTCGGCAGGGGCGGGCCGTTTGCCGCCTTCATAGGGTCCGGGGGCCGGGATCGGCGCGGTCTGCCAGCCGCCGCCCAGCGCCTTGTAGAGCTGGATGGTCGCGCTCGCCCGGGCGGCGCGCGCGCTGGCGGCGGTGTCCTGGCTGCTCAGCCGGGTGCGCTGGCTGTCGAGCAGCGACTGGAAGTCGACCAGGCCCGACCGGTACTGGAGCTGCGCGTAGCGCGCGGCGTTGTTCGCCGCCTCGTAGCTGACGGCGAGGTCGGCCTCGCGCCGCTCGGCGACCTCGCGGCCCTTCAGCGCGTTCTCGACCTCTTCGAGCGCGGTCAGCACCGCCTGGCGATAGGCGTCGTAGGCGGCGTCGGTGGCGGCGCGCTGGCCGACGATCGCGGCGCGGATCTGCCCGCCCTGGAAGATCGGCGCGGTGATGCCCGCGACGAGGTTGCCGATGCCGTCGCTGATCACGTTGCCGATCGAGGTCGACGAGCCCGAGAAGGAGCCCGACAGCCGCAGCGCCGGATAGAGCTGCGCGGTCTGCACACCGATCCGGGCGCTTTCGGCGGCGAGCGAGCGCTCGGCGCTGGCGACGTCGGGGCGGCGCTCGATCACCTGCGCGGGGATCGGCGCATCGACTCCGGGGGCGAGCGGGATCGAGGCGGGCGAATCGATCAGCGCGGTGACGGCGCCGGGCGCCTCGCCCAGCAGCACCGCGATGCGGTTGACCGCGGTCGCATAGTCGTTCTCGATCGTCGGGATCGAGGCGGCGGTCTGGGCGCGGAGCTGGCGCGCCTGCTCATAGTCGAGGCTGGAGACGAGGCCGGCCTGGCGCCGCCAGCCGACCAGCTCGAAGGTCTCGTCCTGCGCCGCGAGGTTCTCGCGCGCGATCCTGAGCCGGCTCTGGGCGAGGCGCGCCTGGACATAGTTGAGCCCGACCTCCGACGCGATGCTCGCCTGGGTGAAGCGCAGGTCGGCCTCGCGCGCCTCGGCGGTGGCGCGGGCGGCCTGGATCGATCGGCGGATGCCGCCGAACAGGTCGGCTTCCCAGGCGACGTCGAAGCCGCCGCGATAGACGGTGGTGTCGCCGCCGCTGCCGATCGTCTGGCCGGTCGAGGGATCGATGATCGTGCGGCTGTCGGCGCCGACGCTGCGGGTGACCGAACCGCTGGCCCCGGCGGTCGGCAGCGCCTGCCCCTGGGTGCCGCGCAGCGTGGCGCGCGCCTGGCGCAGCCGGGCGGCGGCGGCGTCGACGTCGAGATTGCCGGCGAAGGCGCGATCGATGAGCTGGGTGAGGATCGGGTCCTCGAAGCTGTCCCACCAGCGGGCCAGGTCGACCATGTCCTGTTCGGCGGCGATCGTCGACGACGCCTGGAACTGGTCGGGAATCTTCAGGTCGGACACCGACGGCGGCCGATAGTCCGGCCCCGCATTGCAGGCGGACAGCAGCAGCAGGCCCAGCCCCAGGGCGGGGCGCGCGGCGTTCGCAAGGCGTTCGTCCATCCTCATGCCGGCTCTGTTAGCGCCCTTTCATGTCCGGGGATTTCACCGCTGAAACGCGGATGTCGCATCGCACATAATCCGCGTCGTCGTCCGATCGCAACAAGGACGACAGCGATCCGGTTCCCTTTCGGCGCGATCGGCGGCGGCGTTTTCCGGCCGGCCACCCGCGAGACGCCGCCGGCAGACGATTGTGGAAGCCTCCGAAAAGGCATATCCTGCGGACCAGATCGGAGAGACCGATGGAGAGGAAGCTTCCCGTAATCAAGGGCCTGGCCGCGCTGTTCGCCGCCGGCCTGATCGCCGTCCCGGGCGCCGCCACCACCGGCGATCCCGCGCCGTCGGCCCCGGAGACGATCCAGGGCAACCGCGACATCAACAAGCGGCTGACCGTGCCGGTGACGATCGACGGCGGCGGCACCTACCAGTTCGTCGTCGACACCGGGGCCGAGCGCACCGTGCTCTCGCGCGAGCTGGCCGAGCGGCTGACCCTCGTGCCGGCAGCCCCCGTCACCCTGCTCAGCATCGCCGGGGAGGACCAGGTCGCGACGGCGATCGTGCCCGGCCTCCACCTCACGGCGAGCCGCAGCCGCATGGAGGCGTTCGAGGCGCCGCTGCTCTCCGAATTCCACCTCGGCGCGGTCGGCATGCTCGGCATCGACAGCCTGCAGACCAAGCGGGTCGTGCTCGATTTCCGGGCGATGCGCATGTCGATCAGCGAGGCGCCCCGCTCGACCCGCGTCGCGACCGACGAGATCGTCGTCACCGCGCGCCGCCGGCTCGGCCAGCTCATCCTCGTCGATGCCGAGGCCGAGGGGCAGAAGGTCAACGTCATCATCGACACCGGATCGGCGGTGTCGATCGGCAATCCGGCGCTGCGCGAGCGGCTCGAACGGCGCAAGCGGCTCGGCCCGGTCGTGCCGATCAGCATCACCAGCGTCACCGGCGGGCAGACCCCGGCCGACTATAGCTCGGTCCACGAGATCCGGATCGGCGGAGTCACGCTGAAGGACATGCCGATCGCCTTTGCCGACGCGCAGATCTTCCACCGGCTCGGCCTCGACAACCGTCCGTCGGTGCTGCTCGGCATGGACGCGCTGCGGCTGTTCGACCGGGTGTCGATCGATTTCGCCAACCGCAACGTCCGCTTCCTGATGCCGGGCGACGCCTGGCAGGTGGCGCCGCCCCAGCTGGCGGGGATGGTCCCGCACCGGGGCTGATCGCACCGAATCGAACGGATCGGCTGGACGTTCGCGCATGGAAGGCTAATTTGCGGCTTTCCGATGGAGAGTCCAATGCGCCCCCTGCTGCCCGTCCTGAGCTTGATCGCCGCCCTCGCCCTGCCCGCCGCCGCGCCAGCCGCGCTCAAGGTCGGCGCCAAGGCGCCGGCGTTCGACACGCGCGCGTCGCTCGCCGGCAAGGATTTCGACTTCTCGCTCGCCAAGGCGCTCAAGAAGGGCCCGGTCGTGCTCTATTTCTTCCCGGCCGCCTTCACCAAGGGCTGCACGGTCGAGGCGCACGAGTTCGCCGAGGCGACCGACGACTTCGCCAGGCTGGGCGCGACCGTGGTCGGCATGGCGGCCGACCCGATCGAAAAGCTCAACCAGTTCTCGGTCCAGGAATGCCGCAACAAATTCGCGGTCGGCGTCGCCACCCCGGCGATGATCAAGGGCTATGACGTCGCGCTGGAGGCGGGGCTGATCCCCAACGTCACCGGGCGCACCAACCGCACCTCCTATGTGATCGCCCCCGACGGGCGGATCGTCTTCGTCCATTCGGAGCTGGGCGTCGCGGGCCATGTCAGCGGCACGATGAACGCGGTCAAGGCGCTCAAGGCCAAGCGCTGAGCATGGTCCCCGGAACGGCGGCGCGCTCGGCCGCCGCGCTGCTGCTCGCGCTCGCCCCGGCCGGCGCGCGGGCGGCCCCGCTCGACGGCTATGTCCGCCGGCTCGAATATGCCGCGGTGGTCAGCGACCTCAACGCCCGGCTGCTCGCGACGCCGAGCGCGACGCGGACGCTCGAAGGCTGGTGCCGCGCCCACCGCCTCTCCGATCGGCCGGCGATCGTCGCCGACCGGATCGCCGGCGCCGACAAGCCGATCGCGCCCGAGCAGCGCGCCCGGCTCGGCATCGGTCCCGACGAGCCGGTCCGCTATCGCCACGTCCGGCTGCGCTGCGGCGACCGGGTGCTGTCCGAGGCCGACAACTGGTACGTCCCGTCGCGGCTGACGGCGGAGATGAACGCACAGCTCGACGGAGGCGACACGCCGTTCGGCACCGTCGTCGCGCCGCTCGGCGTCGCCCGGCGCACCGTCTCCGCCGAGCAATTGTGGCGGCCGCTGGCCGAGGGGTGGGAGATGTTCCGCGACGTCGAGGCCACCGACCGCACCGTGCCGCCGGTCCCGGCCGAGCTGATCCGCCACCGCGCGATCGTCGTCGACCAGACCGGGCGGCCGATCGCCGAGGTCGCTGAGACCTATGGCGCGCCGCTGCTCGATTTCATGGGCGCCCGATAGTTTTTCTGTCGCGGCGGGCGGACGCGGCGCGGTTGGCAGACGCGCCGCGCCTGCCCCAGGGCCCAGACCCACTATTTACGAGGCCGTGATGAGGCGGAGAAGGGCATTGGAAGGGAGAGCGTGCAGCCAGCTACTGAGCAGTAGCTGGCAATCGATCGACCGTACCAATGCCCTTCTCCGCCTCACCCTTCGGGCAGCGCTTATCCGGGCGCCAGGCTGCGTCGGAGCGCTCGAACGGGCTAACCAGCCCGCCCTTCGCGCTCCTTCTTGCCTGGCATCCCGGATAAGCACTGTCACGGCCTCGTAAATAGTGGGTCTGGACCCTACCTTCCGGTCATGACCGATCCCGCGCCCTTCCGCCTCTCCGTCCTCGACCAGTCCCCCGTCGCCGCCGGCAGCGACGCGGCCGAGACCGTCCGCAACACGCTCGATCTCGCGCGGACCTGCGACGCGCTCGGCTATGACCGCTACTGGCTGGCCGAGCATCATGCGTCGATGAGCATCATCGGCGTCGCGCCCGAGGTATTGATCGGGCCGGTGGCGCTGGCGACGAAGCGGATCAGGGTCGGATCGGGCGGGATCATGCTGCCCCACTTCTCCCCCTTCAAGATCGCCGAGACCTTCCGGCTGCTCGGCGCGATCGCGCCGGGGCGGATCGACCTCGGCCTCGGCCGCGCGCCGGGATCGGACCAACGCACCGCCTACGCCCTCCAGCGCGACCGGTCGCGCCGCATCCCGCCCGACGATTTCCCGCAGAGCGTGAACGAGCTGCTCGGCTATCTCTCCGACAGCCTGCCCGCCGACCATCCCTTCGCGCCGCTCGCCCGATCGCTGCCCGACGGCACGCAGGGCTCGCCCGATCCGTGGATGCTCGGCTCCTCGCCCGACAGCGCGCAATGGGCCGGCGAGCTCGGCCTGCCCTATTGCATCGCCGACTTCATCAACGCGCAGGCGCTGCCGCTCGCCGACATCTACCGCCGCGCCTTCCGCCCGTCGCGCTGGGCGAGCGAGCCGCACCTGATGGTCGCCAGCTGGGCGATCGCGGCCGACGATCGTGCCGAGGCGGAGGAACTGGCGATGCCCTTCGCGATGATGTTCGCGCACCTGCTGCGCGGCGACACGATCCGGGTGCCATCGGTCGAGACCGCGCGCGCCTGGACCGCCGCCAACCCCGGGGCGCCGCGCCGCGACCGCCGCCTGCTGCTCGGCGACGGCCGCGAGGTCCGCGCCGGGATCGAGCAGGTCGCCGAGCTGTACGGCGCGCAGGAGATGATGCTGGTCAACATCATGCCCGACCACGCCAGGCGCCGCCGCTCCTACGAGATGGTCGCCGAGGCCTTCGGGATGACGCGGACGCCGGAAGCGGCTTAAACGAAACGCATCCCCCTCCCGTCAACGCCGCTCATCCTGAGGAGCCATTGAGCGAAGGCGAAAGGGCGTCTCGAAGGTCCTTCGAGACGGGCCTTCACCTGCGTTCGGTCCCTCCTCGGGATGAGCGGGTCAGAGAGAAAGGTCGATGCTCTACCCCAGCCGCTCGATCAGCGCCTGCGCCCCCGCCGGATTGCGTTCCTTCGCCCCGGCGATGAGGAACAGGAAGACGTCGCGCCCGTCCGCGCCGCCGTCCGTCGGCGAACCCGCATAGGGCAGCCCCTCGGGCGCCTCGCCCGCCGCCCATGACCGGGCGATCCCGGCCCAGCGGTCGAGCGCGGCATCGTCATAGCCGGTCGGCACCTCGGCGCTGGTCCGCTGGAGCCGCGCATAGGCGAAGGGCGCGGTCAGGTCGGCGATCATCGGATAGGTCTCATGCTCGGCGAACACGACCGCGCAGCCGCGCTCGCGCGCCAGGTCGACGAAGGCGGGGCAGACGAAGCTGTCGTGCCGCACCTCCAAGGCATGGCGCAACGCCACCCCCTCCTGCTCCGCGGGCAGCAGGTCGAGGAAGCGGGCGAAATCGTCGGGCTCGAATTTCTTCGTACCCATGAACTGCCACAGGATCGGGCCGAGCTTCGGCCCGAGCTCGGCGATCCCCTGCCCGACGAATTTGGCGATCGACTCCGCCCCGTCGGCCAGGACCTTGCGGTTGGTGCAGAAGCGCGACGCCTTGACCGTGAAGACGAAGCCGTCGGGCACGGTGGCGGCCCATTTCCGCCAGCTCTCGCGCTTCTGGGTGCCGTAATAGGTGCCGTTGATCTCGATCCCGGTCAGCCGCTGGCCGGCATATTCGAGCTCGCGGGCCTGGGCCAGGCCCTTGGGGTAGAAATTGTCGCGCCACGGCTCGTAGGTCCAGCCGCCGACGCCGACATGGATGGCGCCTGCCATCAGAAGCTGGCCCCGTCGACCTTCTGTATCTCGAGCGCATCGGGATCGACGCCCTCGACGCAGCGCAGGTTGACCGCCGCCATCTCACTGCCGTCGGGCATCTTCCCCATCGCGAAGGACTGGGTGCCGCAGGTCGTGCAGAAGCGATGCTCGATCGCGTGCTTGTGGAAGAAATAGCTCTTCAGATCGTCCTCGCCCCGCTCCAGCCGGAACTGCGCGGCGGGGAAGAAGGCGAGAAGGAAGCCCTTGCGCCGGCAGTGCGAGCAGTTGCACGCCATCGCCTGGGCCGGCACCTCCGCATCGACCGTATAGGCCACCTTGCCGCAATGACAGCTTCCTTCAAACGCCATGATCGTCTCTCCCTCAATTCTCGACGAAGGTCTTGAACCCGCCATAGATCAGGCGCTTCCCGTCGAACGGCGCATTCTCCATGTCGTGCTTCATCCGCGGGTCCTCCATCACCTTCTTGTTGATGGCGTCGCGGGCTTCGCGCGATTCATAGGTGATCCAGGAAAAGACCACCGTCTCGTCGTCCTTCAGATGGACCGCGCGGGGGAAGCTGGTCAACTCCCCGACCGACACGTCGTCGGCCAGCGCCTCGACATAGGACAGCGCGCCATGGCTCATCCACACGTCGCGCGCCCGTTCGGCCAGCGCCGTGTAGTCGTCGAGCTTGTCCTTCGCCACCGCGACGATGAATCCGTCCACATAAGGCATGTCCGTCTCCTTCCCGTTTCCCGGACCGCAGCTTAGCGCATCCGCATGACAAGGACGGAGTCGGCGGTCCCGATCCTACACGCCGCGTCGCGCGAATCCGTCGACCGGTCGGCTTTCGATCAGGTCGACGAGGATTCGGATCGCCGGCCGGTCGCGCACGGCCCGGCCGGCATGCTCGCCGAACAGCAATCCGATGTCACGGGTGAAGCCGAAATCGGCCAGGCGCGGGCGCACCACGCCGGGGGCGTGGAAGCTCTCCGGCATCACCGTCACGCCCAGCCCGGCACGGACGAGGCGGAGCGCGCGATCGTCGCTGGTGACGCGCGCCGGGAAGAAGGGGCGGACGCCGCGCGCGGTGAAATAGCGGCTGGTGTCCGACAGCAGTTCGCAATGGCGGCGAACGATCATCGGCTCGCCGGCCAGCTCGGCCCCGTCGATCATGTCGCGGTCGGCGAGCCGGTGGGTCGCCGCCATCGCCAGCGCATAGCCCTCGGTCAGCAGCCGCTCGGCCGGCAGCCGGCTGTCGCCGCGCAGGATGGTCAGCGCCACGTCGAGATTGCCGCGCGCCAGCCGCTCGGCCAGCTCGCGCTCGCGCCCCTCGACCAGCTCGACCCGCTCGCCGCCGCCGCTGTCGCGCAGCCGCGCGGCATAATCCTCGATCCACGCCGCCGGGATCGAGCCGAGCACGCCCAGCCGCACCGTCGCGGGCGCCGCCGCCGACTGCACCGCGCGCTCGGCCGCCGCGAACTCGGCCTCGATCCGGCGCGCATGGCCGGCGAGGTCGACCGCCGCCGCGGTCAGCTCGACCCGGCGGTTGGTGCGGATGAACAAGGGACGGCCGAGCAGGGTTTCGAGCTTGGCGATGCCGGCGGACAGGGTCGGCTGCGAGACGTTGCACGACGCCGCCGCCTTGGAGAAATTGCCCTGGTCGATCACCGCCAGGAAGTAACGGAGCAGATAGCGGTCCACCATAGATATGGTCTATGATGTTCCCTCATCCCTTTCAATTTTTCTTATGGACGCGACTGAATTATCAGGGCGGTTCGGAATATCGGAGAGGTTGCCATGGCAGATTTCGACTTCGCGCTGGGCGAGATGGCGGATGCGATCCGCGACACGACGGCGCGCTTCGCCGCCGACCGGATCGCCCCGCTCGCGGCGAAGATCGACGCGGACGACTGGTTCCCGCGCGAGATATGGCCCGAAATGGGCGCGCTCGGCCTGCACGGGATCACGGTGGACGAGGCCGACGGCGGCCTCGGCCTCGGCTATCTCGAACATGTCGTGGCCCAGGAGGAGGTCGCCCGCGCCTCGGCCTCGATCGGGCTGAGCTACGGCGCCCATTCGAACCTGTGCGTCAACCAGATCCGCCGCTGGGCGACCGCCGAGCAGAAGGCCCGCTACCTCCCCAAGCTGATCTCGGGCGAGCATGTCGGCAGCCTCGCCATGTCGGAGGCGGGGGCCGGCTCCGACGTCGTCTCGATGAAGCTGCGCGCCGACCGGAAGGGCGACCGCTATATCCTCAACGGCACCAAATTCTGGATCACCAACGCGACCTATGCGGACACGCTGGTCGTCTACGCCAAGACCGGCGAGGGATCGCGGGGGATCACCACCTTCCTCATCGAGAAGGGCTTCAAGGGCTTCTCGATCGGGCAGAAGATCGACAAGGTCGGCATGCGCGGATCGCCGACCGCCGAGCTGGTGTTCGACGATTGCGAGGTGCCCGAGGAGAACGTCATGGGCCCGGTCGGCGGCGGCGTCGGCGTGCTGATGTCGGGCCTCGACTATGAGCGGACCGTGCTCGCCGGCATCCAGCTCGGCATCATGCAGGCCTGCCTCGACACCGTCCTGCCCTATGTCCGCGACCGCAAGCAGTTCGGCCAGCCGATCGGCGCCTTCCAGCTCATGCAGGCCAAGGTCGCCGACATGTATGTCGCGCTCAATTCGGCGCGCGCCTATGTCTATGCGGTGGCGAAGAACTGCGATGCCGGCCGGACGACCCGCTTCGACGCGGCCGGCGCGATCCTGCTCGCCAGCGAGAATGCGGTGAAGGTCGCCAACGAGGCGGTCCAGGCACTGGGCGGCGCGGGCTACACCAAGGACTGGCCGGTCGAACGCTATATGCGCGACGCCAAGCTGCTCGACATCGGCGCGGGCACCAACGAGATCCGCCGCATGCTGATCGGCCGGGAAGTGATCGGGGCATGACCGGCCGTCACAACCATATATCTCCCTCCCCTTCAGGGGAGGGATGTAAGGGTGGGGTACGGAGTGAAGGGGCTCAATGCCCCTTCACGGAGTTCTCCGGGACGATCGGGGAAGGCTCGCTGCGCTCGCCACCCACCCCTTCCCCCTCCCTTGAAAGGGAGGGGCTTATCCGATGACCCGGCTTTCCACCCTCGCCGACCCCGCATCGCCGGACTTCGCCGCCAACGCCGCGCACAACCGCGCGCTGGCCGACGAGCTGCGCGCCCGGGTCGCCACCGCCGCGCTCGGCGGGTCGGAGGCGCATCGCGAGCGCCATGTCGCGCGCGGCAAGCTGCTGCCGCGCGACCGCGTCCATCGCCTGCTCGATCCGGGCTCGCCCTTCCTCGAGATCGGACAGCTCGCCGCCAACGGCATGTACGACAAGGAGGGTGGACCGCCCGGCGCCGGCGTGATCGCCGGGATCGGCAGCGTCCGGGGCCGCCACTGCATGATCGTCGCCAACGACCCGACGGTGAAGGGCGGCGCCTATTTCCCGATGACGGTGAAGAAGCACCTCCGCGCGCAGGAGATCGCGCGCGAGAACCGGCTTCCCTGCATCTACCTGGTCGATTCGGGCGGCGCCAACCTGCCCCACCAGGCCGAGGTCTTCCCCGATCGCGACCATTTCGGCCGGATCTTCTTCAACCAGGCGCAGATGTCGGCCGAGGGCATCCCCCAGATCGCCTGCGTGATGGGAAGCTGCACCGCGGGCGGCGCCTATGTCCCCGCCATGTCGGACGAGACGGTGATCGTCCGCCAGCAGGGCACGATCTTCCTCGCCGGCCCGCCGCTGGTGAAGGCCGCGACCGGCGAGGTGATCACCGCCGAGGACCTGGGCGGCGGCGACCTCCACGCGCGCAAGTCGGGCGTGGTCGACCATCTCGCCGAGAATGACGAGCATGCGCTGCTGATCGTCCGCGACATCGTCGCGACGCTGCAGCCGCCGTCCCCCGCGCCGGTCAACCGCGCCGATCCGAAGGCGCCGCTGTTCGACCCCGCCGAGCTCTACGGCATCGTGCCGCAGGACGTCCGCGCGCCCTATGACGTGCACGAGGTGATCGCGCGGATCGTCGACGGATCGGAGCTGCACGAGTTCAAGCCGCTCTACGGCACCACGCTGGTCTGCGGCTTCGCCCATATCTGGGGCCAGCCGGTGGCGATCCTCGCCAACAACGGCGTGCTGTTCTCCGAAAGCGCGCTCAAGGGCGCGCATTTCATCGAGCTCGCCTGCCAGCGCCGGGTGCCGCTGCTGTTCCTCCAGAACATCTCGGGCTTCATGGTCGGCGGCAAGTACGAGGCGGAGGGCATCGCCAAGAACGGCGCCAAGCTGGTGACCGCGGTCGCCACCGCCAGCGTGCCCAAGATCACCGTGCTGATCGGCGGCAGCTTCGGCGCCGGCAATTACGGCATGTGCGGCCGCGCCTATCAGCCGCGCTTCCTGTTCACCTGGCCCAATGCGCGGATCAGCGTGATGGGCGGCGAGCAGGCCGCGTCGGTGCTGGCCACCGTCCACCGCGACGCCGACACATGGACGCCCGAGCAGGCCGAGGCGTTCAAGGCGCCGATCCGCCAGAAATACGAGGACGAGGGCAATCCCTATTATGCGACGGCGCGGATGTGGGACGACGGGATCATCGACCCCGCCCAGACCCGCGACGTCCTCGGCCTTGCCCTCGCCGCCACGCTGAACGCCCCGATCCCCGATCGCGCGCAGTTCGGCGTGTTTCGGATGTGACGGCGATGACCGGGCTTCGTATCGAGGGTTCGAATCCTTCCCGCTCCACCTTTCCCGTCACCCCTGCGAAGGCAGGGGTCCATGTCTCTCTCCACAAGGGACGACATCCGAGAAGGCGACAGACATGGATGCCAGCCTTCAGCCCGTGGCTGAAGTTTATCCCGAGCGCCTGCCTTGCAGGCAGTCGAGGGGCTGGCATGACGAATGAGGAGAAGCGGTCGTGATCAAGTCTCTCCTCATCGCCAATCGCGGCGAGATCGCCCGCCGCATCATCCGCACTGCGCGGAAGATGGGCATCCGCACCGTCGCGGTGCATTCGGACGTCGACGCCGCCATGCCCTTCGTGCGCGAGGCGGACGCGGCGGTGTGCATCGGCTCCGCCCCGGCGCGCGAATCCTATCTGGTCCAGGCGAAGATCCTGGAGGCCGCGAAGGCGACCGGCGCCGAGGCGATCCACCCCGGCTACGGCTTCCTCTCGGAAAATGCCGAGTTCGCCGAGGCGGTCGAGGCGGCCGGCCTCGTCTGGGTCGGCGCGCCCGCCCATTCGATCCGCGCCATGGGCCTGAAGGACGCCGCCAAGAAGCTGATGGTCGCGGCCGGCGTGCCCGTCACCCCCGGCTATATGGGCGAAGACCAGGACCCCGCCCATCTGAAGGCCGAGGCCGATCGGATCGGCTATCCGGTGCTGATCAAGGCGGTCGCCGGCGGCGGCGGCAAGGGCATGCGCAAGGTCGACGCGTCCGCCGACTTCGCCGACGCGCTGCTGTCCTGCCAGCGCGAGGCGGCCTCCTCCTTCGGCGACGACCGCGTGCTGATCGAAAAGTACATCCTCGGTCCCCGGCACATCGAGGTGCAGGTGTTCGGCGACCGGCACGGCCATGTCGTCCACCTGTTCGAGCGCGACTGCTCGCTCCAGCGCCGCCACCAGAAGGTGATCGAGGAGGCCCCCGCCCCCGGCATGGACGCGGCCACCCGCGCCGCCGTCTGCGAGGCGGCGGTCAAGGCGGCCAAGGCGGTCGACTATGTCGGCGCGGGCACGATCGAGTTCATCGCCGACGCCTCCGAAGGGCTGCGCGCCGACCGCATCTGGTTCATGGAGATGAACACGCGGCTGCAGGTCGAGCATCCGGTGACCGAGGCGATCACCGGCCAGGACCTGGTCGAATGGCAGCTTCGCGTCGCGTCGGGCGAACCCCTGCCGAGGACGCAGGAGCAGCTCTCGATCAACGGCTGGGCGATGGAGGCGCGGCTCTATGCCGAGAATCCGTCGAACGGCTTCCTGCCGTCGACCGGCCCGCTCACCCGGCTGCGCCTGCCGCGCGGCATCCGCGTCGACAGCGGCGTCGAGGAGGGCGGCGAGGTGTCGCCCTATTACGATCCGATGATCGCCAAGCTGATCGTCGCGGCACCGAGCCGGCCGGCGGCGGCGGCGAAGCTCGCCCAGGCGGCGGCGCGGGTCGAGGTCTGGCCGGTCCGCACCAACGCCGCCTTCCTGGCGCGCGCGGCGGCCGATCCCGATTTCGTCGCCGGCCATGTCGACACCGGCTTCATCGAGCGCCACGCCGACCGGCTCGTCCCTCCCGCCGAACCGTCGGCGGCGGTACAGCAGGCCGCCGCCCGCGCGCTGCTGCCGACGGAAGCGACCGATGCCTGGACCAGCCTGACCGGCTTCCGCGCCAATGCCGCGCCCGAGCGGCGGATCGAGGTCGAGGTGGCGGGGCATAGCCATCTGGTCGCGCTCGACGACGGCGCGGCCGGCGGCAAGCTGCGCGCCGTGGGCGGCGAGACGCTGCTGTTCCTCGACGGCGAGGCCTGGCCGGTCGAGGCGCCGCGCGCCGACCATGCCGGCGGCGGCGGGGCGGTGTCCGACGGTGCGCTGCTCGCGCCGATGCCGGGAAAGGTGATCGCGGTCGAGGTCGCCGAGGGCGACGCCGTGACCAAGGGCCAGAAGCTGCTGGTGCTCGAGGCGATGAAGATGGAGCAGGCGATGCTCGCCCCGTTCGACGGCATCGTCGCCGAGCTCAAGGCCAGCGTCGGCGGCCAGGTGAGCGAAGGCGCCATGCTCGCCCGGGTGGAGAAGGCGGAGGACTGAGCCTCCCGCCTTCGCCGTCTCACGCCGTGCCGACCCAGCCCCGCCAGGTGAAGGCCGCGTAGAACAGGCTCAGCTCGGCGAAGCCCGCCGCGCGCAGGATCGTCTCGTCCTGCTCCGGGGTGAACATGTTGACGGCGCGGTCGACCGAATCGCGGGCATTCTCGGCCAGCGCGGGATCGACCCCGGACGAGACCGCGAAGGCCGCGTAGCGCGACAGCCAGAGCCTACGCTCGCCCCGCTCCTGCGGAAAGCTGCCGTGCACCGCGACGAAGGGCGCGCCGGGGTGCAGCCGCTCGCGGATCGCGGCGGCGGTGCGGCAGCGCTCCTCGGCGTCGAGGAAATGGAGCGTCAGCAGGCAGGTCGCCCCGTCGAACGGCCCGGCGGGCGCATCGTCGATATAGCCCTGAACCAGTTCGACCCGCTCCATCAGCGGCCCGAGCGTGCGTTCGGCCAGCGCGAGCATCTCCGCCGCCGGATCGACGCCGACGAAGGTCCAGCCGGGATGCGCCTCGGCCAGCGCCTTCAATTCCAGTCCGCCGCCCGCGCCGAGCACCAGGACGCGGCCGTCGTCGGGCACCCGTTCGGCGAGCAGCAGCCCGGTCATGCGATGGACCGCCTCCAGCCCCGGCACGAAGCGGCGCGGCCCGTCCGAATAGTGCGCCACCTTCTCCGCGTCCTGGAATCCCTTCATGAAATCCAGCGCGCCGTCCTCAGCCATGGTCGATCTCCTTGGGGCCCTGCGGCCGGGCCGTCATGCGCGCGTGGAAGTCGGCGCTGAGCATCGCCAGCGTAACCTCTCCGAAGCGCGCGAGCAGCAGCGCCTCGGCATCGTGGAAGGCCCGTCCGAGCGCCGCGTTCACCGCCTGCTCGACCAGGCAGCCGGGCGCCTCGGTCCGATGCCCCATCGCCAGCAGCGAGGGACCGCCCAGCGCGCCGTAGATGTCCCGAAGCGTGATGCCGTCGAGCGGCCGGGCGATCGTCCAGCCGCCGCCATGGCCCTTTTCGGAGCGGACGAGCCCCTGCTCGCGCAACCCCGCCATGACCCGGCGGACGACGACCGGATGGGTGTCCATCGCCTTCGCCAGCACCTCCGACGTCACAGGGCCGTCCTGTTCCGCCATGTGCAGCAGCACATGGAGCACGCCCGACAATCGGCTATCGCGTTTCATGTAACTTCAAATAGTACATAATAACCCGATGTCAATCGCCGCGTGGCCGCCACCGGCGCGTTCCCGGAAAAGCTACCGTGCCGGTGAAGAGGCGAGGACGCGAAGACGGGTGCGGTGGCGCCCGCGCGTCGTCAGGCGAATTGCATCGCCTGCGAGCGACGGCCCAGCCTGCGCAGGCTCGATCCGATCAGGCCGAAACCCAGGACCAGCGTCATCCAGGTCGCGACGTCGGGCGCCGCGGTCACATAGGGGCCCGTCAGCGAGACGCTGTCCAGCAGCGAGAAGGGCGGCTGGCCCGCGGGCGTTCCCATCGCAAGGAAGTACAGCGTGTCGCTGGCCTGCGTCGCGACGAAATTGAAGGTCTGCGTCTGCCAGCCGGTGAAGCCGTGGTTGACGTTGTTGAGGATCGCGGTCTGCTCATCGATGTCCTGGCCGAGGAAGCCGAATTGCCAGCCATCGGTCGATGGACCATTATAGCCATATTCCTGGGCGCCGGCATAATTGAAGCTCAGCTGATAGCTCTGGCCGACGATCAGCCCGGTGATCGTCTGGGTAAGCTTGCCGACATGATAGGCGCCATCGGCCCCGATGAAATTGCCGCCGGTCGGGCTGGCGGAAAGGCCATTGTTCACGCCCTTGCCCGGACCCCACAGCTTCAGCGTGGATTCGCCCGGCGATCCGCTGCTCGACGCGGTCGAACTGTTGAGGACATAGGTGTAGCCGTAATTATGGTCCGCATCGCGCTGGGACGTCCAGCCCACGACGTTGGTGTTGCGGCGAAGCTGGCCGAGGCCGTTGGTCGTCTGTTCGAAGTCGCCGTTGACGATGAACTGGTGCATCGGATCGATCGTCGCGCCCGCGGGAGCCGTCGCGAGCATGCCGGCGGCCAGCCCCAGCAGGACCAGACCGATCCGCGTGCCCACGCCACGAAAGCCCTTCGCCATTTCCATCCCCCCAACCAGGCGCGACGACCCAAAGCCGCATCCATGACGAAGCAAGTTCCGCGCCAATAAATCTTGCCATGGCTTTTCAACAGGCTGTGGCGGACGTCGTTTTCGTCAGCCCAGCGGCATGTAAGATTCCCCGACGGTGGTCAATCCGGCTTATTGCCTGAAATTGTAAACCTTTGTTGAAGATGATCATGGTCGGCTTTCGACTGTGGGAGCCGCAGACTATGAGGGGGACCGACCTCTTTTCCAGGACGGCGACAGGTCGTACTTGACGAGGGGGGGCGCCGCATCCGACCGGAGGGGTCGGCGCGGCCGGAGGGGGAACGGACGTGGGGATCAGGACGAGAGGCGGGATATCGGCATGTCTGGTCGCGGGAGCGGGCCTCGGGCTCATCCTCCTCGCCGGCTGCGGCAAGACCCCCAAGGGACAGGTCGTCGCGATCGTCAACGGCAACGACATCTCCATGCAGCAGCTCAGCGTCGAGGCGCAGGACCTTCCACTCCCCATTCCCGAGACGATCGACCGGCGGGCGCTGAGCAAGGCCATCCTCCAGGCCGTGATCGACCGCGAGCTGGAGGTGCAGGCGGCGCGCGAGCAACGGCTCGACAAGACACCCCAGTTCCTCGCGCTCAAGCAGCGGAACGAGGAGGAGTTGCTGGCGGGCATGCTCGGTCACAAGATCGCGCAGACCGTGCCGCTGCCGACCGCTGAGGAGATTCGCAACTATGTCGTCACCCATCCCCTGCAGTTCGGGCAACGGCAGCGGCTGGTCCTCGATCAGCTCGGCTTCGCGCCGCCCGGCGACCGGCGGCGGCTGGCGACGGTGCTGACCGACGCCCACTCGCTCGACGCGGCAGCGGCGGCGCTGCGGTCGATCGGCATCGCCGCCGAGCGCGGCCAGGGCGCCATCGACACCGGCCAGGCCGATCCCGAACTGGCGCGACAGCTCGACCGGGCGCCCGCGGGCGAACCGATCCTGCTGCCCCAGGGCGATCGCCTGGTCGTCGGCGTGATCACCGCCCGCGAGCCCATCCGGATGTCGAGCGACGACATCCGCATCGCCGCCGCGCGCGCCGTCCGCGCGGCCGCCCTGCTCCACGAAAGCCAGGCGCAGATCGCCGCCGCGCGCAGCACCGCCGAGATCAGCTATGGTCCGGGCTTCGCGCCGGACAAGCCGCCCGCCGCAAGGCGATGAAGGAAGGAACCCGTTGGCGTTTGGAGCGGGCGAAGCCGCTCATACAGAAACATACCTGGCTAAAGGCAGTGGTTTAGAGAACGCGACCGAGCCAGCGTCAGCAGTATCCGGATAATGCCGGGTCTGGACATATCCCGATTTTCGATTCACTCGCGAAATAGTTGCTCCAACTATTGGCTGGGCTGGCGTGGATATAAGCTTAACGCTTCAGGTCTTAACCCTACTTGTAGCCGCTATCGGCCCCGTTCTCGCGTTTCGATACGCAAAGCGGCTCGCCCTTAGAGTCGGTTTCGAAACTCACGCTGATCGCGCCAGTCTGCGGATCATGAGCATGGCAGCGGCGGCGTAGAGGAATGCTGCGGCGGACTTGAGGGTTGCCTCGACGTCCTTGGCGAGACGGCGATTTCGGTTGATCCATGCGAAGAAGCGTTCAACGACCCAGCGCCTTGGCAGGACGACGAAGCCGGTCTGCCCGGTGATTTTGCTGACGATTTCAACGGTGATGCTGGTAGCCTGCGTGACGCGCTCATGGTTGTAGCCGCCATCGGCCCAGACCTTCTCGATGAACGGGAACAGGCCGCGTGATATTTGCAGCACTGCACCACCGCCATCACGATCCTGGACATCGGCGGTGTGAGGTTCGACCAGCAGCGCCCTGCCATCGGTATCGACCAGGGCATGTCGCTTGCGCCCCTTGATCTTCTTGCCGGCGTCATAGCCCCGTGGGCCGCCGCTTTCCGTGGTCTTGACGCTCTGACTGTCGATAATGGCCGCGCTCGGGCTGGCCTCGCGCCCCGTCCGTTCGCGGTCGGTCATCACCAGAGCATGGTTCATTCGCTCGAACACTGCTTCGTCGCGCAACAGGGCAAACCAGCGGTAGACTGTCTGCCACGGAGGAAAGTCTTTCGGCAACAGTCGCCAGGCGATCCCGCCGCGCAGCACATAGAATATGGCGTTCACGATCTCGCGCATCGGCCATTCCCGCCGTCGCCCGGTCGAACGTGCCTCGGGCAGAAATGCGGCGATCAATCGCCACTCCGCATCACTCAAATCCGTCTGGTATCGCTTCGCCACGCGCGTATGCTGCGCGCGGGTGGCCGGGGTCCACATGCCTGTCTCCGAGATGTCTGCAAACTCCCGGAATCACATGAACCTCGGCCGCTCAACCCCTTTCGAAACGGCCTCTTAGCGCGAACCGGCAGGCTTGGATTGAAGGGCTTCGGTCGGATGTCGCCGAACTGATCGCTAGTAACGATAACCTATTTCTGATCGGGCTGCGGATCACGAATGAGGGAGAAAAGGGCGAGCCCGTAGCTCAAGACGTTCTGGACACTTACCGTGCAGCAGCCGTCCAGACTCAGACGCTACGGTATCGCATTAGGCTCAAGCTTCGCGAGAAGAACGACCGTCACAAGGCGCTTTATACTGCGGTTGAAGAATTCCTGAAAGAGCGCGACAAACCTGATCGCACCGAACTGCGAGACGCCGTCGTTTCAGCCTGCTGCGATGTAGTCGATCATGTTTGGCAGCGCGTTGAACGAGGTAGATAGCGCGGCGGAGCTTGACCGACTCGGACCGCATGTTCCATTTTCGTTCTCATGCAGAAAGTCGAATTCAAAGCGCTCGAAAAAGAGCTGGTCATGTACGTCAACCGGCATGGGAAAGCCCCAGCCGCGCGGGCGACGTGGAGCGATGTCCGCCACCAGAAGATGGCGGTGGACATCGTATGCGGCATGATGGTGCGCCTCTTGCGCGAAAGAAATTATCGCGTCGTCGCCCCAAGCCTGATCACAAGCGGAGGCTGGGGGCCGGCACCAGGCCGATGGGGCGTCGACGAACCGGAGCCCGGAGCCGATGCCCCCGATTATCCGGCGGCCGCGCTCGAACGGGCCGGCCAGCTGACGTTCCTATAGCGGTCGCCTTCGGCGATCACTGCGGCCAGGCATCGAGCAGCATCTGCCGCTTGCCGTCGCAATCGCTCAGATCGCGGCGCCCGTCGCGGATCGTGCCGTCATCATCTGCCGACGTTGCCGCTCCCGAGGGTTGCCGGCGCTGTGGCGTCGGGGTGCAGGGCTTCGCCGCCTCGGGGGGTGGTGGCGGCGGCGGGAAACACCAGCTCGTCCATTCGGTCGATTTCCCGCACCCGGACAGCATCGCGGCACAGGACAGCGCCATCAGCAGTTTTCGCATAGTCGTTCACCGATCTTTCGGATTGAAGAAAAAGGGGCAGCAACGCCGCCATGCGGTCGGCCTGCGCCGCCGCAGCCTTGGCGCCGCGCTCCGCATTGGCGATTTGCCGCTCGGCATCGGCGCGCACGTCCTTGACGCGCTGCTCCTGCCAGCGGCCGCGCTCCTCGGCGATGCCCGTATCGTGCCGGGCATTGCCGAAGAGGACGATCGCGAAGGCGGCGAGGCCGATCCCGGCCGCGACACCCAGCAGCTTCCAGAGCATCAGCCGATCGGGCTCTTCGCCTTCGCGGCGAAGATCGCGCCCAGGACCGTCGTGATCGCCATGACGGTCGACAACACGCCTTCTTGATCGAGCGGCGGCGCCACCTTGAACAGCGCCAGTACCGCAAAGCCAGCTGCGATGATCTGCATCCAGATCGTCCGGCTCTGCCACCAGCGCTTGCCGTCCGCCTCGGGCGAACCGCCATGCGCATAGCGCATCACGATCGTCACGGCCGCGATCGTCGCCATTACGGCGGCGACGGCCGTTTCCTGATCGAAGCTGGAGACGAAGGGCACGCCGATCATTGCGGCGATGGCGAGCGCGAGCCCGATCATCTGCGTGATGAACGCCTTGTTGGATAGGAGATTGAGCATAAGGCCTCCATGGGAGATTGGCCCGGAGCCGCCGACCATCGGCGCCAGGCTGGACAGGTTCGGACGAAGGTCGGCGAAAGGCTTAGGCCGGGAGCCCGGCGAAATAGGGCGCCTTGCCCGTGGGGGTCCGCAGCACGGATTTCCGCGCCCGATCCGGGCGGGCGCTGCAATGGACCCAGCCTGCGTTGGCGGCGCCGGGTGACCATGCCTCAAGGATCAGCTGGTCGAAGCGCAGCATGTCCCTGATCCACCGCGCCACGGCCAGGTTCGCGACGCCGGGCACCTCGAAATCGGCCGCCTCGCCCTTGCCGTGCTGGCTATCGGGCGTGAACAGCCGCAGGCCCGACGTGACCCGCACCGGGCCGAAGCGCGCTCGCACCGGTTCGAGGATCGAGACGCACAGATAGCGAAGCGCGAGAAGCTGCCGCGCGTCCGGCATGTTGACCAGGCCGCGCGCATCGGCCGTGGCGCTCGCGGTTAGCTCGCGCAGGGTGAAGTGCGGCGACAGGCGCAGGGCCAGCAGGGCCGGCCGGGCAACCGGATCGAGCAGCGCCGCCACCACCTTGGCCGCCGCCCGCTCGGGCCAGTCGGCATCGGGGCTCATATCCAGCAATTGCTGGGCATCCATCAGCTTCATGATCATGTCTCCGACTAGAGGGCCTGGGCATCGATCGCGGCGAGCTGCGCGCGCATGTCGGCGGGCAACTCGGGATCGAAGGGAATGGGAAGGATGTCGGCGAGCAGGGCCTTTGCCTGCCGGAGCTGCGCCGAGGTCGGCGCATGGCGCTGCACTTCGGGCAGGATCAGCATGACGACGTAGAACAGCTTGTCGGCCCGTGCCGTAACCGCCGCGCAATGATCCTTGCACTCGCGCAGGCTGTCCGCGATTTGCTGCTCTACGGCCTCCTCGCGGGCCTTGAGCTTGGCCTCCCATTCGCGATTGCCGTCCGCCCGGCTCTGCCGGCGCCGGTCAGCGCGATCGGCCAGCCAAGTCCCGACCTTGCCGATCGCGGTAGGGCCGCCGATCAGGGCCAGAAAGCCGGCCACGATTCCGATGACACCCCCGGTCGAGACACCCCCCGGCTCAGACATGCGTATTCTCCAGATATGAAAAAACCCGCACGAGGCGGGCGAGAAGGTCAGCGGTGAAGGCGCGGTCTAGGTCGCGTCGAACGGCTCACCAGCGAGCACGCGCCATGGCGTGGCCGGTGTTGGGATGATCGGCAGCGCCGCAAGCTGCTCGGGCTCCAGCTCCTCAGCCGTATAAAGGTTGGCATGCCAGCCCTCGACAGCCTCATGGATCGGCGCACCATCTTCGTCGACTTCGCCGGTCGGCACGGCGATCTCGCCGATCACGTCGATGACCATGATCAGCGCAGGGGCGATCGCGGCGGCGGCGAAGGCCACGGCAAGAGCCGCCGCATCGGCGGCGCGAAGGTCATAGCGTTTCATGCTGTGAGTCCCTGAAGATCGGCGTTGGAGATGCGTCGGTTGAAATACCGCAGCCGCCGAATATGGCCGTTGAACACGAAGCTGCCGATACGACTGCCAAGGCTCAGACGGTCGACGCCGACCGGCAGCGCACCTGCTGCGTCGGTAAGTGGTACGCCGCCATCCAGCACCGAGACGAAGTCGTCGACCTTATAGGCCGTCCCCAGGCGACGGACGTTTCCGATCATGGCCGCTGCATGGGTCAGTGCGGCCGAGGTAGCGCCGCCTGATAGATATTGCGACCTGATGCTGTTCGCGTCTGGAAGTAGCATCTGCATGGCGTTGTTGGTGGTGCCGTCGCTCGCGGCCAGGATGATATTGGCCGCCGAGAATACCGATGCTGAAACGTCGGCGATGAACGCCCCTTCCGCCGGATTGTACCAACTCGAAAAACCCGCACCCGATATAACCGGCAGGTCGGCAGAGCGTGTCACCTGACTAGCTCCGGTGAGAACATAGGAGGTGATATCGGTCCCGGCCTCAACCATGATGCCGCTGACCTTGAAGCTACGCGCGCTGTTACCCAGATATTTGATCACCCCGCAATAGGAGTTGGGCGAGGCGCTCGTGGTGATCGCCAGGCTGACCCGATAGAGACCGCCGCCATAGTCCTCGACCTTCCCGCCGTTCGCTGGGGTCGGGGAACGCACGACACCGCCCAGGTTGAACACGAAATCGTTGGACGCGTGTTGGTTGACGTCGTTGCCAAAAGCTGGAGCGCCACCATCATCCATCCGGACGAATATGCTGATGACGCGTGCGGCAGACGCGGGGACCGCATAGTTCGTCACATAGAAATAGGTTTCTTGTGACGCCGCCCTCTGCAAGGCAAGGCCAGTCCCCGCCGCAAGGCCGGCGAAGGTGGTGGTGGCGACCAGCCCGCCTCGGGTAGTCGGGAGCCCGGTCACGAACTCGCTGTCGATCAGGTAGTTCGTCCGCTGCTCCTCGATCAGCAAACCCCTGGGAGCCAGCGTGACCGGATCATAGTTGAAACGCGGGGCTTGATAGGCATCGGTCGTTGTCGGCGCGTATGTCCGGGCCTTCGTCTGGTACGTGACCGGTTCGAGCTGGGCGGCCGATAGATAGACGCCCGAGGCGCCGTCGCCGGGATAGGAGACGGTATTGTCCGCAGAACAGCAGAAGATGGCATTGTAGCCCGAGGTCTGGCGGAGCCCTTTGAGCGAGCACCGGTAGAAGCCGTTTGCCGCCGCCTCGATCGTTGCGACTGCCCCGGTACCGGTGACGGTCCCCACCACGCCCGTCGCGACGTTGAAATAGGCAGAATTGGCAGTGCTCAGTTGGAGCAGGACCCAATCGCGCCCGGCCGGCTTGGCATAAACCGACAGGACCTCATACAAGCCGACGGTGCCGACATTCTGTTGCACGTAATGGGTGCTGCTGGTCGCCGCCTCCACCAATTTATCGGCGGTGGCGGTACCGTCCGGCGCAATCGCCGCGTTTGCGACGACGGTGGCGTTGCCCTTGGTCCAGGCAGCATTGTCGAACTCTTGCGAGCGGGCAAAGAGGTTGCACGCCGCGAACGTGATCTTACCGGTCTGGTCGACCAGCGTTGCTGCGCTGGCGCGGGTAAAGCTGATCCTCGGGTCGAGCGCCGCTGATGCGAGAAAGTCGAAGTCGAGAACGAGGCCCGACATCTCCCCCGCGCCGAGATCGTCGAAGGCGAGCCACTTATTCGCCGCGACCTTCATCACCGTAGCGACCGAACCTTGGGCGCGGAGCTTGTAGCCGGGGGTCGCGACGATCGTCACGCCGACTGCGCCGGTCAGACGTACTTCGCCCGCCCCCAATCCGGCAATCCTAAACCAACCCCCGACCGGCCAGATCAGATCGTTGTCGGCGGAGATCAACATGCTCAGCGCCCCAGCCTGATCCGCCATGAGCCAAAGGCTCTGATCGGCCTCGGCGAGCGAGTAGAGCGTGCCCGAGATCGGCTTGATCCCTTGGGTTATCCGCTTGTTGGTCAGCGTCTGCGCATCGCTGGTGCCGACGATCGCCCCGGTGGGCGCGGCCTTCGGCGTTCCCCATGCCGATCCGGTTGATACCGGGATGCCCGCGCCCGGATAAACCATCGGCGCCGCTAGTGCTGCATCGCGGGCGGTTTCCGCCGCCGCCTTGGCCGAGACGGCAGCGTCGCGCGCCGTTTCGGCTTGCACCTTGGCGGCGCCGGCTGTCGTCGCCGATCCGGCGGCTTCCCCGGCCTTGGTGGTGGCAATGGTAGCCGAGCCCGCCGCCGCTACGGCATAGCCCTCGGCTTCGTCGAGGATTTCCCCTGCCACGTCTGCCGCGCCATTCGCCAGCTCACGCTCGCGGCAGGGGTAATAGACCGTGTTCCCGCTTCCATCGAGCAGCGGGTAATAGCCGAGCGGCCCGTGCGTCGGATCGGTCGACGGCTTGCCGTCCGCGTCGAAGCTGTCCGGATCGGTGACGCTGCCGGCAATCAGGTTGAAATTATACTGGCGCAGGGCGTCGCTGGCGTCGGCGAGATCGCCGACTCGCGCCGCCAGGGCCACCAGGGTAGGATTGTCGATTTCAGGCATGCGCCATCCTTCAGGGCAGGGGTGGATATCCGGCGGTGATGTCGATCGCGGCGAGTGCCGCTTCGTCCTCTGCCGCGTCGATCAGGGCACGGATCGCGGTTCCGGCATCCTGACAGGCTTGCAGATGGGCCTCGACCGCATCGCCGATCGCGATCATCTGCGCCGCGTCGAGCGTCACGACGCTGTTGTCCGCGAGGGTCCATTCCTTCGACCAGGGTTCCCCGGTCATCTGCGCGCGCGTGGCAGACAAGGCCGCGCCTGCGACAAAGAGCTGGCTGTTGCTGACCGGATCGTTGCGCGTGTCGACGACGCCGACGCCCGGCACCAAGCACCCGCCGGTCATGCGCATGAAGCGGATGTCCTTTGCCTCGCTCCACCGTGCCGACCGCAGTTCCTCCAGCGCGGTGTCGTCGGGAATGAAGCTGGAGCCATCGGCCGAGATCGTGCCGGGCCGCAGGTCGGCCCGGTCGAGCCGCACCGCTACCTCGCCCTCGCGGAGCCAATGCGGCAGCAGCGCGACCGTTTCCTCGCAATACGTCCGCACGGCCTCGCCGGGCCTGCCCAGCACATAGCCAAGCACGCGCTCTTCCATCGGGTCTGGGGCGACCATCCCGCTCACCTCTTGCTGATCAGATAGACGACGCCACAACCGGCATTCATGTAGACGCCGCTGGTCCCGCCATTGAACTGCGGCTCGATATAATGGGTGCCGGCGGCGAGCCCACTGAACACCGTCGCGAACACCGCACAGGGCATATAGGCCCCGGCGCCCGACGACGGCCCGACCCGCGTCTCCACGGCCGAATGCGAGCTGTTGTACCGAACGAACCGGGTCGCCGTCGACGGGACGCCGCTCGTATAGTTGAGGAAGCCGACGAAGATGCAGACCACATCGGCCGCATAGTCGAGCACGATCGTTGCCTCGGCGCCGAAGCCGACATAGCCGCCGGTTCCGATCACGTTGGACGGCGACAGCGCGGCCCCCGCCTTGGTCACGCTGTTCGACACCAGATTGGGCGTGGTGACCGATCCGGTGGCCGTCAGGTTGCCATAAATCTGGACGTTGCCGCCGCTGATCGACAGCACCTTGGTCCAGGCACCGCCGACGGGATTGGAGATATGGACCTCGCGCGCGCCGAACGCGACGTTGCTCGTGGTGACGCCGGGCGAAGTCTCGGCCTGTGCGGAGATGAAGGCCGTTGCGCCGGAACCGGCATTGGCGGTGATCGACCAGAACCCCTTCGTCCGCCCGTCGAGCGTCGCGATCGCGCCGGTATGCTGCGTGACCGTCGTTCCAACGCCGCCGATATAGGCGTTGAGAAAGCTATAGTGGTTCGCCTCGGTCGTCGTCAGATTGGCGACTGCGGTATCAAGATCGCTGATGCTTGAAGAATTCGCGCTCAGCGTCGCGCCGTGGCTGGTGAGCGTCGCGTTGACGGTGGACAGCGCCGAGGCGCGGGCAGAGCTTTCATCGCTGATCGCCTCTTCCAGCGTCGACACCTGCGCCGCGAGATCGGCCTCGACGCCATCGACCTGCGATTGCAGGTCGGAGATCGCCGTAGCCCGCGCGCCGGCTTCGTCGCTCACCGCGTCCTGTACCGACGTGATCGCCGCTTCACGGTTGCTGGTTTCGCTGGCGATCGCGGCCGTCACCGTATCGATCGCCGTGGCCCGCGCCGCCGCCTCATCGGCGATCGCCGTCCCCAGCGACGCGACACTGGCCGCCAGATCACCGCCGAGAGTGGTCAACGACGCCGAGATTTCAGCATCGCGCTCGGCGTAGGTCTGGGTCGGGCTGACCTTGACGGTATCGACGTCGAGTATCCACGCGGAGCCGTCGAGCGATTTGGCGCCCATCAGCGCCATGTCGGTGACAATCGCGGTATCCCCGTCGATCCGCGCCTGTGTCTCGCGGCGCTGCACCGTGTGCAGATGCTCGCCATCCATCCATGCCAGCGCCTGCGCCCGAGCCTCACGAGTTTCGTCGAGCAGCATCGTCTTGAGGTAGTTGGTCAGCAGCTGCGCCAGGTGGGCGCGCTCCTGCTCGACGATCGCGGTCATCGCCAGAGCATCGGCAACGACTTCCTCGGCAAGCTTGTCGGCGACATAGGTCCCGGCCGGCGCACCAGCGGTCGCACCCGGCTCGGCCGGCTTGAGGTCCTGCAATGTCGGGCCGGCGCCACCGTCATAACGGATGTCGGCCGGGTCGATCGACGCCGACAGGTTAAACCAGATCGCAGCGTTGGTGCCGGGGGCGACGCCGCTGGTCGGCGCGGTGCCGACATGCAGCCAGCGCGATCCATCCGGCATGTCGACGACATCGCCTTCGCGGTAGCTTTCGGCCGCGATGTAGCGGCCGCGATCGAGCAGCACCGCACTGAACGCGATGTCGGACAAGGCGTGGACCTGCCATGTCCGCTCCGCCTGCACCGCCATCCGCCAATAGGGCGGGCTCACCTCGATCTGCTGGATATCGCCGACCATGGGCAGGGCGGTGCCGTCGCTGCGCAGCGTCGCCACCGGTTCGCCGATCCCGATCGGCGCGACGAACAACTGGCCGAGCCAGGACACGCCAGCCACCGCGTTCACGCTCGCGGCGATCCGTTGGATGATCGCGCGCGCCGTCACCTGCTCGCCCAGATAGAGCGACAGGTTCCACGGCCGCGCCGCGTCGAGCGCATCGAGCGAGGCACCCGAGACGCGATCCACCTTACCCAGCTTGTGCGCGATCCGCCGGATGATCTCGCCCGGCTTGCGCGCCCACCCGTCCGGGCCGGCCGCGTCGCCCGACACGAGATAGCTCGGTATCCCTTCCAGCGGCGCGCCGTGGCGCACCAGGCCCAGCGCCTTGCACGTCCCGATATAGCCGCGCGGGATCGCCGCCGCCTTCAGCGCCGCGAGATTGGCATAGTCGCCGATCGAGAAGGGAAACCGCACCAGGCGCTCCAGCGCGGCGTTGAGCGACTGGATCGCGCCATAGGCCGATAGCTGGACGATCATGTCCACGCTGTCGATCATCACGCCGGGCACATAGCGCGGCTCGCCCAGGCACCAGGGCTTGGGGGTGCCTTTCTGCCCTGCCTCGCCCTCGACGCCGGTCGTTCCCGCATACAGGTCGAGCAGCGGCGTATCTAGCCAGCGGTCATCCACCGCGAAATCGATCGTCGCGGTCAGCGCCTCGACCTTGGGCTGGGCCGTCACGATGCCGTCGAAGCGCAGGACATAATCGCCCCAGGCCGCGCCCACCTCGCCGCGCCACAGCCGCAGCCGCGCGTCGGCCAGCGCGTAGCGCGGCAGATCGGGGAAGGCCTCCGTCATCAGCGTGACGGTCGACGACGGCGTATCGATCTGCCCGTCGAAGGCGCCCGAGAACAGATCGTACCGCAGCTTGGGGAGCTGCGCGATGGCGGGCCACCACACCGCCCCGTCGAGGTGGCAGACGGCCGGATCGTCATGGCTGGCGGCGCGCAGCGTCACCGCCTCCCCGGCCACAGGGTCCCAACCGTCGATCTGGATTAGCGTCGCCCGCATCAGATCACGCTCACCAGATTGAGCCCCGCCGTGAACCCGTCGGCGCGCTGCCAGATCGCCGACAGGTCGCCGAAGCACGGCCCGAAATAGAAGCGGCGCTGCCGCATGGCGTCGGCCGCCGGATCGGTCAGGATCGCCAGCATCTCCGTATTGCCGATCGCCTCGATCATCGGCAGCCAGGCGGCTTCCACCTCATCCTTGTGGATCGCCTTATATGTCAGGCCGAGGGTGCGGAGCTTGCGCCCGCGTTTGCGCGTCATCACGCCGAGGCGGTTCCAGTCGACCGACCCCAAATCCTTGACGCCCAGCCCGGCGCCGAAGCCGAAATTGCGCTCCAGTGCGAGATCGCGGCCGAGCACGATGCGCGCGACCACCGCCTGCCCCCCGGCAAGCCCGCCGATCGTGAAGCGCCAATAGCGCGACGCCGCCGGCCCCGCCCCCTTGGGCGCCTGCCACAGCGCCACGCCGCGTCCGTTCACCGGCATTTCCGACCCGGCCAGGAACGGCAGAGCCGCCCCCGACCAGCCCGCAGGCGCGAAGCCCGGCCCCTGCGCGGCCGTGCTCGCCTCGACCTTCAACGTCATGGCCCCGGTCGCGCCGTCGCAGCCGAACAGGAACGCCGTGTCGCAGGCCATGTCGGAGCCCAGGTCGACGGTCAGCGACGCCGAGGCCCCGGCCGGGCTCTTCCAGACCACGCCCATATGGTCGTTGCCGACATAGGCGGGATCGTGACCGGACGCGGAGCCGCTGGCCGTGACCGCTGCGAACGCGGCCGGCGGGACGATCAGAGCATTGGACATGGCTTACCCGAACAGTTCGAGGGTCGTTTCTTCATTTTCCAGATCGAGTTCGATCCGGGCCGGGAGGCACGGCGCGTCGACCCGCTGATCGCTGTCGATCAGCCGATAGGTCGGCAATCCCGTCGTCGGGTCGATCCAGAGTTCCGCCTGCACCGGCACGGCGAAACGCCGCCGCTCGACGCCGAGCAGGGCGCCGCGCTGGTCGACACAGGCCTGCGCGTCCTCGGGTTCGTCGAAGAAGCCCTCCGCCGGGGGCGTCCCTTCATCGCGGGCGCCGGGAAAGCGGGCCTTGATCGGCGCGCTTTCCCAGCTTTCGGTCAGGGCCTCGCGCGAGGCCGCGGCGATATCGGCCGGCAGTGCTGGCATTAGAAGGCCCTCCCGCCACCGATGAAGCCGAAGCCGCCCCCATTGGCCTTGAATGCCTCCAGCAGCGCCGCGAGCTGCGCGCTCTGCCCCTGCAATTGCCCGCTGATCTGGTCGAGCAGCTGGGCGCTGGTCTGGGTCGCGGTCGCCGTTTTCTCCGCGAACGGATCGGCGGCCGGGTCGCTGATCGGCACGGCATTGTCGATCGTCGCGATCGCCTTGGCGGTCGCCGCCTGTATCTGATCGAACGCCGTGAAGAAGGCGGTGGTCGACCCGTACAACTGCCGCTCGATATCGAGGAAGGTCTGCGCGGCCGACTGATAGGCGTCCTGATCGATCGAGCTGCCGGCGGCGATCCGATCGAGGAACGGCTGCAACTCGGCCTTGGCGGCGGCCTCCTGATCGCGCAGCGACAGCGGCGACGACGATCCCACCTTGAGCCCCTTCAGGAACTCGTTGAGGCTGGCCGAGGCCGCCTTGGTGTTGATCTTCACATCTTCCAGCTCAAGATTGTAGAGCCGTTGCGCCTCGGCCATCTGCTCGGCACCGGCGCCGCCCTCGCGAAGCGCCTCGACCGTCTTTTCCCATTTGTCGTTGAGTGCGTCGATCGCGGCGCCTACCGGATCGAGCCGGGCCTTCAGCGCCTTGGGGATCGCCTCGATATAGCCGGCCTTCGCAACGGCTTCCTCCAGATCATTGTCGGGATTGTTCAGGACATTCTTCGCCGCCTGCGAAATCCCGTTGATCACCGCGCCGGCCAGCATCTGGCGGATCGCATATTCGACCGCCCCCTGCTGATCGTCGTCGAACTCGACGGCGCCTTTCTTGATCTTCAACGACGTGCCGCCGGTATTGACGCGATAGTCGCCATGGCGCTGGCCGATGGTGATGTTCGGCGACGACAGCACCGTGCCGCCGAGCTGCTCGACGATGCGTTCCAGGCTGTTGACGACGCTGTTCGCGCTGGCGCTGGCGTTCTGCCGGGCGCTGCCGCTATTGCCCGTCGCCTTGCCGGCCGAGAACTCTCCGCCCGAAAACGAGATGGTCGACGCGCCCCATTTGACGCCGCCGAGCAAGCCGCCGATCGCGCTGCCGACCAGGCCGCCCGCGATCGAGCCGAGCGGACCGGCGAAGCCCGCCAGCTTCCCCAGCTGTTTCCCGAACGTTTTGCCGAGCATGTCGCCGGCCTTCTCGCCCAGCGCGCCGCCAGCCATGGCCCCGAACTGCGAAGCCTGCGACGATCCGACCAGGCTACCCGCTGCCGCACCGAGGCCGGCGCCCGCGAGCATCCGGCCCAGCGATTGCGTGAACTCGCCCGACAGCCCGAAGATACCCTCCATGTGCTTGCCGAGCTTGTCGACCGATCCCGCGACCTCGCCGTTGTCGCCGGGCTCGCCGACGATCGGGGGCGTCCCCTTCCATTTCAGCAACAGGTTGAGCGCGCTGTTGTTGGCCCGGCCGCCGCCGGCAACGGAGATCAGGTCGCCGATCAGCCGACCGGCCTTGCCGCCGATCAGGTCGGTCATGATGTCGGCCATATCCTCGATCGCGGCGATATGTCGGTCATGGTAGTAATCAACGAAATCGTCGATCGCCGCCTTGCCCTTTTCGCCTACGATACCTGCGGCAACATCGCCATTCTCGACGAGATCGCGGAGATCAGTCGCCCCGGTTGCCGAAATCGCACGGCGCATGGCTTCGGTGTCAGCCGCTGCCTTGCGCCTGTAGGCTTCGAGGCGGAGCAACCCGGCTTCGGTGCCGTCGAGCTTGCCGGCGTCGGTCAGTCGGTTGATGTCGGCTAGGGCGTCAGCATAGTCGCGCGCCGCCGTGGTGGTGGTCCCGTACTTGTCGCGAACCGCTTCCAGACGCCGAGCCAAGTCGCTGGCTTCCCGTTCCGCTTCGCGCTCCCGATCCTCCCGCGCCTTCTTCGACGCCTTCTCAGCCGCTTCGCGGGCGTCCTCCGCTTTGCGCTGCGCTTCCGCCGATTCGTATGCATCGCCTGCGGCCTTTCGCGCGATGATATCGCCTAGGGATAGACCGGGCCGATTGAGCCCATAGGGATCGTCCGTCAGTTTTTCCGGCGCGCCCGCTCCTGGCCCGTCGGGGAGACCATAGCCCATCCAAAGAGAGCCGAGCGTCCGCCCCGCACCCACGCGGTCGATGCTGTCCGCGAGCTTGTTGACCTTCACGGTCAGAGCATCAACCCACGTGATGCTACCTTCATAAACACCGGTACTGCGCGTGAGGTTCTCAATGACACCATTGATCGACTCGCCGAGCCGGAAGAAGGCTCCGTTCAGGCCTTTGCCCCCAGCCTCCTTCGACCCGCCGATCCTCTCTTCCAGCGCGGTTAGTAGCGCTTCCTGCGCCTCGGCAGTTTTCCCCACCTTCGCCAGATGACCGATCGAATTCAGTGTTTCCGTTCCTAGGAACTTAAAGCCCCGCTCAAGTCCCTTGACCTCACCCTGCGCCAAGTTCTGGAGAACAGTTCCGACCTTTTCAGCATTCGACGAAAGGTCTCCGCCAAACACCTCCGAAAGGTCCGCCGCCCCTGCGATAGCGCGCTCGAACACGCTCCCGGCCACACCGCCGAACGAGGCCAATACCTGCTCGGCCGCCATGATATCTTCGGCGGGCGTCACCCAGGCGCCTTCCATGTCATTGGCAAGGGCGATCAGCTGATCGCGCGTCAGACCGGTAGTATTTCCGGTAGCCCGTAGCGCGGCATCTAGCCGGCGGACACCCCCCTCATACTCTTCGATGCCAGTGACACCGTGCGCCATCGCGAGGGTTACCGCCCCCAAGCCCGCCGCAGTTACGAGAGCTGTGCCCGACAGCCCGGCGAGTGCATTGCCAAGAACAGGCACGCGCGAGGCAGCCGTCTGCAATCCGCCGCCGATCCCATCACCGAGGTTGCGGCCGATAACGCTGCCGGAGTTGCCGAACTTCCTTTCAGCATCACCGAGCACCTTGCCCAACTCCGCCGAGAAATTCTGCCCATTCATCTTCAGGCGAGCGACGATATCCATGCGATCCGCTCCACGACAAAAGGGGCACAGACTTGCGCCTGTGCCCCAAAAATTCAGCAATGCAATCGATCCGCGCCGGGTTTACTGCCGGCTATAGTGCGAGGCCATTACTACAAGCTTCACGAAAAGCGACGATCTCCCTGTCGAAGGCATTACGCTTTTCGACTAATTCATCTTTCCGCTCACAAGCATATCGATAGCCATAGCCAGACCTCACAGCTTCGGTGCAGCGTCGATCGGCGTCGTCAATCTGCTCGTCGTCGGGCCGATCTCGTTGGGATATCCATCCCGACGCCCCATCCTCGCTGATGTAGAATGGCGTAAATCCGGCATAGGCTCCCATGCGATTTTTGCCGTTTATCTCCCCACAGACCCAACGGTTCTTGATTGTCGACCGCTTGTCGATCGAGATGGCGACATGTCGAAATTGCGCTGATGCTGGATCGACCAGGCTCGCGGCAACTTGGGCTTTCCTGATCTCAATGAGGTGTCGATCGGTCCCTGGAATCCATCCGAGCAGAAAACCCAATCCTGCCAGCGCCAGAGCGATCGCCACGCCAGCTGCAACCATGTATTTCATCATTACCCCCGTCGACTCGCCTCGCCGGGACCATCTATCCTCGACAACCTGCTATCGTCCAACCTACAGCCCCAGCCCTTCCCGGAACCGCCGGGCCTCCTGTTCGAACACGGCCGCCATGCGCGCGTCCGATCCTCGCAACACCGTCTCGATCGAAAAGCGCGCCCGGAACGCAAAGGGTGCGATCAGGACGAAGATCGGGACGCTCTGCTCGCCACGCTGGAAACCCCGCCGCTCGTCTGCGGCGGTGCGCTGCCGGGTGATCGCCCGATAAGCCCCGGTCCGCTGGTTCGATGTGCCGCGCGCCACCAGCAGCGCCGGCCGGTTCGGGCCGCGATAGACATAATCGAGCCGTTGCCCCGTCTGCCGTTCCCATTCACCAGGCGTCAGGTTCCGGCTGCGCCCCCGGCTTCCCGCCGCAGGCAGCGGGATTGCCAGATAGCCGCCCGCCTGCGACTGGACCCTGCCGCTTTCGGTCAGGAAGGCGATGGCCCCCCGCGTCCGCTCGCCGCCGTTGATGTAGATGAAGCCGGCCGGCTCGCGGGCGATCTGGTTCTTGCCCTTCGGCCGGATGTCCGACGCCCAGGCACGGTAGAGGTTACCCTGTTTGGTGACGCCCTTGGTCGCCGCTTCCAGATGCTTTTCATATTCGCGGGTGACGATATCGACCGTCCGCTTCGCGGCGCCGAGCATGCCCCGGATCGTCTCCTCGCGGACATTGCGCAACGCCGGGGCGTCCAGCACCAGATCGGCGAACCCCTCACTCCGAGCCATCTTTCAGCATCCCGTCGAGCATCGCGAAGGCGTCGAGCAGCGCGGCCGGCTGCTCGCCCGGTCCGCCGGCACAGGGAAGGACGCGACCGCCGAACGGGCCGGCGTTGACCCGGCAGAGCTGCCACAAGTCGATCACGCCCCATATCCATGGCGGCACGGTCAGTCGGGGGTTTTCAGCCCATCGGTCCCCGCCGATGTCCCATCCGCCATCGATGGCGCGTCCGAAGGCGAAGTCGGCAGGCCGTCGTCGGACTTCGAGGCCGCCCCGGAGTTTTTTGCGTGCTGCCCGGCGTTGAGCATCGCATAGGCTTCGAACCCCGCCATCTTCATCAGCGAGCGCGGGATAGAGCCCGTCGCCGCCAGCGTCACCAGCCTGTCCGGTCCGGCCGCGAACGGCAGCGCCGCGTCGATATTCTCCCACCCCTTGCAGAAGCGGCGGAAGGCGACCAGCGGCAGAAGCTGGTGGCGCCGGTTCATCTCGACGATCAGCGCGCGATATTCGGGCCAGTGATCGGCCATCGCGTCGCGCGCGGCCGCAAGCAACTGCCGTTCCTCGACGGGCAGCGCCTCGCCATCCTCCAGCGCGCCTTCCGCCGCGACCAGCGCCAGCAGCGTGTCGCGGCCCGGATCGGCGGCCATCAGCACCGCGACCCCCTCCGAGAAGGTCCGGTTGAGATCGGCCTGGAAGACGCGGCCAGCGCGATAGTCGCCGGCCAGCTCGGCTTCGAACAGCTCGCGCTCGATCGGATCGCCGGGCCGCAGGAAGAAGGCCGGCGCGGCCGGGTCGGCCTTGTCGAAGATCGGCGGCACGAAGCGCACCACATCGGTGGAGAGGGGGATCATTTTTCACTCCAAACTGTAAGCTGATAGTTGACAGTCCGTCGAGTGTAAGCTATCTGCTTACACATGATCAGGAACTACAGGAACAAAGCGCTTCAACTCTTCGCCACCAGCGGCGACGGTTCGAAGCTGCCCGTCCAGAACGAGGACAAAATCCGCATCCTGCTCGCCCGGCTCGACGCATCGGTGAAGCCCGACGACATGTTGCTGCCGGGCTTCGGCTTCCATGGGCTGCAAGGTAAGCCGAAGCGCTATGCCGTGAAGGTGAACAAGAACTTCCGCATCACCTTTGGGTGGAGCGAAGAGGACGCGATCGACGTTGATATCGAGGATTATCATTAAGCGGGGCCTCGGCCCCACGCCAACTATCGACCAAAGGACTTGAACATGGCGAACCCTATGACCGCCGGCCTGAAGCCGACCCATCCGGGCGAGATGCTGCGGACGATCATCCTTCCCGAGATCGACCGGCCGAAGGCGGAGATTGCCCGGCTGCTCGGCATTTCGCGCCAGCATTTCTACGACATATTGAACGGGGAGAAGCCGGTCACTCCGAACATGGCCTTGCGCCTGGGCAAGATGTTCGGCGGCTCCCCCGAGGCGTGGATCAGGATGCAGAACGCGTTCGACCTTCGGCGCGAGGCCGAGGCGATGGCCGAGGTCCTGGAGACGATCCCGGACCTCGCCGCCGCCTGATCAGTAGAAGCACAGTATCTTTTCGGTCGTCCGCCCCTGCGCGTCGCGGCCGTTGGTCATCAGGCGATAATCGTTCTGCTCGGCGCGTTTCTTGCCGCGCAAGGCCGGATCGCTTTTCGCCGTCTGCATCAGCGGCAACGTGATCGCGATGCGGTTGCCGGCCGCCCCCAGGAAGCGGACCGCGCCGCAGAACTGCGCCTTGTTCTGCATGTCGGCGAGAGTGCTCCGCACCGCCACATGCGTCTTGGCCGGATCGCAGCTCAGCATGGGGACGCGCCCGCCGATCAGGCCCGACCCGAAGCCGAAGTTCGTATTAGGGTCCTCCATGCTCGACAGCTCGGCCGCGTCGGCCAGGCTGAAATTGCTGATCATCAGCGGCTTGCGGTTGACGGAGAATGCCGGGCTGACACCGGTCAGGCCCTGCACCAGCGTCGGCGCGCTGTGCGCTGGCAGTGCGATGCCGGACGGGATCGCCGCGCTGGTCTCGCCCGCGAAGATGCCCATCAGCTTGAAGGTCGCGAAACCGGGCTTCGCCGTGTCGGCCGACAGGCTGTCGAGCGAGGCTCGGCAGGCGACGAACTTCAACAAGTTGCCGTCCTCGTAAATGTAGAGCGTTCCCGTGGGTTCGTCGGTCAACCGCGCGGCGGCGTCCTGTGGCGAGGTGCCGGCATAGGTCCAGTTCGCGGCAATCTCGGCGCTGCTGCCGATGGTCAGCGGCGTCGCGAATTCGTCGGTGAGCGTCGCCAGTCGCCCGGCGGTATATTCGATGACCAGCGGATGCGCGCCGGCCGCGAGGCCGCTCATGATCAGCGGCATGCCGAGATAGGCTCGTGCCGTCGAGCTAAACGACGCGCCCAGCGTGGCGCTGTTCGTGGTGCCGGCGGTCAGCGCTGCGGCCGCGACGGCGGCGGTGAACAGGCCACGCCATCCGGCGATGGTCAGCAGCGCATGGTGCGGCGGCTTCACCGTTGAGGTGTAGGTCGCGTTCGCCCCCTTGAGCCGAACCCGGATGCTGATTTCGGCGGGCTGGCCGACGATCAGCGGAGCGCCCGCGACCTTGGTCCCGGTCGCCTCGTTGGACGCTTCGCTGGCGAAGGGGCTGTTGTAGCTGTAGCCGTCCGTCTCGAACGGGAAGGCGTCGGCGGCGGTCGGCGCGGCATCGACGCCTTCGGTCGTTTCGACCTTAAGCAGCATCGCCACATTGGTGATGTCGATCACATTTTCGGACATGTCCCGTTCCTTCTACTGGCTCGCGGGATCGCCGCGACGGGTGGTGAAGATGATGGTGAACCGCTGCCGGAAGCCCTTGCGGGGCTTGGACGCGAGGGGCGCGGTGAAGCGTTTGAGCTGACCTTCCTCGACCCGCTCGACCAGGCCGTCGAATGGCGGCTCGCCCGGCGTCATGATCGCGGGGACGATCTCCGCATGCAGCTCGTTCAGCTCCCGCGAAACGGCCATGCCGCTGCCGCCTTCCGAATAGACCTCGATCGCGACCGACATCGCGTAGCGCGTCACCCCGCTTTCTTCGTCGCTCGGGTCCTGCCCTTCGTCGTCCAGGCTGATCGCCGGCCAACCGGTCGGATCGCCCGAGGGGTCGCGCTCATATTCGCCGCCATGGGCGGCGGCGATCGCTTGCAGCCGCGCGTCGAGCAGCGTCGCGATTTGTTCGCGGATCGCGGTCATGCGGCCTGCTCCACGATCGCGAACCATTTCCCCACCGCCGCGCGGTCGGACACGTCGATCACGCGCCAGCTCGTGGCGCCGCCGACGACATGACCGATCAGGTCGCCGCGCCGGGGACGGCGGGGCAACGCCGCCATGTCGATTTCATAGCCGACCGTCTGCGCCGAGGCGCCCGGCCCGTCGAAGGTCGGCGCCGGCATATCCTCGCGGATCGCGGCGATTGGGCCGGGAAGGTCGATCTCCAGCCCTGAATAGGTGACGCCGCCGGGCACGGCGAAAGCCGCGTCGATCGCCGCCGACGCCGTATCCCAGATAGACATTATTCCGATGCCTGAAGCGGGTCGACGCTGATCGGCTCGCCGACAAGGCCGAGATCGGCGCTCGCGTCCTGAAGCATCTCGCCTTCGCCCAGCTCGCGCGGCTCCAGCTCGACGGTCGGCCCCGGCCTTTCGTCGTTCGTCGCCTTCGACTTACTACCGCCCTTGCGGCCGTTGCGGTCATGGTCGAGCGGATCGACGACGATCGCGCCGCCCCGGTCGACCAGCTCCTGTGCGCGCTCGGCCGAGATTTCCTCGCCGACAATCAGATCCTCGCCAGCCTCGGCGCGCAAGGTTCCCTTGCTGGTGATCCGAAGATCAGCGGTATGGAGATGGATTTTCTTCATGATCGCTCCTTTCCAGGCCGTCGCCACGCGGCGGCCTGAAAAAGAGGGCGGCCCCGAAAGCCCGGAGCCGCCCGGCTGTTTGTATGGAGAAACCGATCAGGCAATCTGACCGGTGAGAAGAACGCTACCGATGGCGTCACCGCTGGCCGCATCGGCCGCAGCGACACCGGCAAGCGTGTTGCTGCTGGCGGTGGAGGTGAACACCTTGGCGGCGTCATCCCAATACAGCTTCGTCGTCAGGGCCACCCAGGCTTGCCCGGTGGCCTTCCCGACCTGTTTGAACACGCCGCGCCGCTTGATATTGACAGGCTTGCCGGTGGTAGCCGCGAAGGTCGCGATACCGACGATCAGACCGACCTTGCAGGCCGCGCCGCTCGCGACATCATAGGGGGCCGGGACGGTGAGGACCTCGCCTTCCTGCACGAAATTATTCATCGCTTGTCTCCAGAAACGACGAAGGGCGGCCGATGGCCGCCCCTCGTCGAGCTTTCAGTTGATGGGCGAACTAGGCTGATCAGCCGCCCGCGCCGGGGTTCCGGGCCGCCGAACGATAGTTGACCGCCCCGGCGCCATGATCGTGGCGAATGCGCCACTCCACGCCGTCATAGTCCCAGCCATCCTTGCTATCGAGCAGCGGTTCCTGCTCGCCGTCGAGGAACACGACTTCGAGCGCGGGCGCGATCTCGGGATCGGCGAACGCATACCAGGGCGCGCCAGTCAGGCGCGGCGTACCGACGATATCCTTGAACAGGCCCCGGACCTTGTTCGGCCTCTGCAACTTGCTGGCCGTGTCCGGATCATATTCCGCGCCATTGATGACGATGACGTCGCCCTGCATGGCGCGCGGCCCGAGCCAGACGGCCGGGCTGATGTCGAGGAACTCGTTGCCGCTCAAGTCCTTCTGCTCGCCCATCAGCACCGCGATCTTGTCGAAGCTGTCAACCGAAGGCGCGGCACCCGTCGCGATATTGCCGTGATCGGCGTGGAACAGCGTCTTGCCGTCCTTCATCAGCGGGCCGAGGCCACCATTCATGGCCAGCAGGCGATACACGGCCTTTTCGATAGTCAGCTTGGCGGCCCGGCCGAGATCGATAGCAGTGAACGAGAAGGCCTCCATATCGTCGTTGACGATCGCCTGACGCGACAGGCCGACCGTGTTGCCCTTGGTCCCGGCTGCGATTGACTCCTTCGCGCCATCGGGAATTGCCTTCCGCGTGAACTCGCCATCTTCGGTGAGATCGTCGAGCTCACCGAACGTGCCCCGGACATAGCGGTTGTGCGCCCGGAAATCGCTGACGGACCCGATCCCGCAGAACCGCGTCCACGTATCGGGCGCGATCAGATACGCCGCCTGAAGCGTCTTGTGCATGACGTTTTCCAGCAGCACAGCGAAGTCGCTGCCGGTCTGGCCGGGGCCGCTGCCCATGGCACTATGGGTTATCGCCATGCCGACGATCTTGTCACGGTCATAGGTGCGGATGCGGACGCCCGACATCTCCAGCGACATGCGCGCCAGTTCGCTATTACGGATGCCGCGGAACTCACCCGGATCGAGATCGATCTTTTCGCCGCGCTTCTGGGCAGCGGCCTTGATCGTGCCCCCGATGCCGGCGCGCATGATGATCGAGTTCGCGGCGCCGGTCAGCCACTTGTCGCGCGCGTCCTGCGTGACGACGACGGCCGGACCGCTGTGGCCGATACCGGCGCTGTCACCGCGCTCGGCCAGCGCGTCGAGCGCGCAGGCGCGGGCCTCTTCCAGCGACTTGCCTTCGCCGATCAGCTTGTCGGCCCAGGCCACGCCGAGCTTGTGCTTGTCGGCGAGCGCGCGGATGCCGGTCGCGCGGGTGCGTTCCGCGACGATGGCATTATTGGCGAGCGCCTGCGCCTCAGTGGTGGTGATGGTGTCCGGCGCTTCGGTGCCGGCCACCGTATCCTTACCCTGTCCGGGCATGTCAGTTCCTTTCGGTTTGCGAGTGGCCGGTGCCGGCCGGGAACCGCCCATCGCCATGGCGGCGATGCGCGGACTATCGGGCACATGCTTGAACCCGAATTTGGTCACGTCGAGCGCTGCCGCCTCGATCTCGGCGGGGGCGATCGACGTAATGAAGTTCAACGCGAGCGCTTCGGTAGCGGTCATCCACGTCTCGGCGTCGAGCATGGGGATCAGCGCGTCGGCCTCCAGGCCGGTGGCCTTGCTGTAGATGCCGACCATCTGATCGCGGAGCTGGTCGAGCCGATCGGCGGCGCGGCGCAGCTCGATCGCATCGCCGCAGGCGCAGTCCCACGGATTATGGATCATCAGCAGCGCATTATCGGCCATGACGATTTCTTCGCCGGCCATCGCTAGGATCGACCCCATCGACGCCGCCAGGCCATCGATATGCGTCGTGACCTTGCGGCCCTTGCCCCGCTCGCGGATGATCGCGTTGTAGATCGCCAGACCCTCCATGACGTATCCGCCGGGGCTGTTGATCCGCACGTCGAGATCATCGTCGCCCGCCGAGATCAGCGGCACGATCGTATTGGCATCGAGACCGTCCCAGCTATCGCCGACGATCCCGTAGATCAGGATTTCCGTCATGTTCGCTTGTCCTTATTCGGCGCGCTTTACCGGCGCGGTCGGGTTGCCAACGGCGGTCACCCGCCGAGGATCGCTATCAAAGATCAGGCGGAGCCGATCGAAACGGGCCGCATCCTCGGCCCATTCCTCGAAGAAGGTGTCGGGATCGAGCCCGCGTTCGCGGATCGCTTCGCTCGGCGTCATCTGGCCCGATCGCACCGCATCGCGGATCGCCGGGATTTCGGTCGCGGGATCGAGCAGCGCGACGCGAGGCGGGGTCCAGCGCATCGTCACGCCGGTGAGGTCCTCGCCCATCAGTTCGAGCGCGTCGAACGTCCAGCGTTGCACGGCGCCGCAGAATTGCGGGATGAACATCAGCCATTGCCAAGTCGCGACGGCACGGTTCCAGCTCAGCCGGCCGAGGCGCCCCGAAATGAAGCTGACGCCCTTCAGGTCCCCGGTCATGATCTCATAGGGGATGCCGCCCAGACCGGCGGACACGGCATGCAGCGACACGCTGGAATAGTCGCCATATCCGTCCACCGAAGGCGGCGAGGCGAACTCGACCTTGCCGCCTTCGGGGATGTCGTAGATCATGCCGGGCTCTATGCTTTCGAGCGCATCTTCCTCGCTGTCGCCGGCGATAGCGTCGACGCCTTCCGGGTCTCCGAACTTGAACACCGCAAAACAGGCGGCGATTTTCTGCCGCATGACCTGCGCGTCCTCATAGTCCGCGAAATCCTTCATACGAACGATGACCGGCGCAAACCAGGTCGCGCCATGCTCCTGTTCCGGCCGATCGGCGCGAAAGATATGCGCGACATCCTCGGCGGGCACGAACTTCGACGCCAGCGCGCCAGGCCGCACCGATCCCGGATGACTCGAATAGAGCCAGTATCCCCGCCGCCGGCCGAGCTGGTCGAACTCGATCCCATTGATCAGATAGTCGGGCCGGCCTTTCCCCGCCGCGCCGACCTTGCCCATGTCGATATAGTCCGGCTCGAGTAACTGGAGCTGGAAGGGCAGTGGCAGTCCATCCGACACCCGGCGCCAGCGACGACGCATCACCGCAGCGCCGCGCGTCACGATGGTGCGCGCGGCCTGCAACTGGAGCCCGTACAGGTCATGCCGACCGGCGGCATCGCAGGCGGTGCCGTCGAGATGGGCGCGGACGCGGGCGGTCAGCTCTACGTCATGCTGACCGTTGCGGTAGAGCTGGAAGGTGATCCCATCGCCGACCATATGCTCGGCGATGGCGGACACGCCGCGCGCGGCATGGGGATTGTTGCGCACCATATCGTCGGCGATGCCGCGCAGGGCTGCCATGACGCGGGGGCTCAGCTCGCCATTCGCATCCTTGACCTTGCGCCGCCAGCCCGAGGCGCGACGGCCCTTCGTCGCGCCGTCATATTCGGCCCGAACACCGCGCAGACGATCGAGCGTGAACCGGGCCTTTTCCCGCTTCAGCGCCCAATGCGGCGCGGCAGACGAGATCATCCTGTCGAGCAGGTTCGCGCGCGGGGTCACAGGCCGCTCCTGTAGCAGGGGAAGTGCGCGCGCCGGCCACGCCGGGCGGCCGCGAGCTGGGCCTTAATCAGGCGCTCGACGCCCATCAGCTCCTGGACGCTGGCATAGGTCACCTCGCGCCCATCGGCGAACCGGACCTTGGTCACGCCCTCGGCGATCTTCCTCTGGACCATCGTCAGGTCGCTATCGGTATAGCCCGCCACCATCAGTTCCTTTTCAACCATGACCCGGCCGCCCGGCCGGTGATCGGATTGACACCCCCCGCGCGCCGCTTCCGCTTCGGAGCTGCCGGCGCGGCAGTCGCAACCGCCGCGCCGGGCTCCTGACCATCGGCTCGATCTCGCGCTGTTTCGTCGATCGAACCCGATGCGGATGGTTTGATGTCGGCCGCCCCCAGCGCCGCCGGGTCCGTGCCGTCGTCGTTCTTCGAAGCCATGAGGTTCGGAAGCTCCTGTTCGGGAACGCGATACTCGCGGGGGACCCAGCTCATCGTCGTGCGGGTGCCGGCGAAGGGACTGCGCAACAGGGCGGCGTAGGACATGACCATGAGGTCGAGCGTTTCGTTACGCGGCCTGATCTTCTTCCACTTGCCGTCCTGTTTCTCTTCCGCCGTCAGCTCGTCGAAATGCAGCTCGCGGAAGTCCTCGGGGAAATGGATATATCCCGGCCCCGGCTTCTCGCGCCGCAGCCGCGCGTCGAGGATATTCTTCAAGGCATGGACATTGACCGTCCACTTCGCCGGACTGTTCCGCTTGACGCCGCCGCCCGCCTTCTCGTCCGATCGCCGCGCGCGGCTGATCAGCTCGGCGCGGGGATTGTTGCCGCCCTGCAACAAGGTCACGCGGTTCCGATGGATGCCGGCCGCCACGCACAGATGCCAGAACCCGGTCACCAGATCGCTTTCGCCGCCGCGCGCGTCGATCGCGACGGTCAGCGCCTGGGCCGCCTGCCCCGACCCATCGGCCAGCGGCCAATCCCGGCTGAACAAGGGCAGCAACGCCGCCCAATGCTCGCGATACCGGAGAGGCTGGACGCTGGTCAGTCCGTCCGCCAGCGTTTCGATCGTCCACCGATCTATGACCCAGCATTCCAGCCCGTCGCCATACCCGACCGCCGCGCATTCGAACCGATTGGCCTGCACGTCGACGGTGATGACGATGACCTTGACCCCGGCGGGAACGGTGCCGAGCTTCCAACCCTTCCGCCTGCGCGCCGCCAGCGTCTTGATCTCGATCGGCGGCTCGCCGCTCAGGATCGACCGGTAATTATATCCGGCCTTGCCGTTGAAAAAGCCGACCAGGCCGGCTTCGCTTTGCAGCGTCTCCCACTCGATTTGCGCCTCACGCCACTGGCGGGCGAGGCGCCCCCAGCTCCGGAAGCACAGCAATCCGTCCGCACTGAACGTCCGGCGGCGACGGCCAGCGTCGAGGTTCGTGACGACGAAGCCGCGACCGGGCAACCGCGCCATCGCGTCGATCATCGTCCGCTTGTGATGCGGCTCGATGATGCAGCCGTTTTTCGAACAGACGACGTGCGCTGTCTGTTCGGCCAAGTCGGCGCTGCCGCTATCGTCGAACCGCAGATCGCGACGAAGGTCGATCTCGATCCGCTCTTCGCAATGCGGACATGGCGGCATCAGCCGTTCATGTGTGCCGCCCTTGACGAAGGCTTCGATCTTGCCGCCCTTTTCGTCGGCCGGCGAAGATGAAATGAACTTGGTATCCCGCCCTTCGAACGTCGCGGCACGATCGTCCATCAGCGAGACGGCCGAACCCTTACCCTCGATATTGGCGTCGATCGCGTCATAGTCGTCGACCCAACCGCGCGGCACCGGCCGCGCGCGGAAATTCTCGGCGGTCGGCCAGATCGAAGTCAGCAGCATGGCCCTGAATTGCTTCAGGAACATATTGTCGGCGCCGACCTCGGATAGGAGCTGCCCGCGTAGCGCCGACGTGCTCTTGATCATCGGCGCCACGCGGCGAACGACGAAATCCTGCGTCAGCACCTTCGAAGGCTGGCAGATCATGAAGCCGGCCGGATCATGTTCGATCGACCAGCCCAGCCAGGCCAGACCGATTTCCGATTTGCCCGCCTGGGCAGGCCCCATCAATCCGACTTCGGCGACCTCCGGATCGCCCAAGGCGTCCATGATCTCCATCTGCCAGGGCAGCGTTTCCGGATCGTAGCCGAGATGCTCAATCGCCCATTGGCTGACCGTCAACGACGCTTTCGGCCGGATGATCGACGCCACCCGCCGCAGCAAATCCTCCGCCGTTTCGAACGGCGGGATCGCGCTGATCGGTTGATGCAACATCCGTCCTGTCCAACTGAAGGGCGATCCACGTCCGATCCCCGTCGATCAGCTTCTGAAGCTGCACTTGTGTCTCGCGCGGCAGGTCCACCCGCTTGGAGGCACGAGCTACAAGCGATGACAGCCGCTCGACGAACGCCACCGCGAGCTTCGATATCGCCTGTTCGGCCTCATCCTTCCGGATCAGTTCGCCGCGCTTCTCGGCCAGCTTGATCGCGACCAGCTCCTCTTCCATCAGCGCGCGGCGATCCGCCGATGTCAGCTCGACCCGATCAGTCCGGATGGAAGCGGCATCGGCGCCGAGCAGATCAAGGCCGAGCTGGTTGACCTCGGCGGCCCGCGCCCGCGCCCGCTCTTCCGCCCGGCGCTGCAATTCGCGGATGAACGTCGCCGCTGCGACCAGATCGATTTCCCAGGCAACGCCCCGATCGCCGCGCGTCAGGATCGGGAAGTCGGGATTTTCGTCAATCAGCTTTTTGATCGTCGGCTCGGACGGCATGCCCGGCATCATCGCCAGCTCTGACAGGTTGCCGATCATGCTGGCCGGCACCTGATCCGCTGGAGCGTCCGTCATCGATCCGAACCCAAAAGAGAAAAAGAACGCCCCGCGAAAAACCGGAGAATTACACGCCACTCGCCTTTGCGCCCCGCATAGCGGCGATGCCCCGGAAGGACCCAAAGGGGGGAGGGGTGCCGGCCTCGCGGCCTCCCCTGCGCCCCTCCCCCTGCCGCGCCGTCGCGCGGCGTGACCTCGCGGGCGTCGGCATCGGCCGCACAGCCCCTGATCGGGACGTCGCCCGCGAGGTGGAAACTCGCCTCCCCAAAACGCCCGCGCCCCGCTGGCACGGGGCGAGCGGGGCGCGGCAGTCTTAGGAGAGGATGCCGGGACAATGGCTGTGCCCCAACATAGCGTTCTATAAGCCCTCCACCCCCTAGAAACGGACATGGAAAATTCGCGTCGGTGAACATTCTAGGGCTTGACGATCTCTAGGCCGCAGAAGTCCTAGCGTTTTTGCGCTCGCAGATTTTGGAGACGGCGCGGTTGTAGCGCTTGCGCACCGCTTCCGTGGTCAGGCCCGCACCATCGCGGCCGAGGCGCCGCAGCACGGCCGGCCACTCGATCCGCGCCCGGTCGGCCGAGGCGAGCTGCACCAGCGCAATCCCCATGATCCGCCGGTCGAGCCCGGCCGGTACGGCGGCGTCGATCCAGCGCATCGCCTCCTCGGCCCGCTCGACCTCGGCCCGCGTCATCTCGCATGTCCGCAGCGGGGCGGCGTCATCGTCCTGCACCTCAGGCCGATACTGGCGCCACATCGCCAGCGTCCCCGGATGCAGCCAGCTCCATTCCCGGTCACCCGATTGGAGCAGCACGGTCATGGCCTCGACCAGGCGTTCCTCGGCCAGCTCGAAGTTCATGAAGGCCCGCGACAGGTTCGGAACCGTGTCGGAAGGGAGGCGGAAGCGTTGGTTGTCAGGTCGCCTCATATCTTTTCCTCTTAATATCAATAGCTTCGCTATCATCTCGGAAGGATTGGAAGGATTGGAAGGGTTTATAACTATTGTGGTCACGCGCCTGCGCGCACGCACGCGCACACCCGCTATCGCGGCCAAGTATCGAGAACCGTTCCAACCCTTCCAGACGCGCAGAAATCCGCCATTTCTTCCTTCCCGTCACCATTCCGCCAACCTTCCAGCCCGGAAGGATCAGAGGGGCGGGAGATCGTCGTCATCGCCCCACTGCACCCCATCGTCGGGCTCGATCGGCGGCGGATCGTCCTCGTCCTCCTCGATCGTGAAGGGCTTGGGGTTGCCCTGCTCGTCGACGAAATCTTCGCGCTGGCGGATCAGCTCGATATCGAGCCATTGCATCCCGTTGCTGGGCTTCTTCTTGTACCCCTTGTCGAGCAGCGCCTGCGCGAAGGTCTTGTTCTTCCAGGTCGGTTCGCTCGCCGCCGCACACCAGGCTTCATAGACGGCATGCAGCCGGGAGGACTGCACCCGCTTCCCCTGCGCCGGCCGGACGCACAGCGCCAGGAACCGGCCGAGCGGATCGCTCGCCTCGCGATAGGCCGCCGTCGCCTGCGTCACGGATCGGGGCTCGATCAGGCCGTTGCGCATCCAGTCGAGCAGGCCCTTGATCATATGGTTGAGGATGCCGCTCGCTTCGGCCTTGAGCTGGTCGGGGAGCGTCTCGTCCTTGTCGGCATCATCGATCGAGGCGTCCCATGGGATCAGCTTCACGCGCCGCCATATGCCCTTATCCGTGCCCCGGATGCCGAGCCAATGGTTGCCCATGATGGTCAGCTTGAAGTGCGGCAGGAACTCGAAGAAGCCCTTGTGGAGGTGCCGCACCGAAAGGGGGTCTTGACCGGTAACCAGCTTGATCAGCGCCTCGGCCAGCTGCGCCCGCTCCTCCGGCTCCGACACCCGCAGCAGGCGAACGCCGGGCAGCTTCGCGAGATCGGGCGTCGCCTTGTCCCCCGATTTCTTCGGCCCCTGGTCGAGGAACGTCTCGATCGACACCGACGCGAAATAGTCGCCCGCGACATGGCACCAGGCGTTCAGCACCGTGCCTTTGCCGTTGCCGCCGCCGCCATGCCAGAAGTGTAGTTTCTGCTCGCCCGTCTCGCCGGTCAGCGACAGGCCACCCCACTGATGGAGATAGCGCCGCATCGCCGGATCGGGCTGCGCCCATTCGAGCAGCCCGTCATAGACCGGGCTCTTCGCCTCCGGATCGAAGGTCACGGGGCTGATCTTGGTCAGCAGGTCGCGTCGATCATGATCCATCAGCTTCATCATGACGCGCCACGATCCGTCCGGCCGCCGCTCGCGCCGGAAGCGCAGCGTCCCGTTCTGGACGTTGAAGGCATAGAGATCGCGATCGAAGGCGTCCGGCTCGATCGTGATGAACGGCATCGCCAGCTTGGCGACGCAGGTCAACCGAGCATTCCCTTCGCTGGTGTCGGCCCAGGCGAACAGCGCGGCCGACAGCCGCTTCGCCTTGCCCTTCTCGTCGAACACGGTGCGATCCAGCCCGCCGGGGTTCTTCTCCAGGTCGGGCACACCCGACGCCCTGACCACCCAGGCTTCGCGCCGGATCGCGCGCACCATCTTGAACACGGACGCCAGCACCTCGCCCGGCACCTTGTTGGCCTCGGCCGACAGCAGCTTCCAGCGTTTGCGGTCCCACGCGAACCAGCCCAACGCGGGCGAATAGCGGAAGTCGTCGCCGAACCGGTCCCGCCACCGCTCGGCATTGCCCAAGTCCGTCCGGTTGTACCGGGCGAGCTTGCCGTGCAGCTCCCGCGCCGCGCGCGCGCGCTGCGATGCGGTCGACCGCCGCCCTGTCTCCACCCCGGCGGCGTCGCCGTCATTCGCCTCACTTCCAGATTGGAAGCTTTGCTCGATCTCCGCTGCGCGCAGACCGGAAGCGGCGGAAGGGTTGTCGCGCCTTCGCCCCGCGAAGCGGCGGAAGCGATCACGGGCGTCGGCGCGGACGTGCGCCAGCTCGCGCGGATCGGCGGCGCCATCGTCGACCGCGCGGGTGATCGTGTCGGTCGACTTGTCGATGTCGCGCCACGCCCGCGCCACGTCGACCAGGGCGCTGATCGCCAGCTCGCGCGACAAGGCCCCGGCTCCGACCAGATGGCCCAACGCGAGCCCACAGGCGTTCAGCGTGTTGTTGCGCGTCCCGTTCGGCGCGGTGCGGGCCTTCTCCACCTCGCGATCGAGCGCGGCCAGGCCATAGCGGCGCAACGCCTGCTCCTCGGCATCGGCTTCGCTCGTCGGCCGATCCACCGCGACGGTGGGGCGCGATGATGCCGGCGCATTCGCGCCGACGTTTTCCGATGGGGCGGAACCCTTCGGCTTCCGCAGGATGTCGACCAGGGCCGCGGGCGCCTCGACCGGCTCGACATCGGCGTCGCCATGAAGCCAGCGATATTCCCGGCCGGTGTCCATGACGGACGGCGGCGCGATGACATAGCCGCCGGTGCCGCGCACGTCGATCCGGTGCGGAAGGTTGTTCCGATTGCGGATGTCCGCCCCTTCGTCGGGCTGGCGGAAATAGACGTGGACGCCGCCCTTGCCGGCGGTGCGGACCGCCAGCGACGCCGGCAGCGGCCCGCCGATCTGGAAGCACAGGACGGCCTTCAGGCCTTCCAGCGTATATTCGATCGGCTCCCCCGTTACCGGGTCCATGATGGGCTCGCCGGTTTTCGGATCGGTCTCGATACCGGGATCGAAGTCGACGACGAACAGGCCGTTCACGCCCGTCAGCAGGCCGATCATCGCCTTCGGCCATTTCCGCCACCAGCCCCTGATCGTCTCGGGATCTGTCGAGGCCTTCTTCAGCCCTCCCGTGCCGGGGATGGCATTGCCCTGGGCGTCGCGATCCTTGCCGAGCAGCGGCCGCTTGTTCTTCGGGTTGCACGGAAACACGGGCCACCCGCGCGCGGCATAGCCCAGCGCGGCGTCGAGGAAGATATTGCCCGATCCCTTGGGCGGCTCCCCGCCGCCCCTAGGCTTGCGCGGCTTCTTCGCCTCGCCGATCGGCACGACATTGTCAGCCACGGCGGCACCCCCCATAAGTCGCGGCGAGGGGGATCAAACTATGTGCGGCTTCTATATGCCCGACATGGGGACAGTCGATTTTGTCAATCCGCTGGCTACGATCATAGGCTCGGCGATCGGCGCCGGTCTGACGGTATGGCTTACCTTGCTCGGCGCCCGACGAACGACGCGACAGGAGCGCGACGCCGAAGTGCTCGAAGTCGCTATGACGATCGCCAATCTGGAAGCCGCATTTGAGCCGCTTGATACGATCGAACCCGACCGGAAGAATTGGGGAGCTATCGTCGCAAACGGAATGCGGGCGGGCTTTGTCATCAACACGGAAACGCCCTTGATCGAAGAAGCATTGACCTTCGGCCGGCGCCTCAACCTCCCTCAACGCGCAGCCTTGAGACATCTGCTGACGGCATGCCGCGACTTCTCCGCGACGCGCGATGGCCAGCAGCCCGTCGGTCCCAACGAAGAGGCCCATTTTCTGCTCAAGCTGACCGTCGCGGCGTCGAACGCCATGCAAGCCTGCCGTGCCTTTCGAACGGCCAATTGAAAGGCCGACACCGCCACGCCCCGATGCTGCACAACGCAGCGTCGGTTGATCCTTCCTGAACATTTTCGGCTTCCCTGCCAGATCGGTTAGGCCGTCTTTCCGGCTGTCACGCCCGCGCGGCGTTGGCGGTGGAGGGTGGAAGGGTCAGAACGGTACGTCGTCGTCGAGATCGCCGCCAAACGCGTCCGTTTCGCGCGATTTCTGCTGCTGGCCGCCATCGCCGCCGCGATCGTCGCGATGATCGCCCTGGGCGCCATCGAGGAGCACGAGCTGAGCCTGATAGCCTTGCAACACGATCTCGGTGGTGTAGCGCTCGACGCCCTGCTGGTCGGTCCATTTGCGGGTGCGGAGCTGGCCTTCGAGATAGACCTTGCTCCCCTTGCGCAAATAACTCTCGGCGATGGTCGCCAACCCCTCATTATGGATCGCGACCTGATGCCATTCGGTGCGGTCGCGCCGCTCGCCGGTCGACCGGTCCTTCCATTGTTCGGAGGTGGCGACGCGCAGGCCTACGACCTTGCCGCCATTCTGGAAGGATCGGCTTTCCGGATCGCGGCCGAGGTGACCGACGATGATAACCTTGTTGACGCTACCGGCCATGGCGGCTTCCTTTCACAGCAGTTGACCAGGCCCGAGCCGATCGGCCGCGAGCGGATTGATCCAGAGGACTTCGGTTCGCGGCGAATTTCGGTGCGCCCGCGCCGCGCGCTCCACCCGGCGCCAGCCCTGCAGGCGCTGGTCGTACAGCCCGGCCGGATAGCCCGAGATCACTATCATCGCCCGCGACGCGCAGGCGGCGTCCAGCAGCTCGACATGATCGTCCACGGTCAGTTCGTGGGCATAGGTATGGTATTTCTCGCCCGGCCGGCGCGACTTGGTCGAGCGTGTCTCGGGGACATAAGGCGGGTCGAGGTAGATCAGCGCCTTCGGATCGTCATAGACAGCGATCAGCTCCAGCGCCGGCCGGCAGTCGATGGAGACGCCCCGGAGCCGGTCGACGATCGCGGCCAGCGCGCCCGGCAGGTCTGCCCATTCCCCCGCGACATTCGTCGTGCCGCTGATGCCGTCCGATCGAAAGCCGGACGGACGATCGATCCGCGCGCCGCCGGTGCCGTGCCCCATATGCGACCGCACGATCATGCGCCGCGCGCGCTCGACGACATCCTCGCACGGCTCGTAAGCCAGCAGATAATCCGCCCGCGCATAGGGGGTCAGCCGAACGGCCTCGATCAGTGCCTCGGCCGCATCGCTGCGCAGCACCCGGAACAGGTTCACCAACTCGCCGTCGAGATCGTTGTAGATCTCGTTATAGGCGCGCGGCTTCTGCAACAGCACCGATGCCGCGCCGCCGAACGGCTCGACATAGATGCGGTGCGGCGGGAAATGCTCGATGATCCAGGGAGCGAGGCGGAACTTACCGCCCAGCCAGCGCAGCAGCGGCCGGGGCACCGCCGGCGGGATCGATGCATGCGCGTTCACGATCGAGCCCCCAACTTCTGGAAATCAAGCCAGCGCCGATCTCCGACGCTCCCGACATAGATCGCCACGCGCGCGAAATCCGGCATGGCCCATCCTCGCGCCATCAGGGCGATACGAATGCGTTGCCGGCTTTCGGGTAGGAGCAGATCGGCGGCTTTGACCTCGCCCATATGGTGTCGGCACAGTTCCAGGCCGATGGCCATTTGCATGGCCTGCTGCATCGTGCCGCCCAGCGGCGGAACCAGCAGGACCGGGTAATAGATGCCGGCCGAGGCGCAGCCTTCGCGATGGCACGGCTTAGCCATGACCACCCCCGAACAGATCGGCGGCCGCGCCCTGCGGCGGATGATTCGCCGCGATCCAGTCGCGCGCCTCGCGGGCGGCCGTGACATATTCGGCCGAGGGCGTTTTCGCGATTTCCTGCCCAGGACGGAATGTCCGCCAGATGCGGTTCCGGATGTCGGCGGGCAGCATGTACCAATGCTTGCGACACCCCCACATGGCGGGTGGAACCTTCGCCGCGCAGCCGGTCCAATGGCAATGATGGTTGCCGGCGCCCAGCGGCGCTTGCCCGCGCACATAATCGGCCTTGTGCTCGCTCATGCCAACTCCTTCAGGATCGCCACCGCCTCACGGCCATGGTCGGTGATCGCCCATTCGCGATATTTGGAAGGACTGCCCGAGGGGCGGACCAACGGCCGACACGTTGCGAAGCCGGCGCGCTGCAAGAGGCGCAGGGTGCCGTTGCCCGCCCGTGCCTCGACCGGCCGGCGCTGGAGCTGGATCAACTGGCCGACCGCCGTCGAGGTCAGCCCGAAGGGGACCTGATCAGCCATGCCCCACCACCTCGGAGGCCGGCGCATCGGGCAGATGCATTTCCGCGCGCAGCTCGTCCGCGAAGCCCGCGAAATAGCGCCGCAGTTGCCGGGCCGCCCGTTCGTCGATCACGTCGTTGCCGCCGGCTTCGGCCAGCACCTCGAACCGTTTCGACCAGGCTTCCGCCATGCGGGCGCATGCCTCGCGCTCGGCCTTCACCGCCGCCGCGATATCGTTCATATCGTCCCCCGACTGCTGAAACCGGCCGCTTCGCCGAACTGGCGTGACTTCCACTCCCCGGCCCAGCGCTGGCCGAGGCCGACCGGAACGCCCAGGCTGGCCGCGATATCGACGGTCAGGGCGGTGCCGAGATGATCGAGCCGCGCTTCGAACGCTTCGCGCCGATCGGCGAACGGCTCGACCGCCGCCGCGAAGCACCCGCCGCAGCGATGGATATGCTCGCCGTCCAGCACGTCGAACTTCCAGCCCTTGGGCAGGAAGGCCGCCGTCAACGCCCCGGTGCGTCGATTGCGCGTCTCAACGGCTTCATCGACCGCGCCGCAGCCGTCGCACTGCACCTTGCAGCTATGTCCATCCGCGAAGATCACGCCGCCAGTCTCCCAGGCTGAAGGATGAAGTCGCCCCACTGCTCGGCCATTGCTGCCGCGATGCCGGGGAAGAAACGCGAGCGCTCGCGCTGCCGATCGCGGCTGCCGGGCATCCGGTGGATGCGCGACCAGGCCCGCCATTCGTCCGAGCCGCGTACCGGCGGCTCCAGAACATCGGTGGCGAACAGCGGCGGCAGGCGGCGCAGCCAGAGGCCGACGCCCTTGAACGTCGGCTCCCCGAACCACCAGGGCTGCACGACTTGCGCCGGGTGCCGATAGTCGCGGATACGGGCCTGGGCATGGCGGTGCATTCGCGGGTTCTCGATCGCCACATAGGGCGCCGGGGCGTTCCAGAGCGTCGAGAACAGCTCGGCCGCCTCTTCCAGCTCGGCCCACATGTCGGGCAGGGTCCGCCCCGGCGGCGCGGTGTGCAGCCAGCGCAGGCCGCTCTTGCACAGCCGGGTGCAGGGCGGGTGCGCGACGATGATCAATTCCCAGCCATCATCCAGGATGTCGCGGACATCGCCCCGGATATGGCGGTTACTGCCCCGTTCGTCGGGCAGGATGTCGCAGCTCCAGGCATCGAACCCGCGCGCCAGAAAGGCGTCGCGGACCGTGCCCGAGAACTCGCAGGCGATCAGAACGCGGGGACCGCCGGTCACGCCATCCCCTCCGCCGCTTCGCGCACCCGCCGGCCGCGATCGGTGATGACGTGGAGCGCCGCCTTGCCCCAGCCGTCGGTGCCATCCTTCACCGCGTTGATCAGCCGCTCGGCCTTGAGCCGGGCGAGCGTCGGCCATTGGAACCCGGTGTGTTCGGGGATGAAGGGCCGGTCGAGCGGGATGCCCCGGAGCGCCCTAAGCTGGCCGGGGGTCAGCGTCGCGGCAACGATCGCATATCGGGTCGGATGCGCCGTCATGCCGCGCCGCCATTGGAAAACGACGCGCGGCAGCGGCGAGGAGACGAAATAGTCGGACATGCGAAGGCTCCCAGATGTGGAGCCGTCTCAGCTGCCGTCGATCCGCCGTCGTCTCTACGGACGCCAGTTGTCGGAACGCGCTCGAACAACGCGCTGCCGCGCCCGGCCGATCCCCGAACCCTCACCGCTTCACCCCCACCTTCACGAAGGTCCGATCGCCGGTCGCCACGATCTCGATCTCGCGGCCCGGCCACCAATCGCTGGCCCGGTTCGCGATCTCGCCATCCTTCACCAGCAGCTTGAGCAGGTAACTGGCCCGGTCCCCGCCGCTCAGGCCGGCCTTGATCGCGAGCACCTTGTTGGTCGAACAGGGCTGGCCGGCCCGCGCCTCGGCGCGCAGCACCTTGAGCAGCCGGGCCTTGTCATCGGCGCTGCCGGCGACGGCGCGCGCGATCCGGAACGGCTTCGGCGGCGGGCTGTACGGCGTATCGAGCCGGCGCATCACATAATGGCCGCTCCTGCCGTCGAAGAAGGCGAACACGATCCTGCGCGCGTCGAGGTCGCGCGCCGCCTCGGCCGGCTTCGACCAGCCCGGCAGGCTCCCCTCGGCATAGGCCAGTTCCCGCCCCGCCTCGGCCGCCTTCACCCAGGCGACGATATCGGCGACGGCCATTGCCGCACCGGTCCCGCCGATGCGGACCGGCTGCATGGCGCCGATCTCGCGCGATCGTGTGCTGGGGGAAGGGGCCGGGGCGAGGCTCACCAGGGCGCACCTTCCCCGGCCAGCTCCACCACGGCGCCGAGCGCATCGGCCAACGCCGTCAACGCCGCCTCGGCCGCGCCGCGATCCATCGCCCAGGACACGCCCAGGCCGGTCAGGATATAGCGATCCTCGCCATCGCCCCGGATCACGCGGAACAGCCGGCCGGGCGCTGTTTCACCAAGCCTGCCGTGAACGAAAGGCATGGGCGACGACGGAGTCGGGGGGGCAATTCTAGCCCCGTCGTCGCCTTCCGCCGCCGGTCCGCCGTGGGGGACGGAAACGGCCGCGGAATAGGGGCGCGTCCAGTCGTGCAGACCGATCTCGCCCCCGGTGATCTCATGCAGCAATCGGCCCGTCTCGGGGCTCAGCGCGATACGATCGCCCAGCACGTCGGCGATGGAGATGCCGGCCGCCTCGACCGCTCCGACCCGCGCCGGCTCGGCCAGCAACCAGGCCGCCAGCTTGACCACGGCTGCGGTCGGGTCCGCGTCGGGATCGCGCGGACCCCATATGTTGCGCACCCAATGGACGAGTTGCAGGCCGCTCGCCTGTTGCTCGATCAGGTAGATCGGAATGTGGAAACCCCCCGCCATAGATCAGCCCTCCGCCTCGATCCGTTCCAGCAGAGCGCGCAGCTCCGCCGCCTTGGTCACCAGCTCGTCCGCCTCGGCGACCAGCGCCCGCCGCCGCACGTCACGGGCGGTCAGCCCGCCCGCCGCCAGCGCGGCCAGCATGCCGCCCGACACGTCCGAAAATTCCTTGGTCAGCTCGGCTAGCCGCAAATGGGCTTCCGCCGCATCGGGCACCGCCGCCGGCATCGCGACGAACGCGCCACCGGCCCGCGCGCACAACGCTCGCGTGACGTGCGGCCAGCCGGGCTTGCCGACCGTCACCGCCTCCAGGTCCATCGCCGTGTCGATCGACATGAAGGCATCGACATTGGGCAGCGCATAGTCGCTGAACGACTGCTGGCGCTTGATCCGCCGGCTATACTCGGCTGCGCGCTCCTGCCCGCCGACCGCCTCGATCAGTTCGCCGGTCGCCACCTTGAGCGACTGGCGGCGCGGTTCATGCTGGACGACGCGATCAGCCATGCCGTCCGCCCTCCGCTGGCCGAGGGGCGGTAAACCCGGCCGACTTACCGCTGGCGGTCGCGATCGTTTCGGGCTCAACCGTGGCGGCATGGACCAGCGACGACCCATCGTCCCCGGCATCGGCGGGGCCATAGCCCGCCCATTCGCCGCGCACGTCGAAGAAGCGGCCGATCGCTTCGGCCAGGCTGTCGCCCAGCAGCAGCGCGGCGTAGAACAGCAGCCCACCGGCAACCACCGCGAGGCCGCCGGCCGTGAGATATCCAGCCGAGATCATGCGATCGCCATTTCGAACTGCTCGACCGGCTCATGCGGCGGCAGAGCGTTCAGGATCGCCGAAGCCTCGTCCGGTATCGTCTGCCCCGGCCAATTGGCGGCATCCCGGAAGTGGCCAATGAACCGTTCAAATGTGGCGACCGTCAGGCCGCCCCGATCAGCGAGGCGAGCGAAGAATTTGCTATCCTTCACCACCAACGTGCCAAGGCTCGAAAGCTGACGACCATGAGCGGCGCACCAGACATTCGCGAGCGCGATCAGGCTTTCCTTCAGGGTCAAACCAGCCTCCAGAGCGAAGGCGGCGAGATATCCGGGAAAAATCCCAATGCGTCAATGGGAAAAATCCCAAGTGCAAAAAGGCTCCATATTGGGGATAATTCCCCAATGGCAAAGAAGCCCGAAGATCGGATGGCGATACTCGCCCGGATTGATCAGTTGATCGCTGAGCGAGGCACCACCGAATTTGCCGTGTCCACCGCTGTCGGCAGGAAGGACTTGATCCGCGACCTGCGCCGCAAGGGGACGATCGGGCCGGACGGGATCAGGCTGCTGGCCGACTATTTCGGCGTGTCCGTGGACTGGCTGCGATACGAGGAGGGGCCGGTTTCGGTGCCGACAACACCAGGCCCTCCACACAAGGAAGCCTATCCCGATTTTCAGAGGCATTATGAGCGGCCACAGGACGAGCCGCCGACTGTACCGGTATGGGGGTCTGGATTGGGGGCGACTGTTGAGGTGGATGCCGATGGCGTCCTGGTGTCTGTGGAAACGCTGCTGATCTTCCCGAATGAGGCTGTCGATCAACTCCGCCGCCCTTTTCGCCTGATCGGCCGGCCGGGCATCTATGCCTTCTATTTCGAGGGCGACAGCATGGAGCCCAAATATTCTCCCGGAGAGCCCGCCTTCGTCGACGGGAACAAGCCGCCGGTCGTGATGGATTATGTGCTAGTCCAGCTCCGCAGGCCGGAAGGGGATGACGAAACAATCCATACGGTTCTGGCAAAGCGCTTGGTGAAGAGAACCGCTGCCTATGTCGAGCTGGAGCAGTTCAATCCGCCAATGCGCTTCAAGGTGCCTCGTGAACAGATTGCCCGCATGCACAAAATCTTGCAGTCGAGCGACATCTATTCGGTCTGATTACTTCCAAGTCCGATAGACTGTCAGGGTCCGAGGCTCGCGGCAATGGATGTGCAAGCTCTTCAGCTTCCTGTCGAGGCCGAAGCGCCCGCCGCTATCATCGGCGAAAGCCCTCAGCGGATACCCGGCCTCTTGCCGGTCGAGGTCGGCGCCATACTCGAAATCGCCATTTAACGTCCATTCGCAATCAGACCATTTTTCACCGGTCTGATTGTCGATCCAGAGCATGAGCGGATCGGCTCGAACGCTGATCTTATCCGCTGGATCGGGCGCGCCCGGCCTACTTTCCCGCATAATCCCGCTGCACATGTAGAGCAGCAATAAGGCCGCCAAGCCCATGAAAATCTTGGTCATCTTCTGCATTGGCACCCCCTAGCCGGACCTTACCGACCCCAGCGTCGAAACTCATTTGGGATTTTTCCCATTGACTAGGGAAAAATCCCAACATATTCCCAGCCTCCGTTCCCACTTTGATCGGGACGTTTCCCGGAGGCACCGATGTACGTTTCTCCCACCGACCCGCTGAACAGTGTCCACGACTGGTTCCAGGCGCGGACCTATCACGCGCCCCGGCAGCAGGATTGGACCCCCGAGGCCGACCTGTTCCTCGACTATCATCGCCACGCCGAGGCCGCCGGTATCCGGCCGAGCAAGCGCCTCAACGCCAGGGCCTTCGCGGCCGAGTTGCACGGCCTGACCCGCCGCCAGCCGCAAGCGCGCCTCGCCCAGCCGATCAACGGTGGCCCGGAACGCCACCTACCGTTCTGGCCCCGCACGCTCCGCGCCGCCCGGATGCTCGCGGCATGATCCGCAAGCTGCTCGCTCGGACGCTCGGATTGGGCCAGCCCAAGCCGGCCACCCCTTTCGCCGCTTGGCTCGATACCGCCACCGAGACAGTCGAACCGCTGGATCGATGGACCCCGGCCAGGCTGCTGTACGAAGATTACGTACGCTTCGCCTCGGCAATGGATAGCTGGCCTCTCACCCGAAAGGCGTTCGAGCGCGCGCTCGGCGACAGTTGCCGCAACGGAGCGCGAATAATCCCCCGCCGCCGGACCTTTGGCGACCGCGACTACCAGCGGTGCTGGCCGCTCGTGCTCCGCCCATTCGAGCCCTGACCGCACCCCACGCGGCCGGGCCGGTCCCGGCCGCGACAGATGCAGCCAGCATCAGCACAGCAAGGAGTAATCACGATGCACACGCTGACCATGTGGCGGGCGAAGCGCGCCGGCGGCCGGATGACCGTCTATGGCAAGGATGAAGCCGGCAACGACACCAAGGTCGTTGGCGTCGATCGGATCGAGCGCTTTCAGCCCGACAACGGCACCGCTCGCATCACCATCGCCCTGATCGACCACACCACCCCGTCCCAGGTTTACCATCTCGCGGACTGATCTCCCCCGGCCGCTGCCGCCGGGCTGGCTGATCAGCCCGTTCTGGCGGCAGCGCGCCCCATCCGAAGGATCGCGCCCATGCGCCTCTATCGCACCCGAGCCGGAAGCTGGCATGGCACCCAGGCCGAGGCCCGCAACGCCTGTATCGACGAAGCCCAGCCCCGAACGGGCTGGAGCGAAATTAACGTGCCGACCGATAAGCCCGGCCTGCTCGACTGGCTGAATGAGCATGTCGGCCCCGCTACCGTCGAGGCCTTCCGCGCTGAACGCGAGCTGGACCAGATCCGCGAGCGCGAGGCCGCCGACCGGCGCACATTGCCGCCCGTCCAGCCCGCGCCTACCCCGGCACCTTGCCGCCCGTCGCTGACCGACGTGGAAGCCTTCATCCAGTCGGCCGACGCCTACCAGATCCGCAGCCTGTTCGAGAACGTCGTGCTGCGCGGCCGCGAGCTGATCGGGGAGGCGCGGCCATGAAGGTGACCAGCACCGCCAGCTCGATCCGCGCCATCTTCACCGCGACCGAGGTTCGCGATCTCGTCTATCTCGCCGAGGATGCCGCCCGGCGCGGCATGCCGATCTCCGAGCGCCTGACCGACGCCATCGCCGATCTCGACCAGGCGCGCCGCACCGTCGAGGCGAAGCGGGCGTCCAAGCGCTACGAGAAGCAACGCGCCCAGGATGCCGAGCGCCGCCTTCGCGAGCTGCACCACTATGCGATGATCGGCGACTACGCCGTCATGGCGACGCGCGCCGACTACGCCGACCTGTCGAGCGACCCCGACCATCGGCTGTGGGCCGATGTCATGATGCGGGAAATCCTCAACAAGCCGCTTCCCGATCAATGCGAGATCAGGCGCGACGCTTGGCTGGTCCGCGTCACCCGCCCGGTCCCCGGCGACATCGGCGAGAGCGTCGGAAGCGATTGCACCGAAACCTCCGAGCGCGCCGAGATCGCGACCGTCGCCGAGCGCCTGATCGGCCGCCACGCACAGGTGCCGGCATGAGCGCGATCACCTATCGGATAAGCTGGCCGAGGCCCGCGACGCCTTGCGCCTTGCAGCCCAAATGGGCGGGCGAGTTCCGGAACTTTGACGATTGGGTGAGCTTTGCCACCACCCGCCTGACCGGAACCGTCGACAACCTGACCGGCAGCGAGTTGCGGGCCATATGTGTCGATGCGCTTGGCCGCCGCTGCACCATGGGCGCGCACTTCATGCGGGCTCGCGATGATGACGCGTTCCCGGTGCGCTATTTCTGGGAACTGGAGCCCGTAGCGCCCGAGTTCGACAGCGCCGCCCGGCTCGCGTTGCCGCTGATCGAAGCCGACCGCGCGAGCTTTTTCGATTGCCATACGGTCGGAGGTGATCCCGCCTCTCTTTCCGACGAGGAAGCCCGAATGATCGCGGCCTACGACGCCGCGATCTGCGCACTGGCATCGGCTGTCGCCAAGGGGAACGGTCGACCATGACCGACCCCGCCCTGACCCTCGACGGCTTCCACCCCGAGTTCGCCGACCTTGCCGAGCGCATGGCGAACGACCGGATGCGGGGCTATCCGAAGCTGGTCGCCACCGGCCAGATCACCGCATCCGCCGCGAAGCACGGTATCTTCGTGATGAGCGCCATCGCCGAGATATGGCGCTGCGCCACGGACATTCTGCCGCCCAACAAGGCGCTGATGGCCGTCCACCGCGATTATTGCCTGGAGGAACTGGCGGCCGCGATCGGCGGTGCCAAGCAGCGCCTGCACCGCCGCCCCGGCGATCCCGCCCTGACCGCGCTGATCGAGCAGCTCCGCGCCATGCGCTGGTGGCACGACCAATATCCGGCGTCAGCCCACGCCCTCAACATGACCTGCATGCTCCGCCACGACGCCATCGAGCGCGCCGCCCAGGCCGAGCGCGAAAGGAACGCTGCATGAAGTTGGTCATTCTGGCCTGCTCGGCGACGAAGCGCCCCGATACTGGCTTGCTTCCGGCGATCCAGCGCTACGACGGGCCGATGTGGCGCACCCTGCGCGCTCGGCTCGCCGAACTGCCCGCAGCCCGCCAAGCCTACGCGTCCGGCGATCTCCGTATCATGATGTTGAGTGCGCTCTGTGGCTTCAAACCGGTCGACCGTGCGATACCGGATTACGACCACCGGATGACGCGGGACCTTGCCGCGCGGTTGGCGGACGATCCGTCATGCGACTTCCAGAGCATCCCACCGATCGTTCGCGAGGCCGAGGCAGTCCTGTTTGCAGGTGGCGATATCTATCGCGACGCGATGTGGGAGGCCTCGGGCGGTAGCCTGTGGAACCTGATGAAGATCACAGAAACCGATGCGGGCGGGATCGGGCATCATCGCGCCCAGCTGTCGGCATGGCTTACCGAACATTTCGGCTCGGATCAGGACGCCTAAAGGCCATGGCCCACGCCCCCGCCAGAACGCCCCGTGGAGTCGAGGGCGCCCCCTCGGGCGCCACTCGCCTATGCGCGGAGTGCTTGGCCCCTGTGATGGGCGTCCAGCCGGGACAGCTCTTTTGCTGCCCGGCGCACCGGAAGGCCTTCCAGCAGCGCCAGCGGATACGTGGCCGCCAGCTCACCGCCTACGCCATGGTCGACCGGATGACACGGAGCGGCACCGCCGGCAGCGCCGAGGCGCGCGAGATCGGCAAGAAGGCCCGCGCCGTCACCCAGCGCCTGATCGCCGCCTGGGCCGCCGAGGACAAGGCCGCCGGCCGCATGTCCATGGTCGACTATCTCCACCGCTACACCAAGCATTTCGACCTGCCCCTATGACCAAGCCGCTCGATCCCGATCTGGTCGAGCTGGTGAAGGCCCTTGCGCGCGCGGCCGCCCGCAAGGAGCATCGCGCGCGAAGCCAGAAAGCTGATTCGCATGCGCACCCTGATCTACGCCCGCTTCAGTAGCGACCTTCAGAACAGTCGATCGATCGACGATCAGATACGCATCTGCCGCGAGCGCGCGGAGATCGAAGGCTGGGAGATCGTCGATATCTTCACGGATTACGCAATCAGCGGCGCGGCCGGCATCGGCGAAAGCCAGCGCCCCGGCCTCAACGCGCTGCTCGCGCGGGTGAACAACGGCGGCATCGATCAGGTGCTTGCGGAAACAACCAGCCGGATCGCGCGCCACCAGGGCGACGCCTACGCGATCCGCGAGCGTCTGAATTATGCCGGCGTCCGCCTGTTCACCCTCGCCGATGGCGAGATCGACGACATCAAGGGATGGGTGAAGGGCTTCCTCGACGCCCAGCAGCGCAAGGACTTGGCCTTCAACATCAAGCGCGCGCAAAAGGGCGTGGTGGCCGAGGGGCGCGCGCCAGCCGGCCTCGCCTATGGCTACAAGCGCGCGAACCGTTTCGATGAACGCGGCAACGTGATCCGAGGCCTCCGGTCGATCGACGATGAACAGGCCGCGATCGTCCGTCGTATCTTCGCCGAATATGCGGCCGGCGACACCGCGCGCGACATCGCAATCCGATTGAACCGCGAGGGCGTGCCGGGGCCGACCGGCGGCACCTGGCGGGTTTCGACGATCACCGGCGATCGGCAACGGCAAAACGGGATGCTTCAGAACCGGCTCTACGCCGGCGTCATCGTCCATAACCGCACCAGCAAGGTGGTCGACCCTGACAGCCGCCGCGTTCGCATCCGTCCCAATCCGGAAAGCGAATGGATCTCGGAACCGGCGCCGCAACTGCGGATCATCGACGAACATGTCTGGCAGGCCGTGTGCGACCGGCGCGCGGCGATCGCGCATGTGCCGATGCGCCTGCAACGCAAGCCCAAGCGCCTGCTGTCAGGGCTGGCCGTCTGCGGCGTCTGCGGTGGCGGGTGGGTGGTGGTGACGCCCCGGAAGATGGGTTGCGGCCGCGAGCGTGACGGCGGGGGTTGCACCAACAATCGCATGATCACGGTGGAGAGGCTCGAAGCGCGGGTGCTCAATGGCCTTCAGGAAAAGATGCTCGACCCCGAACTGGTGGCGATCTTCGTCCAGGAGTTTCACCGCGAGGCCCAAACCGCCGCCGCCGAGCGCAAAACCGAGCGCGCCCGGCTCGAACGCAAGCTGGCCGAGGCGAGCCGCAAGGTCGAACGTCTCGTGTCGGCCTTTGCCGCTGGGGCGGGCGAGTTCGAGGAAATCCGGGCCGTGCTGACCAAAGCGCGAGCCGACCGCGACCAGGCCGCCGAGGCACTTTCCGAGATCGAGGCGGATAACGTCGTCGCCCTGCATCCCTCGATCCTCGACGACTACCGCCGGCAGATGTCCGAGCTTGCCGCCGCGCTGTCGACCGATCCGGACTTGCGCGACGAAGCCGTGCCGATCGTGCGCGGCCTGATCGAGCGGGTGACCGTCACGCCCAGCGAGGGACCGAAGGGCGTCGATATCGAGGTGACGGGCAAGCTTGCCAACATCCTGTCGTTGGCCGCCGGCAAGGCCGTTCGTGGCCCAGGTATGTTTCTGTTGGAGCGGGCGAAGGGAATCGAACCCTCCTAGCTAGCTTGGAAGGCTAGAGCATTACCACTATGCTACGCCCGCTCTATCGATGATCCGGCGGCCGTGAGGCCGCGTGATCCGGTGCCCCTCGTCGGGGCTCCGTGGTGAGCAGCCTTTAGCCCTGCCCTCGAAAAGCGTCAAATGCTGTTCGCGCCGCCCGCGCCCTTGGCGGCGCTTTACGCGAAACTTACGCCATGGCGCGGCCATCCGTCTCGAAACTTCACGGCGGTCCGGGCGAAGGGAGCACACCCCTCGCAACCGCTCCCTGTTCCTCCGGCCTGCGAGCCCCTCGGGTGGGCGGGGCATCGCGCCCCGCCCGCTCCCTTTGGATCAGAACCAGAAGCGGATGCCCGCGACGAAGCCCTTCGAGGTCACGTCCTCGCCGGCCAGCCGGGCGTAGCGGGCCGCATCGCCGAACCGCCTTTCCCAGTTGAAGCCGACATAGGGCGCGAACTCGCGGGCGATCTCGTAGCGCAGCCGTAGCCCCGCCTCGATCGTCGACAGGCCCGATCCGATGCCGCTCTCGGGCACGTCCTGCGCCGACAGCTCGACCTCCACCCGCGGCTGGAGGACCAGGCGCTGGGTGATGCGCTGGTCGTAATGCCCCTCGAACCGGGCGAGCAGGTCGCCCTTGTTCGACAGGAACAGCCGCGCCTCCAGGTCGAACCAATAGGGGGCGAGCCCCTCGACGCCGACGGTCGCATAGCTGCGGTCGGGCCCACGCTGGACGTCCTGCCGGACACCCGCCTGCAGGTTCCAATAGGGATCGAGCGCATGCGACCAGAGCGCCTGCACCTCGCCCGCCTCGACGCCCTCGCCCCGCGTCGCCTCGCCTTCGGTGGTCAGCAGGAAGCGGTCGATGTCGCCGCCGAACCAGGCCTGCCCATCCCAGCGATAGCCGTCGCGCCCGTCGCGGAACTGACGCTCGAACAGGTTGAGGATCACCTGCCGCTGCGTCATCGAGCCATGTTCGTGGAGCATGTGCGCCTGGGCGCGCGCCATCGCCTCCGCGCCCCAGAAGCGATCGGCGAGGCGGTCGCGCTGGACTTGCGGGGGCGGCGCGGTTCCGGCGGGCAGGTCGGTGCCGGTCGCATCGGCGGCCGGGGCCGGCGCGGGCGCGCCATGCCGATGCGCGGACGGCTTGGCGTCCGGCGCCATGTCATGGCCGGCATGCGGATCGGCCGCCGCCGGCGTCATGTCGTGACCGGCGTGCGGATCGTCCTGCGTCGGGGCCGGAGCCGGCTGGGAGGCCGGCGCGGGCATCGCCATGCCGGACCCGTGATCGTGCGCGTGCTGCGCGACGGCCGGCGCGGCCAGCGCGAGGCCCGGCAGGGCGAGGATGAGGAGCGCCTTCATGCTGCGCCTCCCTCGGCCCGCACCTGCACGACGCGCATCATCCCGGCATGCATGTGGTAGAGCATGTGGCAGTGGAACGCCCAGTCGCCCTCGACCCCGGTGACGTCGAAGCTGACCAGCCCGCCCGGGGCTACGTTGACGGTGTGCTTGCGCGGCGCATGGTCGCCATGGCCGGTGACCAGTTCGAAGAAATGGCCGTGCAGGTGGATCGGGTGCGCCATCATCGTGTCGTTGATCAGGTTCACCCGCACCCGTTCGCCCACCCTTATCGGGATCGGATCGCGCGCCTCCGACAGCGTCTTGCCGTCGAACGACCACATGTAGCGCTCCATGTTCCCGGTCAGGTGGATGTCGATCGAGCGCGTCGGCGCGCGGACGTCGGGGTTGCGCTCGCGCGCGACGAGGTCGCGATAGACCAGCACCTTGTGCCCGGCATCGGCGAGGCCCTGCCCCGGCTCGCCGGTCCGGTCCTTCGGCATCGGCGAGAGGGTCTGCACGCCCGGCCCCATCGCCACCGACGGCGCATTGGCCGGGTTGCGCATCGACATGTCCATCTCGAAGCCTTCCATGGCGCTCATGTCCATGCCCATGTCGGTCATGTCGGCGACCGGGCGGCGGCGCAGCGGCGGCACCTCCGCGACCATGCCGAGGCGCGGCGCGAGGGTCGCGCGGGCCATGCCCGAACGGTCGACCGCCTCGCCGACGATCGTATAGGCGCGATCCTCGGCCGGCTCGACGATCACGTCATAGGTCTCGGCGACGGTGATCTGCAGCTCGTCGACGGCGACCGGGCGGACGTCCAGGCCGTCGGCCTGCACCACCGTCATCTTCAGCCCGGGGATGCGGACGTTGAAGATCGTCATCGCCGAGGCGTTGACCAGCCGCAGCCGCACCCGCTCGCCCGGCCGGAACAGCGCGGTCCAGTTGTCGCGCGGGCCATGGCCGTTGACCAGATAGTCGTAGGTGCTGCCGGTGACGTCGGAGATGTCGGTCGGGTCCATCCGCATCGCCCCCCAGTCGAGCCGGTCCTTCAGCCCCTGGTCGCGGCCCGCCAGCAGGCCGGCCAGCGTCTGCCGCTGCATGTTGAAATAGCCGGGCTCCTGCTTGAGTTTGCGGAACAGCACATGCGGCGGGAGCCGGCTGTGGTCGGACAGCATCACGACATGCTGGCGATCGCTGGCGATCGGATCGGTCCCGGCCGGATCGATCACGATCGGCCCGTAGAGGCCGAGCTGCTCCTGCAGGCCCGAATGGCTGTGATACCAATAGGTGCCCGCCTGCACGACGGGGAACTCGTAGGTGAAGCTCGATCGCGGCGCGATGCCGGGAAAGGAAACGCCCGGCACCCCGTCCATCTGGAAGGGCAGGATCAGCCCGTGCCAATGGAGCGAGGTCTCCTCGTCCAAGCTGTTGTCGACGCGGATGCGGACGGGCCGCCCCTCGCGCAGCCGCAGGATCGGCGCGGGGGCGCCGCCGTTGATGCCGATCGCCAGCCGGTCGCGGCCGTCGATGCGCATCGTCGCGTGGCCGATGCGCAGGTGGATGTCCCCGCCCGACTCCTCGGGCAGGGGGTCGGTGATGCCCGGCGTGCCGGTCTGTGCCCAGGCCGGCCACTGGCCCAGCCCGGCCGCCGTCGCGCCCAATATGCCGGCGCGCAACATCGCGCGCCGGTCCCATGATCGGTTCATGATCGAATGTCCCAGTTCGCCCTCGGGGGCGTGTAACGAATGGGAGGGAGCGGCGAGCCGCCCCCTCCCCGCACGTCAATGATCGTGCGCGTCGGTTCCGGACGTCGCGGCGTCCTTGGCCTTGTCGCAGCAGTCGCCGCCCTTGGCCTTGTCGCAGCAATCCTTGCCCTGCTTCGCCGCCATCTTGTCGCAGCAGCCCTTCGCCTCCTCGGCGGGCCTGGCGTCCGCATGGCCGGCATGCTGGGCGTGGGGATCGGCGGCGGTCTGCGCAGCCGCGGGAGCGGCGATCGCCAGCGCGATCGCGGTCATGATAAGCTTCATCGATAGTCTCCTGAGATGTGTGTTCAGATCTCGGGAGCGTTTCGGGGAGGGGGTGTCTCGCGGGCGAGGTCGATGCCGTCGAGCTGGGCGACGCGCAGCATCGCCGGCGGCACGCCGCCGATCGACGGCGCCCGCACGAGGAAGGGCGCGCTGGCATGGAGCGCCGAGCAGGCCGCCGCGCAATCGATCTTCAGGCTGTTCTTGCCGTCCGGCTTGCCGGGCAGCATGCCCGCGCAATGCGCGTCCATCGTCATCGCGACCGGCTCGGACGCCGGCATCGCCGCGCCCGCGTCGGCCATCAGGACCGGCGACAGGAGCAGCGCGAAGGCCGCCAGGAACAGGGCAAGCGCACGAAACATCGCGCCTCTCCTACCGGATCGCGCGGCGATATCCAATGCCGAACTCGACGGACGCGCGGACCGCGTCAGGAAACCGGCTTGCCGTCCGCCTTGACGACGTCGCCGCCCTTCATGACGAAATCGACCTGCTCGAGCGCGGCGACGTCCTTCAGCGGATCGCCGGTCACCGCGATCAGGTCGGCGAAGCGGCCCGCCTGGACGAGGCCGACGTCCTTGCTGCCCAGCAGGTCGGCGGCATGGCCGGTCGCGGTCTCGATCGCCTCCATCGGCGACAGGCCGGCGGCGACGAGCAGCTTGAACTCCTGCGCGTTCTCGCCATGCGCCGACAGGCCGAAGGTGTCGGTGCCGAAGGCGATCTTCACGCCCGCGGCATGCGCGTCATGGGTGTTCTTCTGGAGCATCGGGGCAATCGCGATCGCCTTCTGCGCGGTCGAGGGATTGAGCCGCTCGGGGTGCGCCTTGGCGGTCTCGTAGACGCGCTGGCCGACCAGCAGGGTCGGCACCAGATAGGTGCCGTGCTGCTTGAACAGCTTGTAGCTCTGCGCGTCGGCGAAGCTGCCATGCTCGATCGAATCGACCCCCAGTTCGATCGCATGGTCGATCGCCTGCTTGCCATGGGCATGCGCCGCGACCTTCATGTCGAGGCTGTGGGCGGTGTCGATCACCGCCTTGATCTCGTCGTCCTGCATGAGCTGGAGATTGGGATCGTCGCCGATCGACATGACGCCGCCCGACGGCATGATCTTGATGACGTCGGCGCCCTCGCGCTTGAGGCGGCGGACCGTCTGGCGGGCCTCCTCGGGGCTGTCGATCACGGCGTCGCGCGCGTGCGGCAGCTCGGCGATGTCGGGGATCAGGCCGTTGGCGGGATCGCTGTGGCCGCCGGTCGGGCCGAGCGCCTCGCCGGCCACCCACAGGCGCGGGCCGGGGATCGATCCCTCGGTCACCGCCTTCTTGAGCGCGACGACGGCGGCGGTCGAATCCCCGACGCTGCGGACCGAGGTGAAGCCGGCGAGCAAGGTCGCGCGCACGTCCTTCACCCCATCGATCAGGTCGTCATAGGCCGACCGCGTCACCGCGCGACGGATCGGATCGCCGGGGTGGAAGGCCATGGTGATGTGGACATGGCAGTCGATCAGGCCGGGCAGGACGGTGCGGTTCGACAGGTCGACCACCGTCTCGCCCGCGCGCGCCTCGACGAAGCCGGGCTCGACCGCGCGGATGCGATCGCCGTCGATGACGATCGAGACGCGCTCGCGCGCGGCGCCGCCGCTGCCGTCGATCAGCCGGCCGGCATGGACGATCGTCGTCGCAGCGATCGCCGAGGTCGCGGTCGACATCAGCAGGGTGGCGGCAAGGAAGGCGTTGCGCAGGATCACGTCGGTCTCCGCTGGTTCAGGGGGTCGTTGGGAAGCAAGGCACTGTGGCGGGAAAGGCTGGGGCAAAGCTGGACGGGAAACCTGTGCGGGGCCCCGGCAATCTTATGGATGCCCCCATTTTCGTGCCCCCTCCCGCCGGTCAGTTCAGGCTGGCGCGCCCGGCCCGCGGGGAGAAGCCGAAGGTCCGCTTGAACGCCGTGGCGAAATTGCTGGGATGCTCGTAGCCGGCGTCGAACGCGATCTCGGTGATCGACAGCTCGGTGGTGCGGAGCTGGCGCAGCGCCTGCTCCATGCGCTGCCGCTGGCGATAGCTGGCGATCGTCGTGCCGGTGATCTGCTTGAAGCTCTCCATCATCTGGGTCTCGTTCCAGGCGATCTCGCGGCAGAGCTGGGCGATGTTCATCGCGCCGCCTTCCTTGCTGTCGAGCAGCGCGCATAATTGCTGGACCTTGCGGCGATCGCGCTCGCGCGGGGCGGCGGCGCTGGTCCCCGACAATTGCCGGAGCGCCAGGTAGAGCAGCTCGAGCGCCTTGGCCTCCAGCATGAGCTGGCCGAGCGAATCGCCTTGCAGGGCCATCATCTCCTCGACCAGCGCGCGGAGTTGCGGCGGCAGCGGGATATAGCCATGGGCGAAGCGCGAGACCGGGCCCTTGAGATATTCGACGATCGGCGCCGGCAGGTCGCCGTCGACGGGCGACAGGAACTGCCCGGCGAATTCGCGGCTGCACACCATGGTGATGCAGCGCATCCGCGCATCCTCGCGCACGGTCTCATATTTCACCGTGCGCGGCGGCTGGACCAGGAAGGCCATCACGCCGGGCTCGACGGTCATGTTCTCCCGGCTGGCGCCGCTGATCGCGCTCGGCCCGTCGAGCTTGAAGTGCAGCTTCAGATGATCGTCGCTGACGAACATCGCCTCCTTGCTCCGCGCCCGATAGACGTCGGTCATCACGAAGGAGAAGCCCGGCCGGACGGTCATGCCCTGGAACCAGCCCGACGCCTCCGCGTCGGACGGCCGCATCCGCGGCATGCGCCGGGCGCCGGACAGCGGATCGGGCGCCAGGCCGGCCAGGAATGTCCGGGCATCGTCATCGAGCATCAACCCGAGCGTCGGATCGATGGCGCCATGATCGCGGATCGGACTGTCGTTCAAGCCTGCTCCCCCGGGAAAGGGTGGAGACTATACGCCGGCGGCCGGTCCTGTCCACAACGGCCGGGGCGGACCGGCCATCGCCGGCGCGGACCGAAGCGCCCTTTTGGCTTTCGCAAAGATATTTCGGGGATTCGGAAAGGACGCCCCGCCCCGTCCCCCGCAGTCTGGGATCGACCCGCGACATGGACCGAAGATTCCTGCGCGACCTTCAAAAGGGGACCGAATTGATGCAGCCCACCTTCGCCAAGTCCATTTCCCTGCCCGCCCTGCTGGCGATCACCGTCTCTGCCGTCGCGCTCGCCGCGCCGGCCCGCGCGCAGGACGGCGTCGCGGCCGACGGCGACGGCGGCGACATCGTCGTCACCGCCCGCAAGGCGCGCGAGCGCCTCCAGGACGTTCCGATCTCGGTCAACGCGCTGTCCGGCGACCAGCTCCGCGATCGCGGAGCGGTCGACGTCAAGGACGTGCTGCGCAGCGTCCCCGGCCTGTCCTTCTCGGGCACCGAGCGCGGCCTCGGCAACTACAACATCCGCGGCATCAGCACCGTCGCCTCGGCGCCGACGGTCGGCATCTATCTCGACGACATCTCGCTCGTCACCATCGCCACCTCGTTCAGCGGCGCCTTCGACCCGGTGTTCTTCGACATGGAGCGGCTGGAGGTGCTGAAGGGCCCGCAGGGCACGCTCTACGGCGGCAGTTCGATGGGCGGCGCGATCAAATATGTCAGCGCCCGGCCGAAGCTGAACGTGATCGAAGGCAGCGTCGCCGCCGGGATCGGCACCACCGCGCACGGCACCGCCTCCTATAATGCGGAGGCGGTGCTCAACCTGCCGCTCGTCGCCGACAAGCTGTCGGTGCGCGGCGGCGTCTTCTATCGCCACGACGGCGGCTATGTGGACAATGTCGCCGCCGGCACCGTCACCAACTCGCGCTATTCGAGCACGGCCCCCGGCTACACGCCGCAGGCGCAGCCGTCGCTGAGCACCCGCAACCAGGCCAACTACAACGACGCCGACACCTATGTCGGCCGCCTGTCGCTGCTGTGGCAGCCCGACGAGAGCTGGTCGATCCGGCCGGCCGCCTTCTACCAGCACTACAAGCTCGCCAATCCCGGCCAGTTCTTCCTCGGCATGCCCGAGCTGACCGCTTCCTACCGGATCAAGCAGCCGACCACCGACAAGGCGGGCATCTACAGCCTGGCGATCGACAAGGAGCTGGGCGCGGTCCAGGCGACCTCGCTGACCGCCTATTTCGACCGCAAGCTCGATTTCGTCCGCGACTACAGCTATTTCATCGGCGGGCTGGTGCCGCCGCTCTACCCGCTGACCAGCCGCAACCTGTCGGCCAGCCGCACCAAGACCTTCAGCCAGGAGCTGCGCCTCGCCTCGAACGATCCCGGCGCGCGGCTGACCTGGATCGCGGGCCTCTATTATTCGCACCAGGACGACCGGCTCTACCAGATCGCGGTCACCCCCGGCGCCACCCCGGTGATCGGCACCGAGGTCGGCTATGTCGGCGACACCACCACCATCACCAAGCAATATGCCGCCTTCGGCGAGGCGACCTACAAGCTGCTCGACAATCTCGACATCACCGCCGGCGTGCGGCTGTTCCAGATCAAGCAGATCGTCGACATCCTCGGCGACGGCCCGTTCAACGGCGGCCTGACCCAGATCGTCGGACGCAAGAGCAACGAGAAGGGCGTCAATCCGAAGGTCGGCATCTCCTACAAGGTGACGCGCGACAACCTGATCTACGCCTCGGCGGCGAAGGGCTTCCGCCCCGGCGGCCCGAACCGCTTCCAGATCAACCCGGCGCTGTGCGCCACCGACCTCGCCCGGCTGGGCCTGACGGCGGCGCCCAACACCTTCGATTCGGACAATCTGTGGAGCTATGAGCTGGGCACCAAGAACCAGTTCGGCAGCAGCGTCCTGGTCAACGCCGCGCTGTTCTACACCGACTGGAAGAAGATCCAGCAGCAGATCAATCTGTCGAGCTGCGGCTTCGCCTTCACCGGCAATGCCGGCAGCGCCGACGTCAAGGGCGCCGAGCTGGAGACCCGGTTCAACCTGACCCGCGCGTTCCAGGTCGGCGGCACCGCGACCTACAGCGACGCCAAGATCTCCACCGCCGCGCTCGGCACCAGCGCGCAGGACGGGGACCAGGTGCTCGCCGTGCCGAAATGGATGCTGAGCGGCTTCGCCAGCTACAGCGTCGAGGTGGCCGACGGCTGGCGCGGGCAGATCCGCGGCGAATATCAGTATCAGAGCCGCTCGCGCCGCCAGTTCGACCGGATCCAGTCGGTGGTCTTCCCCGGCGGCGTGCCCGGCACGGCGCCCAACCGCGCCGAGTTCCGCCAGGGCTATCAGGTGGTCAATGCCTTCGCCTCGGTCGGCGACGGCGAGACCGAGGTCCGCCTCTACCTCAACAATGTCTTCGACGTGGCGCCGCGGCTCGACACCGACCTGACCGGCGGATCGGACCGTTCGACGACGATCCGGCCGCGCACCGTCGGCCTCGAAGTCCGGCGGCGCTTCTAAACGGCCGCATATTGGGGAATGATCCTCGGGGGACGGCCGCCGCGCCGTTCCCCGACAGGGAGCGAGACGGAATGAAGCTGATCCCATGGCGCGGTCGCCGCGCCGTCATCCGGACGACGCTGGCGGGCCTGATCGCCCCGGCGCTGGTCGCCGCCAGCCTGGCGGGCGGCACGCCGCCGCGCGACTGGCAGTTGGAGACCGCCTATCATTATCCGGGCACGCAGGTCGACGCGGCGACCGCCGGCCGGCTGGGCGTCGCCTGGGAGTTCGACGATTTCGTCGTGCGCGGCAGCACCCATCGCGGGGTCGAGGCGACCCCGGTCGTGGTCGACGGGGTGATGTACCTGACCGGGCCGTGGAGCGTGGTCTACGCGCTCGACGCGCGCACCGGAAAGCCGCTCTGGCAATATGATCCGGAGGTCGACGGCCAGTTCGCCCGCCGCACCTGCTGCGACGCGGTCAATCGCGGCGTCGCGGTCGCCGACGGCGTGGTCTATGTCGCCGCGCTCGACGGCTGGCTGGCGGCGGTCGACGCCAGGACCGGCAAGGAGCTGTGGAAGGTCGACACGATCACCGACCGCAAGATGAGCTATGCGATCACCGGCGCGCCGCGCGTCGCGGGCAGGAACGTCGTGATCGGCAATGGCGGCGGCGAGATGGGCGCGCGGGGCTATGCCAGCGCCTATGACCGCAAGACCGGCAAGCTCGCCTGGCGCTTCTTCGTCGTGCCGGGCGATCCCGCCAAGGGCGCCGACGAGCATCCCGAGGTGACCGAGGCGCGCAAGACCTGGGACCCCAAGTCGCGCTGGGACCTGGGCGGCGGCGGCACGCCGTGGGATTCGATCGTCTACGATCCCGACACCAACATCGTCTATGTCGGCACCGGCAACGGCATGCCGCACCCGTCCTGGCTGCGCAGCCCGGCCGGCGGCGACAATCTCTATCTGTCCTCGATCGTCGCGATCGACGCCGACACCGGCCGCAAGAAGTGGCATTACCAGACCACACCCGCCGACAGCTGGGACTATACCGCGACCCAGAACATGATCCTCGCCGACATCGAGATCGGCGGCCGCCCGCGCAAGGTGATCATGCAGGCGCCGAAGAACGGCTTCTTCTACGTGCTCGACCGGGTGACCGGCGAACTGCTGTCGGCGGAGAAGTTCACCACCGTCACCTGGGCCGACCGCGTCGACATGAAGACCGGCCGGCCGGTGGTCAGCGACCAGTCGGACTATTCGAGGAAGACCAAGCTGGTCTGGCCGTCGGAGGCCGGCGGGCACAATTGGCAACCCATGTCGTACAGCCGGGAAACCGGGCTGGTCTACATCCCGGTGCTCGAGGCGCCGATGACCTTCCAGATGCTGGAGCAACCGAAATACCGGCCCTACAGCAACCTGCAGGGCTCGGCCGCCTCCTTCCCCAGCTTCGCCTTCGGATCGAACAAGACCGGCGGCGCCGAAGACATTCTCGCCGGCCAGCCCAGGCCGACCTTCCAGCAGATCGTCCGCGCCTGGGACCCGGTGCGCCAGAAGGAGGCCTGGGCGACGAAGCCGATGCCCTTCTGGAGCGGCGGCACGATGGTGACCGGCGGGCTCGTCTTCCAGGGTTCGGCCGACGGCTGGCTGACCGCCTATGACGCCAGGACCGGCGCCGTGGTCCACCGCGTCGATGTCGGCACCGGCATCATGGCATCGCCGATGAGCTACACGATCGACGGCGTCCAATATGTCGCGGTGACGGCCGGCATCGGCGGCGCCCTCAACGTGTCCTACCCGCCCGGCGCGGTGGCGATCGAGCGGCAGAACAGCGAGCGGCTGATCGTGTTCCGGATCGGCGGCCCCGCGCCCAGGCTGCCGCCGCTGCGCGAGGCCCGGCCGTTCACCGTGGCGCCCGCCCAATATCGCGGCACCCAGGCCCAGGAGCAGCACGGCGCCGCCCTCTACGGCGAGAATTGCGGGCGCTGCCACGGCGGGCCGACCGGCGCGGGCGGCTATCCCAACCTGTGGAAGATGACGCCCGAGACGCATGCCGCGTTCGAGTCGATCGTCCTCGACGGCGCCTTCGCCTATGCGGGCATGGCCTCCTTCGCCGACGTGCTGAGCAAGCAGGACGCCAGGGACATCCACGCCTTCCTGGCGAAGCCGCACGACGAGAAGGCCCAGCCCACCGAGAACCGGATGCACTAATATCCTTCCTTTCCGTCATTCCCGCGAAAGCGGGAATGACGATGGGGGCCGAAGGATATGCCTCGATTCAAACCAACGGTCGCCCACGGAGAACGACATGAAGCTTTGGAAGATACCGGGCGGCGCGGTCGCGCTGCTCGCGATGACGGCCGCCGCGATGCCGGCCATGGCCACGCCGGCGCTCCAACTCCGCGACGCCGTGGCGATGGCGCAGGGCGCGACCGAGGCGGCCGGGCGCGGCGAACACGCCGTCTCGATCGTCATCGTCAATCGCGAGGGCCGGGTGATCCTGGCGCAGCGGATGGACGGCGCCTCGTATAAGAGCCTCGACGTCGCCGAGGGCAAGGCCACCACCGCCGCCGCGCTCGGCCTGCCGACCCGCCTGCTGCAGGAGGCGCTCGCCAAGGGCGATCAGTCGGTGCTGTCCGTGCCGGGCGCGATCGCGATCGCGGGCGGCGTGCCGGTGACGGTCGACGGCGCGACGATCGCCGCGATCGGCGTCAGCGGCGGCGCCCCCCAGGACGACGAGGCGATCGCCACCGCCGCGCGCGACCGCTATCCGGGCGCCAAGCCGCGCTGACGCCGATCGCCCTCAATGGGCGAGCGAGGCCCAGGCGGCGGCGCTGAGCGCCAGGCATCCCCCCGCCGCCGACGCCGCCATCAGCCCATGGCCCATCAGGGTCAGGACCGGCGCGTCGGGACGCGCCTCGCGGCGGTTGCGGGAAAGGCTGGTCAGGATGAAGGTCGTCAGGAAGCCGTAAGCGAGCGCGAAGATCGGAAGCGCCATCGATAGTCCCCACCATGATGTTGCGACGCAGCAATCATGCGCGCCCGAGTCGGTCAACCGCCTTGCCGTCGCCCGATCGGCGCTTTGCCGGCCCCTGCGCCGGAGCGTGGTTCGAACCGGTTGTTGCGCGGCCGGAAAGACGGCCTGAATAATGGCTTTTTCAAGATGATTTATTACAAAATATGTCTGGAGTGTTGCTTGTAACAAAAAGGACATGGAAGCGTCACATCGGCCTCAACGCGGCTGGTCGCCGCCCGGGAGACATTCCATGTTCCGCATTGCCCGCGTGGCCCTGGCCGCCACTGCCTCGCTGATCGCCATGCCGCTGGCCGCGGCCCCCCTGTCGGCCGAGGAGAGCCAGGCCCTGCGCGAGGAGGTCCGCGCGCTGCAGGCCCGACTCGCCGCGATCGAGGCGCGGCTGGGCGAAGCGCCGCCGGGCGCTGCCCCGGCGGCGGCATCGGCCCCGGCCGTGACGGCGGCGGCCGCCGCTTCGGCCCCCGCGACGGCGATCGGCTGGAAGGGATCGCCGCAATTCACCAGCGACGATCGCAGCTTCAAGGTGAAGGGCCGCATCCAGCTCGACGCGGGCTATGTCTCCAAGCCGCGCGGCATCGTCGATCGCGGCCTCGGCTTCTCGAACGAGGTCCGCCGCATCCGGCTCGGCGGCGAGGGCAAGCTCGGCAGCGGATTCGGCTACAAGCTCGAGGTCGAGCTGTCGGACAACAAGGTCGGCCTGGTCGACACCTTCGTCACCTATGACACGGGCCCCTGGCAGGTCTCGATCGGCAACCAGAACCAGTTCCAGTCGCTCGACGAGCTGACCGGCGACACCACCGGATCGCTGATGGAGCGCGCCGCCTTCACCGACGCCTTCAACTTCGAGCGGCGGCTGGGCATCGCGGTCCAGTATCACCGCAAGGACATCCTCCTCCAGGGCGGCGTCTTCTCCGACGACATCGACGCGCTGGCCGACTCGAGCGACGGCCCGAACGGCGGCGACGAGAACAACAGCTTCAGCATCGACGGCCGCGCCGTCTATGCGCCGAAGCTGGGCGGGACGCAGATCCATCTCGGCGGCTCGGCGCATCTGCGCATGCTCAACCGGCTGTCGGACGCGCCGACGCGCTATCGGCAGCGTCCCTTCCTGCACAGCACCAACAGCCGCATCCTCGCGACGCCGAACATGCTGGTCGACCGCGAGTTCAACTATGGGCTGGAGGTCGCCGCCATCCATGGCCGCTGGCACACCGCCGGGGAGGCGAACTGGCTCGACGCGATCGGGCCGGGGCCCAATTCGCGCTTCTTCGGCGGCTATGCCGAGGTCGGCTATTTCCTGACCGACGACACCCGCACCTATCGCAACGGCATCTTCGGCGGGGCCAAGCCCTCCTCGCCGTTCGGCAAGGGCGGCATCGGCGCGATCCAGGTCAACCTGCGCTACGACTATCTCGACCTCAACGACGGCGCGATCAGGGGCGGGACCCAGAATGGCTGGTTCGCCGGCATCATCTGGACCCCGGTCGAATATCTGCGCTTCAACCTCAACTACGGCTATCTCGCCTATACCGGCGCCGCGATCCCGGCGGGCGGGCGAACCGACTATGGGATGCATGTCGGCGGGGCGCGGGTCGAACTCGACTTCTGATCGGTGAAGGCGCGCGCGGCAATCGCGCGCCCCTTCGTTCCGTCGTCTCAGAAAGCCGCCGTCAGCGAAAAGACCAGCTTGCCGCCGGCGATCGACGAACCGTTCTTCGTCGATGCGAAGTTCGGCAGCAGATAGGCCGATTCGCTCTTGCCGATGTCGGTATCGACATAGGCGACGCCCGCCGTGACCGGGGTCCCCGGAACCGCGACGTCGACCCCGACCAGCCAGTCGAGATATTTGCCGGTCGGCGCGATGCTGGTGCCGTTGGGGCCGAGGCCCGCATTGCCATTCGAATAGCCGAGATGCGCCTTCAGCGTGACCGGGGTCTGCGGAATGGCGCCGGAGACGTCGGCCCAGAGGTAGAGATTGTCCTCCTTGTCGCCCGGATCGTCGTAGACGCCGGTCGAAGCCGACGCGCCCGAGACATACCAGCGGCCGAGCGCCTGCTGCTTCGGCGCATAGGCGACGCCGCCGAGCAGCGTGACCGGGCCCAGCGTCCCGCTGAGCTTGGCATAGAGTTCGGCGAAGTCGGTCTTGTCGGCGCCGCCCGGGTACATGAACCAGGTGAGGCCCGCGTCGAGCGCGACGCCTTCGCCCAGCGCGACCTTGTAGCCGCCGAAGATGTCGAGCTCGGTGTTGGAGCCGCCGAAGGTGCCCCAGCCGGCGAGGTTCGATCCCCAGGTGCCGACATAGAAGCCGCTCTCATGACCGACGGTGATGCCGCCCTGGATCGCCATCTCCTTGTCGGTCTGGGAAACGCCGCGGAAGCGGTAGTCGCTGGCGAGGCCGATGCTGCCGGACACGCTGAACGGCGAGCTTTCCTCCTGGGCCAGGGCCGGCGTCGCGACGAACAGCGCGAGGACGGCGGCGGTGGTTTTCTGGAAACGCATAAGACAATCCCCTTTGATAAGGTTTCGGATCGTCCCTCCTTTCGTCGGCCTGCGCTTCCTCTGATCGGGTCGCGTCACGATCGACGCGGCCATTATGGAAACGGGATTCTCAGTCCCCTGTTTCCCGTCCGTTACAAATCATTGCGGGGGTCCGGCGCCACGCCCTAAGGGGTAGCGGCGTGGCGCCGGCGCAACACCCGACCGTTTTGGGGCCGGTCAGGCTGCGATCTTGCGGAGCTGGTCGTCCCCGGCGTCGAGGTCGACCCGCGTCCCTCCGGACCGGCGGCGCTGGATCCATTCGCCCAGCATCTCCGCCGAACTGTGGTCGATCGCCGGCACCTTGCGGATGTCGAGGCTGACCGCGCGGCCGCCGGGGATCGATTCGAGCGCCTTGAGGAGCTTCGGCAGCGTCAGGAAGGTCGCCGCTCCCTCGAGCCGGATCTCGCTCTGCTCGTCGCCGTGATTCGCGTCGACCCGCAGCCGCAGCCGCCGCAGGTGCGGGACCAGCTCGAGCAGCGAGAGGCCGAGGCCGACGAGCACGCCGGTCAGCAGGTCGGTCGCCACCACCATCACGAAGGTCGCCACCCAGATCACCACCGGCAGTACGCCATGATGGTGGAACAGGTGGCGGACGTGCGCCACCGACACCAGCCGCCAGCCGGTGACGACCAGGATGCCGGCGAGCGAGGCCATCGGGATCTCCCGCAGCAGCCAGGGCAGCAGCGCGACGAAGGCCAGCAGCCAGGCGCCGTGGAGCACCGCCGACAGCCGCGTCACCGCGCCCGCCTGGACATTGGCCGAGCTGCGGACGATGACGCCGGTCATCGGCAGCGCGCCCGCGAAGCCGCACAGCAGGTTGCCGACGCCCTGGGCGCGCAGCTCCTTGTCGTAATCGGTGCGGACGCCGTCATGCATCCGGTCGACCGCCGCCGCCGACAGCAGCGTCTCGGCGCTGGCGATGAAGGCGATCGCGACCGCCGTCACCAGCAGCGCGGGATCGAGCATCTGGCCGAGGAAGCCGGCATCCGGCGGCGCGATCGCGGCGACGATCGAGGACGGCACCTCGACCCGGGTGATCGACAGGCCGAGGCCCCAGGCGACCAGCGTGCCGGCGAGGACGCCGACCAGCGCGCCCGGCACCAGCTTCATCGTCGCCGGCCGCAGCTTCTCCCACATCAGCATCGCGACGATCGTGACCAGACCGATCGCGAAGGCCATTTCGGCCGCGGCGACGTTCGAGGCCGACAGGCCGAACAGCCGCGCCGGCATCGCCGCGAGGTTCTGGAGGCCGTTGGGCAGCGGCTTGGCGTCGAACAGGACGTGGAACTGGCCGACGACGATCAGCGCGCCGATCCCCGCCAGCATGCCATGGACGACCGCCGGGGAGATGGCGCGGAACCAGCCGCCCAGCTTGAGCACGCCGGCGACGAGCTGGATCGCGCCCGCGAGCGCGAGGATCGGGCCGAGCGCCGACAGGCCATGGTCGCGGACCAGTTCGAACACGATGACGGCGAGGCCCGCCGCCGGGCCGCTGACCTGCAGCGGCGATCCGGCGAGCGCGCCGACGACGAGGCCGCCGATGATGCCCGTGATCAGGCCCTTTTCGGGCGGCACGCCCGACGCCACCGCGATGCCCATGCAGAGCGGCAGCGCGACCAGGAACACGACGATCGACGCCGTGAAGTCGCGCGAGAAGGTGACCGGGAAGAGCGAGGCGAGGCGCGCCGAGATCATTCGGCGGCCTCCAGCACGTCGGCGGCGCGACGCGACGCGGCCTGCAGCGCGACCGGCAGCGGACGATCGGCGGCAAGCGGCAGGAAACGCTCCGTCTCGCCGTCGAGCGCGAGCACCTCGCCGGCGTGGATGTCGACATACCAGCCGTGCAGGGCCATCTCGCCGCGCGCGATCGCCGAGGCGACCGAGGGGTGGGTGCGGAGATGGGCGAGCTGGCCGACGACGTTCTCGAGCGCCAGGACGCGGACCCGGTCGGTGCCCGAAACGTCGGGATAGGCATCCTCGGCGACCTTCTGCGCGGCGTGCGAATGGCGCAGCCAGGCGGCAACGTTGGGCATGCCGTCGAGCGAGCCGGGGCTGCACAGCGCCTTCATCGCGCCGCAGTCGGAATGGCCGCAGACGATGATGTCGCGAACGCCCAGCACCATCACCGCATATTCGACGGTCGACGAGACGCCGCCATTGGCCTGCGAAAAGGGCGGGACGATGTTGCCGGCGTTGCGGCAGACGAACAGGTCGCCCGGCGCGGCCTGGACGATATATTCGGGGACGACGCGCGAATCCGCGCAGGATATCATCAGCGCCTTGGGGCTCTGCCCGTCACGGGCAAGCTTCCCGTAGAGGGCGCTGTTGCTCGTGAACACATGCTCCTGAAAGCTGAAGACTCGACCGATCAGCTCGTTCATCGTGGGACTCCTGGGATATGGTCATGCGACCGGCATCATGGAGCCCGGAGATAGGGGGGCGTTTTTGCCGCAGCGCAGCGCCCCTGTAAGAAATGATTGCTGCGCGGCGGCGTGCGCCGCTCGACCGCTTCCTCGTCATCCCGGCGAAAGCCGGGATCTCACTTCTTCGTCGCTTGTGCGGTGAGGTGGAAAAGGCAGGGAGATCCCGGCTTTCGCCGGGATGACGGGAAAGCTAGGCGGTCGGCGGCCCGTCGATCGGCAGGTCGATCTCCGCCATCAGGCCGCCGGTCGGCCGGTTGGAGAGGCGGAGGACCCCGGCATGGGCGCGCACGATGCGCTCGACGATGGCGAGGCCGAGGCCCAGCCCCTCGGTGTTGCGACGGCGCGCGGTGTCGAGCCGGACGAAGGGCTGGCGCACATCGTCGAGGCGCGCCTCGGGAATGCCGGGCCCGTCGTCGAGCACCCGCAGGATCGCGCGGTCGTCGCGCCGCTCGACCTGGACGGCGACATGCTTGCCGTGGCGCAGCGCGTTGGTGACGAGATTGTCGAGCGCGCGCTTGACGTCGTAGAGGCGGACATAGGCGTCGAGATGCTCGGGCCCTTCGTAGCGGACGCGATGCCCCTCGTCGGAGGCGTCGTCGACCCGGGTCGCCGCCATCACCGCCAGGTCGGTCCGCACGACGGGCTGGTTGCTCTCCTCCCCGCCGAGGAAGGCGAGCAAGGAGCCGATCATCGCCTCCATCTCGATCGCGTCGCGCTGCATGGCGTCGCGCGCCGCGCCGTCGCCGATCATGTCGATCCGCAGCCGCAGCCGCGCGATCGGGGTGCGCAGGTCGTGGCCGACCGCCGCCAGCGCCTGGGTGCGGTCGCTGATCAGCCGCTGGATGCGGTCCTGCATCGCGTTGAACGCCCGGATCACGCGCAGCACCTCGCCGGTGCCGATCTCGGGCAGGATCACCCGGTCGCCATAGCCGTAGCGCTCCGCCGCCTGGGCGAGCATGCGGACCGGCTTGAGCGTGTTGCGGATCAGCAGGCTGCCGATCACGAGCAGGCCGATCGCCGGGACCAGCGCCAGCATCACCCGGCCGATCGCGAGGTCCCAGCCGCCGACCACGTCGCGGGTACCGAAATGGATCCAGCTTCCGTCGGGCAGGGTCATCCCGCCGACGACCATCGAATCGAGGCCCGGCGACTTGAGCCGCAGCCGGACGTTGGAATCGGCCAGCGAGGGTTCCCAGGTGACGATCTGCTCCCGCATCTCGCGCAGTTCCGGGGCCATCGGCGGCGGCGGCGGCTCGGTCGCGCCCCAGCGGACGTCGTAGCGGTCGGTGGTGAGCAGCGAGGCCATCATCGCCCGCTCGTGGACCGGCCGCTCGGCGATCAGCTTGCGGGTGATGACGAGATGCTCGGCCAGCCGGTGCGCCTCGTCCTCGCGCAGCGAGAACTGGCTCGCGCGTTCGTAGAGCAGGGTGCTGGTGCAGAACTCGACCGTGACCGTCAGCAGCAGGATGACCAGGATCCGCCCGACCAGCCCCAGCGATGGACGCACCAGATGGATCAAGCGCGGGTCACTTCGGCGTTGAACATGTAGCCGACGCCGCGGACGGTGGTGATCGGCGCATCGCGGCCCTCGCCCTGCAGCTTGCGGCGCAGGCGGCTGACCAGCACGTCGATGCTGCGATCGGACGCGTCGCCGAGCCGGGTGCGCGACAGCTCGATCAGCCGCTCGCGCGCGATCACCCGCTGGGCGTTGTGCAGGAAGCTCGACAGCAGGTCGAACTCGGCGCCGGTCAGGTCGACGACGGCGCCGCTCGGCGAGGTCAGCTCGCGGCGCGGGAAATTGACCTGCCAGCCGTCGAAGCGCGCCTCGTTGCGGCGGCTCTGCTCGCTCTGCCGGTCCATGCCGCCGCGGCGCAGCACGGCGCGCACCCGCGCCATCAGCTCGCGCGTGCCGAACGGCTTGGCGAGATAATCGTCGGCGCCGATCTCCAGCCCGATGACGCGGTCCGTCTCGCTGCCCTTGGCGCTGATGAAGATGATCGGGACGTCGCTCTTCTGCCGGAGCTGGCGGCACAGCTCGATGCCGTTGGTGCCGGGCAGCATGATGTCCAGGATGATCAGGTCGATCGGCTCGGCGTTGAAGGCGATCCACATCTCCGGCCCGGTCGCGGCGGGGCGCACGACATAGCCGTTCTCCTGCAGGGCCCGCGCCGTCAGGACGCGGAGCGACGGATCATCCTCGACCAGCAATATGGTACTCGACGTCACGATGGGCAGCCTCGGTTCGATACGGGGTGATCGCCTCCGCACCTATGTACGCCCGGCAGGAGCGTCAACGGCAGCGGTACGCAAAAACCGTTGCAGCATCGCCGCAGCAACAGTTTGAAATGGTCACGCAACCGCCGCGAGAAAATGCCGCCCGGCGAGCGGACATGATTTCTTACACGATCGCGATCCGGGAGCAACGCGGCCCGCCTAGCTGCACGTCGAAAGCCGAATATCCGGAGATCGACGATGCGCCTGATCCTGTCCGCCGTTTCGCTGTCGCTGCTCGCGGCGTCGCCGCTGGCCGCTGCCGACCTGCGCACCACGCACCGCGAGGTCGCGGTGCCGCCGGGCAAGCTCCACGCCCGCGCCTTCCGTCCGATCGCGCCGCAGCCCTGCGCGCTCGCCCGCACCAACCCGTCGGGCAGCCGCGTCGCCGCGACCCTGCCGGCCCGCCCGGCCGACGCCTGCCGCGCCGCCGAGGCCGCGAAGGCCGCCCCGACGGGCTGAGGTCCCCCCGCCGCTCGCCAGCGGCACGGAAGCGGGCCCGTCCGGCTCGAACGGGCTCGCTTCCCTTGGCCTTCAGGACGCCCGCAAATGGCCGCGATAGGCGGTGCGCAGCGCCCGCTTGTCGATCTTGCCGGTCGTCCCGAGCGGCATGGCGTCGACCCGGACGACCCCGTCGGGCACCCACCAGCGCGGCACCGCCCCGTCGAACGACTCCAGCAGCGACGCATCGGAACAGTCCTCGCCCTCGCGGAGCTGGACGACGAGCAGCGGCCTTTCGCCCCAGCGGTCGCAATCGGCGGCGATCACCGCGCAATGCGCGACCGCCGGATGCTCGGCGGCGATCGCCTCCAGCCCCTGCGAGCTGATCCATTCGCCGCCCGACTTGACCACGTCCTTGTCGCGATCGGTGATCTGGAGGAAACCGTGCTCGATCATCGCGACGTCGCCGGTCTCGAACCAGCCCTCCGCGTCGGTGGCCGGGGTCTCGCGACCGAAATAGCGGCCGACCGTGGCATAGCCGCGCGCGAACAGCCGACCCGGCGCGCCCGGCCCGGCGGCGGGATCGTCGCTCACCACCTTGAGCTCGACGCCGAGCGGCGGGCGGCCCTGCGACATCAGCAGCCGGCCGGCCTCCTCGGGCGGCAGCGCCGCCGACGCCGCGCTGGGGGCGGCGACGGTGCCGAGCGGCGACAATTCGGTCATGCCCCAGGCGTGGCGCACCTCGACCCCATAATGGTCGGTCAGGCGGCGCTGCATCGAGGGCGGGCAGGCCGCTCCGCCGATCACCACGCGGCGCAGCGGCGCCAGCCCGCCGCCCTCGCGATCGAGATGGTCGAGCAGCCCCTGCCACACGGTCGGCACCGCCGCCGACATCGTCACCCCCTCCTCGGCGATCAGCCGGTGGACGCTGGCGCCGTCGAGCCGCGCGCCGGGCAGCACCAGCTTCGCGCCGACCGCCGGGGCGGCGAAGGCGATGCCCCAGGCATTGGCGTGGAACATCGGCACGATCGGCAGCACGCTGTCCGCGGCGCCGATGCCGAACAGGTCGGGCTGGAGGATCGCGAGCGTGTGGAGGAAGTTGGAGCGGTGGGTGTAGAGCACCCCCTTGGGGTCGCCCGTCGTGCCGGAGGTGTAGCAGAGTCCGGCGGGCTGATCCTCGCCGAAGCCACCCCAGCGCGCCGGCTCGTGCGCCGCGATCAGCGCGTCGGTGCCATCGCCCAGCACGATGATCCCCTCGATCCCGGGGCAGAGGGCGCGCACCGCCTCCGCCATCGGCAGCAGCGCCGGATCGACCAGCAGCAGCCGGTCCCCGGCGTCGCCCGCGACCCAGGCGAGCTGCGTCGCGTCCATCCGCAGGTTGAGCGTGTGGCACACCGCGCCGATGCCCATGATCGCATACCAGGCCTCGAAATGCGGCAGCGTGTTCCAGCCGAGCGTCGCGACCCGGTCGCCGGGCCCGATCCCGTGCGCGACCAGCGCCGCCGACAGCCGCCGCGCGCGATCGGCGCATTCGGCATAGGTCCGCCGCACCATCGTCCCGTCGGGCGCCGCGCCGACCACCGCCTGGTCGGGATGCCACCGCTCCGCATGGACCAATATCCGGTCGAGCGTCAGCGGCCAGTCGAACATCGATCCGTTCATGCCGTCCTCTCCTCCCCTTTTCGATCAGGGTTCGGCGGCAAGCTGCCATCGATCAGGGCCGTCCGACAAGCATCTCCGTCGTTTCGCGGGCGGGCGGCCCGGCGTCAGGCGCCGACGGCGGCCCGGACATTGTCGAAATAGAGGCCGATATTGCCGCGCGACAGGCCGCGCAGCTCCTCCCCCCGCGCCGGATCGAGCGGCAGGAAGCGGGTGCGGACGACGAGGATGCAGGCGTCGGGCCCGGCCGGCGTCACCGTGATCCGCCCGCCATAGTCGGCCCAGGGCAGCGGGCCATAGTCGACCATGTCATAGCCGATCGCGCGCTCGGCATCATCGAGCTCGACGAGCCGCTCGACCACCGCGCCGCTGCCGATCGACGGATCGAGATGATAGGTGCGGCGCGCGCCGATGCCCCGCCCCGCCACCTCGACCCGCGCGACATAGCCCCGGGTGAGGACATCGCCGCCGAAATCGCCGACCAGCGCCCAGACCCTGTCGGCCGAGGCCTCGATTCGCTGCGCGACCGCCACCGTCTCCATAAGCGCCCCTCCTATCGGATGAAGTCCGCGCCGGGATGCGCGCGCGGATAGGTCTTCAGATAATCGACGAAGCGGCCCAGCGCCTTGTCGCTGCGGGTGAACATGCCGCGCGTGAAGCGGATGCTGTTGAGGATCTCGACGTCCTGGTCGACCACCGCGATCTCCAGCTTCTGCGCGAAGTCGAGCGTCTCGGCCACGCGGGCGTCGTCGTCCGGCGTGCCGTCCGACTTGCGGGTGGCGATGACGAAATAGCTGCGCAGCGTGCCCGGGCGGTGGATGCCGCACGGATAGAGGAAGGCGAACCAGCGGCCGTTCACGCTGCCCATCTGATAGAAGATGTTCGAGCCGCGGATGCCGACCTTGTACTCGATCGCCGCGCCGGTCTCCCTGAAGTGGCCCCTCAGGTCATAATCGTAGCCGAATTCGTGCCAGTTGATGTCGCGGGTCGCGTCACCCTGGATGTCGATCCCGTGGACGACCTCGATATGGTTGAAGTCCGACGTGTTGCACATGAACACCCAGGGATCGGCCAGCAGGTCGAGGCTGGGGATCTCGGCGTGGAAGGCAAGCTCCTCGTCGGGAAAGCCCAGCTCGGGCAGGTCGAACAGCGGCTCGGTGCCGTTGAACGCCCAGATCAGGCCGAAGCGCTCCTGCACCGGATAGCGGAAAACCTTCATCCCCTCGACGATCCGGTCGCCGGTGGGGGTACGGCTGCACCGGCCGCTCCGGTCGAACTCCCAATGGTGGAAGGCGCAGACCAGCCGGTCGCCCGCCACCTTGCCGATCGACAGGTCGGCGCCGTTGTGCGGGCAATAGGCGCTGACGACGTTCGCGGTGCCGTCCTCGGTCCGGTAGACCGCGACCCGCCCGTCGAGGAAGTTGCGGCCCAGCACCGCGCCGGGCGCCACCTCGCTCGACCGGCACAGCGGGAACCAGCTCTGGGTGAACAGGTCGCCGTCGCCTTCATAGGCGACGTCGCGCCCGTGGCGGCGGCGGTCGATCAGCTCGATCGCCGCCGTCCGGCCGTGGAAGAACTCCTCTAGGTCGCGCGGTTGGGTCGTCATGGATGGCCCCGTCAGAAGTTGAGGGTCGCCGAGACGCCGTAGCGGCGCGGCTGGCCCGGATAGCGGATGTCGGCGGCGCCGGCCGAGAATTCCTTGGCGAAGAACTCCTCGGTGTAGCGCTCCTTGAACAGGTTGGTGGCATAGAGCGCGATCGAGTAGCGCTTCGCGTCGAAGGTCAGCCGGGCATTGACGAGGTGGACCGCGTCCTGCCGGTCGGCATTGTCGATGTGCCAGTAATTGCCCGACCGGCCCGAATAGTCGACGCGGGCGACGATGCCGCGATCGCCGCCGACCGGCACCCGATACTGGCCGAACGCGGTATAGGACCAGCGATAGGTGAGCGGCACCCGGTTGCCGCGGAACCGCGCGGTGCCGTCGAAATCCTTGATCTTCGTGTCGATGAAGCCGAGCGACGCGCCGAGCTGGAGGTTACGGACCGGCCGCGCCTGCGCCTCCAGTTCGAAGCCGTAGATGTCGGTCTTGCCGACGTTGACGATGCCCTGGTCGGCGACGTTGAGGATGAAGACCTGCTGGTCCTTGTAGCGCATGTAGAAGGCGGCGGCGTTGAGCGTCAGCCGGCGGTCGAGCAGGCTGTTCTTGCTGCCGATCTCCAGCGTGTCGGCGACCTCGGGCTTGTAGATGGCGGGGAAGACCGCGTTGGGCGGATTGAAGCCGCCGCTGCGGAAGCCGCGCGCCGCCGTCGCGTAGATCATGGTGTCGGGGGTCGGCGAATATTTGATCGAGACCTTCGGCTGCCATTCGTCGAAATTGGCCTTGCGCTTCGGCCCCGGCACGAGCCGGTTGGTCTGTTCGCGCCGGTCATGGTCGTAGCGCAACGCGCCGGTCAGCTCGACCGTGTCGGTGACGCTGTAGTTGAGCTGGGCATAGGCGGCCTTGGTCAGGATGTCCTCGGTCGCGCGCGCCGCCGGCAGCGGGATATAGGCCGAGGGCGGCAGCTTCGACGCGGTCGGATCGGGCGAGATCAGGACGACCGTGTCGACCCGCCGCCGCGCGTCGAGCAGATAGGCGCCCGCCGTCCAGCGCAGCCTCTGCGTCGAGGGGGAAGCCAGGCGGAATTCCTGGGTGAAGCTCTCGTAGCGGCGGAGCTGGGTCGCGCCGAGGATCGACTGCGGGAACCAGTCGAGGTCCTCGCTCAGGTCGATCCGGGTGGTGTTGAACGCGCTGATCGAGCTCAGCGTGAAGGGATCGAATTCATAGTCGACCTTGAGCGACCCGTCCTTCACCGTGCGCGGACTGCGGCCCAGGAAATCGTTCTGGATCGGCACGCTGCTGTCGTTCGGCTGGCCGTCGGGCAGCGGGATGTACCAGGAGGCGCCCGCCTTGAGGTCGCCATAGGCGCCGCGCAGGTCGATCGTCAGCCGCTCGGTCGGCGTGAAGATCAGCCGGCCGCGCAGGTTGAGGTCCTCGACGAAGTCGACCTTCCGGTCGAGCGTGACGTTGCGGAAGACGCCGTCGAACTTGCGATAGTCGCCGGCGATGCGGAACAGCAGCCGGTCGGGCACCAGCGCGCCGCTCAGCGTTCCCGACAGGCGGCGGTCGTCGCCATTGGCATAGTCGACCGAGACGCGGCCCTGCAGGTCGTTGGTCGGCCGCTTCGTGGTGATGTTGATCGCGCCGCCGATCGCGTTGCGGCCGTAGAGCGCGCCCTGCGGCCCCTTCAGCACCTCGATCTGGTCGAGGTCGAGCAGCGCCTGCTTGATCATGTCGGTCGAGGTCATCTGGACCCCGTCGATGACGAGCGCGACCGGCGCCTCGCCGTTGCGGACCTGTCCGATGCCCCGGATGTTGATCGCGACCGTGCCGGCGTCCTGCGAATCGACCAGCGAGATGTTCGGCATCAGCGCGGTGACGTCGTCGATGCTGCGGATGCCCGCCTCCTCGATCGTCCTGGCGGAGAAGGCGGTGACCGAATCGGGCACCTGCTGCAGGCTCTCCGAGCGCTGCCGCGCGGTGACGACGATGTCGTTGCCCTCGGCGGGATCGGCGCCGGCGGCGGCCTCCTGCGCCACGGCGGCGCTCGCCGCGAACAGGCAGGCGGTGCCGAGCAGCCCGGCCAGCATGCGGTTCCTGAATGTCATCTCCACGTCCCCCTCGATAGGCATCGCGCCGGGCTCTGACCCGTGCGCCGTGCCCCAAGGCTATGGCGAGGGAGGCGTCCGCGTATATCGGTAGAAAAGGTGGAGCGGCGGAACGGGATGGTGGAGCGCGCGCGCCGGGGGGCTACGCCCGCGCGGTGGCGATGGCCGACAGGTCCGAAGCCCGATCGACCGGCACCCCGGCCTGCTTGCGTTCGGAGTAGCGGTGGACGAGCTGCGCCGCATGGGGACGCAGCAGGACGGTGAAGCGAACCAGTTCCTCCATCACGTCGACGATCCGGTCATAATAGCTCGACGGCTTCATGCGGCCGGCTTCGTCGAACTCCTTGTAGGCCATGGCGACCGACGACTGGTTGGGGATCGTGAACATGCGCATCCAGCGGCCGAGCAGGCGGAGCGTGTTGACGGCATTGAACGACTGCGATCCGCCCGATACCTGCATGACGGCGAGCGTGCGTCCCTGCGTCGGGCGCATCCCCTTCATCTCCAGCGGCAGATGGTCGATCTGGGTCTTCATGATGCCGGTGATGGTGCCGTGGCGCTCGGGGCTGCACCAGACATGCCCTTCCGACCACATCGACAGCTCGCGCAGCTCGCGGACGGCGGGATGGTCGTCGCCCGAGACCTGGTCGGGCAAGGGCAGGTCCGACGGGTCGAAGATGCGCGTCTCGGCTCCGAACAGTTCGAGCAGGCGAGCCGCCTCTTCCACCGCGAAGCGCGAGAACGACCTGTCGCGGAGCGAACCGTAGAGCAGGAGGATACGGGGCGGCGGCTGGTCGGCCCCGAGGCCGATGGCCGGACGGTCGATCAGGAAGCGGCGGTCGAGCGCCGGCAGATGATCGGGGTCGGGCAATGGGCGCACGCGGTTCATGCGATTTCCTTCGGGACGTCGGAGAAGATGATGTCGCCGACGCGATGGGCGGCCAGCGCGCCCGCGACCTGGGCCGCGACGAATGCGGGCACGCAGGCGGGCGCGATGCCGGCGAAGCTGTCGCTCAGCGATCGCGCGACGGTGATCGCCGGATTGGCGAAGCTGGTGGACGAGGTGAACCAATAGGCGGCGGTGATGTAGAGGGCGACGCTCGCCGGGATGCTGCCGGGCCGGACCTTCGCCGTTCCCAGGATCGTCAGGACGAGCCCGAAGGTGGCGACGCCTTCGCCGATCCACTGGCCGGGGCCGGCACGGACCTTGTCGGACAGCTGGAGGAGCGGCACCGCGAACATGGCATGGGCCGCCCAGACCCCGAGGATGCCGCCCGCCAGCTGAGCGCAGGCATAGGCCGCGGCCGCCGCCGTCCCGATATGGCCCCGCAGGCGCATGACCAGGGTGACGGCGGGGTTGAGGTGGGCGCCCGACACGGGCCCCAGCATGGCGACGAGGACGAACAGGATCGCGCCGGTGGCGAGCGTGTTGCCCAGCAGCGCGACGGCGACATTCCCGCCGGCCAGCCGCTCGGCCATGATGCCCGAGCCGATGACGGTCGCGAACAGCAGGAAGCTGCCCAGCGCCTCGCCCGCGATCGCCTGACGGTTCATGCCGATGGGATGCGCTGGCCCGCGGCGTCGACGACCCGTTCGCCGTCTTCCTTCGTGAACGCCCCCCGCTGCGCTTCGGGGAGGATGTCGAGAACCGCCTCGGACGGGCGGCAGAGCTTCACCCCGAGCGGCGAGACGACGAGCGGGCGGTTGATGAGGATCGGGTGCGCCATCATCGCGTCCAGCAGCGCCTCGTCGGAAAGCGACATGTCGTCCAGGCCCAGTTCCGCATAGGGCGTTCCCTTCTCGCGCAGCAGATCGCGGGGGCGGATGCCGGCGCGCTCGACGAGTTGCACCAGCAGCGCGCGGGCGGGCGGGGTCTTCAGATATTCGACGATGTGCGGCTCGATGCCGGCGTTGCGGATCAGGCCGACGACGTTGCGCGACGTGCCGCATTCGGGATTGTGATAGACGACGATGTCGACGGCCACGGGACGACCTTTCAGCAGCAAGGGGAGAGTTCGGCGACGAGCGGCGCGCACAGCTCCGCATTCCCCGCGCAGCAGTCCTTCACGAGGAACAGCGTCAGCGCCCGCAAGCCATCGAGATCGGCGCGGTAGATGATCGAGCGGCTCTGCCGTTCGGAACGGACGAGGCCGGCGCGCGCGAGGATGCCGAGATGCGCCGACATGGTGTTCTGCGGCACGTCGAGCCGGCGGGCGATCTCGCCCGCGGCCATGCCGACCGGCTCGTGTTTCACCAGCAGGCGGAACACGTCGAGGCGCGTCCCCTGCGCTAGGGCGCCCAGCGTCGCGATGGCCGAATCATTATCCATATATCCAGCATAGTGGATATATGGATAATGGCTAGAGGGTGGAGAACCGATGCCGATGCCGCTCAATCCGCCTGGGCGAAATAGGCCAGCTGGTCGTCATGCGCCTTCCTGAACGCGGGACGCCCGGTCACGCGGGTCAGATAGCGCTCGGTCGCGGGCCGGTCGCCGAAGGCGCGGACCTTCGCGACGCGCAGCACGTCCGCCATCAGCAGGTCCGCCGCGGTGAAGCGATCGGCGACCAGCCATTCCCGCTCCTTCAGCACCCGTTCCATCGTGTCGAGGCGGTTGGCCAGCCACCCGGTCAGGCCGTTTTCGGTCGCGCCGGAGACTTCGAGGAACCACCAGGGAACCGTGACCATCTCGATCGAATTGAGCGCGGCGACCACCCACTGGACCGTTTCCGCTTCCTCGGCCGGATCGTTCGGCATCAAATGGCTGCTCTTGCGGGCCAGGTGCAGCAGGCAGGCGCCGCTCTCGAATAGCGCGAGTTCTCCGTCGCTCAGGAACGGAATCTGGCCGAAGGGCTGCTGCGCGAGATGATTGGTCTCGCGGCCCTCGAACGGGACCGAGCACATGCTGTAGGGAAGACCCGCTTCCTCGCACGCCCATCGCAGCCGCAGATCGCGCACGAAACCGCGAGGGCCTTCGGGAACCCAGTCATAGGTCCAGATCTTGATCATGCTCATCGCCATCGGCCTCCGCACCATAACGTCCATGGACGCTAGACGGTCCACGACCCGATTGCATCAGATCAGCCGCAGGTTGCGCGCCGCCGAGATCGCGCGCGACCGGGTCGCGACGTTGAGCTTGCGGTAGATGTTGATGCGGTGCGTCTTGATCGTGCTCTCGGCGACGCCCAGGCTGCGCGCCATCTCCTTGCTCGACAGCCCGTCGGCCAGCCCGCGCAGCACGTCGATCTCGCGCGGGGTGACGATGATGTCGCTCGCGGCGGGCGGGATCGCGGTGCCGCCCCGGCGCGCGGCCGGCGTCGTCTGCCGCAGCCGCGCGACGGTGCTGCGCTGCGCCGGCTCGAACAGGTGGAGCGACTCCTCGCATGCCGCCAGCACCGGCGGCAGCAGCGCGCCGAACTGCGAGACGATGCCGATCAACCCCTCGCTCTCGGCCGCCTCCAGCGCCTGGCGGACGGCGTGCGCCGCCTCGGTCCGCCGCCCGGCCGCGACCGCGCCGGCCGCGCGCAGGATCGCCATCTCGATGTCGAGCGCGACCGATCCCGCCTCCGCGACGTCGGCTTCCAGCGCCGCGACCAGCGCCTCGTCAGGCCGCCCGAGTTGCACGGAGCAGGCGGTCAGCGCGACGCGATAGTCGCAGAACAGCCGCCGGTCGCGCTCGCGGAACACGGCCGAGGGCTCGCCCAGTTCGGCAAGCAGGGGCCCGGCCAGCTCGGCCCGGTCGAGGCAGAGCCATATCCGCGCGCGCAGCAGGTCGAGCTGGTAGCGCAGGCGCGGCAGGCCCCGGCGCTCGGCGGTGGCGCGGCCGCGCTGGATGACCTGCTCGGCCGCCGCGAGGTTGCCGGTCCGCGCCGCCAGCCAGGCCTGGGTCGCATAGGCGGCGACGAACACCTCGTGCCAGCCCTCGCTCACCTCGATCACCGGCACCGCCGATTCGAGCAGCTCGGTCGCGCTCGACAGGTCCCCCGACAAATAGAGCGTATAGGCGAGCAGCGAGATCGCGACCGCGACCTGGGCGCTGCCCTCGCCGAAATGGCGGTTGGCCTGTTCGAAGCTGCGGCGGAAATAGAGCTCGGCCTCGCGCCGGCGGCCGGTGCGGATCTGGGACAGGCCCAGATATTGATAGGCATAGACCTCCAGCAGCGGGAGCTGGTGCGACCGGGCGAGCTTGAGCGCCTTTTCGCCATGGACCCGGCACCAGATGTCGTCGCCCCGATCGAAGCTCGCCAGGCAGGACAGGTGGTGGAGCAGCACGCGCAAGGTCGGGTCGTGCCCCTCATGCGCGAGCTGCCGTTCGAGGAAGCGGCCATAGGCGGCCGGGATCGCGCGATCCTCGTAGATATGGGCGACGAGGTCGTTGCACAGCATCTCGCTGGCGAGGCCGGGGTCGGTCGCCTCGACCCGGTCGAGCGGCAGCACCGCGAGCAGCCGGTCGAGCATCGCCCGCGCCTCGGGCAGGCGGCCGTTCTGGGCGGCGAAATAGACCCGGCCGAGGGTGACGCGCGGGAAGTCGGCCGGGGACACCTGATCGATCTCGTCGACGTGACGGAGCAGCGCGAGGCCGCCGCGGATCGCCATCCGCCATCCGCCAGCCGCCTCCATGATCGCGGTCGCCGCGGTCCGGTCGGAAACGCGCGCGGCATGGCCCAGCGCCTCGGGCAGCAGATTCTCCCCGGCCAGCCAGGCGGCGGCGCGCAGATGGAGCGCGTCGAGCCGGGCCTGGCTGTCCCGCGCGAGCATGTCGTAGAGGAATTCGCGCAGCAGCGGGTGGAAGCGATACCAGACGCCGTCGTCGTCGAGCGGCGTCACCAGCAGGTTGCGGCGGCGCATCTGGTCGAGCATGTCGGCGCCATCGTCGCGGCCCGAGATCGCATCGCCGAGCCCGGTGCAGATACGCTCGGCGATCGAGGTTTCGAGCAGGAATTTCTGGACGTCGGCCGGCAGGCCGGAGAAGACCTGCTCGGCCAGATAGTCGGCGAGGTCGCTCGACCGCCGGGTCAGGTGCTCGAGCGTGTCGACCTGGTCGCGCCCCGCCAGCCACAGGCGCAGCAGTTGCAGCGCGGCCGGCCAGCCCTGGGTTCGCTCGATCAGCTCGCCCCAGTCGACCTTGCTCGACTGGTCGCTCAGGAAACGGAGCGCCTCGCTGTCGGAGAAGCGGATGTCGTTCTGTTCGAGCAGCAGGAGCTGCCCGCGGACCCGCAGGCTCGACAGCGCGATCTCGGGCATGCCGCGCATCGCCATGATGATCGCGGCGTGGTTCGGCATCCGCTCGATCACATAGTCGAGGAAGCGGTTGGTCGCGGGCGAGGCGATGCGGTGATAGTCGTCGATGATCAGCCGGACCGGCTCCTCGCTGGCCTCCAGCGCGACGACGATCGCCCGCGCGGCCGCCTCGGCGGCGAGGCCGGGCAGGCCGGCGTCGATCGCCTCCTGCGAATAGGGCAGCGGCAGGCCGGCGCGGTGCAGCGCGGCCATCAGATAGGCGAAGAACTGGTCGCTCTCGAACTTCGAATCGTCGACGCTGTACCAGGCGACCGCGACATCCCCGCGCCGCCACTGGGCGTGGCACTGGCTGAGCAGGGTCGTCTTGCCGTAGCCGGCGGGGGCGGAGAGGACGGTCAGCCGCTCGGCCGCGCCGGTGATCCGCCCGACCAGCGCCTCGCGCCACAGCAGGTCGATCGTCCTGTTGGGCGGCGCCAATTTGGTGCGGATCAGCATCGCCGCATAATGCCACAGGCGCCGCCGGCTCCTATCCACCTAATTGGTGGATTGCCGCGCCGCCCGCCGGCCGCCACGCCAGACGGGCAATTTTCGAGGACGCGTGACGATGACCAAGACCATCCTGTTCGTGCTGACCGGCCAGGCCGAGCTCGGCGACACCGGCGCCAGGACCGGGGTGTGGCTGGAGGAGCTGGCGACGCCCTATCGCGCGCTCGACAGGGCCGGGCACGAGATCATGTTCGCCACCCCCGGCGGCGTCCCCGCCCCGCTCGACCCGGCGAGCCTGGAGGAGCCGTGGCTGCTGCCCGCCGGGCACTGGCTGCTCGGCCAGCCGGCGGCGATGGCGAAGCTGGAGGCGCCGCTCGACCTCGCCGCGATCGATCCGGCGCGGATCGACGCGATCTTCCTGGTCGGCGGCACCGGCACGCTGTGGGACTTCCCCGCCTGCCGCCCGCTCGGCGCGCTCGCGACCGCCCTCCACGCGCAGGGCAAGCCGGTCGCGGCGATCTGCCACGGCGTCGTCGGGCTGATGACCGCCACCGCGGCGGACGGGTCGCCGCTGGTCGCCGGCAAGGCGATCACCTGCTTCAGCAATGCCGAGGAGGCGATGCTCGAATATGACAAGCTCGTCCCCCTGCTGGCCGAGACCGCGCTCGCCGGGCAGGGCGCCGACTATCGCTGCGCCGCGCCGTTCGAGCCGCTGGTCGTCGCCGACGGCGGGCTGATCACCGGGCAGAACCCCGCCAGCGCCGAGCCGCTCGCCGCCGCGCTGATCGAGCGGCTCGGATAAAGTATAGACATTATCACCGCGCCAGCCGGATCAGCCCTTCCTGGGCGACCGAGGCGACCAGCCGGCCGTCCCGCGCGAAGACCGTGCCGCGGCCGAGCGTGCGGGCGCCGCCGGCATAGGGGCTGTCCATCGTGTAGAGCAGCCATTCGTCGGCGCGGAACGGCTGGTGGAACCACAGCGCATGGTCGAGGCTGACGTCGCTCAGGCCATGGTCCGACCAGCTTATCCCGAGCGGCAGCAGCCCGGTGTGGAGGATATAGAGGTCCGACGCGAAGGCGAGCATCCGCTGATGCTCGCCGGGGTCGTCGCCGAGCCGGTCGCGGGTGCGGAACCAGAAGGAGCGGCGCGCCGGCGCGCGGGGCGGGTCGACCGTGTGGAACGGCTCGACCGCGCGGACGTCGAGGCCGATGTCGCGATCCCAGAAGACGAGCCGATGCGGCGGCATATGGGGCAGCGCGGCGGCGATCGCCTGCTCCTGCGGCGGCAGGTCGAGCGGGTCGGGGACGTCGGGCATCGTCGCCTGCTGCACCGGACCCGGCTCGGCCGCGTGGAAGGAGGCGGACAGGGTGAGGATCAGCTCGTCGCCCTGCCGCGCCTCGACCCGGCGGGCGGAGAAGCTGCGGCCGTCGGTGTCGCGGCTGACGGTGAAGTCGATCGGCCGGTCGACCCGGCCGGCGCGCACGAAATAGGCGTGGCAGCTATGCGCCAGCCGCCCCGCCGCGACGCTGTGCTGCGCCGCCGCCAGCGCCTGCGCCAGCACCTGCCCGCCGAACAGCCGGAACAGCGGCCCGCCGGTCGGCGCGGCGCGGAGCACGCCGCCGTCGCCTTCCTCGAACCGGAACAGATGGGCAAAGCGATGATCGGTCTCGTCCACAAATGACTCCCGTTTCGGCATGTCCCTTGGCAAAGCAGGGCCGGCCGGCTTCCTGGCAGGAGATGATCGATGTCCGACCATGATGCCCCCTTCGTCCCCGCCCGGCCGACCCGCTGCTTCGAGGACCTCGTGATCGGCGAGGTCCGCCGGTCCGAGCCGCGCCTCGTCACCGAGGCGGAGATACTCGCCTTCGCGCGCCAATGGGACCCGCAATGGTTCCACAGCGACGCCGACCTCGCCCGCCAGTCGGTGTTCGGGGAGGTCGTCGCCAGCGGCATCCACACCCTCGCGCTGTGGCGGCAGATGGATCATGCGATCAATGCCGACATCGACTTCGTCTGCGGCATCGGCTGGGACGAGGTGCGGATGAAGAAGGCCGTCCGCGCCGGCGACAGCATCCACGTCACCTCCGAGATCGTCGAGCTGCGCCCCTCGACCTCGCGCGCCGATCGTGGCACCGCCATCACCCGCTATGCCGTCGTCAACCAGCATGGCGAGGAGGCGGTGAGCTTCCGCAGCATCAACCTGGTCTATACCCGCGCCGGCAGGGAGAGGCCGGAGAGCAGCGCGTCGACCTCGGCATAGGCGCGATCCATCGCCGCCGCGACGCTCGCCTCGTCGCCATAGGTGGGGCGGACATGGATCGCGTCGACGTCGGTGACGCCGATGAAGCCAAGCCAGGTCCTGAGATAGGCGAGCTGGAAATCATAGGCCGCCATCGGCCCGCCGGGCCGGATGTCGAGCGCGCCCGAGGTGACCAGGATCGCGCGGCGGCCGGCCGCCAGCCCCTCGCCCTGCCCGTCGACCACCCGGAAGGCCAGGCCGGGCTGGGTGATCAGGTCGATATAATGCTTGAGCCGGTAGGGGATGCCGAAATTCCACATCGGCACGGTCAGGAGCCAGCCGTCGAACGACAGGAAATGATCGACCATCCGGCCGATCGCCGCCCAGTCGGCGCGCACCGCCTCGTCGACCGGCCGGCCCTCGATCAGCGCATAGCGCCCCTCGATCGCGGCGCCGTCGAAGGCGGGCAGGTCGGCGTCGAACAGCGCCAGCCGCTCGATGTCGTGCCCGGCGAGCCCGGCGATCAGCCGGTCCGCCACCATGTTCGACCGCGATCGCGCGCCGCGCGGGCTCGCGTCGATGTGCAACAGCCTAGCCATCGGGCAGGTCCACCACGATCTCGCCGTCCTCGACGCTGACCGGATAGACCGCGATCGGCTTCTTGGTCAGCGTCCCGTTCGGGGCGCCGGTGCGCATGTCGAAGCGGACGCCGTGCAGCGGACAGAAGATGTGCGGCCCGCGGACCTTGCCGCCCTCCAGATGGGCGAAGGCGTGGCTGCACATATTCTCGATCGCGAAGACCCCGGCGCCGGTGCGGCACAGCAGCACCGACTTTCCGCAGGCATCGAACGCCTTGTTGCCGCCTTCGGGGACGTCGTCGAGCGCGGCGATGCGCTGCTTCGCCATCAGCGCCTCTGGTCGAAGCGGCGGCCGAGCATCGCCGCGGCGATGTTGACCTTCTGGATGTCGATCGCGCCGCCGGCGATGCCCCAGCCCCAGCTGTCGCGGAGCCGCCGCTCCATCGGGAAATCCTTCGAATAGCCATAGGCGCCCATCAGCTGGACGGCGTCGCCCGCCACCTCGCGCGCGATCGAGTTGGCGAAGCATTTGGCGGTCGAGCTGTCGAGGATCGAAGGCAGCCCGTCCTCGGCATTGGCCGCCGCGCGCCAGATCAGCAGGCGGGCGGCGTCGACCTTCATGTGCATCTCGGCGAGCTTGAGCTGGACCGCCTGGAACTCGACGATCGGCTTGCCGAACTGCCTGCGCTCCTGGACATAGTCGGTGACGTCCTCCAGCGCGCCCGACGCCTGGCCCAGCGCCATGGTGGCGTTGCCGCAGCGTTCGAGGTCGAACGTCTCCATCAGCTTCTTGAAGCCGCCCGCCGGCACGACGATGTTGTCGAGCGGCACCTCGACATCGTCGAAGGTCAGGTCGGCCGAGGGCACGCCGCGGAAGCCCATGAGCTGCTCGTTGGGGCCGAAGCCGAAGCCCGGCGTCCCCTTCTCGACCAGCACCGCGCCGATCGCCCTGGGGCCGGGATCGTCCGACAGCCGGCAATAGACGAGATAGGCGTCGGCATGGCCGCCGCCCGAGCACCAGCGCTTGGTGCCGTTGATGACCAGCCGGTCGCCCTTCACCACGCCCTTGGTCTTGAGGTCGGTCAGCGCCGATCCCGCGTCGGGCTCCGACATGCCGATCGCGACGACCATCTCGCCCTTGCAGACGGCGGGGACGATGCGGCGCTTGAGGCTGTCCGACCCGAAATGCTCGATCGCGCGCACCGGCCCCACCGAGGATTCGAAGATCGGGAAGGCGACCGCCGAGGATATCTTGGCGAACTCCTCCAGCACCACCAGCGCCTCGAGATTGCCGAGGCCGAGGCCGCCCAGTTCCGCCGGCACGTTGATGCCGAGGAAGCCCATCTCCGCATAGCGGCGGACCAGTTCATGGCTGGGCGGGACATTGTCGCGCTCGCACGCCGCCGCGATCGCCGGCAATTCGGCGCGGGCGAAGGCGCGGGCCGCCTCGCGCAGTTCCTCCTGCTCGGATGTGAGCCTGAAATCCATGCCTCTCCCCTATGATCCGATGGTGGTCAGCGCGTGACCCAGTCGTGCAGCACCTGCTCGACCCGCGCCTCGGGCGGCACCTGGTTGAGGCCGATGCGGCGATCGAGTTCCTCGTGCCAATGATAGATGCGCCGCTCCTGATAGTTGAGCGGCATGCCGCGGAATCCGTCGCTTTCGAGCGATTCCTGGATCTGCGGGGCGAACTGGAGGTCCTCGTAGAGGATGCGTTCCCAATTGGCGATCCGCTTCGCCCACATCGGATGCGGGTTCTCCGGGTCGTGGTCGGGCCCGATCCAGCTCGACACCACCCGCGACGAGCGCGGGCCGGTCGGCCAGAACTGGAGCAGCGGGATACCGCTGTCGGACGGCGGCATCACGAAGTTCGGATAGATCTGGTAGCTGACGTTGTTGTTGGCTGGCAGGTCGGTGACGGTGTCGATCTTCGGCATGCCGATCGTGCCCGGGTCCTTCCAGTCGGGGCGGCTGTTCGGCGTCACCATCCGGCTGTGCCCGTTCGGCCAGAGCGTCACGATCATGCCGCGATGGTCGAGGAAGCGGTCCACCGTGTGCTGGTGGATCGACTTGATGTGATAGACCTCCAGAAAGGCGTCGAGCAGCACCTTGACGTTGCAGCCGACCTCGTAGCTGCGGCTGTCGACGAGGCGGAGGCGGTCGAGCTGATACTGGTCGAGTTCCTTCGCCATCGGGCCGATATGGTCGATCAGCGGCTGCGCCTCGGCATCCTCGTTGACGAAGATCAGGTTGCCCAGCGTCTCGCAGCGGACCGGCACCAGCGACCGGCAGGAAAAGTCGAGGTCGACGAAGTCGCGCTTGTCGCGGACGGCGGTGAGCTTGCCGTCGAGCGTGTAGCTCCAGCCATGATAGCCGCAGACGAAGCCGCGCGCCTCGCCCGCCTCCGCCGTCACCAGCGGCGCGCCGCGATGCTGGCAGGTGTTGAAGAAGGCGCGCAGGTCGCCCTGCAGGTCGCGCACGACGATGACCGGCGATCCGGTGTTGCGGGTCAGGAACCAGGAGCCGGGGTCGGGGAGCTGGTCGACATGGCCGGCATAGAGCCAGGCCCGCTTCCACATCCGCTCCTTCTCCAGCGCCAGGAAATCGGGATCGACATAGCGGCGGCCGGGAATGTCGGGCAGCTTGGGGAAGCCCTCCGGCGCGGCCTTGCGGCCGCGCTCATAGTCCATACGGGCATAATCCGGCCCGGCGCTGTCATGGCTGATGGCGTCCATCGATCCTGTCCCGTAGCGTCCTTCGTCTCTTCCGATTGACTCGCCCTACCACAGCCGCGCATAAAAACAATCATGAATGATTTTTTATTGCCCCCGGCGAAGCTTTCGCTCCACCATCTGACGGCGCTCGACGCGTCGCCGGCGGAGCTGGCCGCGATCGCGGGCCGGCTGGGGTGCGACCATGTCTGCCTGTTCACCCATGTTCCCGAGGCGATAGCACGACTCTTCCCCTGCGTGGGCGAGGCGGACGTGGCGGAGCTGTCGGCGGCGCTCGGGCAGGCCGGCGTGACATTGTGCAACCTGGAGGTGTTCCCGCTCGACGCCGATCCCGACTGGGCCGGCTTCGAACGGGCGCTGGCGGTGGGGCAGGCGCTCGGCGCGACGCGCGCGACCGTCCACATCCACGATCTCGACGACCGCGCGGGGGCGGCGGCGCTGGCGCGCTTCTGCGACCTTGCGGCCGGGTTCGGCATCGTCGCGGGGCTGGAGTTCAACGGCTTCTCGGCGGTGCGCACGCTGCCGCAGGCGGCGGCGATCGTGGCGGCGGCGGACCGGACCGGCGCCTCGCTGGTGTGCGACATGCTGCATCTGGTGCGGAACGGCGGCGGCCCCGCCGAGATCGCCGCCGCGCGCGACCGGATCGGCTATCTCCAGATCTGCGACGGCCCGCGCGAGCGGGCGCGCGACGAGGCCTGGCACGAGGCGATCCGCGAGCGCGCCCTGCCCGGCGCCGGCGACTTCCCGCTCGCCGCCGCGCTCGCCGCGCTGCGCCCCGGCACGATCGTCGACATCGAGGTGCCGCAGCATGCCGCGCGCAAGGCGGGAGTCCCGCCGCTCGAACGCGCCCGCCGCGCCGTCGAGGCGGCGCGCACCCTGATCGCCAACCACCTGCCGCACGAGGCCGCCCGATGAGCTTCCAGCCCCGCATCATCCAATATGCCTGGGTCGTCCCCGACCTGGCCGAGGCCGCCCGCCGCTGGCATGCAGCGACGGGAATCGGCCCCTTCCTGGTCAACCGCGACCTCAGGCTCGACGAGCCGCGCTATCGCGGCGCGCCGAGCACGACCCGCTTCTCGACCGCCGTCGCCCAGCATGGCGAGGTGCAGATCGAGCTGGTCGAGCAGCATGACGACGGCCCCTCCGCCTATCGCGACACGGTGCCGGCGGGGGCGACCGGCTTCCACCATGTCGCCTTCATCGCGGAGGACTTCGCCGCCGACCTGGCCCATTATACCGGCCAGGGCTTCGCGGTCGCGGCGGACGGGCTGTTCGGGCCGATGCGCTATGCCTATGTCGACACCTCGGCGGCGCTCGGCCACATGATCGAGATCGTCGAGGACAAGCCCGCCATCCGCGCCTTCTTCGCCGCCGTGCGCAAGGCGGCCGACCGCTGGGACCGCGACCCCGCCACCCTGCTGCGCGAGCTAGGCTGACGGCTCCAGGGCCTTCGCCCGGTCGAAACCGAAGCCGCAGCCCTCGTCGACGATCTGGAGCAGTTCGACGACATTGCCGTCGCAGTCGCGGCCATAGGTGGCGCGGGTCGCGGCCGATCCGCCGGGCGGGCCGTTGAACGCCATGCCCAGCGCGGTCAGCCGCTCATATTCGGCGAAGACGTCGTCGCAATAGAGGCAGAGGTGGATCAGGCCATGGTCGCACATCCGCGGCCGCATCGCCGTCCCGCGCGGCGAAGCATATTCGAACACCTCGATATAGAGATTGCCGAGACGGAGCATCTGATAGCGCGCGGCGCTGTCCTTCAGCCCGACCATCGTGTCGACGCGTTCATTGCCTTGCTCCCACGCGCCTTCGCCGCAGCGTTCGAAACCGAACCAGCGCCGATAATGATCGACGAAACGGTCGAGATCGGGCGTCGAGACGGCGAGGTGATGGACGCCGCGGATCATCGCCGGCTCACGCCTGGGGCGCCGCCGCGGCGCGCGCGGCCTGCACCGCCGCGACGATCTCGGCGTTGCGCGGGTTGCGGCGCAGGGTGACGCCGCCGCTCACCTGCAAGGTCTGTCCGGTCATGAAGCAGGCGTCGGAGACGAGCCACGCCACCGCCTCGGCGACGTCCTCGCTCGTCCCCACCCGGCCGAGCGGATATTCCTTGGCGAAGGCGCCGATCACCGCCGGGTTGCGGCCGGCCTTGGCGGTCATCGGCGTGACGGTGAAGCCCGGCGCCACCGAATTGGCGCGGATGCCGCGATCGCCGAATTCGTTGGCGATGCAGCGGATGACATGATCGGCGCCCGCCTTGGTGCCCATATAGGCGGCATGATCCTCCAGCATGATCGTCGCCGTCGCCGAGGATATCTGGATCAGCGACCCGCCGTCGCGCATCGCCCGCAGCATCGCCTGGTAGAACAGGATCGCGCCGGTGAACTGGAGCGCGGTGATCTTCTCGATCTCTTCCTTGCTGGTGTCGAGGAACGGCTTGAGCAGGCCCCAGCCGGTCGCGTTGACGGCGATGTCGATCCCGCCGAAGCGGTCGACCGCCGACGACGCCAGCCGCGCCAGGTCGGCCTCGCTGGTCAGGTCGCACCGCGCGACGGCGAGACCGCCCAGTTCGTCGGCCAGTTCGGCGAGCGGTTCGGGATCGCGCCCCGCCACCACGAGTCGCGCGCCGTCGGCCGCGAGTCGCCGCGCGATCGCCTGCGCCATGTTGCCCCGCCCCGCCGCGCCGATCACCACCGCGACCTTGCCGTCCAGTTCCGCCATCGCCCAATCTCCTCTCTCCGCGCCATTAAAAACAGGCATGACTGCCTTTTTCAAGACCACTATCATTGTCACGCCCCTACGGAGCGATGCGCGAGGCCACGGTCGTTCCGGGGAAAAGCCGGCCCAATAAAAAAGACATTTGTGATTGTTTTCTTCATCGGCGATGCTAAGCCATGTCGGGAGGAGCCTGAACGATCGATGGATGCGAATTCCACCCAGTCCGCGCCCGGCGGCCATGTCCGCCCGGACCCGAACGACCCGACCCGGCCGAAGCGCGGCCTGACGCCCGACGACCTGGCGACGCATGACACGGTGTTCCGGCCCGACCTGCTGGCCGGCCATCGCATCCTGATCACCGGCGGCGGCAGCGGCATGGGCAAGGCGGCGGCGTTCCTCGCCGCGCGGCTGGGCGCCGAGGTCGCGATCTGCGGCCGCAACGCCGACAAGCTGGCCGTCACCCGCGACCAGATCCGCGCCGCGACCGGCCGCGAGGTGATGACCGCCGCGATGACGATCCGCGATCCCGAGGCGTGCGAGGCGCTGATCGCAGGGATCCACGATCGGATGGGCGGGCTCGACACCGTCGTCAACAATGCGGGGGGACAATTCCCGCAGGACGCGATCGACTTCAGCCGCAAGGGCTGGCTGGCGGTGATCGACACCAATCTCAACGGCACCTGGTGGATGATGCAGGAGGCGGCGAAGCGCTGGCGCGAAACCGGCGCGCCGGGCCACATCATCAACATCGTCGCCAATGTCGAGCGCGGCATGCCGCAGGCGGCGCACACCTGCGCGGCGCGCGCGGGGGTGATCTATCTGTCGAAGACGGTCGCCACCGAATGGGCGCCGTTCGACATAAGGATCAACTGCATCGGCCCCGGCGTGATCGAGACCGAGGGCTTCGGCGTCTATCCGGAGGAGGCGCTGGTCCGCTTCCACAAGGCCAATCCGATGAAGACGCGCGGCAATGCGTGGGACGTGGCCGAGGCGATCGCCTATCTCGCTTCCCCCGCCGGCCGCTTCGTCAACGGCGACCTGCTGGTGATCGACGGCGGGCAGGCGCAGTGGGGCGTCGTCTGGCCGGGCGGCATGCCGGACTATTTCGACGAGAGCGGCGCGGCCTGATCGTCCGCCGACAGACGGAGAGGGTTATGACACAGGATCGCGGGCGGGTGGCCGGCAAGGTCGCGCTCGTCACGGGCGGCGGATCGGGGCTCGGCAAGGCCGATTGCGAGGCGCTGGCGCGCGAGGGGGCGACGGTGGTCGTCACCGACGTCAGGATCGAGCCCGCGCTGAAGGTCGCCGACGCGATCGGCAACGGCGCGCTCGCGCTGGCGCTCGACGTCGCGTCGGAGGACCAGTGGATCGCGGTGATCCGGGCGATCGAGGAGCGGTTCGGCCGGCTCGACATCCTCGTCAACAATGCCGGCGTCGTGCTGTCGGCCGATGTCGAGGGGACCACGCTCGACCAGTTCCGCTTCGTCAACGCGGTGATGAGCGAGGGCGTGTTCCTCGGCTGCAAATATGCGATCCCGCTGATGAACCGCAACGACGGCGGATCGATCGTCAACATGTCGTCGACCGGCGCGCTGCTCGGCTATCCGATCTTCCTCGCCTATTCGGCCGCCAAGGGCGCGGTGCGATCGATGACCAAGTCGATCGCGGTGATGTGCCAGGAGAAGGGCTACAAGATCCGCTGCAACTCGATCCATCCCGGCGCGATCGAGACGCCGATGGTGCAGGAGGCCGAGGGCCGCATCGGCCAGGAGCAGGCGGTGCCGAAGGGCGTCCTGCCCGCCGGCGCCAAGGGCGCGCCCGAGGACGTCGCGGCGATGGTGGTGTTCCTCGCCTCCGACGAATCGCGCTTCGTGACGGGCGCGGAGTTCGTCGTCGACAACGGGGTGACGATCCGGCCGTTCTGACCCGGCCCCGCCCACCGTCATGCTGAACTTGTTTCAGCATCCACCGTGCCACAAGCGACGGCGGTGCGGATGATCAACTGATTTTCCTGCCGTCACCCCAGCGCAGGCTGGGGTCCATGTCTCTATCCTCCCCGGTGGTCATCTGGCTGATGAGAGACATGGGCCCCTGCCTCCGCAGGGGCGACGTGTCGGTGTGAAAACTACCGCCCCATCCAGCGATCGAGCTCGACGTGGAAGTGGCGCAGCCGCGCCTCCTGCTCGCCCCAGAGCGGGCCGCGGAAACCGCGCGAGCGGGCGCCGGCCTGGACGATCGGCAGCAGGTCCGAATCCTGGTCGAGCACCTCGCCCATGCCCGGCGGCTCGCCAAGCCCGGTGTGGACGACGTCGGGCCGGGTCTCCCCGGTCAGGTCGACATCGTCGCCCAGCCCCATCCACAGCGGCGCGCCATAGCCCGGCACGTCGACATGGCGGTAGAGGATCGTCGTCTCATAGGTGAAGCGCTCGGGATCGTCGGCGTCCGGCTTGAAGCGGTGGAGGAACACCGCCTCGGGATGGCAGCCGATCTGCGCGTTGGGGAAGATGCCGAAGATCACGCTGTCGGTGAGTTGCGCGTCGCTGAACCGTTCATAGCCGAGCCCGAGCCGCGCCGAGCGGTCGCGCTTGGCCATCGCGATCGCCGAGCGGCTCTCCCGCGCGGTGCCCTGGAAGGTCGCGGGGTCGAGGCCCGCGTCCTGGAGCATCGCGGCGATGCCGGGGTTGATCGCCTCCTGCTCGGGGAAATGCGAATTGGGCTGGCCGAAGGGGACGAACTGCCGGCTCATCCCGCCCGGATAGAGATCGATATGGGTGCGGTCGTCGAGCATCCCCATCGTCTGGGGATGGATCGCGTGGAGATGGTAGCTTTCGTAGAAGGCGTCGACGCCGCCCTTCCAGTTGGCCGCCCAGTCCGACCGGCGGTGCTGGACGACGTGCATCTCGTCGATCCGGTAATTTTCGAGCATCGGCAGGATCGGGCCGAGATAGTCGCGGAGCGGCGGCGGATTCTCCGCCATCGACAGGAAGACGATCCCCGCCGCCGCCTCGACCCTGACCGAGCCGAGGTCGGTGCCGTGGCACAGCACCTCGGCCCGGAAGGTCTCCGGATCGGTGACGGCGAGGTTGCGGCCGTCGAGGCCGAAGCGCCAGCTATGGAAGGGGCAGGTGAAATCGTCCTGCGATCCGACGTCGTCCTGGACCAGCCGGCTGCCGCGATGCGGGCAGACATTGTAATGCGCGGCCAGCCCGCCATCGGCCGTGCGGACGATGATGAAGCTCTCGACGCCGATGTCGAACCGCATCCAGTCGCCCGGCTCGCGCACGTCGCTGACCGGGCCCGCCATCAGCCAGGCCTGGGCGAAGACCTTCTCCCATTCCTCCCGCGCGAAGGCCCGCGAGGTGTAGCGGGCGGGATCGGGGCGGGCGGCGCCATTGTCGACATGGGCGGCGGGCGCGTCGAACGGATGGGTCGAGTCCTTGTGGACCGCCCAGCCGCGCCGGTCGTAGTTCATGCCGGCTCTCCATGGCCCATGCGCCGGTCGAGCTCGGCATGGAAATGGCGCAGCCGCCCTTCCTGCTCGCTCCACAGCGGCCCCCGGAAGCCGCGCGAGCGGGCGCCGGCCTGGACGATCGGCAGCAGGTCCGAATCCTGGTCGAGCACCTCGCCCAGCCCCGGCGGCTCGCCGAGCCCGGTGTGGACGATGTCGGGCCGCGTCTCCCCGCTGGTATCGATGTCCTCGCTCAGCCCCATCCAGGCCGGCGGCGCGTAGCCGGGCGCGTCGACATGGCGGTAGAGGATCATCGTGTCGTAGGTGAACTGGTTGGGATCGGTCGCATGCGGCAGGAAGCGGTGGAGGAACACCGCCTCCGGATGGCAGCCGATCTGCGCATTGGGAAACAGGCTGTAGACGGTCGAGTCGCTGAGCTGCGAATCGCTGAACCTGTCATAGTCGAGGCCGTAGTCGGCGGCGCGCCTGCGCTTGGCGGCCTGCACCGCGGCGCGGGTCTCCTTCGCGGTGCCGGCATAGGTCGCGGGATCGATGCCGGCGTCCTTGAGCATCAGCGCGATGCCGGGGTTCACGCTCTCCTGGTCGGCGAAGCGCGGGCTCGGCTGCGCGAAGGGGACGAACTGGCGGCTGAGCCCGCCCGGATAGAGGTCGATCTGGGTGCGGTCGTCCATCAGGCACTGGGTCTGCGGATGGACGGCGTGGAGATGGTATATCTCGGCGAAGGCGTCGACCCCGCCCTTCCAGTTGGCGCCCCAGTCGGACCGGCGGTGCTGGATGACGTGCATCTTGTCGATCTCGTAGAGCTCGAGCTGCGGCAGGATCGGGGCGAGCCACTCCTTCACCGGCGCGATGTCCGGGTCCATCGAGATGAACACCAGCCCGACCGCGATCTCGCAGCGGACCGAGGTCATGTTGATGTCGTGGCACAGCACCTCGGGCCGGAAGGTCTCGGGGTCGGTGACCGCGACATTCTCCCCGTTCAGGTCGAACCGCCAGCTGTGGAAGGGACAGGTGAATGCCGACTGGCTGCCGAAATCGTCGAGGACGAGCCGGCTGCCGCGATGCGGGCAGACATTGTAATGGGCGTGGACCTCGCCGTCCTCGCCCCGGACGATGATGAAGCTCTCATTGCCGATGTCGAAGCGGGCGAAGTCGCCAGGCTCGCGGATGTCGGAGACCGGACAGGCGATCAGCCAGCTCCGCGCGAACACCTTCTCCCACTCCTCCGCCGCGAAGGCGCGGGCGTGGTAGCGGGCCGGCGTCGGCCGGGCGGTGCCGTTGTCGACATAGCTGTGCCGGTAGAACGGATGCGGCGCCCCGACATGGATGTCCCACAGGCGGAAATCGTAGTTCATCGCGTCTCTCCTCGATTCCGTCTTCGCGCGGATCGACATGCATAAAAAAACATGCATGATTGTTTTGCAAGGTCAAATCACAGACCGTTACGGGAGAGAGCGAATGAGTCGGCTGTTCGGGCGGATCTTCCAGCTCGCTTATGTCGTCGAGGATATCGACGCGGCGATCGCGCACTGGACGGGAACGATGGGGGTCGGCCCGTTCGTCCGCTTCCCGGTCCCGCTCGCGGCCGACTGGCTGGAGGTGCGCGGGCGGCGGGTACCCGCCGACGCGGACATCTTCGCCGCCGTCGCGATCGCCTATAGCGGCGACACGATGATCGAGCTGATCCAGCCCGGCAGCGCCCCCTCCCCCTATCGCGAATTCCTCGCCACCGGGCGGCGCGGCGCCCATCATCTCGGCACCTATGCCGACGATTACGACGCGCAGATGGCCGCCGCCCGCGCCGCCGGGATCGGGGTGGCGATGGAGGGCGTGCTGCCGATGTCGCGCTTCGCCTATCTCGACACCGACCTGCTGTGGCCCGGAACGATGGTCGAGATCATCGAGGCCAAGCCGGAGATGCACGCCTATTTCGGCGCGATCCAGGCCGCCGCGCGGAACTGGGACGGAAAGACGCCGGTCCAGGCGATCTGAGCCGGCCGGCGGGCCGGGCGCGACGCCGGTCCATCGGAAAGCCGGAAAGCCCGTCGCGAAGGAGAGAGACGGATGCCCAACATCGATATCCCCGCCGACGCGCTGGCCGATCCGCTCGGCCATGCGCTGACGCGGCATTCGCCCGTGATCGGGGCGGCGGCCGGCGAGTTCGTGCGCGCGGTCTACCAGTCGCTGCGCCTGTCGCTGCGCATCGCCGAGGCGGCGCGCTACCGCATCGCGCAGATCAACGGCTGCCTGGTCTGCCAGGGCTTTCGCGCCGCCGACCATCTCGACGGCTATCTCGCCTCGGTCGGCGGCGATCCGGCGAGCTCGCTGGTCGCGCGCGGCGGGGCCCGCCCCGACGAGGCCTTCTACGCGGCGGTCGACCAGTGGCGGACGAGCCCGCTGCTCGACGATCGCGAGCGGCTGGCGGTCGACCTCGCCGAGCGCATGGCCTTCGCGCCGAACGAGCTGGGCTATGACGAGGCGTTCTGGGCGACGATGCGCGCCGCCTATAGCGACGCGGAGATCACCGACCTGACCCTGGCGATCGGGATGTGGATGGCGATGGGCCGCTTCACCCACGCGCTCGGCCTCGACACGGTCTGCCTGCCGGCCGCGGCGGCGTAAGGGTTGAAGCGTTCCGCTCGGCTTTCCGTTTCTGTCGTCATTCCCGCTTTCGCGGGAATGACGGAGGAGTGATGGAATCGGCGTGATACGATCACGTCCATCGCAAAGACTGAACGGCGCCCGTCACGCGGGCGCCGTCCCCTTCGGTCAGTTGCCGAGCTTGAACCCCAGTTCCGCGCCGAAGTAGCGCGGCGGGCCGTACTGGCCGTTGGCCCAGAGGCCGCCGACCACCTGCGCGCCGGTCAGGTAGCGCTTGTCGCTGAGGTTGCGGCCGATCAGGCGGACATAATATTTGTCGTCGGCCTGCATCAGCGTGATCGACGCGTTGTACAGCGTCCGGGCGTTGAGGAAGGTGTTCTCCGCCGGGCTGGTGATCGACTGGGTGAACAGGTTGCGGGCGACATAGTTGATGTTGCCGTTGAACTGCAGCTTGAAGTCGCCGATCGGCAGCTCGTAGGTCGCATCCGCCGTCCACTGCCACTTGGGCAGGCGGTCGAGCGGCGCGGTCGACAGGTCGTAGCCCGCCGGGATCGGCGTGACGTAGCTCTTATACTTGCCGTCCTGATAGCCGACCAGGCCGCGCAGGGTGAGGCCGTGCACCGGGATCAGCGTGCTTTCCAGCTCGATGCCCTTCACCGTCGCCTTGGCGGCGTTGAAGAAGCGGGTGACCTGGAACTGCTGCCCGCCGACCACCAGCGGCACGACGATCTGCTTCTGCAGGTCGTTATAGTCGACGTAGAAGCCGGTCAGGTTGAAGCGCAGGTGCCGGTCGAACAGTTCGGTCTTCACGCCCGCTTCGTAGCTGTCGGCGCGCTCCGGCTTGGTGGCCGAGGCCGCCGCCGCGAAGGCCGCCGGATTGTCGCTGCCGTCGGCGTTGACGAAGGGATGGAAGCTGCCGATCTGGTCGTTGAAGCCGCCCGCCTTGAAGCCGCGCGAATAGGTCGCATAGGCGAAGACGGTCGGCGTCGCCTGCCAGCCGAGGCTGACGCGCCAGGTCGGTTCGCGGGCGCTGTCCTTCACCTTGATGACGCCGGCGGTATAGTCGAACACGTTCGCGTCGAGCGCATTCTCCAGCACGATCGACGGATCGAACCCGCCCTCGAGCTGCTGCGCGAACACCTGCTGGCGGCCGTACCAACTCTTGTTCTCCCAGGTGTAGCGGAAGCCGCCGGTCAGGGTCAGCGTCGGCGTGAACTTGAAGGTGCCCTCGACGAAGGTCGCCTTCGAGCGGGAGCGCTGCGCGTTGCACAGCAGATAGGGATTGTCGTTCCAGTTGCCGAAGCCCGGCCCGCCGCTGGCGAGGTCGAGGAAGCCGAGCAGCTGCGCCACGCAGAAGCTGGTCTTGTCCTTCTGGTAGAAGCCGCCCGCGACGAAGTTGAACGGCCCGTCGAACGAGGAGGCGAAGCGCAGTTCCTGCTGATAGGTCTTGCGGTTGTCGTCGCGCTGCGCGTCGAACAGCGACAGGACGGTGCCGTCGGACGCGACCGGCGCGGTGCCCATATAGGTGTTGGGCAGGCGCGACCGCTGGTTGCGATAGCCGCTGACCGAGGTGAAGGTGCCCCAGTCGGTCTTGTAGTCCATGTTCAGGTAGACGCCGTCGACATTGACGATCTGGCCGCTCTTCTCCTTGATCAGCGCGGCCTGCCGGTCGGTCAGCGCGGCGTTCTTGAGCGGATCGCTGTTGCGGTTCGGCACCGAGCCGAGCCCGAGCGAGTGGAACAGGAAGCCGTTCGACGCCGGGGTCAGGTTGACCGAGGGGACGCTGTCCGACCGGTCGCGCAGATATTCGTACTGGAGCAGCGCGCTGAACGCGTCGCTCGGCTCCCACAGCAGCTTGGCGCGGGCGTTCCACACGTCCTGCCCGCCGAGCGAGCGGCCGTCGCCGCAGCCGCTCTGCCCCGCGAACTTGGCGGCGAAGGCAGTGGCGGCGAAGGGGGTGACGGGGCCGAAGCAGCCGCCATTCTTGTAATAGCCGTCCGACTGGGTGTGGCCGATCACGCCACGGAAGGCGAGCGTCTGGCCGATCGGCAGGTTGAACGAGGCCTGCGGGATCACCGTGCCGAAGTCGCCGACCTGGAGCCGGCCCTCGACCTCGATCTTCTCGAGCTGGGGCCGCTTGGTCTTGACGACGACCGCGCCGCCGGTGGTGTTCTTGCCGAACAGCGTGCCCTGCGGCCCGCGCAGCACCTCGACCTGCGAGACGTCGAAGGTGTCGAGCAGCTGGGTCTGCACCGACGGCATGACGAAATCGTCGACCAGCACCGCGACCGGCGGCTCGAAATAGACGATGATGCTGTTCTGGCCGACGCCGCGGATCGAGAAGGACGCCGCGTTGAAATTGGTGATCGTCGCCGCCGAGAAGTTCGGCACGAAGGCGGCGAGGTCGCCGACGTTGCGCGGGCTCGCCTGCCGGATCAGATTCTCGTCGACGGCCGAGATCGCGATCGCGGTCGACTGGAGGTTGGAGTCGCGCCGCGTCGCAGTCACGACGATCTCCTGAAGCCCGCCGTCCGACGCCGTCTCCGCCGTCTCGGCGGGCGCCGACTGCGCCAGCGCCGGAACCGCCGTCAGCGCCGCCGCGAGCGCCGCGCACGCACTACCCACATACCAATGTCGCTTGAGCATCCCCGTCCTCCTCCGTGAAGCCCGACTCTTGCGGCCGGGCCCGTTCAGAACGGGGCGGAGATTACCGCAGGCGATGCAAATTGCAATCAGTCATGTATGTTTTATTTTTTTGCTTATTGCCCGCAGAGCGGCGGCTTGATGCGTCGCAACAAAAGAGACGGATCGAAAATTGCCCTCTTGAAAAATCAGTCATGATTGTTTTCTAATGCGCCCGGCATGGCGCTCGAGCGTCGAATGGCGGAGAGGGTCGCCGAATGGCATACAGCTTCCTGTCGCGGTTCCGGATCAAGGCGGACCGCGAGGATCGATTCGTGGCGCTGGCCCGGCAGATGGAATCGCTCGTCGATCGCGAGCCCGGCACGCTCGCGTTCAAATTCTTCCGGCTGGGCGAACCCGGCATGTTCGCGGTCTACGAATCCTTCGTCGACGAGGCCGCCGACAAGGCGCATATGGAAACCGATCATGGCAAGCCGCTGATCGAGCAGATGATCGGCTGCATGGACGGCAGTTACGAGCGCGAGATGCTCTACGATCTGGAGCCGGCCCGATGAGCGCGCCGATCTACACCTATGGCGCGATGCTGCGCGCCAGCGCCGCGGCGCGCGGCGATGCCGACGCGCTGGTCTTCCCCGACCGCCGGCTGAGCCACGCCCAGCTCCATGCCTCGGCCCGCCGCTGGGCGAAGGCGCTGCTGGCGATGGGGGTCGAGCCCGGCCGGAACGTCGGCATCCTGCTGACCACCCGGCCCGAATTCGTCGAGGTGATGTTCGGCATCGCCATGATCGGCGCGGTCGCGGTGCCGGTCAACGCGCGCTACCAGGCGCATGAGCTGGCCTTCCTCGTCCGCGACGCCGATCTCGTCGCGCTGGTCACCACCGGCGCCGTCACCGACCAGCTCGATTTCTCGCGCCGCCTCCAGGCCGCCTTCCCCGCCCTCGCCGATGCCGATCCCCATGCGCTCGACCTCGCCGACGCGCCGCTGCTGCGCCGGATCGTCTGCATCGACCCGCCCTGCCAGCCCTTCATGGTGTCGGCCGAGGCGGCGCTGGCCGAGGGCGATCCGATCGACGACGCGGCGGTCGACGCAGCGATCGACGCGGTCGATCCCGAGCAGATCGCGCTGGTGCTCTATACGTCGGGCACCACCGCCAATCCCAAGGGCGCGCTGATCAGCCACCGCGCGATCGTCGGCAACAGCCGCAACCTCGGCAAGCGCTACCGCGTCACCGCCGCCGACAAGGTCTGGTCGCCGCTGCCGATCTTCCACATCGCCGGCATCCTGCCGCTGACGATGGTGATCGACGCGGGCGGCGCCTATCTGACGGTGCCGCATTTCGACGCGGCGACCGCGCTCGCCATGCTCGGGCGCGAGGGGGCGACCGTCGCCTATCCCAGCTTCGTCACGATCATGCAGGACCTGATCACCCATCCGAGCTTCGCCACCACCGACCTGTCGAAGCTGCGGCTGATGAACTCGAACTTCGCGGTCCAGCCGGCCTGGATCAAGGAGGCGATGACCAAGGCGATGCCGCACACCGTCCAGGTCGGCACCTATGGCCTGACCGAGGGCGCGGGGACGATCTGCACCAGCAACATCGACGACCCGTTCGCGCTGCGCACCGGCCGGCTCGGCGTGCCGCTCGACGAATGGGAGGTGCGCATCGTCGATCCCGAGACCGGGCGCGACTGTGCCTTGGGCGAGCAGGGCGAGATCGTCGCGCGCGGGCCGAACATGCTCAAGGGCTATTACAACGCGCCCGACAAGACCGCCGAGGTGCTGCGCGGCGGCTGGTTCCACACCGGCGACATCGGCTCGTTCGACGCAAGCGGCCACATCATGTTCCACGGCCGCACCAAGGACATGCTCAAGGTCGGCGGCGAGAACGTCGCCGCGGCCGAGATCGAGGCGATGCTGCAGACCCATCCGGCGGTGAAGCTGGCGCAGGTCGTCGGCCTGCCCGATCCGCGCTATGTCGAGGTGCCGGCGGCGTTCGTCGAGCTGGTCGACGGCGGCCAGGTGTCCGAGGCCGAGCTGATCGCCCATTGCAAGGGCAAGCTCGCCACCTTCAAGATCCCGCGCCATGTGCGCATCGTCAGCGAGTGGCCGATGTCGACCTCCAAGATCCAGAAATTCCGGCTGCGCACCCAGCTCGTCGAGGAACTCGGCCTGGGGGCGGCGGCATGACGGCCAAGAGCTTCATCGCCGAGCTGCGCGCCAGGCCCGGCCGGGGCCCCGAACTGATCCGGCTCCAGACCGAGCTCAAGGCGCTGGTGTTCGAGAGCGAACCCGACGCGCTGGTCTACGAGCTGTTCCAGTCGGAGGACGACCCCGACCTGTTCCAGGTGGTCGCCACCTTCCGCGACGACGCGGCGTTCGACCATCACATGCACATCGACTTCCACGACCGCCTGGTCCCGCCGATCCTCGACTGCCTCGACGGCGAGATGAAGATCGCCTTCTACCGATCGCTGGGGTGAGGCACCTCCTTTTGCGTCATGCCGGCGGAGGCCGGCATCTCAGGAGGTGGGGAGGCGCGGTCGAGGCACGAGCCGCCTGAGATGCCGGCCTCCGCCGGCATGACGCGTGGAATCGCTTCCCCTACAGCAACCCTGGATTCTCGATCAGCCCGGCCAGCGCCGCCAGGAAGCGGCCACCGTCGGCGCCGTCGATCGCGCGATGGTCGCAGGACAGCGACAGGTGCAGCACCGGGACGATGCGGATCGCGCCGTCGTCGTCGATCGGTTCGGGCCGGGCGGTGCCGACCGCGAGGATCGCGCCCTGCGGCGGGTTGATGATCGCGTCGAACTGCTCGACCCCGAAGCCGCCGAGGTTCGACAGTGAGAAGCTGCCGCCACTGAACTCCTCGGGCTTGAGCTTGCCGGCGCGGGCGCGCTGGGCGAGGCTGGCCATCGCCGCCGAGATCTCCGCGACCGACAGCCGGTCGGCGGCGCGGACGATCGGCGTCACCAACCCCTTCTCGGTCGCCACCGCGACCGCGACGTCGGCATCGGCGAAGCGGTGGATCTCCTGGCCGTGGACCTGGATGTTGACCTGCGGCACCTCCATCAGCGCCAGCGCGCAGGCCCTGACCAGATAGTCGTTGACGCTCGGCCGCTGCCCCTGGACGGCGGCGCGCAGCGCGAGCAGCCGGTCGGCGCGCACCCGGCGGCGGACGTAGAAATGCGGAATCTGCTGCTTCGCCTCGGTCAGCCGGCGCGCGATCGTGCGGCGCATCGACGACATCGCCACGATCTCGACCCCGCCCAGCGCGGGAGCGACTGGCGCGGCAACGGGAGCGGGAGCCGGAGCCGGAACCGGCGTCGGCACCGCCGCGAGCACGTCGGCCTTGCGGACGCGGCCGCGCGGGCCGCTGCCGGCGACGGTTTCGAGCGCGACGGCATGGATCGCCGCGACCCGGCGCGCCATCGGCGTCGCGAACACGGTCGTCGCCGGCGGCGTCGGCAGCACGCCGACCAGCGTCGGCGCGGCCGGCGGGGCGATCGCCCGGTCGACGTCCTGCGCGGTGATCCGGCCGCCGCGGCCCGAGCCCGCCAGGCCGGCGACGTCGAGCCCCGCCGCGACCGCCTTGTCGCGCGCGACCGGGCTGATCGCGATCCCGTCCGGGATCGCCGATGCGGCGGCTACGGGGGCCACGGGTTCGGGGGCTGCGGCGGGCGCCTCGTCGCCATCGGGCGCGAAGCCGGCGTCGACCGGCTTGAAGCCGGCCACCAGAGCGTCGATCTCGGCCGGGTCGGCCTCGCCGCCGTCGGACAGCACCGCCAGCAGCGCGCCGACCGGATAGGTCTGTCCCGCCTCGGCGATCAGCCGGACGAAGCGGCCGTCGGCCTCGGCCTCGACCTCGTTGGTGATCTTGTCGGTCTCGATCAGGGTCAGCACCGTGCCCTTCGCGAAGGGCTGGTTCTCGGCCACCATCCATTCGGCGATGGTGCCTTCCGACATCTCGATGCCCCATTTGGGCATGGTGAAGGCTTTGAGCCTGGCCATGGTCGCGCCCCTCAGCCGGCGGCGAGGGCGCGGCGGACCGCGGCCTCGATCTTCTGCGGCGACGGCACCCAGGCGCGTTCGAGCTCGCGCGCGAAGGGGATCGGGCTGTGCGGGCCGGTGACCATCTCGGGCGGCGCCTTCAGGCTGGAGAAGGCCTTGGTCGCGACCAGCGCGCAGATGTCGGCGGCGAGGCTGCAGCGCGGCGGGCTTTCGTCGACGACGACGAGCCGGCCGGTCGCCTCGACCGAGTCCAGGATCGCCTCCTCGTCGAGCGGGCTGGTGGTGCGCAGGTCGATGACGTCGCAGCCGATCCCGTCGGCGGCGAGCTTGTCGGCCGCCTTCTCGGAGAAATTGACCATCCGGCCGCAGGTGACGATCGTCGCGTCGCCGCCCTCGCGCACCATCCGCGCCTCGCCGAAGCGCTGGCGGTGGTCGCCATCGGGCACCTCACCCTTCACGCCGTAGAGCGTCTTGTGCTCGAAGAACATCACCGGGTCGTCGCCGCGCAGCGCCTCGGTCAGCAGCCCCTTGGCGTCGGCCGGGGTCGCGGGCAGTACCACCTTCAGTCCCGGCATCGCGGTCAGCATCGCATAGACCGACTGGCTGTGCTGGGCGGCCGTGTTCATGCCCGCGCCGTAGACCAGGCGGATCACCGCCGGGCAGCGCGTCTTGCCGCCGAACATGTAGCGGAACTTGGCGATCTGGTTCCAGATCTGGTCGAGGCTGACGCCGACGAAATCGGCGAACATCAGCTCCGCCACCGGGCGCTTGCCGGCCAGCGCCGCGCCGGCCGCCGCGCCGACGATCGCGCTTTCGGAGATCGGCGTGTCGATCACCCGCTCAGGGCCGAACTTGGCATAGAGGCCGCCCGACGTGCCCCAGATGCCGCCGATCGCCTCGGGCCCGCCGGCGGTGCCGTTGCCGCCGACGACGTCCTCGCCGAGCAGCATGATGTCGGGATCGCGTTCCATCTCCGCATGGAGCGTCTGGAGGATGGCATCGCGGATGGTCATGATCGCCATGTCAGCGGCCTCCCTCAATAATAGTCGACATAGACGTCGTCGGCGACGGTCGCCGGATCGGGCGCGGGCGCGGCGCGCGCCTCGGTCACCGCCGCCTCGATCAGCGCGGCGACCTCGGCGTCGACCGCGTCGAGATCGGCGGGGTCGAGCAGCTTCGCCTCCGCGACCTTCGCGCGGAACGCCTTGAGGCAGTCGCGCTCCTCGCGGATGCGGTCGAGCTCGCCCTTGCCGCGATAGCGCTGCGGGTCGCCCTCGAAATGGCCGAAGAAGCGCTCGGTATCGAGCTCGATCGCCGCCGGGCCGTTGCCGGCGCGGACATGGTCGAGCAGCTCGCGCATCGTCTCATAGGTGTCGAAATAGTCGCAGCCATTGGCGCGCCACGCCTTCATCCCGAACGCCTCGGCGCGGCTGGCGATGTCCCTGGCGGTGCCGACCGCATAGGCGTCGCCGGTATGTTCCGAATAATGGTTGTTCTCGAACACGAAGATCGCCGGGGCCTTTGTGACCACCGCCATGTTCATCGCCTCGAAGGTGGTGCCCTGGTTGCAGGCGCCGTCGCCCGAGAAGGCGATCGCGACCCGCCCCTTGCCGTCGAGCCGGGCCGCCAGCGCCGCGCCCACCGCCTGCGGCGCGCCGCCGCCGACGATGCCGTTGGCGCCGAGCATGCCCACCGACAGGTCGGCGATGTGCATCGATCCGCCCCGCCCCTTGCAGGTGCCCCCGGCGCGGCCGAATATCTCCTGCATCATCGCCTTCACGTCGCAGCCCTTGGCGATGCAATGGCCGTGGCCGCGATGGGTGGAGACGATCATGTCCTCGACGCCGAGCTGGTCGCAGATGCCGACCGCGACCGCCTCCTGCCCGGCATAGAGATGGGTGAAGCCGGCGATCTCGCCGGTCTTGATCTCCTCGTGCAGGCGTTCCTCGAACTGGCGGATCGTCGCCATCCGGCGATAGGCGCCGACCAGCTCCTCGCGGCTCAGTTGCATCAGCTTTTCCTCAGAGATCGCCGGGGGACTTGCCGCCCGGACCGTAGACATGATCGTCGAGCACCTTGTGGAAGTGCCGGATGCGCAGCTCCTGGTCGCCGATCCACAGGCCGGGGAAGGCGTCCGACTGCATCCCCTTCTGGACGGTCGGCAGGTTGAACGCGTCCTGGTCGAGCACCTGGCCGATCGACTTCTCGCCGTGGCGGAAGCGCTTGTGCCGGGGCCGCTCGGGCCATTCCTCGCCCTCGGGCACCAGCTCGAGCATCCAGATGTCGTAGAGCATCTTGTCGGGATCGGTCGGATGCGGCCGCTGCCGGAACATCATCACGTCGTCGGCATGGACGTTGAGCGAGACGTTCGGGAAGATGGTGTAGTGATAGTCGTCGGTGAGCTGGTCGTCGTTGAGCGCCGAATAATCCTTGCCCTGCGACGCGCCGTGCTCGCGCTTGAAGAGCTGGACGTCGCGGCGGATGTCGCTGACCCGGCCGTCATAGTCGGCGGGGTCCATCCCGGCCTTGACCATGATGTCGTGGATCGCCGGCGGGATCGAGGAGGGCAGCGCGACCCGGCCCGACACGCAGGCGAAGGGGACGAGGTAGCGGCTGTGCCGCTCATAGACGTCGATCTGGGCGTTGGTGTCGTCGAGATACCATTGCAGCTGCGGGTGGATGCCCTGGACGTGATAGACCTCGCTGAACGCGTCGACGCTTGCCTTCCAGTTGCAGTCCCATTCGACGGTGATGTCGCGGACCCACGCCATCCGCTCCATATGATAGGGGCCGAGATGCTGCGGCATCGGCGCGAGATAGTCCTCCAGCGGACCGACGTCGGGGTTGAGCGAGAACCAGACGAAGCTGCCCCATTCGGCGCAGGGGTAGGCCGGCAGCCGCATCCCCGGAGGTCCGCCCTGCGGGAAGGTGTCGAGATCGGGGATGCGGGCGATGCAGCCGTCGAGGCCATAGGTCCAGTGATGGTACATGCACCGGAAATCCTCGGCATTGCCGAGCCCTTCGGGACGCAGCCTGTTGCCGCGGTGCAGGCAGACATTGGGAAAGGCGCGGACCGATCCGTCCTGCTGGCGGACGATCAGCACGCTCTCCTTGCCGATGTCGGTGCAGATATAGTCGCCCGGCTCCTTCAGGTCGCACGACCGGCCGCCGAGCAGCCAGACCTTGGTCCAGACCTTGTCCCATTCGAGCTTCATGAATTCGGGCGAGGTGTAGCGCGCGGCCGGGATGACGTCGTAGCCGAGGTCGGGGTCCTCGGCCTTCCATGCCGGCGTGCCGTCGGGCCAGTCCTGCGGATTGACCCGGATCATGTCGACCTTGCGCTTCACGTCCATCGGGCGCGGCCTCTCAGAAGTGCGTCCGGTTGGTGAAGGCGCCGTCGACGACGAGGTGCGATCCGTTGCACCAGCTCGCCGCCGGGCTGGCGAGGAAGACGATGCAACGGGCGATCTCCTCGGGCGTGCCGAGCCGGCCGGCCGGCTGCTGGCGGAGCTGCGACTGGTAGAATTTCTCCATCGTGCCCTTGATCATGTCCCAGTTGCCGCCTTCGAACTCGACCGGGCCGGGGGAGACGACGTTGACGCGGATGCCGTCCTTGCCGTGGGCCAGCGCGAGCTGCTTGCCCCAGGTGACGAGCGACGCCTTCATCGCGTTGTAGGGCTGCGGCCCGCCCATCGCCTCGGCGGCCGAGGTGGTGGCGATCAGGACGATCGAGCCCGACTGCCGCTCGGCCATGGTCGGCAGCACGGCTTCGACCGCGCGCACCGGGCCCATCACGTCGACCTCGAACGCGTTGTGCCAATATTTCTCGCTGCCCAGGCCGCCGCCGGCCGAGCTGATCGGGATCAGGATGTCGCAGCCGTCGAGGGCCTCGATCGCCCAGGCCAGCCACGCCTTGTAGTCGTCCGCCTTCTTCACGTTGACGGCCTTGCCGACGACATTGGTGCCGTAGCGCTTGAGGCTCGCCACCGCGTCCTTGACGCCGTCCTCGGACCGGGCGGCGATCGCCAGGTCGCACCCTTCGCGCGCAAGCGTCTCCGCCACCGCCATGCCGATGCCGCGCGCGGCCCCGACGACGATCGCCTTCTTGCCCTGCAAACCGAGATCCACCTTCACCTCTCCGCCCGTCGCCGGCGATGCCACTTCGCCGCCGGCTTCTCCCCCTTCTTCTGCACCGCCTCCCCCGCCAGGGCAAGATGAAAACAAGCATGAATGTTTTTTATTTGGATTCCCACTATCCGCATATCATCAGGCCGGAGCTGTGCTATGGACAGGGTGACAAGGCTGCTTGACAGCCCCCATCAAAAACAAACATGATTGTTTCTTGAGTAAGGATCGAAGTCCATGGCGTTGGCCGCAGTCCGTTCCGGTTCCCCCGCCCGCCAGCCGCGCGAACGCGGCCAGGGCGGCCAGACCCAGCAGTCGCTGAAGAGCGCGCAGACGCGTGCCCGGCTGATCGACGCGACGATCCGCTGCATCGTCAAGGTCGGCTATGCCAACACCACCACGCCGCAGGTCGCGGCCGAGGCCGGCCTGTCGCGCGGCGCGATGCTCCACCATTTCGAGAACGGCTCCGCGCTGATCAAGGCGGCGATCGTCGAACTGCACGAGAAGCGGCTGCGCGCCTTCCGCCGCGCCGCCGACACCGAGAACCACGACGTCGACGCGCTGGTCCGCGCCTATTGGCGGCAGCTCCAGAAGCCTGCCTTCGTCGCCTTCCACGAACTGGCGCTGGCGGCGCGCACCCATGCCGACCTCGCCAAGATCCTGCAGCCGCTCCAGGTCGAGTATCGCGAGCGCTTCAACGCGCAGGCGGTGGCGCTCTTCCCCGAATGGCAGGGCGACCGCGAGCGCTTCGACCTCGCCATGACGCTGTCGCAGACGATGCTCGAGGGCATGGCGATCAACGTCCTGACCGGCGCGATGGCCGAGGCGATGGTCGAGCCGATGCTGGGTCTGCTCGAGGACCAGATCCGCGCGATGAATCCCAAGCTCTCCAAGGGCGCGCGCGCCAGGCCCGCCAAGGATCAGCCCGCCAAGGATCAGCCGGATTGAGGCAGGCCCCAGCGAATGCCGCGGCGGAGCAGTTCGGCGAACACCGGATAGTTCCAGGAGCAGCGCTGGGGGTGCGGCCAGAAATCGGCCAGCGGCCGCAGGTCGTAATGGCCCCGGCAATGGCCGAGGGTGAGGTAGAGGATCGCCCCCTCGCCCACCCGCCGTTCATAGAGCACGGGCACCTCGGGCTCGTCCCATTCCGAGTCGCGGAATTCGGGGCAGGAGCCGGTGAAGCCGGTGTGCAGCAGCACGTCGATCTCGGCGGTGCGGTGGGTCAGGTACAGCTCGTCCTCGACCCGGAAGTCGCGCAGGCCGGCGGTCATCTGATGGTCGCCGCGCGTCACGAACACCTTGAACGGCGCGATCGGCGGGTGGCCGGCGAAGCGGGTGCCGAGCAGGCCGGTGAAGGCCGGCGCGACATCGGGCGTGTCGACCAGCCCGTCCGCGCCGAAGCGCAGCGTCGCGTTGGTGCCGTGCAGCGCCAGCCAGCGGCCGCCGCGCGCCAGGAACGCCGCCAGCGCCTCGGTCTGCGCCGCATCGGGCAGCAGGTCGCAGGTATAGGTGATCAGCAGGTCGGCCGCCGCGAGGCTGGCGAGATCGCCATAGTCCGACGCCACCGAGGTCCGCGCCTCGGGCAGCTCCGCCAGCAGCTTCAGCAACTCCAGACGCGCAAAGTCGATATCATGATATTTCCCCGCCGCGACCAGATGAACCTTCATGACCTCGCCTCCCTCACGTGCATGCGCATGAGGCTATGCCCCGCGCCGGGGCTGGCAAGGGGGGACTCGCTGTGAGCGGGCGGTTGCAGGGGCCGCTGGCCGGGGTCCGGGTGATCGACTGCACCAGCGTGCTGATGGGTCCCTATGCCACCCAGATCATGGCCGACCTCGGCGCCGACGTGATCAAGGTGGAGAGCCCCGACGGCGATACCACCCGCTATCTGCCGCCCGGCCCCGACGCGACGCGCGGCGGCATGTTCCTCAACGTCAACCGCGGCAAGCGCAGCCTGGCGCTCGACCTCAAGCAGCCCGAGGCGCGGGCGGCGCTGGTCAGGCTGGTCGAGGGCGCCGACGTGTTCGTCCACTCGATGCGGCCCGGCGCGATCCAGCGGCTCGGCCTCGACTATGCGGCGCTCAAGGACGTCGCGCCGGGGCTGGTCTACGCCAATCTCTACGGCTTCGCGCGCAGCGGGCCCTATCGCGACTATCCCGCCTATGACGACATCGTCCAGGCGGCGTCGGGGCTGGTCGATTTGCAGGCGCGGCTGTCGGGCGGGGAGCCGACCTATCTGGCGACCGTCGTCGCCGACAAGGTGACCGGGCTGACCGGCCTCTACGCGATCCTCGCCGCGCTGTTCGCGCGGACCCGCACCGGCCAGGGCCAGGAGGTCGAGGTGCCGATGTTCGAGACGCTCGTCTCCTTCACGATGATCGAGCATCTGTGCGGGTCGCTGTTCGATCCTCCGCAGGGGCCGCCCGAATATCCGCGCGTCACCGCCGCCGCCCGCCGCCCCTACCGGACGAAGGACGGCCATATCGGCGTGATGATCTACAACGACAAGCATTGGCGCGCCTTCTTCCACGCGATCGGCGATCCCGAATGGACGCGCGACCCGATATTCGCGTCGATGCGCAGCCGCACCCAGAATATCGGCACGGTGCTGCACAAGCTGGCCGAGGTGATCGAGGAGCGGACCACCGCCGAATGGATCGAGCTGTTCCGCCGCGCCGAGGTGCCGGCGATGGCGATCGCGACGCCGGCCGACCTGCTCCACGACGAGCATCTCGAGGCGACCGGCTTCTGGAACGAGCGCGACAGCGAGTTCGGCCGGCTGCGCTTTCCCGGCATCCCGACCCGCTTCTCCGCGACACCGGGCGCGATCGGCGATCCGGGGCCCGCGCTGGGCGCCGACAGCCGCGCGATCCTGGAGGAGGCGGGGTTCGACGCGGCGACGATCGCCGCGCTGGTCGCCGGCGCCAACCGGGTGCCGGCATGAGCGCGACCGGACCCGAGCGCCACTGGCGCGCCGCGCTCGCCGAGGGGCGCTTCCTGCTCCAGCGCGCCCGCGCCAGCGGCACCGTCTTCTTCCCGCCCCGGCTGATGGAGCCGGGCAGCGGCGACGACGAGTGGGACTGGATCGAGGCGAGCGGCCTCGGCACCGTCCACGCCGTCACCGTCATCCATCCCAAGCCGCCGCAGCCGCCGCGCGCGGTGGTGCTGGTCGACCTCGACGAGCAGGTGCGGCTGATGAGCGAGGTCGAGGGCGTTCCCGCCGAGGCGATCGCGATCGGCCTGCGCGTCCGCGCGCGGATCGGCGAGCGCGACGGCGCCCCCATCCTGCTGTTCGACGCGGCGGGGGCCTGACCATGGGCGGCACCTTTCCGCGCGGCGCGACCGCGATCGCCGGCCTCGCCACCTTCGGCCTCGGCGAATGTCCCGGCTGGACCTCGCTCGAAATGGCGGCGAAGGCCGGCCAGCTCGCTGTCGCCGACGCGGGGCTGACGATGCGCGAGGTCGACGGGCTGTTCATCTGCCTGCCCGACGACGTCCTCGCCGGGCTGAGCCTCGCCGAATATCTCGGCCTGTCGCCGCGCTTCACCGACTGCAACCGCACCGGCGGATCGGCCTTCATGAGCCATGTCGCGACCGCCGCGACGATGCTGGCGGCCGGCTATATCGACACCGCGCTGATCACCTATGGATCGAACCAGCGCAGCGGCGGCGGCAAGCTGTCGACGCCGGTCGGCAGCAATGCGTGGGAGGCGCCCTACAAGCCGCTCTTCCCCGCCTCCTCCTACGCGCTCGCGGCGTCGCGCCACTTCCACCAATATGGCACGACGCGCCGCCAGCTCGCCGAGGTGGCGGTCGCCGCGCGCGCCTGGGCGAACGGCAATCCCGAGGCCTTCGCCCAAGGGCCGCTCGGCATCGACGAGGTGCTGGCGGCGCGGATGCTGTCGAGCCCGATATCGGTCAGGGACTGCTGCCTCGTCACCGACGGCGCCGCCGCGGTGGTGATGACGCGGATCGACCGGGCGCGCGACGCGCCCCGGCCGCCGGTGCCGGTGCTCGGCGCGGCGGCCGCGACCTGGCACAACGCCATCTCGCAGATGGGCGACCTGACGACGACGGCCGCGGCCGAATCGGGCCCGCGCGCCTATGCGATGGCGGGCATCGGCCCCGGCGACGTCGACGTCGTCGAGCTCTACGACGCCTTCACGATCAACACGATCCTGTTCCTCGAGGACCTCGGCTTCTGCCCCAAGGGCGAGGGCGGCCGCTTCGTCGAGGACGGCGCGATCGCGCCGGGCGGGCGGCTGCCGGTCAACACCAATGGCGGCGGCCTGTCCTGCTGCCACCCCGGCATGTACGGCCTGTTCGCGATCGTCGAGGCGGCGCGGCAGGTCCGGGGAGAGGCGGCGAACCAGATCCCCGGCGTCGACATCGCCCTCGCCCATGGCAATGGCGGCGCGCTGTCGAGCCAGGCGACGGTGATCCTGGGGTCGGCGGCGACCATCTAAGATCGTTTCAGGCGTCATGCCGGCGGAGGATCGTAGGCGGACAGCGGACGGCCGGGGGCAGTCCGCAGCCGGAGATCGGTTCGCAAAGCGAACCGGGGCATCTCGGCGGATGGAGAGATGAGGCCGGGGCAGGAGCCGCCGGAGATCCCGGCCTCCGCCGGGATGACGGCAATGTTTCAAAGAAAAGGGGCCGGCCCGAAGGCCGACCCCGATCCTGCGCGTCATCGACGGATCGATGACGGCAACGCTTACATGCCGCCGTAGGTGATCTCGACGCGGCGGTTCTGCGGCTCGCGGACGCCGTCGGCGGTCTCGACCAGTGGGCGGCTTTCGCCGAACGCCTCGGTCGTGATCGCCGAGTCGGGCACGCCCTTGCCGGCGAGGTAGGCCTTCACCGAGTCGGCGCGGCGCTGCGACAGGCCGACATTATACTGGTCGCTGCCCGACTTGTCGGCGTGGCCGGCAAGCTGGACCCGCGCCTGGCCGGTCGTCGCATAGGCATTGGCCGCATTGTCGAGGATCGACGCGGCTTCCGCCGTGATGTCCGACTTGTCCCAGTCGAAGAACACGATGAACGGACCCGGGGTCTCGACCACCGGCGGAGGCGGCGGCGGAGGAGGCGGGGGCGGAGGAGGAGGCGGGGGCGGCGGGGGAGGCGGCGGCGGAGCGGCCGGCGACCCGATGTTGTAGATCAGGCTGAGCAGCGCGCTGTGCGAGCGCCACTTGCCGCTGTACTGCGCGCCGACGACGTCGACCGGGCGCACCTTGGTGACGTTGAAGTAGCGATATTTCAGACCGACATCGACATGGCTGCTGACCGCGTAGCGGACGCCGGCGATCGCCTGCCAGGCGAAGCGCTTGGACAGGTCATAGTCGAGGAAGTCCCCGCCGGAGACATTGTAATTGTGGAGCTTGAGCGCGGCGATGCCGGCGCCGCCGCCGACATAGGCCGACAGGCCGTCCTCGTTGCCGAAGTCGAGCAGGCCGTTGAGCATCACGCCGAAGGAGATGTTCTTGCCCGAGGCGTCCGGATAGACGCCCGGAGGCGCGCCGAAGCCGCCCGGTCCGGCGGGGGTGCGCGACGGGCCGGTGGTGATGCCCTTCACGCGATCACGCTTGTAGGAGATTTCCTCCTCCAGCCTGAACATGCCGAAGTCGTAGCCGAGGATGGCATCGACGTCATAACCGAGCTTGTTGTCGATCGTCGTCCGGCCGCCCGGCGACAAAGGCGACGGGCCGACGTTGAACTTGGTATCCTGCGGCTGCATCAGGCCGCCTTCGATACCGACATACCAACTGTTGTCGCGCGCGAACGCGGGCCCCGCGAGCGCCGTCGCGGCAAGCGCGGTCAATAGGGCTAATCTACGCATCTCGTTCCCCTGTACTAAGCTGTCCGATCGGACATGGGTCTCCTGAAACTTCGAGGTCCGGCGACCGACCCGAAACGAGGCCCGAAAGAGAACAGACATTTCGGCCGCGCATCGGAGTTCCGAACGGCCGGTAAACGACGCTATCGCGATTGAGTTTCCTCGCGATCATTTTATGTGCGGAACACTTGGAACCGTTGCATAATAGCAACAGCCGCCGGCGGCCGGATCAGGGCCGGGCGCGACCCTCGGCATAGGCGCGGACCGCCGCCCGCTCGGCGGCCGAGCCAAGCGTCTCCTCGCCATAGCGGCGGCCGAAGTCGAGGCTCTCGTGGATCGGCGCATCGGCGGCGAAATCGTGGAGCGCGAGCGCGCGGCGGACCGTGTCGCGGTCGAACCCCGCTATCTCCCGCGCGACCTCCATCGCCCGCGCCGCCAGCCGCCCGGCCGGCACGACCTCCGACACCAGTCCCAGCGCGAAGGCGCGCTCCGCCGCGATCGGCTCGCCGGTCAGGATCAGGTTCAGCGCGGTCGCGCGCGGCACGGCGCGGGCCAGCCGCTGCACCCCGCCCGCGAAGGCGAACATGCCGCGCTTGACCTCGGCCAGCCCGAACAGGGCATGGTCGGCGGCGACGACGATGTCGGCGGCCAGCACGATCTCGAACCCGCCGGCCACCGCCGCGCCGTTGACCGCGACGACCAGCGGCTTGGTCCGTCGCCGCTCGGTCAGCCCGGCGAAGCCCCGGCCGGGGATCAGGCCGTGCCCCGCCCCGCGCTCGGCCGCCTCGTTCAGGTCCATGCCGGCGCAGAAGGCGCGGTCGCCCGCCGCGGTCAGCAGCAGGACATGGATGGCCGGATCGCGCTCGGCCTCGTCCACCGCGCGGTCGATCACGACCGAGGCGGCGGCGTCGAGCGCGTTGCTGCGCGCCTCCCGCTCGATCCGGATCAGGCGGACGGCGCCATGGTCCTCGATCGCGACCGACGCGGCGGGATCAGCCATGCGCCGCCCCCTCCGCCGGCGCGGCCCAGCCCGGCAGCGCCTCCGGGAAGTCGGCCGGCAGCGGCGTGTCATAGGCGCGGTTGCGGTCGCGATGGCCGAGGATGCCGGGATAGTCGGCGGCGTCGACATAATAGAGGAAGCCGATGACCCGCTCGCCGAAGCGCCACCCCGCCGGGGTGCGGACATAGACGTCGCGATAGCGCAGCGCCGCCACCATCATCCGGTCGCAGCGCCACAGCTCGGCATGGCCCGAGACGCGGCCGGTCGCGCGGTCGGGATCGGCGTCGTCGACGTCGATCAGCACGTCGTGCATATAATGGGCGCCCGGCCCCAGCACCGCGAAGCGCCTATGATATTGCGCCATGATCGCGTCGATCCCGCGCGCCTCCATCACCCCGTCCTCCGACGCGACCCGCGCGTCGGCGGCGAACAAGGCGGCGATGGCGGGCAGGTCGCGATCGTCGATCGTGAAGCAATAGGCCGCCACCAGCCGCCGTATCGCCGCCTCCGCCTCGATCCGGTCGATCCTCTGGGCAAGGTCCATGGCATCCTCATAAAAAAAATCAGCATTGCCGCTTTTATTATGAAGACTATGCCGGTCGCGCGCCGGCTTGCCAATGCCCTTCGCTCAGCCCTCCTGGCGCCGATCGAAGGCGCTGCGATGGCCGTCGATCTCGGCGATATGGTCGCGCACCCAGCCGCCCAGCCGCAACCCTTCGGCGGCGAGCGAGCGGCCGAGCGGGGTCAGCGCATATTCGACCTGCGGCGGAACCGTGGGGTGGACCGTCCGCCCGACCATGCCGTCGCGTTCGAGCGTCCTGAGGGTGCGGGTCAGCATCTGCTGCGAGATGCCGCCGACCGCGCGGCGGACCTGGTTGAAGCGCAGCGGTCCGTCATGGAGGGTGACGATGACGGGCAGGGTCCAGCGGTCGCCGATCCGCGCGAGCAGCCCGCTGACCCGCATGCATTCGCCATGCGCCAGGACGGAGGAGGTCATATCCATGTGACTAGGCCCCAAAAATATGCGTTCTTGGCCGGTTCCGCCGACCTTCCTAGCTAGATGGGGACTTCAGCAGAAATGGATAGTCCCCTCATGAAACTCCTCCACCTCGATTCCTCGATCCAGGGCGATGCCTCGGCCAGCCGGCACCTGTCGGCGGCGGTGGTCGACCGCCTCCAGGCGCTGCATCCGGCGCTCGACATCGCCTATCGCGACCTCGCCGCCGATCCGCTACCGCACATCGTGCCGGCCGGCTTCGCCACCCCCGAGGCCGCCGCTTTGCTCGACCAGTTCCTCGCGGCCGACATATTGGTGATCGGCGCGCCGATGTACAATTTCGGCCTGCCGAGCCAGCTCAAGGCCTGGTTCGACCATATCCTCGTCGCCGGCAGGACCTTCCGCTACACCGAGGCCGGCGCCGAAGGCCTGGCCGGCGGCAAGCGCGCGATCGTCGCGCTGTCGCGCGGCGGCTTCTATTCGGAGGGCCACCCCGGCGCCGCCTTCGAACATGCCCAGAGCCATATCGGCGGGATGCTCGGCTTCATCGGCATCCAGCCCGAATTCGTCGTCGCGGAGGGCGTCGCCTTCGGCCCCGAGCAGCGCGCCGCCGCGATCGCCGCCGCCGAGGCGCATATCGCCACGCTCGAACCCGTCGCGCTGCGGACCGCCGCCTGATCATCGACCCGGCGGCGGATCATATTCCGCCGCCGGTCATCCCATGGCATGGGGGTGGGCGGGCTCCGGCAGGCCGAGATGGCTGCGCAGCGTATCGCCCCGATAATCGGCGCGGAACGAGCCGCGCCGTTGCAGCTCCGGCACCACCAGATCGACGAAGTCGGTGAACGCGCCCGGGAAGAAGGGCGGGATCAGGATATAGCCGTCGCACGCCCGCTCGCGGACCCATTCCTCCATGGTGTCGGCGATCGTCTCCGGCGTGCCCTGCAGCAGCAGATAGCCGCGCGACAGCGCGAACAGGTCGTGGATGTCCTTGAAGCGCAGCCCTTCCTTGCGGGCCTTGGCGCACAGCACTTCGAGGAAGCTGCGCTGGCCGGTCTCGGTCGGCTTCAGGTCGGGCACCGGCCCGTCGAGCGGGATTTGGGTGAGGTCGAAGCCGAAGCGCTCCGACATCGTCACCAGCGCCGATCCCGGTTCGATCAGCGCGGCCAGTTCCTCGAACCTGGCGCGCGCCTCCTGCTCGGTCCGGCCCACCACCGGATAGAGGCCGCAGAGGATCCTGGCATGGTCGGGATCGCGGCCGGCGGCGGCGACCTGCTGCTTCATCCCCGCATAGAAGGCCTTGGCGTCGTCGATGTCCTGCTGGACGGTGAAGATCACCTCGGCATGCTTGGCGGCGAAGGCCTGGCCGCTGCCCGACGATCCCGCCTGGACGATCACCGGCTGCCCCTGCGGCGAGCGCGAGAGGCCGAGCGGCCCCCGGACGCTGTAATGATCGCCGACATGGTTGAGGACGTGGAGCTTGCTCTCGTCGATGAACCGCCCGGTCGCCTTGTCGGCGACGCGCGCGCCGCTCTCCCAGCTGTCCCACAGCCCCTTGACGACCTTCAGATATTCGTCGGCGATCTGGTAGCGCAGCTCGTGCCTGGGCAGCTCGCGCCCGAAATTCTCGGCGACGCCGGGTTGGCCGGTGGTGACGACGTTCCAGCCCGCCCGGCCGCCGCTGATCCGGTCGACCGTACCGATCGCGCGGGCGAGGTTATAGGGCTCGGTGAAGGTCGACGACACCGTCGCGATCAGGCCGATACGGCTGGTCGTCGCGGCGAGCGCGCCGAGCAGCGTCGTCGGCTCCAGCCCGAAGATGAAGGTGGGGTTGCCCTTCACCGACGAGACCGGGGAATCGGCGAAGAAGACGAAGTCGAGCCTGCCGCGCTCCGCCACCCTGGCGATGTCGAGCAGCGCGCCGAAATCCTCGGTGTCGGTCAGCGCGCCGGGAATCCGCCAGCCGGCGACATGATTGCCGGCGGCCGCGACGAAGACGCCCAGGTGCAGCTGGGCGGGGTCGGTTTTCACGTCCATTGCTCCGCCCTCCCTCAATCGCGATGCATGTCCCAGGGTGTCATGCCCTCGGGGAGTGTGGGACGTCGGGTGATCTGGTCGAGGGGTGTTCCGGCCTCATAGGCGGCGATCATCGCCTCAGGATCGAAGACGATGCCCATGAAGTTCTCCTCATAGGCGCCGGAGGCGAAGAAGCGCTCGACGCCCTCGACGTCGAACACGTCGTACTGGAGCTCGACCTTGGTGCCGTCGGGATCGCGATAATACATCGAGATGGTCGGGCCGTGGTTGATCGTCCAGAAGGGCGCGATGCCCTGGGCCTCGAGCCGGCGGTAGGTGGCGAGCAGGGCGCCGAGCTCGGCATAGGTGAAGGCGATGTGCTCGGGCCCGGCATTGGCCATGTCCTGGTCGCGCAGGTCCGGCATGTTGATGATGCCGATGCGGTGATGCTCGTCGTCATAGGTCATGAAGCTGAGCTGCGCATTCTCGTAGGAGGGCTGCGCGTCGAGCACCGTCGACCACCATGCCTTGCTCGCCTCGAAGCGCGGCGTGCGGATCACCACATGCGCCAGCTTCGACGGCTTCACGGCTTCGGGATAGGCGGCGGAAAGGTCTCGGGCGACCTGGGTGGCCATGTTCGTCATTCCTGGAAAGAGAGGTGGGGAAACGCCGGCTCAGCCGACCGCTTCCGCGCTGCGCGCGGGCTGCGGCCGATCGGCCTGTCCGGCCTGCTGTTCGGCCTGTTCGGCCTGTTCGGCGGCGATCATCCGGTCGAGCGTGCGGCGCAGCTCGACCGCGCCGATGTCGGCCTGCAGCAGCGCGGGCTTCATCGACCAGAATTCGCGATCGCCCATCGCTTCCTGGACGGCGTTGAGCATCACCTCGTCCTCATGGACGAAGGCATATTCGGTGCCGGTGCGGATGCCCTGGTCGAGTTCGGCGTCATCGGTCCGGAAATTGCGGCAGATCGCCCAGAAATAATGGGTGGTCGTGTCGGTCTCCGGCGTCAGCAGATGGGCGTTCTTGGTCTCCAGCCCCTCGTCGCGCGGGCGGCCGTGCAGCACGACGCCGGTGTTGTTGCGGACGAAGCAGGGCGCCTTCCAGCCACCCTCGACCCAATGGTCCATCGTCCCTTCATAATCGCCGCGGGTCATCCGCCACATCATGTCGAAGATGGCGGGCGGCGCGCCGTCACGGCCGTAGCGATTGGCCCAGATCGTGCCGCCCTCGTCCTTGACCAGCTCGGTCTTCGCGCGGCGCACCATGTCGCAGGCCAGCGAATTGTGATGGACCATGTGGAGGTGCGCCTCGTCCATCAGATTGTCGTTGATGTAGCGATAATTGGCGCGGACGTGGAGCACGCCCTTGACCGTCCGGTAGCTCGGGTCCTCGAGGAACTCGAAGTCGGGGATCATCGCCAGGTCGGCCCGCGCCGGATCGCCCATCCAGATCCAGGCGGCGCCGAGCCGCTCGGTGATCGGATAGGTGCGCAGGCGCGCGCCGGCGGGGATGCGGCCGTCGCCATCGGGGTTGAAGACGCAGCGGCCTTCGCCGTTGAAGCGCAGGCCGTGATAGGGGCACTCGATCGCGTCGCCGACGACCTTGCCCAGGTGCAGCGGCGCGAAGCGGTGCGGGCAGGTGTTGGCGGTGGCGACGAGCTCGCCCGCCTCGGTCCGATAGAGCAGCACCTGCTCGTTCAGGATCCTGCGGGTCAGCAGATTGTCGGAAACCTCGTCCGACCAGGCCGCCACATACCAGGCATTGCGTAGGTAAACCATCCGACTCTCCCTCGATTCCCGGCCGTCGTTGCGGCGGCTGTTTCGATTTGACCTATTTCATCAATTTGGACATAAACGTCAAAAAGGTCAATGCCGCTCTTCGCGGCGGGCGAAGCCGCCCTTTTCCACGGAGGAGACCCCATGAAGATCGTCACGTTCCAGGATGAAGACCGCGTCGGCTATGGCGTGATCGAGGGCGGGGAGATCGTCGACCTCTCCACCGTCCCGCACGCGCCGCCGCACGTCCGCGCGCTGCTCGACGCGCATGGCGACGGGCTCGAACCCGCGCTGCGCGCGCTCGCCGCCGCCGCGACGAGGCGGGTCCGGCTCGACGCGGTGCGGCTGCTCGCCCCGATCCCGAACCCGCGCAAATTCCTGTCGCTCGGCGGCAACTATGCCTCGCACCTCGCCGAGTCGGCGAAGATCGGCATGGTGCGCAGCCCGACCCAGGTCTGGTTCAACAAGCAGACGAGCTGCGTCAACGGCCCCTATCTGCCGATCGAGAAGCCCGTCCTGTCCGACCAGCTCGACTATGAGGGCGAGATGGGCGTGGTGATCGGTCGCCGCTGCCGGGGCGTGAAGGCGGCCGACGCGATGGCGGTGGTCGCCGGCTATCTGGTCTGCAACGACGTGTCGGTGCGCGACTGGCAGCTCCGTGCGCCGACCCACATGCTCGGCAAGTCGTTCGACAGCCATGGCCCGATGGGTCCCTGGCTCACGACGAAGGCCGAGATTCCCGATCCGCACGCGCTGCGCCTGACCACCCACGTCAACGGCGAGCTGCGCCAGAGCGGGTCGACCGGCGACATGATCGCCCGGATCGGCGACATGATCGAGGAGCTGACCAGCGCCTTCACCCTCGAACCGGGCGACATATTGTCGACGGGCACCCCGGCCGGGGTCGGCGGGCTGATGGACCCGCCCTGCTATCTGAAGCCCGGCGACGTGGTGCGGGTCGAGATCGAGCGGCTCGGCCATATCGAGAACCGGGTCGAACCGCAGCCCGAGCCGATCCGCCCGACGGTGCCGGTCTATCCCTGACCGGCGGCGGGCCGCCGGCCATGCGCGAAGCGGAGGATCAGCCCGCTGAGCAGCACCGGCACCGCCACGCAGGCGAACAGCGCCTGATCGGAAAGGCCGGCGCCGAGCATCTCGCCGCCGATCAGCGGCCCGGCGATCGACCCGAGCCGGCCGACGCCCATGGTGAAGCCGACGCCCCGGCCGCGCGCCGAGGGCGGGAACAGCGCCGCCGCCAGCGACGGCAGGGTGAGCTGCGCGCCGATCACCGTCGCGCCGGCCAGCACCAGCAGCGGCGTCGCGACGACCGCGCTGGGCAGGTGGCTGCCGAGCGCGACGGTGAAGGCGGCTCCGACCAGCAGGGCGAGGCCGGCGACGCGGAACGGCCCGACCCGGTCGAGGATGCGGGTCAGCGCCAGCGCGCCGACGATCCCGCCGACGTTGAGCAGCACCGCGCCGATGATCGCCCGTTCGGGCGTCGCCCCGGCGCGAACCAGGATCGTCGGCGCCCAGGAGACGAGGAAATAGCCGACCAGCAGGATCAGGAAGGCGGCGGCGAACAGCGACAGGGCGGCGGTGCGGCGGCCCCCGCCGAGCACCGGCTCGCGCGCCGCGTCCGCCGCGTCGCCATGGTGCGCGCCCGGCCGCGCATCGCCGATCCAGGCGAAGACCGCCGGCACCAGCAGCAGCGCGAGGATGCCGCCCATCCACAGCGCCGAGCGCCAGCCGAGCGGCCCGATCATCGCCGCGACCACCATGCCGCCAACCACCGCGCCGAGCGGGAAGCCGAGGAACATGCGGGTCACGGTCGCGCTGCGGCGCTCCGGCCCGACGCTGCCGGCGGCGAGCGCCGAGATGGCGGGGATCGCGCCGCCGAGACCGAGCCCGGCGAGCAGGCGGAGCAGGATCAGGCTGCCCATGTCGGGCGCCATCGCGCATCCCATGGTCAGCAGCCCGAACAGGGTGACGCAGCCGAGCAGGGTCCGCCGGTGGCCGATCGCGTCGGCGAGCGCGCCGCCGCCGACCGCGCCGATCGCGGCCCCGACCAGCCCCGCCCCGAAGATGCGGCCGACCTGCGCTTCGGCGAGCCCCCATTCGCCCGCGAAGGCGGGGGCGATGAACGATATCACCAGCGTGTCGAAGCCGTCGAGCATCGCCACGGCGAAGCAGAGCCAGAATGTGCGGGCAGCGGGCGTCATGCGGTCTTGTCTCCTGCGGGCGCGTGGACGATCGCGTCCCACTGCATCACCGCGCCGGGCGCGATCAGCGGGTCGCCGCCGCCCATCGCCACCGCCGACAGCGCCGGCGGCTCGTGGGGGAAGGCCTCGCGCCAGGCGCCGAGCATCTCGGGCAGATGGGCGAGGTCGTCGAGGAAGGCCTGCACCTTGCAGACGTCGGCCAGCGAGGCCCCCGCCTCGGCGCACAGCCGCGACAGCGTATCGAGGATCGCCGTCGCCTGGTCGCGCGCGGGCGATCGGAAATGCGGCACGTCCGCGCCCGCGCGCCAGCCCGCGGGCACCTTGCCCGTCGCGTCGAGCGCGAGCAGCCCGCTGGTGAACAGGAAGTCGCCGGCATGGACCGCGTGCGGGGCATGGCCGGGCGGCGCGGGCCCGTCCGCCAGCGTGATGCCGCGCCGCGACAGGGCGGAATCGCCGGCGAGCAGCAGCATCGCGATCTCGACCCGCGTGCCCTTGATGACCAGCTCGGCGCCGGTGACGAGGTTGCGGGCGGGCGGATCGTCGGGGAAGTAGCGGCGCCAGATCCGCTCCATCCCGGCGACGTCGGACGGATGGCGCACCGTCACGTCCGCCTTCACGCAACGGTCGAGGCTGGTGCCAGCCGCCTCGGCCATCCGCGCCATCATGCGCAGCGTATAGTCGGTCTGCGCCTCGATCTCCGACCCCAGCCAGATATAGGGGTTCACCCGCGCCTCGGGCGCGATCATGCCGCGCGGTCCCATATGCGCGGTCGCCATCCAGTCGCCCTTGAAGTCGGTCGCGCCGAAGCCGGCGAGGAACACCCAGTCGCCGATCCGGGTCGCGGGCGAATAGCCGATCTTGGGCTGCGGCACGTCGTCGGGCATGGCGAAGCCGCGCTTCTCGACGCCGGGGCGCGGCTCGACCGCGATGAAGTCGACCGACAGCAGCGCCTCGGGCACCGGTAGCTGGCGCACGCCGATGCCGGTCGACGAGCGCTGCGGATCGCCGACCATCGCGCCGAGGTTGCGGGCATAGGGCGTGCCCGACGGGAAGGCCGGCCAGGCCGCCTGCCCCGCCGCATAGGCCGCGTCGTCGGGATAGCGGGCGCGAAGCCACTGCCAGACGCGGACCAGGTCGCGCCGACGGTCGCACCCCGCCGCCGCCAGCACCGCGCCGAGATCGTCGAGGATCAGCCGCGATTCGGCGTCGAGCGGCTCGCTCGCCCAGGGACGGTCGGGATCGGTCCGCGCCTCCGCGCGCAGGCCGTCGCGATAGTCGGTCGCCATCAGCCCGCCGCCGAACAGCCAGCCGCCGGCGGCGACCGCATGGCTCCATCCCGGCGGCGCCGGCATCGACGGCGGATTGACCACCCGCCGGGCCGATCGGGACTGCTCGCTCATATCCTCTCCCTTCCCTCGTGGAATGCGGGATGGGGGCGTCGGCCCCCATCCCGTCCGCATCATTCCTCGGCGGCGTTGGGATTGGCGGTGTTGGTCGCCTCGGCGGCGCCGTTCATGATCTTGTCGACGACATTCTGCCAGGCGCCGTGCATCGGCCCGACATTGGGCTCGCGCTTGCGGTAGAGATAGTCCCACATCGTCACGATGTCGGCCTTCAGCCACATCGAATAGCCGCGCCAGTCCTTGAACTCGGGCATGGTGACGGTTTCGAGGATCTTCGGCAGCGGCGTGCCCTTGACCATCTCGTCGAGCACCGCCTTGCGGAGCGCGGTGACATATTCGATGTTGTTGAGGATGTCGCTCTTCGGCGAGACGCCGCCGTGACCGTTGATGATCACGTCGATGTCGTACATGCGATAGACGGTGTTCCAGGTGTCGAGCATGTTGTCGACGTCCATGTCGCGGAAGTCGGGGATCAGCCCTTTGCCGCGCTGCATGAAGTCAGGCGCGATCAGCACCTTCTCGTCGGGCAGATAGGCCTGGATCAGATTGTCGCTGTGGGTCGGCCCGAAATAGAGCAGCTTGACCTGCTTGCCGCCCAGCCAGATCGTCGCCTCCTTGCTGAAGGTGATGTCGGGGACCGAGGTGTTGCGGCCCTCGCGGACGATCGCCTCGCGGTTCTTGTCATGGGCGATGGTGACGGCGGTGTCGTCGAACACGTCGAGGTCGCAGATATGGTCCTCATGGTCGTGGCTCTCGATCACATAGCGGACCGGCAGGTTGAAGCGCTTCTTGAGCTCGCCCTTCAGCCAGACCGCGGTGCCCTCGCTGCGGCAGGTCGCGTCCATGACGATCAGGCCGTCCTTGGTCACGATCACGCTCGATATCGCGGCGCCGGGGCGATCGCCCTTCACCCACCAGACGCTGGGGCTCGCCTGGACGAGCTGGGCGGCCTGCGCGCCGGCCGTCGCGACGGCGGACGCGGCCAGGCCGAGGGCCAGTTTGGCGAACAATCTCATCATGCATTCCCCTCTTTTCATGGTCGTGGCGTGGGTGGGTTCAGGAAGGATCGGGGCCGGGCGCGGACAGCCGCCACGCCTGGCGCGGCGCCTCGGCCGGCGCGCAGCTGCTGACGGTCAGCGCCCGCTGCAGCCAGGGCTGGCCGGGCGCGCGGTTGCCCGCCTCGTGCGCCTCCAGGCCGATGGTCAGGCATTTGGCGGGGTCGACCTCCGACCGGATCTCGCCGTTCGCCGCCAGCCGGAAGCGCTGGCGCGGGCTGGCGCCGCACGGCGCGAGCACGACCCAGCTATCCTCGCGGACGACGCTGTCGGGCGTCGCGCCGGTGCGATGGACCTCGGCGCAGAGGTCGAAGCGGGTGAAGCGGATCTGGCCGCGATCGGCGAAGGCGCTGCGCGAGACGAGCTGGTCGACGAAGAAATAATGCGACTTGGGCAGCCCCAGCTTGCACGTGTGCACCTCGAGCGGCCAGCGCGGCTCCCAGCCGGTCAGGCCGGCGCTCAGCACGCCGAACCCCGGCACGTCGGCGCAGAAATGCCGGGGCTCGCCCAACTCGTCGGCCGATTGCAGCATCACCTCGTCGGCGGTCGGCGGCGGCGCGGCGAAGCGTTCGAGGTTCGCTTGGCCCCACGCCTGGGTCGACAGCAGCGCGCAGGCCGCCGCGACCGCGAGCGACCGGCGCCTCACCGGCGGAACCGGACGCCGACGCGGAACTGCCGGCCGATCGTGTCGAAGAAGCTGGCATTGGTGCCGGTGCTGGTGAAGGCGTTGCCGCTGGTCGCGACCGACACCGCCGGGTCCTTGTCGAACAGGTTCTGGACCACCCCGAAGATCTGCATCTCGGTCCCGTGGGTGCGCGAGAAGGTGTAGCTCGCCGACAAGTCGAAATAGGTCCGGCTCGCGGTGCTGTTGTCGTCGATGTCGGCCGGGCCCCACGCCTTGTTGAGGACGCCGCCGCTGACATAGCGGCTGGTCAGCGTCGTCGAGAAGCCGCCCTGGTCGTAGGTGACGGTGGTCTGCGCGCGCCATTTGGGCAGGCCGAGCCCGTCGCCGGTCACGCCGTCATAACGCAGGAAGGTGCCGAAGGAGTCGACTTCGCGCTTGAACACATGGCTGGCGAGCGCGCGGATCGAGAGCTGCCCCTCGCCGAGCGGGCGGCGATAGGAAGCGTCGATGTCGAGGCCCCGCGCGCGTTCCGACAGGACGTTCTGCGGCAGCACGCGGATCTCGGTGACGAGGTTGCCGGCGCCGCGGCTGATCGCGGCGCAGAGCGCCTGGACGCCCGCCTGGCACTGGTCGATCACGACCTGCGCGTCGGGGGTGAAGATCGCGTCGTCGATCTTGATGTCGTAGACGTCGACCGACGCGGAGAAGCCGGGGAACCAGTTCGGCCGGTAGACGATGCCCGCCGACTTGGTGATCGCCCGCTCGGGGCCGAGGTTGCGATTGCCGGCAACGACGCGGCGCACCGAATAATTGCCGCCCGCGACCGGATCGACGATCGCGAAATTGGTCGACGCGCTGGCGAGGAACAGCTCGTTCAGGTTGGGCGCGCGGATGTCGCGGGAGATGGTGCCGCGCAGCCGGAGCTGGTCGTCGACCTCCCACGACAGCCCCGCCTTCCACGTCGCGATGCTGCCGCTGGTGCTGTAGTCGGTATAGCGGACCGCGCCGTCGAACTCGACCCGCTTGGCGAAGGGCAGGTCGACGAGCAGCGGCACCACCGCCTCGAAATAGCCTTCGCGGACGTTGAAGGAGCCCGCCGACGGCTTGTAGTTGCCGAGGAAGAAGCCGTTGGTCAGCGAGATCGGGTCCGGCTGCCGGGCGTTATACTGCTCCTTGCGCCATTCGACGCCGAGCGCGACCGAGACCGGCCCCGCCCACAGGCTGAACGGCTCGCCGCGCAGGTTGGCGGCGGCGACCTGCTGCTTGATGACGGTGCTCTGGGTCGCCTCGCCGAAGATATAGTCCTGCGCCGCTTGCGAGACGCCGCCGGTGCCGAACACGTCGAACGGCACGCAACCGTTGCCGGGACTTGTCAGGCTCGACCGGCAGACGATGTTGCCGTTGGCGACGCCGGTCTGGATCAGCCCCTGGTCGACCGCGTCGACCGCGTTGTTGTAGTTGGCGGTGATGACGTTGTTGACGGCGGCGGTGTCGAACAGCGTCCGGCCATATTGATAATAAGCGTCGTAGGACCAGCTTCCGCCGAGATCACCGGTCGCGCCGACGACGCCGCGGATCAGCTCGCGACTGCTCTTGACCTTGGCGACCGGCAGGTCGGTGTGGAGCTTGCCGAGCTGGAAGCTGGTCAGCCCGGCCGCGTCCATCCGCGCGGCGGTGACGGGATCGAGATAGGCGTTCTGCCGGCTGATCGTGATGTTGCCGTCGCGCTGGTAGAGGCGCACCGAATAGGAGGAGTCGGCCTTGGCGTAATTGCCGTCGGCGAACAGGGTGAAGGCCGGCGAGACCTCATATTCCGCGCGGGCGTAGACGGTGTCCCAGTTGACCGGGGTCAGGAGCTGCTGGTCCTGGCCAGCGAGATAGCCGTCGCCGCCATAGGAGAGCAGGCCGCTGACCGAGCCGGGATTGAACCGCGCCGGCTCCCCGCCCGCCAGGAACTGCGTGCCTGCCAGCGGACCCGCCGAGATCAGGCCGCCCGGCGTGCTGCGCGACAGGCCGACATTGGGCACCAGCAGCCGCATCGGCGCGGAGCCGCCCGCGACATAGGCGGGGTTGTTGACGATGTTCCAGCCCTTGTACCAGTCGCGCGATCCGGCGCGCGGAACATCCTTGAGCTCGTTATGCTCGACGCTGGCGATGAAATGGCCGCGCCCGTCGGCGAAGGGCGTGCCGAAGCTGAGATTGGCCTTGAACTGGCCGCCGTCGCCATGGTCCGAAATGCCGCTGACGATCTCGCCCTTCAGCCCCTTGAACTCGCGGTCGAGCACCAGGTTGACGACGCCCGCGACCGCATCCGAGCCCCAGGCCGACGAGGCGCCGCCGGTGACGATGTCGACCCGCTGGACCAGCGCCTGCGGCAGCAGCGCGAAATCGACGTTGCCGGTCAGCGAGGACGGGGTGACGCGGCGGCCGTCGAGCAGCACCAGCGTGCGATTGACCCCCAGGCCGCGCAGGTTGAGGAAGCTCGCCCCCGACGACGAACCGTTGCGGTTGGTGGTCGGCGACAGCGAATTGGAGAGCTGTGGAAGCTGGTTGATATAGTCGGCGAGCTGGACCTGCGCCGATTTCTGGATCTCGGCCACGCCGACGACGGTGGTCGGGGTCGGCGCCAGATAGCCGTCGCGGACGACGCGCGTGCCGGTGACGACGATGTCGCCCGACGGCGCGCCCTCCCCGGCCGGCGCATCCTGCGCCATGGCGGGCGACGCCAGCAGCGCGGCGATCGCCGCCCCCGCCAGGAACGTTTCCCGAAGATTCTTCTGCCGCATGTTGCTCCCTCCCTGGACGGCGATGCGGGGCGGACCTCGTTCGTCGCCACCGCTCGCGATTATTGTCGGATGCGCTCTTTAAGATTGTCGACCATCGGACAAACTGATCAAGCCACGCCAAAATCGATCCGTCAAGCGTTTGTTGACATTAATATCGTATTATGGTCGACAATATTCAAACAAGATGATGAGGGACACCAGCATGACCGCCGCGCGCAATCTGGCCGCCGCCTATCCCGAAGCCGTGAAGCCGTCGAAGCTGGCGCATGTGGTGATCCGCACGCCGCGCTTCGAGGCGAGCAAGGCATGGTGGTCGACGGTGCTCGACGCGCAGCCCTCCTACGAGAATGCGCAGCTCAGCTTCATGACCTATGACGACGAGCATCACCGCATCGGCATCATCAACATGCCGGACCTGCGCGACCAGGACATGGCCAATGCCGGGCCCGAGCACATCGCCTTCACCTATGCCGAGCTCGGCGCCCTGCTCGCCACCTACCGCCGGCTCGAGGCCCAGGGCATCGCGCCCTTCTGGACGATCAACCACGGCCCGACCATCTCGATGTACTATCGCGATCCCGACGGCACCAAGGTCGAGCTCCAGTACGACGTGTTCGACGTCGAGGGCGTCGAGCGCTTCTTCGCCTCCGGCGCCTATGAGGAGAACTTCATGGGCATCGTCTTCGATCCCGAGGCGATGATCGCCGCCTATGAGGCCGGAACACCCCTCGACCAGATCACCCGACGTCCCACCCTCCCCGAGGGCAAGACACCCTGGGACATGCATCGCGACTGAGACGATGGCATCTTGTCGACATGATACCAGATGCGATACCCAGCCAGCATGAACGACACCCGGATCCAACGCTCCTCGCTCCAGTCGGAAGTCTGCAACCGGCTCCGGCAGGAGATCATCGACGGGGTGTGGCGGCCGGGGACGCGGCTGCAGGAACGCCTGCTGTGCGAGCGCTACGGCATTTCGCGGTCGCCGCTGCGGGAATCCTACCAGAGCCTGGTCGCCGAAGGGCTGATCGAGGTGACGCCGAATCGCGGCGCGGTCGTCACCGCGCCGACGCCCGAGAAGACGCTGCAGAATTTCGAGCTGCTCCGCGCGCTCGAGCTGCTCGCCGTCCGCCTCGCCTGCCGCTCGGCGAAGGAAGAGGAGCTGCGCGACATCGCCGAGCTCGACGAGCAGATGCGCGACACCATGGCGCGCAACGACATCCACGGTTTCCTCAAGCTCAACAACAGCGTCCACCGCGCGATCGTGCTGGCGAGCGGCAACGAGCCGCTGGCCGACGTCCACCTGGTCACCTCGCGCCAGATCATCCGGGTGCAGAATCTCGACGGTCCGCTCACCCATCGCGCCAGCGAGGGCATGCACCAGCATGACGAGATCATCGCCGCGCTGGTCGCCCGCGACGAGGACCGCGCCGTCCGGCTGTTCGAGGAGCATCTCGACACGGTCGAGGAGAATCTGCGCAGCCGGCTCCGGGAATTCGAGCCGGCCTGAACGGACGGGCCCGTTCCGCGCGCTCATCTCCTAGTCGATCATCACCACGGGCCGCCGGTCGGCGGTCGCCGCCCGCTCCCAGGCCCGTGCGACGTCGGCGAGCGGATAGCGCTCGATCCCGACATCGAGCCGCCCCTCGGCGGCGAGCGCGAGGATGTCGGCGGTGATCCGCTTCATCCGGTCGAGCGGCGGCATGTTGGCGGTGCCGCTGCCGAGCAGCTCGATCCGCGACCCGCGCAGCAGCGCCGACGGCAGCGTGATGTCGCGCCCCGCCATCTCCCCGACCGACACGAAGCGGATCGGCGTCGCTTGCCCGGCGGCATGGAGGTCGCCCTTGGTCAGGCTTTCGAGCAGCGCCTCCGCCGGCATGCCCCAGAGATAGTCGACGACGACGTCGAGGCCGTCGCCGATCACCGCCGAGAAGCGCGCGACGATATCCTCGCGCGGCAGCGACAGGTCGACGGTCGCGTCGGCGCCGAGGCCGGCGAGGACGTCCCGGTTGCGCCCGGCGGCGACGACCCGTCCCGCGCCGAGCAGCCGGGCGACCATCACCGCCATCCGCCCGGCATTGCCGGTGGCGCCGAGGATCAGCACCGACTGGCCGGGCCGGAGCCCGCCGCGCCATTCGAGCGGAAGCCAGGCGGCGATCGCCGGGTTCACCACCGCCGCCGCCGCCGCGGTGTCGAGCGCGCCGGGCACCGGTACGGTCCAGGCCGCCGGCGCCAGCTCCGCCATCGCCCCATAGGGACGCCGCGTCGCCATGAAATAGACCCGCTCGCCCGCCGCGTCGGCGCCGACGCCGTCCAGCCCGCAGACCACCGGCAGCGCCCTGGGGCTGGCATAATGGGTGCCCGCCGCGATCGCCCGGTCGATCGGCTTGATCGCCGCCGCCGCCACCCGCACCAGCGTCTCCGCCCCCTGCAGGTCGGGCTCGGCGAAATCGGCGGGATGCGGCAGCCCGCCCAGCCGATCGAGGACCACAGCCTTCATTCCGGCACCTCGCCGCCCCGCCGCGTCGCGCCCTGCCTCATTGGATGAAGCTCGTCTGGTCGAGCGGTTCGGCCACCACCCGGTTCTCGATATGGCCGAGCCCCTCGATCTCGACGCGGACGACCTGCCCCTCGCGCAGCCAGGCCGGCGGGTTGCGGCCCGCCGCGACGCCGCTCGGCGTGCCGGTGAGCAATATGTCGCCGGGCTCGAGCGTCATCACCTGGGTCAGATAGGCGATCATCGCGTCGATGCCGTTGACCAGCTCGCTGGTCCGGCCGTCCTGCACCACCGTCCCGTCGACCAGCGTCCGGATCGCGAGATCGTCCGGGGTGGCGACCTCGTCGGCGGTGGTGATCCAGGGACCGATCGGCGCGTGGGTGTCGAACGACTTGCCGAGCGTCGCGGTCGGCGCCTTGAGCTGCCAGTCGCGGACGCTGACGTCGTTGGCGACCAGATAGCCGGCGATCACCTTGCGCGCGTCGGCCGCCGCGACATGGCGGCAGCGCCGGCCGATGACGATGCCCAGCTCGCATTCATAGTCGAGCTGCTCGGACGAGGCGGGCAGGTGGATCGGATCGAACGGGCCGGCGATCGCGCTGACCTGCTTGTTGAACCAGATCTGGTTGGAGAGGTCGGGGATCGGAATGCCCTTGGCGCGAACCTCCTCGACATGGCTCGAATAGTTGAAGCCGATACCGAGCAGCTTGGACGGCCGGGTCAGCGGGGCGAGCAGCCGGGCCTGGTCGAGGGGGATAGCCTCGCCCGCCCTGTCAGCGGCGCGACGGAGACGGGCCATCGCCGCGTCGCCGCCGGCGAGCAGCGCCTCGATCGAGGCCGGCAGGTCCGGCGCCAGCGAGGCGAAGGGGAAGGCGGCTCCATCACGGACGAGCGCCGGCACCGCCGCGCCGTCGAGCGCGATCGTCGCGAGCTTCATGCCGCGCCTCCCTCGACCGCGAAGCGACCCTCGAAGGCGATGTCGAGCCGGCGGGCGGCGAACAGGGCGCGCTGCCCGTCGAAGCGCAGCTCGTCGGTCGAGGTGCCGACCGCGACCTTCGCGGCCTCGCCGGTCGGCAGCAGCATCGTGACCATGGCGTAGGCGGTGACGCCCATCGTCCCGTCGGCGCGCTCGTCGAAGCGCAGGTTCGACAGGATGTGCCGCACCTTGCGCTCGCCGGGTTTCGCGCGGGCGCTGAACCAGTCGTGGATCTCGGCCCGGCCGGCGAGCTGGAAATGGGGGGCGTCGACGGTGGCGTCGTCGGTGAACAGCTCGGCGATGCGGTCCCCCATCCCCATGTCCGCCCGCCAGCAGAATTCATGCAGCAAATCGGCGGCGACGGCGCGCTTCTCCAAATCCATTCGACATCCCTTCCCAAATCGATGGCCGACATCTTGTAGGATTGTCGACCATATTGCAATATACGGTTCGGACAAAATGGCTTCCGCCCGCCGAGAGCCCGGATTTCCGACCGTTCCGGGTGGCGTTCGCATGGCCAATGGACTACATCGTCAATCCGAAAGGGCTCATTCCGACCCTTTCGCCCATGGAGAGCATCATCTTGGAGGACGGAGCGCCGCGCCCGGAATCGAGCGAAGCCGCCAAGCCGGCCCGGCGCAAGGCGCGGACCGCCCCCCGCACGTCGCGGCTGAACCCGGTCCAGCTCGCCCGCAGGGTCGAGGTGGGCGAGCAGCGGCGCGCCAAGTCGCGCAACAAGCTGATGCAGGCGGCCTACCGCCTGTTCGCCGTGCACGGCGCCGAAGCGCCGACGATCGACGACGTGATCGCCGAGGCGAAGGTCGCGCGCGGCACCTTCTACAATCATTTCAAGTCGCGCGACGAGCTGTTCCGCGCGGTCGGCAACGACGTCTCCTTCGCGATCAACTCGGTCATCTCGGGCGCGATCGACGAGATGGAGGACCCGATCGAGCGGATCATCCTCGCCTTCCGGCTGTTCATCCGCTTCGCGGTGTCCGATGCGGCGCGCGGCTGGATCCTGCTGCGCACCATGCCGCTCGCCGGGCCGCTCAACGCCGGCGCCAAGGAGTTCATCGCCGCCGAGTTCGAGGCGGCGTTCGGGAGCGGCCGGCTGCGCGCGATGCCGATGGCCGTCGCGATCGACATGGGCCTGGGCATGCAGATCATGACGATCCACCGGGTGCTGGTCGAGAAGGTCGGCAACGACCATATCGACCTCGCCGCCGGGGAGATGGCGGTGGCGCTGGGCCTCGACCCGGCCGAGGCGCGGGCGCTGGCCTCCATCCCGATCGAGGAGGACGATGCGCGGGCCGCGGCCGCGCGGGCCTATTCCTTCCCGGTGGAGAAGAGCTGATCCGGCCGATGGTTTCGGACTCGATCGCAGCCTGTCGGTTTTCCTCATCTTTCCGTCATTCCCGCGAAAGCGGGAATCCATGGACGGCGGCCCGCAAGAAGCCGGATGCCCCGTAACCATGGACTCCCGCTTTCGCGGGAGTGACGGCGGGGGGCCTGACGACATGCCTCGGTCCCATCTGGAACGAGCCTAGGACGAACGCCCCAGCAGGGCGGCCACTCCGCGCGTCAGTTCCTCCCCCGCTTCGGTCGAGAAGGCCGGCGCCATCCAGGCGACATGGGTGTCGGGCCGGACGAGGATCGCCCCCGAATCGCCGGTCTCGCGCAGGCCGCGCCACGCCTGGTAGCTGTCCTCATGGTCGCCGCCGGGCCCGATCAGGCTCACCCCGATGTCGAGCCCGAACCGGTCGGCGACGGCGCGGCAGACGTCGCGCCACCCCTCCCCGCCGGGACCGGTGAGCAGGTGGAAGCCGCCGTCGGAGACGATGTCGAGCGTCGACCGCTCGACCCCGTCGCGGCCGACCAGCCGGGCATGCGGCAGCACCGCGCCGGGGCAGACCTGCGGCCGGTGGATCAGGTCGGGGTCGGCGCTCGGCCGGTAGGCGACGCCGCAATCGACGACCGCGCCCTCGGGATAATGATAGCCGAGCTCGAAGCCGGCGGCGCTGAACTGATAGGCCTGGAGCGAGAAGGCCTCGGCAACCCGCGCGCGCACCTGCTCGCCGGCCTCGCCCGGCGCCGACAGCAGGTCGAGGCACGCCTGCCCCTCCGCCACCGTCTGGCCCGGCGCATAGCCGAGCGCCGCCGCGACGGCGGGGAATTCGCCGACGCTCTTCATCGACCGCGCGATCACCGCCGCGCCGATCGGCTGGCGCTCGACCCCATAGGTTTCGAGCAGCGCCGGATCGGCGACGCCGCGCTGCACGAGGTCGAGCTTCCACGCCAGATTATAGGCGTCGAGCATCGAGGTGTTGGCGCCGAGCCCGTTGGCGGGCGAGTGGCGATGGACCGCGTCGCCGACGCAGAAGACGCGGCCGCGCGAATAGCTGCGGGCGACCTGCGCGTTCATCAGCCAGGTGCCGGCGTGGAGGATCTCCACCGCGATATCGGGATCGCCGACGATGTGGCGGATGCGATCGACCAGCACATCATGGTCGAGGTCGGGCTCGCCAGTGGCGGGATCGTACATGAAGGTGACCATCCACTGGTCCCACGGCTCGACCGCGACGAACACGCCCGATCCGATCCAGAAGGGGCTGCCCGGCTGGTTGGTCCAGAACAGCGCGCCGGGGCGATGCGCGACGTAACGGCTGAGATCGGCGCGGATCCAGACGTTGATCGCCGCGCCCCAGCCGGCCGGCCCGTCCAGTTCGAGGCCGATGTCGCGCGCGACCAGGCTGTTGGCGCCGTCCGCGCCGACCAGATAGTCGGCCTCGATGCGGACCGTCTCGCCGGTCGCCCGGTTGCGGACGGTGGCGCGGACGCCGCCCTCGTCCTGCTCGACGGAGAGGCAGTCCATGTTGAACAGCAGCTTGCCGCCCCGCCGCAGCAATTCCTCGGCGAGGATCGGCTCGAGGTTGTGCTGCGCGATATTGGCGGGGTCGCAGGGCGAGCTGTCATGATAGCCGCCCGGTCCCGACGAATGATAATGTTCGAGCCGGCCGATCTCGCGCCCGGCGAGGCTGACGCACCAGACGACGTTCCGGACCGCGCCCTGCGGAAAGGCGCGGCGGCGGACGGCCTGCTCCAGTCCGAGGCCGCGCAGCAGTTCCATCGCGCGCGGGTTGATGTGGTGGGCGCGCGGCGTGTGCGCGGTCCAGCCATAGCGGGTGATGGTCAGCGCGTCGCAGCCCTGGCGCTGCAACAGCAGGCCGGCGGCGAGCCCGGCCGGCCCGGCGCCGACGACGAGGACACCGGTTCTGATCGTTTCCATGGAAGCTTTTTTACCGTTGGTCAGAGGATGGCGCCGTCATGGGCGACGACGATCTCGCCCGCGAAATGCGGCCGCGCCTGGGCGATCCAGGCCGCGTCGGGGACGATCTTCGAGCTGCCCGGCGAGAGATGGTGGAGGACCAGCGTCTTGACCCCGGCCGCCGCGGCGACCTTCGCGGCGTCGGCCACCGAAGTGTGCGCCTTGAGGACATGCTCGGCGAACTTGGCGGGATCATAGCCCTGCGGCGCCGAGCTGCCGGCGCCGTTGATCCGGGCGTCGCCGTCGGCCGGCGGCGGCGCGCCCTTCATCATCTCGATCGTCCGCGCCACGTCGCAGGCCTCGTGGACCAATATGTCGGCGCCCCTGGCGAGGCCGATCAGCGCGTCGGACGGCGAGGTGTCGCCCGAGAAGACGACCGAGCGGTCGGCCGTGTCGAAGCGATAGGCGAGCGCCGGCTCGACCGGCGGATGGTGGACGACGACCGACCGGACGCGGACGCGGTCGTCCTGCATGACCGGCCCCGCCGCGGATATCTCGTCGACCCGCACCGGCGGCATCGGCGGCGAGTGCATGTCCTCCTTGTAATAGTGCAGCGGCAGCGCATTGGCCGACAGCAGGTCGTCGGTGATCTTGCGGAGCGGCGGCGGCCCGTAGACGCGCAGCTCGTCGCGCCGCCCCTGCAACCAGGAGAAGAACAGGAAGGAGCCATAGTCGAGCAGATGGTCGGCATGGTTGTGGGTGATGAACACCGATCCGATCGCCGCGACCGACAGGCCGGCGCGCGAGATGCGCTCGCACGCGCCATAGCCGCAATCGATCAGGTAGACCGCGTCGCCGACCACCAGCGCGCTCGCCGCCATGCCGCGCTCGCCCCCCAGCATCGGCCCGCCGCCGGTGCCGAGCAGGTAGAGCTTCGTCGCGGACGACGACGACGCCGTCGCCGCCCGGACGGCCGGTGCGCCGCCGGCGGCGACGGCCGCCGCCAGCCCGATGCCCCCCAGCATCGAACGACGGCTGACGCGCTGCGATGTCATCAGAATTTCACTCCGAGGGTGATGCCGTAGGTGCGGGGCGCCTGATAGGAGGCGTTGCTGTCGAACGTCCCCGCCTGGAGCGTGTTGAATATCTTCTCGTTCAGGATGTTGCGCATCCACAGCCGGGCGTTGACCCCGTTGGGGAAGTCGAGCCGCGCGCCCGCCGCCAGCAGGTTGTAGGACGGCTGGCGCAGGATATTGTCGGGCTGGGTGAAATAGCCGTCATTATAGGTGTAGCTGAGGTCGACCAGCAGGTCGGCGAAGCTCAGCGGCGTGCGGTGGGTCGCGGTCAGCGTCGCGCTGAAATCGGCGGTCACCGGCAGGCGGTTGCCCTTGGCCGATCCGGTGGTGATGACGATCCCGGTCGGCACCTGGGTCGAGATCACCGCATTGGGGAAGCGGGTGAAGCGGTCGTGGAGCAGGGTCATGCCGCCCGACAGCGACAGCCGGCTGCTCAGCTTCGCCTCGAAATCGACGTCGAGGCCGTACACCCGCGCCGCCGCGCCGTTGTAGAAGCTCTGCTGCGATCCGATGAACTTCGACACCTGGATGTTGCTATAGTCGTAATAGAAGCCGGCGACGTCGATCCGCAGGTGGCGGTCGAACAGATTGGCCTTGGCGCCGACCTCATAGGCGTCGAGCCGTTCGGGCAGATAGGCGGCGTCGGTCGGGAACTGGCCGTTGAAGCCGCCGCTCTTGAAGCCGCGATTATAGGAGGCATAGACCAGCAGCTGCGGCGAGAAGCGATGGTCGACCGCGACCCGCCAGGTCGGCCGGTTGTAGCGGACGCTGCGGTCCGCGACCGGCGCGCCGGGCACCGGGGCCGGCAGCGCCGCGAAGGTGGTGAAGCTCTCGATGTCGGTGAGGCTCTTGCGCTCGCGCGTGTAGCGGATGCCGAGGGTCAGCCTGGTCGCGTCGGTGATCGGCGCGGTCGCCTGCGCATAGCCGGCCAGCGAACGCGTCCCCAGCCGGGCATAGCTGAAGCTGCCGGTGACCGGGCCCAGCGGGCTCGACGGCCTGACGAAGCCGTCCAGCGCCACGCCGTTGGGATCGAACCGGCCCGCCGCGTTGAAGTAGAAGGCGCCGAGCACCCAGCTTATCTTCGAATCCGGGTTGGAGGTGAGCTGGACCTCCTGGCTGAACTGGCGGTCCGACTGGCCGATGTCGATCGACACCAGCTTGAGGTTGCTGACGTCGCCGTCGAAGACGAGGCTGTAGCGCGCCTTGCGATAGGCGCTGATGCTGACCAGCGAGGCGAAGCCGAGATCCTGGGTGATCTGCGCGGTGGCGCCGCCGCTCTTGACGCGGCTGTTCGGCTGGACGTCGCTCGCGGTGTCCCAGGTCCTGGTGGGGAGGATCAGGCCCGGAAAAGGGAAGCCGGTCCCCGGCGCCAGCACGGTCGACGGGCTGATGTTGTTGCGGTTGTCGAGATAGTCGCCGGTGATGCGGACCTTGGTCGCGTCGCTCGGCTCGAACAGCAGCGACGAGCGGACGGCGACGTCGTGATAGGTGCGATAGGCGTCCTTGCCGGTGACGATATTGTCGCCCCAGCCCTTGCCCTGCACCTCGGCATGGCCGGCGAAGTTCATCGCCACCGTGTCGGACAGGCCGCCGGTGACGTAGATATCGCCGGTGAAATCCTGGTAGTTGGCGGCGGTCACCGACGCGGTGCCGCCGAAATCGTGGCTCGGCTGGCGGGTGATCACCTGGATCAGGCCGCCGGTCGTGTTGCGGCCGAACAGCGTGCCCTGCGGCCCCTTCAGAATCTCGACCCGCTCGATATTGGCGAGCGAGAACAGATTGGCCTGCGGCGCCGCCTGGTAGACGCCGTCGACATAGACCGCGACGCCGCCCTCGAAGCCCGGCCCGACCGCCGCGTTGCCGATGCCGCGGATGCGCGGCTGCAGATAGCCGGCGACGGTGACCAGGGTGACGCTGGGCGCCGCGGCGATCATGTCGCGCATCGAATTGACACCGCGCGCCGTCAGCATGTCGGCGGTCGCGGCGGTGATCGAGATCGGCACGTTCTCCAGGCTCTCGGAGCGGCGCTGCGCCGTCACGATGATCTCGGCGATGCCCGAATCGTCGACGGCGGCGGCGGTCTGCGCGGCCGCCAGCGCCGGCACCTGCCAGAGCGCCGCGCCCGCCGCCAGCGCGGACATGATCCGAACAGGACGAATTTCGATTGCCATTGTCAGCCCCTCCCAGCTTTCTGTTTTCGAAATGACTTATTTGTCCAAATTATAACGCCGCCCGATGACGGTCAATATGATTTGAACAAGAATGTCATATAACAATCGAACGCTGGAGCGACGGTCGGTCTCTGCCGGAAAATGGACGGTTCGATCCGATGCAGGCTTTACGGATGGTATCGAATCACGCCGCCCTGTCGTCATTCCCGCGAAAGCGGGAATCCACGGTTGCGGAGCATCCAGTCTCTTGCGGGCCGCCGTCCATGGATTCCCGCTTTCGCGGGAATGACGACAGGGGCGGAGGACGTGGCTCCATGCAGTCTGGAACGAGTCCAGCAGGGGGAACCGGCGGAGGAAATCCATCCTCTCGGCGACCTACACGATCCACCTATTTGACGAATCAGGCTATATTGCGTGACGGGCGCCGACACGAAAACGCCGGACCGAAGACGGGCTTCGATCCGGCGCGTTGGTCGCGGTCCCTGAACGGGACGGCGAGAGGGAAGGGGGCGGGCGCTACAGCCGGTAGCCGACCCGCAGGCCGTAGGTGCGCGGCGGCTTGAAGCCGCCATTGAGCGCGAAGCCGGTCGTCTGCGCGGCGATGAACTTGTTCGCCACGATCTTGCGGTTGGTCAGGTTCTTGCCGAACAGGCTGGCGCGCCAGTGGCCGTCTTCGCTCTCATATTGCAGCGAGGCGTCGACCGTCGCCACCGCGTCCTGCGAGAGGAGATTCTCGTTGAACTCGGTGAAATAGACCTTGCCGGTCCAGGCGACGTCGCCGCGCGCCGACAGCCGGCCGGGCACGCCGATCGGCAGGTCGAACTCCGCGCCCGCGTTGAGCGACCATTTCGGCGCGTTGGCGAGCCGGTTGCCCGACAGGTCGAGCAGGCCGAGTTCGGGACGGGCCGGATGCTTGGTGCTGTATTTGCGGAAGGTGGCGTCGAGATAGGTGGCGTCGGCGTTGAGCGTGACGCCCTCGACCGGCCGCGCCCGCAGCTCGACCTCGGCCCCCTTGACCCGCGCCGCCGCCGCATTCTCGGTGACGATCGAGACGTTGATGATCCGGTTAACCTGCAGGTCCTTGAAGTCGTAGTAGAAGGCCGCGGCGTTGAGCTGGACCCGGTTGTCGAGGAAGCTCGACTTGATGCCCGCCTCATAGGACCAGATATATTCGGGATTGACCGGCGGATTGGGGTTGCCGCTCAGCAGCACGCCGCTCTTGAAGCCGCGCGTCGCCGACGCATAGAGCATCACATTCTCGACCGGCTTGTAGTCGATGCTGAACTTCGGCGTCAGCGCGTGCCAGCTCTTGTCGACATGGACGGGCACGACGACGTTGGCGGCGTTCGGCGGCGGCATGAAGCTGAAGATGGTGAAGGTGCCGTTCGAGCGGCGCTTCTCGTCGCTGTAGCGGACGCCGGCGGTCAGCCGGAGATGGTCGACCACCTCATAGGTCCACTGGGTGAAGGCCGCATAGGCCTTGATGTCGATCGTGCCGTCCTCATGATAGTCAGCGGCCGGGAAGCCGAGGGCGGCGCCGATCACCGGGAAGCCGAGGTCGAGCTCCGCCTTGAGCGATTCGTCATAGTAGAACAGGCCGGCGACGCCGTTGAGCCGGTCGCTGGTGTAGAGGAGCTGGAGCTCCTGCGAGAATTGCCGGGCGTTCTCCGCCGTCAGGGTCGGCGAGAACACCGCATAGGAGGTCGTCTCGGGATCGTTGATGTTGGCGCGGCGCGACTTGCGATAGCCGGTGATCGACTGGAAGCGCAGGCCCCCACCCAGATCGACGCCGATCGTGCCCGACAGGCCCCAGAAGGTGCGGTCGTTGCGGGTCGGCACCTCGGTCGTCACGTCGCGGCTGTTGGGCAGCAGCGTGCCGCCGAGCAGCAGGCCCGGCATCGGCACGTCGGAGCGATAGGGACCGAAGCCGTTGAACGGATAATTATGGTCGTCCTCGCGCGCATAGTCGGCGGAGAGGGTGATATCGACATTGGCGGCGGGATCGACCTGGAGGATGCCGCGCACCGCCCAGCTGTCCTGGTCGCTGACGTCCTCGTTGAGGGTCACGTTGCGGCCATAGCCGTCATGCTTGACCTTCTGGAAGGCGATGCGGGCGCGGACGTCGCCCTTGCCATCGAGCGGCCCGCTGATCGCGCCGTCGAGCTGGATGCGGTCGTAATTGCCGTAGGTCAGGTCGAGATAGCCGCTGAGGTCGCGGGTCGGCTTGCGGGTGATCAGGTTGACGCTGCCGCCGGTCGCGTTGCGGCCGTAGAGCGTGCCCTGCGGGCCGCGCAGCACCTCGACCCGTTCGAGGTCGAAGAAGGAGGCGAGCTGCGCCGAGGGCCGGCCGATGACGACGCCGTCGACCTGGAAGGAGACGCTCGGGTCCTGGCCCGAGGAGATCGAGGTCAGGCCGATGCCGCGGATGAACAGCCGGTTGTAGCCGGCATGCTGGCCGACCGACACGCCGGGCGCGATCGACTGGAGGTCGGAGACCGAGAGCACCTGCCGCCGTTCGAGCGCCTCGGCGCCCAGCGCGGTGACGGTCACCGGGATGTCCTGGAGCTTCTCGCTGCGCTTCTGCGCGGTGACGACGATCTCCTCCAGGCCGATATTGTCGGCGTCGGCGGCGGGCGCCGTCTGGGCCTGGGCGGAACCGGTGGCAATGGCCGCGACGGCGGCGGCGGCGAACAGGTGATATAGTCGCATTCACTCCCCCATGATCTGGATCTTGCGTCCTCGCGATCGATATTCCGCCAGACCATGGCATTGTGAAAATCGTATATGGAGATGCGGCCCATTAGCGCGACTGATGCGGAACGGGCCGCCCGTCCCGAAGGATGAGCGGCCCGTCAAACCATTAGACCAACAGGCTTTTCCGTCAGGCGGGCTCAAGCGGGACGAACGGCCGGTGCAGCACCGCCCCCTCGGCGAGCCGTTCGGCGACGCAGCGGTTGCGCTGCGTGCCCAGCCCTTCGATGGTCCCCTCCATGACGTCGCCGGGCCGGAGGAAGCGGCCGAAATGGGTGCCGTTGCCCGAGGGCGATCCGGTGCAGATGATGTCGCCCGGCAGGAGCTGCATGTGCACCGAGAAGGCCTCGATCAGCCGCGCGATCGGGAAGATCATGTCGGCGGTCGATTCATGCTGCATCACCTCGCCGTTGAGCTTGAGCGTGATCATCAGCTGCTGCGGATCGGCGACGAAGGCGGCGGGCACGATCAGCGGCCCCATCGGCAGCATGCCGGGCCCGCTCTTGCCCGACACCCAGTCGAGCCCGAGCTGCGGCACGTCGGGCCGGTAGAGATGGTCGCGGACGCTGATGTCGTTGACGACGACATAGCCGGCGACATGGTCGAGCGCGCGGTCGCGGCCGACGCGGCGGGCGGGCTTGCCGATCACCACGCCGAGCTCCAGTTCCCAGTCGAGCTGCTCGCTGTCGGCGGGCACCGCCAGGTCGTCGAACGGGCCGAGGATCGACGAGAAGGGCTTGAGGAAGGCGAAGGGCTGCCCCTTGGCCGCGCGATGGTCCATCACCCGCACCGCCTCGATCCGCCGCTCCTCGCGCGAGCGGCCGACGTTGAGGCCGTGGTCCTGGTCGATCATGATGTCGATGACGTGCTTGCGATAGTTGGCGCCCGAGCAGATGATCTGGCGCGGCACGATCGGCGCGACCGCCTGCAACATGCTCGCCGCCAGCGCGCGGGGCCCCGGATCGGCGGCCCGCCGGGCGGCCTGGTCGCGCAGCAGCGGCCACAGATTGTCCCAGTCGTCGAACAGGTCGAGCATCGACCGTATCCCCTCGAAGCCGGGAAGGCCCGCGAGCGGATGGACGAGCTCGCCGATGACGAGCGCGGGAAAGGGCGTGCCGCCGTCTCCGGCGAAGCTGCCGAGGGCGAAGGATGGGGTGCTCATGCGGATTTGGTCCTTGCTGTCCAGGGGAGGCCGGCGGTCACCAATGGACCATCGGCAGGCCCGCGACCGGGGAGTCGAAACAGGCGATGCTGGTGCCGCGCAGGCTGCCCAGGCAGGCGGTGCGCAGGTCGGGCCCGGCGAAGGTGACGCTGGCCATCCAGCGGGCGACGTCGCCGCCGCAGGCCATCATCGTCTCGAAGCTGACCGGCTTGCCCGAGGCGAACTCCGCCTCGAACCGCGCGGTCGCTTGGCGGTCGCCGTCGTCGAGCAGTTCGAGCAGTTCGCCGTCGGGGGTGATCGCGACCAGCCGGTCGGCCATGATCATCGTCGCCCAGAGATTGCCGTAGGCGTCGAAGGCGATGCCGTCGATCGTCCCGGTGCCGAGGCTCGACGGCCCGTAGACCTCGCGGTCGGTAAGCGATCCGTCGTGCTGGACGCGCAGCCGGCTGACCCGCTTGCCGGTGGTCTCCGCGACGTAGAGCCACTCCTCCTCGGCGTCGAAGCGGATCTCGTTGGTGAACATGAAGCCGTCGGCGACCATCCGCAGCCCGCGCGCGTCGAGCAGGTAGATCGACCCGTCGGCGATGTTGGGCGTCACCGCGTCGCTCCACGGATTGATCATCGTCGAGACGGTGATCCACAATCGGTCGCGGCTGTCGCGCAGCACGAAGTTGACCTTGCCGAGCGGCCGGCCGTCGATGTTGTCGGCGAGCACCCGCGTCTCGCCGCGGCGGTCCATGATCTCCAGCCGGTCGGTGCCGAAATTGGAGATGATGATGTCGCCGTCGCGGGCGAAGGCGAGGCCGTTGGGCAGGGTGCCGGTCAGCAGGCTCGCCGCCGCGTCGCCGGCCAGGTCGAAATGGCCGTCGACCGTCTGGGTGATCAGCGTCTGCGCTCCGTCGGGGGCGATGTGCATCACGCCGCCGCGTGCGTCGGCCGACCACAGACTCCCGTCGCGTTCGGCGAGGATGCATTCGGGGCGCTGCAGGTCGCGCCCGACATGGCGGATGGCGGCGGGGTCGACCTGCCAGCCCTTGAGCGGATTGGGGCCGCGGCCGGTGCGGATCAGGGTCATGCCGACACCTTCACCGACGCGCGGTCCTTGAGCTTGAGCATGGCGCGCGCCTCGTCGGGGGTCGCGACCTCGAGCGAAAGCGCCTCGAGCACGGTGCGGATGCGGCGCACCTGCTCGGCATTGCTGGTCGCGAGCTGGCCGGGGGCGCCCCACAGGCTGTCCTCCAGCCCGACGCGGACATTGCCGCCCATCGCCGCCGACATCGTCGCGATCGGCATCTGGTGGCGGCCGCCGCCGAGCACCGACCAGACATAGTCGTCGCCGAACAGCCGGTCGGCGGTGCGCTTCATCATCGCGATGTCCTCGTAATGGACGCCGATGCCGCCGCGGATGCCGAACACGGTCTGGATGAACAGCGGCCCTTCGAGCAGCCCGCGATCGCGGAAATGCGCGGCGGTGTAGAGATGGGCGACGTCGTAGCACTCGATCTCGAAGCGGGTGCCGTTGGCGCCGCAGCTCTTCAGGATATGCTCGATGTCGCGGAAGGTGTTGCGGAAGATGTTCGCGTCGCTGTTGCGCAGATAGGGTTCCTCCCAGTCGTAGCGGAACTCGCGGAAGCGGCCGAGCATCTCGTAGAGGCCGAAGTTCATTGTCCCCATGTTGAGCGAGGCGATCTCGGGCTGGAAGGTGAGCGCGGGCTGGAGACGCTCCTCGATCCCCATCGTCGGCGCGCCGCCGGTGGTGATGTTGATGACGACGTCGCAAGCCTCGGCGATCTGGGGCAGGAAGCGCCGAAACAGCGCCGGGTCCTGGCTCGGCTTGCCATTTTCGGGATCGCGCGCGTGGAGATGGACCACCGAAGCCCCCGCCGCCGCCGCCTCGATCGCCGCGGCGGCGATCTCGTCGGGCGTCTTCGGCAGATGGGGGGACATCGACGGCGTGTGCACCGCCCCCGTGACGGCACAGGTCACGATCACCTTTCGCATGGAGCTCTCCCATTGGTCGGGCCCGCCGGCGCGTCGGGACACGCCGGTCGGGCCGGTCTGAAATTCTACGGGAAAGTCTTAGGAAGCCGCGCGCGCGGCGGGAAATCGGCAAGCATAATGGGATGCATCTGTCCCACCTATGGATCGCAGGCGGGAGTAGCCCGTCACGAGATCGTCAGGCCGGCGCGCCCTTGCGCGGCCCCATCGAGCGGCCGACGTCGAGGATCAGGTTGCGCATCCAGCTATGGCCGGGGTCGGCGTCGCTGCGGACGTGCCAGTTGAGCCGTTCGGTGAGGGTCGGCAGGCGGATCGGCGGTTCGAGCAGCCGCACCCCCAGCATCGGCGCGAACATCTCGGCCAGCCGGTTGGGCACGGTGCCGATCAGCGTGGTGCCCTGAAGCTGGAACAGCAGCGACGAGAAGCTCGGCGCGATCAGCGCGGGGGACTGGTCGAGCCCACCATGCTCATAGGCCGCCCGGTCGGTGGTGAAGGTGTTCTCGCCGAACGAGACGGTGGCGTTGGGATAGGCGCGGAAATCCTCCGGGGTCAGCGCGCCGTCGAACGGATGGTCGGCGGCGACGACGCAGGTGTAGCAATCCTCGAAGGCGTCGGCGCCGCGCAGCATGTCGGGATGGCGCGAATGCATCAGCAGGGTGCGCTCGACCACGGTGAGCAGGAAGTCGATCTCGCCGGTCTCGAGCCGGTCGAAGCTCTTGTTCACCAGCCCCTCGACCGCCAGCTCGATTCCCGGCGCGCGGGCAGACAGCTCGCGCACGATCCGGGGCAGGATCGTCATCGAGCAATAGTCGGTCATGGCGATGCGGAATTCGCATTTCGTCTCGGCCGGGTCGAAGCTCTCCTCGCTGCCCAGCGCGGCCTTGACCATCAGCAGCGCCTCGCGCACCGGACCGGCGAGCGCCCGCGCCCGCACGGTCAGCTCCATCTCCCGCCCGACGCGGACGAGCAGCGGGTCCTCGAAGATGTCGCGCAGCCGGGCGAGCGATCCGCTGACCGCCGGCTGGGTGACGAACAGCCGCTCGGCGGCGCGGGTCACGCTCTTCTCGGTCAGCAGCGCGTCGAGAACGACGAGCAGGTTGAGATCGAATTGCGTCAGGCTGAGCGCCATCGCCCTGTCCTCCCCTCGCCGGCGGCCTCGTCCCGGGCCCGATGGCGTCAGGCCTACAGGACAAGGGGCCTGCATTGCCATCGCGAAGATTGATGGGACCGATCAACATTAGCGATTTCCAGCGCCGCCCGCGCGCGGGAATAAGGGCCGCCCGCCGCGCCGTGCGGCCTTTGGGGAGGAAGGACATATGGACAAGCCGATCGATCCGACCCGGCTGTTCGACCTGTCGGGGCGGGTCGCGATCGTCACCGGCGGGTCGCGCGGGCTGGGGCTGCAGATCGCCCGCGCGCTGGGCGCGAACGGTGCCCGGCTGGCGCTGGCCGCGCGCAAGCAGGCCGAGCTCGACGAAGCGGTGGCCGAGCTCGCGGCGGACGGCATCGAGGCCGTCGCCTTCACCGCCGACCTGGCCGACGGCGCGGCGCCGGCGGCGCTCGCCCGCCAGGTGATCGAGCGGTTCGGCCGGATCGACATCCTCGTCAACAATGCCGGCGCCACCTGGGGCGCGCCCGCCGAGGACTATCCCGCCGACGCCTGGGCCCGGGTGATCGACGTCAGCCTGAGCAGCGTCTTCCTGCTCAGCCAGGCGGTGGCGAAGGCCGCCTTCCTGCCGCAGGGCGGCGGCGCGATCGTCAATGTTGCCTCGGTCGAGGGGCTGCTCGGCCATCATCATCGCCGGCCCGGAACGGTCGCCTACAACGCGGCCAAGGGCGGGGTCGTCAACATGACCCGCGCGCTCGCCGCCGAATGGGGCCGCCGCAACATCCGCGTCAACACGATCGCGCCCGGCTATTTCCCGTCGAAGATGACCGGCAAGATCCTCGCCGACCATGGCGCCGAACTGATCGACCAGACCCCGCTCGGCCGGCTCGGCGGCCCCGGCGACCTGATGGGGCCGGCGCTGCTGCTCGCCTCCGACGCCGGGCGGCACATCACCGGCCAGACGATCGCCGTTGACGGCGGCGCCAGCATCATCTGAACATCCTTCGAAACAGGAGCACAGCATGTCGATCTCGCTTCACGGCCGGGTGGCCGTCGTCACCGGCGCCGGCAACGGCCTCGGCCGCTCGCACGCCCTGGCGCTGGCGGCGCACGGCGCCCGCGTCGTCGTCAACGACCTGGCCGAGGCCGACGCCGAGCGCGTCGCCGCCGAGATCCGCGCGGCGGGCGGCGAGGCGATCGGCGTCGCCGCGAGCGTCACGGACGCCGGGCAGGTCGCGGCGATGGTCGAGCGGGCGATCGGCGAATGGGAGGCGATCGACATCCTCGTCAACAATGCCGGCATCCTGCGCGACAAGAGCTTCGCCAAGATGGACCTCGCCGATTTCCGGCTGGTCGTCGACGTCCACCTGATGGGCGCGGTCCACTGCACCAAGGCGGTGTGGGACCATATGCGCGCGCGCAACCACGGCCGGATCGTCTTCACCACTTCGTCGTCCGGGCTCTACGGCAATTTCGGGCAGGCCAATTACGGCGCCGCCAAGATGGCGCTGGTCGGGCTGATGCAGACGCTGGCGATCGAGGGGGCGAAGAACGGCATCCACGTCAACTGCATCGCCCCGACCGCCGCGACCGCGATGACCGCCGACATCTTCGACGAGACGACCCTCGCCCGGCTGACCCCGGACCGGGTGAGCCCCGCGATCGTCATGCTCGCGTCCGACGCGGCGCCGACCCGGCGGGTGATCCTGGCCGGTGCGGGCAGCTTCGAGCAGGCCAATATCACGATGACGCAGGGCCTGTTCCTCGGCGCCGAGGACGACGTCGCGGGCGCGCTGCTCGACCGGCTCGACGGCGTCGCGGACCGCGCGGGCGAGCTGGTGCCCGGAACCGGCTTCGACCAGTGCCGCCACGAGATCGCGGCGGCAAGCGTGACCGTGGGGGCTTAGCCTCGCCGCCCGCCTCCTGTCGTCATTCCCGCGAAGGCGGGAATCCACGGTCACGGCACATTCCGTCTCTTGCGGGCCGCCGTCCATGGATTCCCGCTTTCGCGGGAATGACGGAGGATGGAAAATCGGCGAAATTCGATCTCCTCAGTCGATCCCGAGCAGCTTCGCCGCATTGCCGCCGAGGATGCGGCGCTGGCTGTCCTCGTCGAGCCCGGCGACGACCGACGCCGGGTCGTAATGGCCCATATCGAACGGATAGTCGGTGCCGAGCACGACCTGTCCGACGCCGACCTCGTCGATCAGCCGGGCGAGGTGGCGCGGCTCGTAGACGAGGCTGTCGAACCAGATCCGCTTGAGCTGCTCGGACGGGGCGCAGGAGCAGCCGCCCGCCTCGGGCCGGACCGCATGGCCATGGTCCGACCGGCCGACATAGGTCGGCAGATAGCCGCCGCCATGGACGGTGACGATCCTGAGCCGGCGATGCCGGTCGAGCGTCCCGCCGAAGATCAGCTTCGACAGGCACAGCGCGGTCTCGAACGGCTGGCCGACGATGTTCATCAGATAATGGTCCGCCAGCCGGTCGCCCAGCGTCGTGCCCCAGGGGTGGATCAGCACCACCGCGCCCAGCTCGTCGGCCTTCGCCCAGAAGGGATCGAAGCGGCGGTCGGCGATGTCGACGCCGTCGACCAGCGACGATATCTCGACGCCCTTGAAGCCATGGTCGCGCATCGCCGTCTCGAGCTGCGCCGCGGCGCGCTCGGGGTGCTGGAGCGCGACGGTGCCGAGCCCGACGAAGCGATCGGGATGCGCCGCGCAGGCGGTGGCGATCGCATCGTTCATCCGCCCGACGATGCGGTCGGCGAGGTCGGGCTCGGCCCAATAATGATATTGGGTCGGCGACGGGCTGATCGCCTGCACGTCGACCCCCATCGCGTCCATGTCGCGCAGCCGCTCGTCGGCGCCAGTCAGGCGCGGCATCAGCGCGCCGATCCGTTCGCGGTTGACCGCGAGCGAGGCGGCGCCGATCGCCGCCGCCTCCGCGCCCGCCCGCTCGGCGAGCAGCGGATGGCCCGCCACCAGCGCCTCGACCTCGGGCGCGGCGAGGTGGCAATGCAGGTCGATCGTCCGGAAGGGCAGCCGCGCGACCGGGGTGCCCAGCGCGACGGGGGCGGCCTGCGGCGAGCAGCGGTGCAGCATCGCGTCGGTCATCGCCGGTCTCCTCAGGCGGGCAGGTTGGTGGACTGGAAGGCGATCATCCGCCAGCCGCCGTCGCGCCACGCCCAGACCTGGAGCGCCTGGGCGCGAGTGCGGATCGGCTCTTCCCGGCCGCGCGGCAGGACCAGATTGTCCATCGTCCCGGTCATCACCGCGATGTCGCCCGAGATGCGGACGTCGAGCGGGCCGCGCGACGCCTCCAGGAAGGCGAGCTCCTGCTCGACGAAGCGGAAATAGCCGTCGAAATCGTCGGTGACGCCGCGCGTATGGGTGTGGGTGATGTCGGGCGCGACGAGCGTGCGCAGCGTCGCGAAGTCGCGCGCCACCAGCGCCTCGCCGCGCCGCTGCTCGGCCGCGATCACCCCCGCTATCCCGCGCTCGCCCTCGTCCATCGCCATCCGCTCCTCGCATCGTTTCGGACAGGCCATAGGAAGGCCGCGCGCCGCGCCCCAATCGAAAGTGCCGATGGCATCCATCATCGCGGTCGATAGGGACCCATATGCGGCAGCGATGCAATGGATCGCCAACGCTGATTTCCGGCCGATCGCCAAGCCCCCTACCATCCCGCGCCGAGCCCGCGACCATGACCGGGCCGGGAGGGAGAGATGAGTTTCCTGCGCAACGCCTGGTATGTCGCCGGGTGGTCCGGCGACCTGGGGCCCGCGCCGCGGCGCATCCGGGTCCTGGGCGAGTGGATCGCCCTGTTCCGCCTGGCCGACGGCACCGCCGCCGCGATCGGCGACCGCTGCCCCCACCGCTTCGCCTCGCTGGGCGACGGCAAGCTGGTCGGCGACAGCCTGCAATGCCCCTATCACGGCCTGCGCTTCGACCGCGACGGGCGCTGCGTCCACAACCCGCATGGCGACGGCAGCGTCCCCGCCGGCGGCGGGGTGCGATCCTATCCGCTGGTCGAGCGGCACGGCGCGCTATGGGTCTGGACCGGCGATCGCGGACGCGCCGACCCGGCCGCGATCCCCGACTTCGCCCGCTTCGACGATCCCGCGCTCGCCGTCTCGCGCGGCCATCTGAAGGTCACCGCGCCCTATGAGCTGGTGACCGACAATCTGCTCGACCTCAGCCACGCCGCCTTCATCCATCCCTTCCTCGCCTCCCCCGACGCGGCCGACCGCACGCGCACCGGCGTCCGCCAGGAGGACAACACCGTCTGGTCGCAGCTCTGGATCGACCGCGAACCGATCACGCCGCTGTTCCGGCTGGTGTGGGACCATCCCGACGACCAGGCCGAGATGCGCTCGCACATGCGCTGGACGGCGCCGTCGACCCTCTATCTCGACGTCGGGATGACCCCCGACGGCGCCGCCCCCGACGACAGCCCCGCTTTGCCGAGCGCGCATCTGCTGACCCCCGAGACCGAGGGTTCGACCCATTATTTCTGGATGGTCGGGCGCAACCGCGGGCAGGCGGACGCCGCGCTCGGCGAGCGGATCCACGCCGGCATCGCCCGCGCCTTCGCCGAGGAGGACGAGCCGATGATCGCGCGCGTCGCCGAGAATATGGACGGCGCCGACTTCTGGTCGCTGCGCCCGATGATCCTGGCGGGCGATGCCGCCGCCGTCCGCGCCCGCCGCATCCTGGCGCAAATGATCCGCGCGGAGGGGGCCGCGCCCGACGCCCCCGCCGCCGCCCGCATCCCCGCCATCGAAGGAGCCCAGCATGGCCATCATCGGAATTGAACGCATCCTCTACCGGGTCGACGACGTCGACCGGTCGATCCGCTTCTTCGAGGATTTCGGGCTGCCGCTGCTCGACCGCGACGATGGCGGCGCCTGCTTCCGCCTGCCCGACAATGCGCGGGTCGACATCCGGTCGATCGCGACCGATCCGGTGCCGGGATCGCAGATCGTCGGCATCGGCGTCCATGAGATCGTCTGGGGCGTCGACACCGCCGAGAATCTCGAACGGCTCGTCGCCCGCCTCGCCACCGACCGCGAGGTGCGCCGCGACGCCGACGGCATCTGCCACTTCGTCGCCGACGGCGGCATCGCCATGGGGCTGCGCCACTGGCCCGAGAAGCGGCAGATCTTCGCGCCGACCGAGCCGGTCAACTCGCCCGGCAACCTGCAGCGGATGAACGTCCACCGCCGCTGGATCGCCCGCGCCCGGCCAAAGGGGATCAGCCATATCGGCGTGATCTCGCCCGACATCGAGGGCCTGTCCAATTTCCTGCGCGAGCGGCTCGATTTCCGGCTGAGCGACCGGCAGCGCAGCTTCGCGGTCTATGTCCGCGCCGACGGGGTCAACGACCATCACAATCTGGCGATCCTCAACGCCAATGCCGGCCTGCCGGGGATGGACGGGACGCTGCGCTTCCACCACGTCAACTATGTCGTCACCGACCTCGACGAGATGATGGCGGGCAAGAACCACCTCGAACGGCGCGGCTGGCCGAAGTCCGAATGGGGGATCGGCCGCCACCGCATCGCATCGGCGCTGTTCTGCTACTTCCCCTGCCCGGCGGGCGGCGAGGCCGAATATGGCGCGGATTCGGACGCCCTCGACGACAACTGGATCCCGCGCGACTTCAGCCCGATGTTCGGCATCGCCCACTGGATGCACGACCTGCCCGCCTTCCTGCGCGACGGCGCCGAGTGGGACGTGACCTTCGCGGCGGACGGCGTGCCGACGAAAGGCGGGGTCCAGCCTCATCCCGATATCTAGGCGCCTGTCGGCGCGTCGCGGCACCGGCCCGCTCCCCCACCCGGCCGCCCATAAGATACTGCCGTCGGGTGGCTGGGTGGGGGAGCGGGCCGGTGCCGTCTCGAAATGCGCCCTTCCGCGCATTTCCACAGATTCCGAAGGACGCATTGTCCGCGCTTATGCGGCGCATCGCGAATGAAGATTTCCGGCTGCTTTCCCAACCCAACATAATCGTCCCGCACCGTGAATCCGGCCCGATCGAACGAGCCGGCGGACAGAAACGAGGATCAGGAAAGCATGTCTCCAGAGGCGCAGATCAAGAGCGGGACCAGCGGCGAGACCCGTGTGAAGGGGGGCGGGGCGAGGGGCGTCCCGTCCCACGCCGACTGCGTCGCCATGGCGGAGGAGCTGGCTCCCCGGCTGGCGCCGTTCGTCGACGAGGCCGAGCGCTCCCGGCGGGTGCCCAAGGGCGCGGCCGACGCGCTGATCGCGTCGGGGCTGATGCCGCTGGTGCGCCCGGCCCGGCACGGCGGCTATGAGCATGGCTGGATGGCCTATGCCGACGTGCTCGCCCCGATCGCGCGGCAATCGGGCTCGCTCGCCTGGGTGCTGGGCTTCCTGCTCCACCACCAATGGGCGCTGGGCTTCTTCCCGCAGGCGACCCAGGACGAGGTCTACAGCCAGGCCGCCGATCCGTGCATCGCGTCGATGTTCGCCCCGTCCGGCCGGGCGACGGCGGAGGGGAGCAAGCTGCGGCTCACCGGCGAATGGTCCTTCTCCTCGGGGATCGACAATTGCGACTGGGTGATGCTGGCCGGCTTCGCCGAGATCGCGCCGGGCGAACCGCCGATCAATTGCTGGTTCCTGCTCAAGCCCGGCCAGTTCGAGGTGCGCGACACCTGGCACGCGGTCGGGCTGAGCGGCACCGGATCGAACAATGTCGTGGTCCGCGACGCGCTGATCGACGCGGATTATTGGGTCCGCGCCGATCCCTTCGGCGGCGACGACATGAGCGCGCGCAGCGGCAATCGCGGCATCCGCTTCGTCACCCCGCCGGTCGGCCAGTTCCAATATGGGCTGGTCGCGCCGATGATCGGGATCGCGATGGCGCTGCACGAGGAGGTGCTGCGCTTCAACGCCGGGCGGCAGGGCCTGCTGATTCCCGGCAAGATCGCCGACGATCCCTTCCTCCAGGCGGGGCTAGGCGAGTCCGAGGCCGAGCTGGCGGCGGCCTATGCGGCGATGAGCAAGCTCGACGACGCGATCGCGGCGGGCGAGATGCGCACCCCCGACGGGATTGCGCGCTTCCGGGCGGGGATGGGCTTCGTCGCCAAGACGATCACCGCCGCGTCGGAACGGCTCTTCTACCTGAGCGGCGGGCGCGGGCTCGACAGCCGCAAGCCGCTGAGCCGCCACTGGCGCGACCTGCACGCGATCACCAACCATGCCGCGCTCAAATATGAGATGATGTTCCAGGGCCTCGGCCAGGCGGCGCTCGCCCGCGTCAGCTGAGCCCCGGCCGGCAAAAGCAGGGGCGGTCGCCGGAATCGGCGGCCGCCCCTTTTCGTTCAGAGGCCGAGCAGAGCGGCGGGCGTGGTCCGCGCGATCCGGGTCACGTCGGCGGCCGAGAGGTTGGGCGTCGCCCGCAGCGCCGACAGGCCGTCGGCCTCGCCCACCGGGAAGTCGCTGCCGAGCACGATCCGGTCGACGCCGACCACCCGGATCAGCGCGGCGAGGATCTCGGGCCCGTAGACGCAGCTGTCGTAGTAGAAGTCCTTGAGATAGGCGCTCGGCAGCTTGCTGATGTTGCGGCTGGTATCGGGGCGCTCGTGCGCGTTGCGGTCGAGCCGGCCGTAATAATGCGGCAGGAAACCGCCGCCATGCGCGATGACGATCTTGGCGCGCGGGAATTTGTCGAACACGCCATTGTAGATGATCGAGGTCATCACCTTGACCTCCTCGACCCCCTGCCCGACCGAATTGGCCAGCGCGAAGCCGTCGAGCGGCGGCTCCTTGCCCTGGCCGTGCGGATGGATGAACACGGTGACGCCGAAATGCTGGACCGCCTCCCACAGCGGGTCGAAGCGCGGATCGCCGAAATAGGCGCCGTCGGGCGATTGCGAGGAGAGCTGCAGCACCTTCATGCCGAGTTGCGTCACCGCGCGCTCGAGCTCGGGAATGGCGAGCTTGAGGTCCTGGGTCGGCAGGCCGAAGGCGCCGTGGAAGCGGCCGGGATGGGCCTTCACCCATTCGCGCGCGATCCGGTCGTTGACCCGCTGGTGGACGCCCAGGTCGTGCCGGGCGTCACCCCAGCTGATCCCCTGGGTGGCGTTGGAATGACCGACGACGTGCGCCTGCACGCCATATTTGTCCATGTGCGCGACATGGACGTCGGGCGAGGCGAAGCCCTGCATCCAGGCGGCGAGATCGGTGCTCACCATCTGCCCGGTGATCAGGTTGGGCAGGTCGGGATCGATCATGTGGGTGTGGAAGTCGATCGCCCCGGCGGTGCCGCCGGCGGCAAGCAACGCCGATCCGGGCAGGCCCGCCGCGAGCGCGGCCGCCGCCCCGCCCGCCGCGGCCTTGAGGAAGGATCGTCTCGCCATCCGGCAGCGGGGGCAGCTCATCATCGTCTCTCCTGTTGGGGCATCGACCCCAGCTTGGGGACGAGCCGGCCGGCATCAAATCAGATGTCGCGATGATCCGCATAGGACTCGATGATGCGTTCCCATCATTACCACCGATGAATCCCATCATGGCTGCTGCTTTCCGGCCGGGCGCGGCGTCGGCTAGGTTTCCCCAAACGATCCGGGAGAAACAGATGACCGCCCAGCCGACGATCTTCCTCAACTGCGCGGGCAGCAGGACGCAGCGCGAGGTGCGCGACGTGCTGGCGCGGCAGGGGCGGCCGATGCGCGCCTATGGCCGGACGCTCGACGCCGCCGCGATGAAGGCCGCCGGGGTCGCCGACACCCGCATCGGCGGGCTGCTCGACATCGACGCGCTCGCCGCCGCGATGCAGGGGTGCGGCACGGTGATCCACATGGCGCCCGCGCTCCAGGACAAGGAGGTCGCGATGGGGCAGTTCGCGATCGACGCCGCCCGCCGCGCCGGGGTCGATCGGTTCGTCTATGTCTCGGTGATCAACCCGCAGATCGACTATCTGATGAACCACCGCGCCAAGCTGGCGGTCGAGGATTATCTGATCGGATCGGGGCTCAACTACACGATCGTCCGGCCGATGCATTATTATCAGAATATCGACGTCGCGGCGGCGGTCGCCTCGGGCCGGATGGCGCTGACCTATTCGATCGACCGGCCGCTCGGCTTCGTCGACATGGCCGACGTCGGCGAGATCGTCGCCAAGGTCGCGATCGAGCCCGGCCACGACCATGCCGCCTACGACCTGGCGAGCGAGGACCATAAGGGCGTCGAGCTGGCGAGCATCCTGGCCGACCTCAGCGGCAAGCCGATCGAGGCGTTCCGCCTGCCGCTCGACCAGATCGTCGCGATGCTGGCGCCGATGCTCGCCTCGGAGCCCGGCGGCGTCGACTGGACCGCGAGCGCGATCGAGCGGCTGTTCACCTATTATGACCGGTTCGGGCTGCGCGGGAACGCCAATGTCCTGTCCTGGCTGCTCGGCCGCAAGCCCAACGGCTTCGCCGACTATGCGCGCCGCTGCCTGAGCTGATCGGGCGGCGCGCGGTTCAGTCCGCCGCCAGCACTTCCTCCGCCACGCCCTCGACCCACGGCATCGCCGCCGCGGTGCGCGCCTCGAACCGCGCGATCGCGTCGCCATGGGCCAGCGTCGCCGCGATCTCGTCGATCCCCTCGACAAGGTCCTGCTTGCGCCGGGGATCGATGGCGAAGCGGATCACCGCGTCCCCGGCCGCGATGGTCTGGGCCGGCAGGTCGACCGTCATCCGTGCGGTCGCCGGATCGGCCGCCAGCCGCAGCAGCCGCTCGACCTCCGCCTCCGGCAGGACGATCGGCAGCAGGCCGTTCTTGAAGCAGTTGTTGTAGAAGATGTCGGCGAAGCTCGGCGCGACGACGCAGCTTATCCCGAAGTCGAGCAGCGCCCAGGGCGCATGTTCGCGGCTCGATCCACAGCCGAAATTGTCGCGCGCGATCAGCATGCCCGCGCGGTCCCACGGCGCGCGGTTGAGCACGAAGCCGGGGTCCCGGCGCAGCGCCCAGAACAGCTTGTCGCCCAGCCCCTCGCGCGTCGTCGTCTTGAGGAAGCGGCCGGCGAGGATCTTGTCGGTGTCGACATTGGCGACCGGCAACGGGGCGGCGATCGCGTCGAGACGGGTGAAGGGCTGCATCGTTCAGGGCCTTTGCGGATTGGCGATATGGCGCGGATCGACGATATGGCCGGCCAGCGCCGCAGCGGCGGCCATGGCGGGGGACATCAGGTGGGTGCGCCCGCCCGGCCCCTGCCGCCCCTCGAAATTGCGGTTCGAGGTCGAGGCGCAGCGCTGCCCCGGCCCGAGCTGGTCGGGGTTCATGCCGAGGCACATCGAGCAGCCCGCCTCGCGCCATTCGAAGCCGGCGTCGAGGAACAGCCGGTCGAGCCCCTCGGCCTCGGCCGCCGCCTTGACCTGGCCCGAGCCGGGCACGACCAGCGCGCGGACGCCCGGCGCGACGCGGCGTCCGCCGATCATCGCCGCCGCCGCGCGGAGGTCCTCGATCCGGCCGTTGGTGCAGCTTCCGATGAACGCCATGTCGATCGGCGTGCCGGCGATCGGCGCGCCGGGCCGCAGCCCCATATAGTCGAGCATCGCCTGCGTCTGGCCGCGCTGCGCCTCATCGGCGATCGCCGCCGGATCGGGGACCGCGCCGTCGATCGTCGTCACCGCCTCGGGGCTGGTGCCCCAACTCACCATCGGCGCGACCTCGCGCGCGTCGATCACGACGGTGCGGTCATAGTCGGCGCCCTCGTCGGAGCGCAGCGTGTCCCAATAGGCCCGCGCCCGTTCGAACGCCGCGCCCTTCGGCGCGTGCGGCGCGTTCGCGAGCCAGGCATAGACCGTCTCGTCGGGCGCGATCATGCCGGCGCGGGCGCCCGCCTCGATCGACATGTTGCACAGGGTCATCCGCCCCGCCATGTCGAGCGCCGTCACCGCCTCGCCGGCATATTCGATGACATGGCCGGTCGCCCCGCCCGTCCCGATCCGGCCGATGATGTGGAGGATCAGGTCCTTGGCGGTCACCCCGGCGCCGAGCCGGTTGTCGACCCGGATCAGCATCGCCTTCGCCGGCCGCTGGATCAGCGTCTGGGTGGCGAGGACATGCTCCGCCTCCGACGTGCCGATGCCGAAGGCGAGCGCGCCGAACGCGCCATGGGTCGAGGTGTGGCTGTCGCCGCAGACGATGGTGGTGCCGGGCAGGGTCAGGCCCAGCTCCGGCCCGATGATGTGGACGATCCCCTGCCGGCGGCTGCGCAGCGGCACATAGGGGACGCCGAATTCGGCGACATTGCGTTCGAGCGCCTCGACCTGAAGCCGGCTCTCGGGCTCGGCGATCGCGGCGACGCCGCCCGAACGGTCGTCGGTCGGGACATTATGGTCGGCGACCGCGATCGTGCCGCCGGGCCGGCGCACCTTGCGGCCGGCAAGGCGCAGCCCCTCGAACGCCTGCGGGCTCGTCACCTCGTTGACCAGGTGGCGGTCGATATAGAGCAGCACTGCGCCGTCGCCGATGTCGGCGACGACATGCGCGTCCCAGACCTTCTGGAACAGCAGCCGCGGCCGCGACGCCGCGCCGGTCATGCCGCCGCCTTGCGGGCGCGGGCGGCCAGCGCGTCGCGCACCCGGCCGCCGATCTGCGCGCCGGGCAGCTCCGCCACCGCGCGCGCCGCGTCGACCAGCCGGTCGAGGTCGATGCCGCTGGCGACGCCCATATGGTCGAACATCCAGACCAGGTCCTCGGTCGCGACATTGCCGGTCGCGCCCGGCGCGAAGGGGCAGCCGCCGAGCCCGGCGACCGAGGCGTCGAACACGCGGATGCCGACGTCCCACGCCGCCAGGACGTTGGCCGCGCCCAGGCCATAGGTGTCGTGGCCGTGGAACGCCCAGCCGCGCACCTCCGGAAAGCGATCGCGCGCGGCGGCGAACAGGGCGCGGACCTGCGCCGGATCGGCGCGGCCGGTGGTGTCGCACAGCGCGATCTCGACATCGGCGGTCGCGGCGACGAGCGGGTCGAGCAGCGCCAGCACCGCATCGGCCCCGATCCGCCCGACATGCGGGCAATCGAAGGCGGTGGCGAGGTTCAGCCGCATCGCGGCGCCGGCCGGCATCATCGCCACCATCTGCGCATAGTCGGCGACCGACTCCATCGGCGTGCGGCGGACATTGCCCATATTGTGCCGCTCGCTGACCGACAGCACCGCGCTCAGATGCGTCGCGCCCGCCGCGAAGGCCCGCTCGGCATGGCGCGCGGTCGGCACCAGCACCTGCGCGTCGAGGCCGGCCAGCCGATCGGTCGCGGCGACGATCTCGGCGGCGTCGGCCATCTGCGGCAACGCGCTGGGGCTGACGAAGGAGGTCGTCTCCATCCGGCGCAGCCCGGCGGCATGGAGCCGCCCGATCAGCGCGATCTTGTGCGGGGTCGGGATGAACGGACCGACCGACTGGAAGCCGTCGCGCGGCCCCACCTCGACGATCGTGACGGATTGCACCGCGTCGCTCACAGCACGCCCTCCTGCTTCAATGCATCGATCTCGGCCGGGGCGAGGCCCAGCAGTTCGCCGAGCACCTCGTCGGTATGCTCGCCCAGGTCGGGGCCGGCCCAGCGCACCGTGCCCGGCGATTCGGGGACGTGCGGCACCATGCCGGCCTGGAGCACCGTCCCGAAATGCTTGTCGGGCACCTCGCGGACCATGCCGCGCGCGCGATATTGCGGATCGGCGGCGCAGTCGGCGGCGGTGTAGGCCTTGCTGTTGGGGATGTCGCTCGCGTCGAGCCGGGCGACCAGTTCCCCGGCGGACAGCGTCCGGGTCCAGGCGCCGATCAGCTGGTCGAGCGTGTCGACATTGGCGACCCGCTCGGGATTGCTCGCATAGCCGGGCGCGCCGATCAGCTCTCCATGGCCGACCAGCGTCATCAGCTTGGCGAACAGCGGCTCCGAATTGGCGGCGATCAGCACCCATTGGCCGTCGGCGGTGGGATAGGCGTTGGTCGGCGCCGCGGTCGCGATACCGCCGCCGGCCGGCTGCTTGATCTTGCCGAGCGCGCCATATTCGGGGAGCATCCCCTCCATCATGCTGAGCACGCTTTCGGTCAGCGCGACGTCGATCGTGCGCGCCCGCCCGTCGCCGCCGGCGCGGTCGCGCTGCCACAGCGCCGCCATCACCCCGAAGGCCGCATAGAGGCCGGCGATCGAATCGCCGATGCTGACGCCGACGCGCACCGGCGGCAGGTCGGCCGTGCCGGGCGCCTGGTTGGTCAGGTAGCGCAGGCCGCCGATCGCCTCGCCGATCACGCCGAACGCCGCGCGGTTCGCGCCCGGCCCGTCCTGCCCATAGCCCGAGACATGTGCGACGATGAGGTCGGGGCGCACCCCGCGCAGCACCTCGGACCCGAGCCCCATCTTCCGAAGCTGGCCGGGGCGGAAATTCTCGACGACGACATCGCACTCGGCGACCAGCCGCAGGATCAGCGCGCGGCCCTTGTCCGACTTGAGGTCGACCGTGACGCTGCGCTTGTTGCGGCCGTGCATCGACCACCATAGCGAGCGGCCGTCGATCATCTCGCCCCATTGCCGGACGGGATCGCCGCCGCGCGGCTCGATCTTGACGACGTCGGCGCCCAGGTCCGCCAGCAGCCGCGTGCAGAAGGGCGCGGCGACGAAATGGCCGATCTCGAGGACGCGCAAGCCGGACAGGACCGGCGCGAGGGTGGCTGGCTGGGTCATCCCCGCATCTGGCCGCCGCGCGCCGCGATCGTCCATGCCGTTTCGGGCAAGCCTGCCTTGCCTCGGAGGAGAGGTCAGCCCCGTTTCGGGGCCTGGCCGTCCAGCAGATGATCGAGGAACTTGCGCGCCGCCGCCGACAGTTGCGCCCGGTCGCGCGCGCAGATCACCAGCGGCCGTTCGGCCCAGGGTTCATCGAGCCCGCGAACCGCGATCCCCTGCGCGGCGGCGACCCGCGCGACCGCCGCCGAGGGCAGGATGCCGACGCCCATCCCGGCCGCGACCATCTCGCGCACGCCCTCGAAGGTGCTGACGCGGGCGACCTCGTCGAGCGAGCGCCCGAGCGCCGCCGCCTGCCCGCGCAGCAGGGTGTGGAGCGAGCTGCCCGTCGCCATGCCGATGAACGGATGGTCGAGGAGCTGCTCGAAGCGCAGCCGTTCCTGCCCGCTCAGCGCGTGATCGTCCCGCATGACGACGACCAGCTCGTCGACCATCCAGGGAAAGATGTCGAGCGAGGCGGTGTCGATCGTGCCGGAGACGAAGCCGAGGTCGCACCCGCCGACCTGGAGCGCGTGGACGACGTCGGGGCTGTTCGCCTCGTCGACGACGATGTCGATGCCGGGATGCGCGGCGGTGAAGCTGGCGATCCGCTCGGGCAGGCGGCCGATGATCGCGGTCAGATGGGCGCGGACGCGGACCACGCCCCGGGTCCCGGCGCTGACCTCGGCGAAATCCTCCGCCATCCGGTCGATCAGGTCGAACACCCCGCGCAGGCGGGGCAGGCTGGCGATCGCCGCGTCAGTCGGGCTGACGCCGCGATCATGGCGCTGGAGCAGCTTGACGCCGATCCGCCCCTCCAGGTCGGAGATGCGCCGGCTGACCGCCGAGAGCGATATGTTCTCTTGCGCCGCCACCTTGGCGAGATTGCCCTCCTCGATCGCCGCGAGCAGCAATCGCAGCGAGACGAGGTCGTAATTGCGCAGGAAACCGGCGGTGAGGTCGCGCTTCGAGCCGGTCCGGGCGTTCTCCGTCAAAGCTGCTCCCCTCCGGCGGATCTTATAGCCGCGATCGGCCTGTCCCCAAATGAAAAGGGCCCAAATGAAAAGGGGCGGCATCGCTGCCGCCCCTCGCCAATAGCGTCCACCGGGGGAAAGCCCCCGGACGGGATCAGCCGTTCAGCGCATCCTTCAGCGCCTTGGCGGCGGTGAACGAGACCTTCTTCGACGCGGCGATCGTCAGGGTCGCGCCGGTCGCCGGGTTGCGGCCTTCGCGCGCCGGGCGGTCGGTGACCTTGAACTTGCCGAAGCCCGGCAGCGAAACTTCATCACCCTTCTTGGCGGCGTCCGTGATCGCCTTCAGGGCGGCGTCGATGACGCGCTTGGCGGCAGCCTTGTCGATACCCTGTTCGGCGGCGACGACGCCTGCGATGTCGGCAGTGTTCATGATCACTCCTGGTCTTGCTTGTGTAGAGAAACCCTATTGCCCCGCCTGGGCGGCGCAAGGCGCCCCTTGTGCTCGGCTCTTTCGGCGGGAGCAATTGGAAAGTCGCCTGAAAGCGCGAAAAATTACATTCATCGGCAAATTAGGGATGAATTTTCGACGGGACGCCCTTTAAGCGCGCCGTTTCGAGGAACCGGAAGGGGCTATTCAGCCCCCGGAATCACCGCCGCAAGCAGCTTGTCGATACGCCGGCCGTCCATGTCGACGACCTCGAAACGCCAGCCGCGATGGTCGAACGATTCGCCGGTGGTGGGCAGATGCTTCAATCGCCACAGCGCAAAGCCCGCGGCCGTAGCGAAATCGCGGTCCTCGGGCAGGTCGATGCCGAGACGATCGGCCATGGTGTCCGCGGCCAGCGTTCCCGAGATCAGCCAGCTTCCGTCCTCCCGCTCGACGAACGGCGGGTCGGTATGATCGTCCTGGTCGGACGCGAATTCGCCCGCGATCGCCGCGAGCAGGTTGGCGGGCGCGACCAGCCCTTCGAAATGGCCATATTCGTCATGGACGAAGGCCATCGGCACCTCCGCCTCGCGCAGCGCCTTGAGCGCGTCCATCGCCTCGACATGGTCGGGCATGACGATCGCCTTGCGCAGGATCGCGGCCAGATCGATCGGCTCGCCCTTCACCAGGCGGCGGACCAGGTCGCGCGCATGGATGACGCCCAGCATCTGGTCGACCGATCCGTCGGCCACCGGCATGCGCGTGTGCGGAATCTCGGCGAGCTGCGCCAGCAGCTGGTCCGGGGTCGCGTTGATGTCGATCCATTCGACCTCGGTGCGCGGCGTCATCACCTCGCGCACCGGCCGGTCGGCGAGCCGCACGACGCCCGAGATGATCGCGCGCTCGCTCTCCTCGATCACGCCGGCCGAGGAGGCCTCGGCGACGATCAGGTGGAGCTCTTCGGCGGTGACGTGATTCTCGGACTCGCGGGCCAGGCCGAGCAGGCGGAAGATCAGGGCGCTGGTCCGGTCGAGCAGCCAGACGAACGGCGCGGTCAGCCGCGACAGCCACAGCATCGGCACCGCGACCAGCGCGGCGATCGGCTCGGGCGCGCGCAGCGCGAACTGCTTGGGCACCAGCTCGCCGACGATCAGCGACACGAAGGTGGTGAGCGCGATGACCAGCGCGAAGCCGATCTCGGGCGCGCTGGCGGCGGGAACGCCGAGCAGGGCCAGCCGGTCGCCCACCGGCCCGCCCAGGCTGGCGCCCGAATAGGCGCCGGCGAGGATGCCGATCAGGGTGATGCCGATCTGGACCGTCGACAGGAATTTGCCGGGATCGGCGGCGAGCTGGATCGCGGTGCGCGCGCCCCGGCGCCCGGCGCGGGCCATCGCCTCCATCCGCGCCTTGCGGGCGGACACGATCGCGAGCTCGGACATCGCGAAAACGCCGTTCAGCGCGACCAGGGCGACGATTATCACCAGGTCGAGCCAGGGAAAGGGGGCCAGGGGAACAGGGTGCGGCATGGCGCTGGCGACGTTCATGCCGTGGATTTCGTCTTCGCACAACCGTGATCGACGACCGGACGGCTCCGAAACAAAAGCGGCCGACGATGGTTCACAACCCAACGTCAAGCGTGAAGAGCGGAGAAGAAGGCATGCACAAGACGAAGATGCTGGTGGCGATGTTCGCCGCCTCGACCCTGCTGGCCGGGTGCGTCACCGATCCGGACACCGGCCAGCGCCGCCTGTCGAAGGCCGGGATCGGCGCGATCGCGGGGACCGCGCTGGGCGCCGGCGCCGGCGCGCTGGTCGGGGGCCGGCACAACCGGACCGAGGCGATCGTCGGCGCCGGGATCGGCGCGCTCGCCGGTGGCGCGATCGGCGTCTATATGGATCGCCAGGAGGCCAAGCTGCGCGAGCAGACCGCCGGCACCGGCGTCGAGGTCGAACGGCAGGGCGACGAGCTGCTGCTCAACATGCCGGCCGGCATCACCTTCGCGACCAACAGCTACGAGGTGCAGCCGCAGTTCCGCACCACGCTCGACAAGGTGGCGTCGACGCTGTCCGAATATGGCAAGACCTATGTCGACGTGTACGGCCACACCGATTCGACCGGCAGCGACGCGATCAACGAGCCGCTGTCGCGCAACCGGGCCGAAGCGGTCGCCAACTATCTGTCGGGCCACGGCGTCGCCGCCGCGCGGATCGGCACGCAGGGCTTCGGATCGCGCCAGCCGGTCGCCTCGAACGCGACCCCCGATGGACGCCAGGCCAATCGCCGGGTCGAGATCAAGATCGTGCCGATCAAGGAAGGCGATATCTGAGCGTTAGAGCGATTTCTAGGCAGATGGAAACATCTGCCGACTCGGAAATCGCGGTAAAACAACAATCTAGAGCGGCCGATCCGATGCAATCGGATCGTGAACCGCTCTAGCGCCGGGCGGCGAAGAAGTCCCTCAGCAGTGCCGCCGCCTCCCCCTCCCCGATGCCGCCATAGGTTTCGGGGCGGTGGTGGCAGGTCGGCTGGGTGAAGAAGCGCGGTCCGTTGGCGACCGCGCCACCCTTCGGATCGTCGGCGCCGTAATAGAGCCGGCGCAGCCGCGCGTGCGCAATCGCCCCGGCGCACATCGCGCAGGGCTCCAGCGTGACGTAGAGATCGCAATCGTCGAGGCGCTGCGCCCCCAGCCGCGCGCTCGCCGCGCGAATCGCCTCGATCTCGGCATGGGCGGTGGGGTCGGTCCCGCCGCACATCGCATTGGCGGCCGCGGCGACGACCTCGTCCCCCCGCACGATCACCGCGCCGACCGGCACCTCCCCGGCGGCGGCGGCCTCGGCGGCGAGATCGAGCGCGAGGCGCATCGGATAGGGAAGCGGGAAGCCCATCGCCCCGATCTACGGAGCGACGGGCTTAAAATCTAGCGAATGGGAATCTGGTCCGGAACGAACAACAGCGCCAGGGCGAAGATCATCCCCGGCACCCAGCCGATCACGGTCAGGACGACGGTGAGCCAGAAGGCGGGGGTCAGCCCGCGCGACAGGAAGATGCCGAGCGGGGGCAGCAGGATCGCCGCGATCACGGTCCAGGGGGTGACCGGCCGCCAGGCGTCCTGCTGCGTCGCCATGGTCATTTCGCCTTGTCGACGGCGACGGTCGGCAGCTTGACCTGTTCCTTGGTGGTGCCGACGTCGACCTTGGGCACGGTCACGTCGGTCGTCTTGCTGCCGACGCTGACCTTGGCGGTATCGACGTCGAAGGCCGGCGCCTGCCCGCCCGAGACGCGCACGTCGGGCGCCTTCATCTCGCGGGTCTGGTTGATGTCGATCAGCCCGAAGGCGAAGGCCGCGATGACCGCGAGCACGGCGACGATGCCGATGATGATGCCGACCCGGGCGCCGCTCCGGCTGCGCGCGGGATATTCCTCATAATGTTCGTGCGTCGTATTCACGTCCGGCACTCCTGCGCTGATTCGATGGAGCAAGGACAACGATCGGACGGGGCGAGGGTTGCATCGGGCCGGTCCATCCAGCTTGACGAATCCCTGGAACGGGGCTATCGGCCGCGACTTTCCGGGCAACCCGAACATCAGGACGAAGTACAATGTCGCGCATCTGCGAGCTGACCGGCAAGGGCCGCCAAGTGGGCCACAACGTGTCCCATGCCAACAACAAGACCAAGCGGACCTTTCTGCCGAACCTGCAGAACGTCACGCTGATCTCCGATTCGCTGGGCAAGGGCGTGAAGCTGCGCGTTTCGACGCACGGCCTGCGTTCGGTCGAGCATGTCGGCGGCCTCGACAACTGGCTGCTCAAGACCTCGGACGATCTCCTGTCGCTGCGCGCGCGTCGCCTGAAGCGCGACATCGCCAAGAAGCAGCAGGCCGTCGCCGCCTGATTCGCCTGCCGCCCGCTCCGGCGGGCCGGGACGGATATGAAACCGGATCGCTCGCGCGGTCCGGTTTTTGCTGTTTGTTTGGCGCCTTTGATCGACCCTCAAGCGCCGGGCGCGAGGCATCCGCCTCGCTTGGCTCTCCTCGCAGTAGCTCGGGCGGCCGTTCGGCCTTGCGGAGCCTGTGGCTCCCTTTCCTCATCTCCGCGTCATGCCGGCGGAGGCCGGCATCTCGGGCGGCTCCTGCCTCGACCCATTTCTCTCTACAATTCAAACTTCAACAGCAACGTCCGCTCGATCGGCACCCGGTTGTCGTCGGAGATGATCCACAGGATGGTGCGGTCGCCATCGCGGGTGGCCGCGATTCCCTCCATATTGTCGACGGTGAGCGGCGGCTTCAGCTCGGCGACCAGCTCACTGGTCAGCGTCGCGCCGGGGGCGATTCGCGCCGGGTCGGCGATGCCCACGATCGCGGAGAAGCCGTCGAGCAGCCCGAAGCGCCGGTGGAGGATGACGAGTCGCCCGTCGGGCAATTGCGCGGCGTCGGTCGGGACATAGCCGTCGCGCGGCGCGCGATAGCCGAACTGATAGGGAGCGTTGCGGGCCTTGGTCGGATCGCCGGGGAACATCAGCGCCGCGTGGACGTGCGGCGCGATCGCCCGCCCCTCGGCGAACACGACGAAACGTCCGCCGGCCAGCCGGACCATCGCCTCGGGCCCCGAATTGCGCGACCAGTCCTTCATCGCCGGGGGAAAGGCGATCGACTGGAGCAGAGTCAGGTCGGGCGAATAGCGCAGGATCGCGTTGTGATATTCGAAGCCGACCCAGACGTCGCCCTCGGGCCCGATCGTCATCGATTCCGAATCGCGATCCCCCTTGCGCCCCTCATAGCCGGGAAAGGCCGGCAACTCGCCGAAGCGGCTGTCGCTGACGACGCCGGGGGCGGCGATGCGGAAGCGCAGATAGTGGCCGGTGTCGGACAAAGCGAGGAAACGATCCCCCTGCACCGAAAGCGCCGAATAGCCCCCGAAGTCGCGCTGCCGGCTGGTGAGCTGCCAGCCGCCCAGATAGCGCAGCCGGCCGACCGTCGTCCGCGCCGGATCGTCCGGGTCGAGCGGGACCGGCGTCGCCACCACCTTGACTTCCGCCTGCGGGAAGCCGGCCGATCCCGGCACCAGGCAGAACAGCAATGCGGCCAGCAGCTTCCTCATGCCGCCGCCGATACCGCCAGACGGCCGATTCCCAAAGGCCTTCCCACCGATCGCGCGGCCCGGCCGGGTGCCTCGCGAAGCTGAACGGCGGCCAACAGGCGCGTTCAGCATCGGCTCACGCGAATCATGGAATAAGCGTCTCATCGATCGGGCCCATCCGGCCCTGCCAAGGGGTTCCGCTCTGCGGGACGCGCGGTTGAGACAAGGAGGTTGTTATGTTGCGCAAGTTTATCGCGGCCGCGGCAGCTTCGGCGGCTCTGTTCACGGCGGTGGCCCCGGTTGCGGCCCAGGCCCAGTATTTCGGCGGCGGCCGTTTCGAGCAGGTCCGCGACTGGCGCGGTGACCGCGGCTATCATCGCGATCGCGGCTATTATCGCGGCGACCGCGGCTATTACCGGGATCGCGGCTATTATCGCGACCGTGGCTATTATCGTGGCGGCCGCTGCCGCGACAAGGGCACCGGCGGCACCATCATCGGCGCGATCGCCGGCGGCCTGCTCGGCAACGAGATCGGCAACGGCCGTTACGATCGCGGCGACGGCACCACCGGCGCCATCGTCGGCGCGGGCATCGGCGCCCTCGCCGGCCGGGCAATCGACCGCGACTGCTAAGGGCTGACGCCCAGGCGGGAGCCCCGCTCCCGCCGATGGCGGCGCCCCACCCCATTTTCCAACCAACCGGTTCCCCGCGTGGCGTTGTGGGGAGGAGGGCCGTCGGTCTCGCTGGAGGAGTCGGCGGCCCTCCACTATTTGCGCGCAGCGCAAATAGTGGAGGTTGCTTGTTTTGGCCTCAGGCGCCGGGCGCCGGACGGATGTCCGGCGCCCGGCGTCTGAGGGCAACCGCGCCTAGCGCGGTTCCAAATCAAACAAAGCAGCAAGCTGCTCGACCATGGTGCCGCCGAGCTGCTCGACGTCCATGATCGTCACCGCGCGCTGGTAATAGCGGGTCACGTCGTGACCGATGCCGATCGCGATCAGCTCGACCGGCGAGCGATTCTCGATCCAGCCGATCATCTGGCGCAGGTGCCGCTCCAGATAGGAGCCGTTGTTGACCGACAGGGTCGAATCGTCGACCGGAGCGCCGTCGGAGATCACCATCAGGATCTTGCGCTCCTCGCGCCGGGCGATCAGCCGGTTATGCGCCCACATCAGCGCCTCGCCGTCGATATTCTCCTTGAGCAGCCCTTCGCGCATCATCAGGCCGAGCGACTTGCGCGCGCGGCGCCAGGGGTCGTCGGCCTTCTTGTAGACGATGTGGCGCAGGTCGTTGAGCCGCCCCGGCGCGGGCGGGCGCCCCGCCGCCAGCCAGGCCTCGCGCGACTGGCCGCCCTTCCAGGCGCGGGTGGTGAAGCCCAATATCTCGGTCTTGACCGCGCAGCGTTCGAGCGTGCGCGCCAGGATGTCGCCGCAGATCGCCGCGATCGAGATCGGCCGCCCGCGCATCGACCCCGAATTGTCGATCAGCAGGGTGACGACGGTGTCGCGGAAATCGGTGTCGCGCTCGATCTTGTAGCTCAGCGAATGGGCCGGGTTGACGACGACGCGGGCGAGCCGCGCGGCGTCGAGCATCCCCTCCTCCTGGTCGAAGTCCCAGCTTCGGTTCTGCTGCGCCATCAGCCGGCGCTGCAGCCGGTTGGCGAGCTTGGTGACCGCGCCCTGGAGGTGGACGAGCTGCTGGTCGAGATAGGCGCGCAGCCGCGTCAGCTCCTCGTCGTCGCACAGCTCGGTGGCGGCGATCTCCTCGTCGAACTGGGTCGTATAGGCATGATAGTCGAAGCCCGGCGGCAGATCGGACATCGGGCGGTTCGGGCGGACGGGCATCATGCCCTCCTCGCCGTCGTCGCCCATGTCGCTGTCCATCTCGGACTCGCTGTCCTGGTCGAGCTCGCGCTGCTCGCCCTCCTCCTCGCCGCCCTCGGACTGCTCGGCGCGCATCTCGACCTCGGAGTCGCTCGACCCGCCCGAATCCTCGCCCTCGTCCTGCTGGTCCTGGCCTTCCTCCTGATCCTCGCCCTCGTCGTTGTCGCCGGCCTCGGGATCGGTCTCGGGAAGCTGCTCGCCCTCGGTCAGCTCGAGATCCTCGAGCAGCCGGCCGATCAGCCTGGCGAAAGCCGCCTGGTCGTCAAAGGCGAGCTGGAGCGCGTCGAGGTCCTTGCCCGCCTTCTCCTCGATCCAGTCGCGCACCAGGGCGAGGCCCGGCGCGGCGATCGCTGGCGCCGGCTGGCCGGTCAGCCGCTCGCGCACCAGCAGGCCGATCGCGGTCGACAGCGGCACTTCCTCGCGCACCCGCGCCCGCACCAGCGGATCGGAGCGCAGCCGCACCTCGAGCGCCTTGTTGAGATTGTCGCGGACGCCCGCCATCGCGCGCGACCCGATCGCCTCGACCCGCGCCTGTTCGACCGCGTCGTGGACGGCGCGCGCGATCGGCTCGGCCGGCGCGGCGCGCTCGTGGATGCGGGTGTCGTGATGGCGCGCCCGCAGCGCGAAGCCGTCGGCGAAGCCGCGCGCCTCGGCCACCGCCTGTGCCGGCAGGTTGCGCGACGGCATCGGCACGCGGAGCTGCTTGAGCGAGAAGGAAGGCGCCTCGGCGGTGAAGCTCAGTTCGAGCTCGGGATCGCGCGCCATCGCCCGGGCGGTGCCGCCCAGGACGAGCCGGAAGCCTTCGATGGGGGATTGGTCGGCCATCAGTCGAGCAACACTTCCTGGAGACGCGCCCGGACCGGCGCGTCGACGCCGATCGAGGCAAGATAGGCGTCGACCCCGCCATGGTCGCGATCGAGGCTGTCGAACGCCGCGGCGAGATAGTCGGCATCGGCGGCGAGCAGCGGCCGCATCACCGCCGCGTCGACGGCGAAGGCGGCATCGGCCCGATCCATCAGCCGGGAGAAATCGGCGTAGCGGTTGGTGAGCAGATAATCCTCGACGATCGTCGCGCGCGGCACGCCGAGCGCCGAGAGGATCAGCATCGCGCCGATGCCGGTGCGGTCCTTGCCCGCCGAGCAGTTGAACAGCAGCGGGACGTGCCCGGCCGCGATCCGCTCGAACAGGAAGCGGTAGGAGGGGGCGTGATCGACCAGTATCTCGCCATAGAGATGGATCATCCGGGCGCGGACGTCGTCGGCCGAGCCGGCATTGCCGCGCAGCAGCTCGCCCAGCACCCCGCTCGATTCGGTGAAGTCGCGCGACCAGTAGAAGACCCCGGCCGGCTCGCACCAGCGGGTCGGTTCACGGCGCCGCTCGCCGGGGCGGCGCAGGTCGCACACCGTGGCGATGCCGAGCCCGGCCAGATAGCGCTCGTCCGCCTCGGTCAGCATCGACATGACGCCCGAGCGGAACAGCATGCCGCGCCGCACGAAGCGGCCGTCCGCCGTCGCATAGCCGCCCATGTCGCGCAGGTTGAACCCGCCTTCGAGCGGCAGCAGCGGCGAAAGCTCGGCCGTGGTCGTCATGCTTTCCCGACGACGCTCTCCGGCAGGTCCTTCCCGAACACGCGCTGATAATATTCGGCGACCAGCGGCCGCTCGCTCTCGTCGCACTTGTTGAGGAAGGACAGGCGGAAGGCGAAGCCCACATCGTTGAAGATCAGCGCGTTCTGCGCCCAGCTGATGACGGTGCGCGGGCTCATCACGGTCGAGATGTCGCCCGCCATGAAGCCCTGGCGGGTCATGTCGGCGACCTTGACCATGTCCTCGACCACCTTCTTGCCGTCGGGCTTGTCATATTCGCCGGACTTGGCGAGCACGATCTGCGCCTCGGTCGCGGCGGGCAGATAGTTGAGCGTGACGACGATGTTCCAGCGGTCCATCTGGCCCTGGTTGATCTGCTGGGTGCCGTGATAGAGGCCGCTCGTGTCGCCCAGGCCGACCGTGTTGGCGGTCGAGAACAGGCGGAACCAGGGGTTCGGGCGAATCACCCGGTTCTGGTCGAGCAGGGTCAGCTTGCCCTCGGTCTCCAGCACGCGCTGGATCACGAACATCACGTCCGGGCGGCCCGCGTCATATTCGTCGAAGACGAGCGCGGTCGGGGTCTGCAGCGCCCAGGGCAGCAGGCCTTCGCGGAACTCGGTGATCTGCTGGCCGTCGCGCAGCACGATCGCGTCGCGGCCGATCAGGTCGATGCGGCTGATGTGCGCGTCGAGGTTGATGCGGATGCACGGCCATTTGAGCCGCGCCGCGACCTGCTCGATATGGCTCGACTTGCCGGTGCCGTGATAGCCCTGGACCATCACGCGGCGGTTGTGCGCGAAGCCGGCGACGATCGCCAGGGTGGTGTCCGGATCGAACACATAGGCGGGGTCGAGATCGGGCACCCGCTCGTCGGCCTCGGAGAAGGCCGGCACTTCGAGATCGCTGTCGATCCCGAACAGTTCGCGCACCTTCACCATCCGGTCGGGGGCCGAAAGCACCGTGTCGGTGCGGCTGTCGGGCTGGACGTTGGGCAGGTCGGTCATGGGGTATGCCTTTTGGGGGATAGTCTTTGGGATCAAACTTTGCTGCTTATGCGAAGGCGGGACGGCCTTTGAGCTGCGTATAAGCCGAAATCACGTCCTGCAAAGCCTTCTCGTGGGTCCGGTCGCCGCCATTTTTGTCCGGATGGTAGCGGCGGACCAGCTCGGCATAGCGGCTGCGCAGGGCGCGCCGGTCGGCGTCCTTGTCGAGTCCCAGCACCTTGAGCGCCTTGCGGTCGCCGTCCGACAGCGGCCGGCCGTCGACGCGCTCCTGCTCCGTCCGGCGGGCGAATCGGGCACCGATCGCGTCGAGCGGATCGGTGAAGTCGGCCCAGCGCGGCGCGGCCCCCGCATTGGGCGAGAAGGCGCGCGTCTCGCGGTCCCAGCCGCCATAGGGGGTCTGCTGCGCCTCGATCTCCTCGGTGCTCATGCCCTCGAAGAAATTATAGCCGCTGTTGAAGGCGCGGACATGGTCGAGGCACAGATAGCGCCAGTCGCCCGGCCCGTCGAAGCCCGGCGCCCGCCCGCCGCGCGCGGGCGCGCGGAACTCGCCCGCCGCCTCGCAGCCGGGTTCGGCGCATGGCTGCGCCCCGCTCTCGATCCGGCCATGGAAACGGGTCCGTGTCTTCCGGGCCGTGGATTCTTCGCTCAACGCTCGCCTCTTGTCTCGCCTCTTGTCATGCAATCCCCCTATATAGAGCGGATGAGCGAACTTCCCACCGGCCCCGTCGCCGCCGAGATCAGCCGCCGCCTCACCGCCGCGCTCGCCCCCACCCGACTCGCCGTGATCGACGACAGCGAGAGCCATCGCGGCCATGCCGGGCACGACGGATCGGGCGAAAGCCATTTCACCGTCGAGATCGAGAGCCCCGCCTTCGCCGGCCAGAACCGGGTGGCGCGCCAGCGCGCCGTCAACGCCGCGCTCGGCGACCTGCTGCGCGAGCGGGTCCACGCGCTGGCGATCCGGGCGAGGGCGCCGGGCGAATAACGATTCGCCGGGAACTTTCCGTTCCGGCCTTCCGTTCTCCACCCAATCCGCTGGGATGGAGAGACTGCAATGTTGAAATGGGCGCTTATCTTCCTCGTCGTCGGCCTGGTCCTCGGCGCGCTGGGCTTCGGCGGCATCGGCGGGGCCTTCGTCGGCCTTGCCAAGATCCTGTTCTTCATCGCGATCGCGCTGTTCATCGTGTTCGCGCTGCTTGCGCTGTTCGCCGGCAAGAAGATCAGCGACTCGATATAGGGCGCGATCCCAAATCTGGCCGGGCCGCCGCGCAGCCCCTGTGCGCGGCGGCCCGCTTGGATTATCATCGGCCGCATGAAGATCGTCACCGCCACCGTCCTTGCCGCCCTGATCGGCAGCGCAGCCCCGGCCTTCGCCGCCAACAGCTTCAGCGACCAGCTCAGGAAGCTGTCGCCGCTCCAGCAGCGCTCCACCCTGCGGCGCGCCGTGCTCGACGAGGGCAAATATTGCCGGCGGATCGGCCCGGTCGCCTATCAGGGGCCCTACAAGAATCTCGACATGTGGACGGTCCAGTGCGACCGCGACGCGTCCTATGCCGCCTTCATCGGCCAGGACGGATCGGTCCAGGTGCGTCCCTGCGCCGACCTCGCCTCGCTCAAGCTGCCGACCTGCCGCCTGCCGAAGCCCGCCGTCGCGAAGAAGTGACCGGCTTTCAGGCGCCCATCGCCACCAGGAAGATGAAGAAGATCAGCGCGGCGCTATAGGCCGCGACGATCAGCGCGACGGTGCGCCAGAGCGCGCCGAACCGGCCGAGGCCATAAGCGCCCTTGAGCTGCCGGTACATGTGCCAGGGCGGAAACAGCAGCAGCACCAGCACGATCAGCCCGTCGGGCGCGCCGATCGCCGCGGCGATGCTGAGCGCCACCACCATCAGCGTCATCGCCGACAGCGAATAGGTCGCGAACACGGCGTGGTCATAGAGGCCGACGTCGCGCCGGAACAGGAACAGCATCCAGATGAAGGGCAGCGAGATCGGGATCAGCGCCCAGGAGAATTTATAGGCGCTCGACTGGAGCTTGTAGGCGGCCAGATCGGGATTGGCGGCGGCATGGCGGATGACGTGGTCGACGCCGGGAATGCCGGTCTTGAGCCCCGCCTTTTCGACGTCGATCGGCTCGCTCTTGATCTCGGGCTTGAGCACGCCCTTGGTCACCAGCCGCAGCTCGGCCTCCTCGGAGACGAGATCGCCCAGCCGTTCGTTGAGCTCGGGGTCCTTCTGGCCCTTCGCCTTGAGCGCCGCCTTCTGCGCGCGGAGCGTCTTGAGATCGGCCTCGACCTTGACGAGCTGGTTGGCGGCGTCGCTGCGCGCCTTGGCCATCGACGCGGCATCCTCGGCGCTCAGCGGCCCGAACGGCCCGCCGAGCAGCCCGAACACCGCGACCATCAGGAACACCGAGAAGAGGAACAGCGCCATCGGCGAGACGAACTTGACCCGCTCGCCCTGGACATAGCGGCGGGTCACCTCGCCGGGCCGGCGGAACAGCAGCGGCAGCGTGTGCCAGGTCCGCCCTTCGAAATGGAACACGCCGTGGAGGATGTCGTGGAACAGCGCGCCGGCCGTCCGATGGATGTGCCCCGCCTGTCCGCAGGCATGGCAATGCGCGCCGATCAGCGCGGTGCCGCAGTTCAGGCAGGCGCCGCCATGCGCGCCTTGCCCCGCCGCGCCGGCGCCGTCGACGGCGCGCGCGACGACCGCCCCCGTCGCGACATCGGCCATCGCTTCGAATTCCCCTGACATGAATGAAAGCTAGCATTGCCCGTGGCCAAGCGCGAGTGGGCTTTGGCTGACGGCGGGCCCATGCTAGGGAGCCGCGCATGACCGAGACGCTCGCCATTCGCCCGACCGACGCCGCCAAGGACTCCGGCGCCCTGATCGCGGACATGGGCGCCCGCGCCCGCGCCGCCGCCGTCCGGCTGGCCGGCGCGCCGACCGCCGACAAGGCGAAGGCGCTGGTCGAGGCCGCGAAGGCGATCCGCGCCCGGGCGGCGGCGATCCTCGCCGCCAATGCCGAGGACGTCGCGCGCGCGCAGGCCAACGGCCTGACCGCCGCGATGATCGACCGGCTGACGCTCGACCCCGCCCGGCTCGAAGGGGTCGCCGCCGGGCTGGAGGCGGTCGCCGCGCTCCCCGATCCGGTCGGCCAGCGCATCGACGAGACGCGCCGCCCCAACGGCCTGCTGCTCCAGCGGGTCCGCGTGCCGCTGGGCGTGATCGGCATCATCTACGAAAGCCGCCCCAACGTCACCGCCGACGCCGGCGCGCTGTCTCTGATGTCGGGCAATGCCTGCATCCTGCGCGGCGGATCGGAGGCGACCGCCAGCAACCGCGCGATCCATGCCGCGCTGCTCGACGGCATCCGCGCCGCCGGCCTGCCCGAGGACGCGATCCAGCTCGTCCCCACCACCGATCGCGCCGCGGTCGGCGCGATGCTGGCGGCACAGGGGCTGATCGACATCATCGTGCCGCGCGGCGGCAAGAGCCTGGTCGCGCGGGTGCAGGACGAGGCGCGGGTGCCGGTGCTCGCCCATCTCGACGGCATCGTCCATCTCTACATCGACCGCGCCGCCGACCCCGCCAAGGCGGTGCCGCTCGCGGTCAACGCCAAGATGCGCCGCACCGGCGTCTGCGGCGCCACCGAGACGTTGCTGATCGACCGCGCCTATGGCGACCCCGCCACGATCGTCGGCGCGCTGGTCGAAGCGGGCTGCGAGGTGCGCGGCGACGCCGACGCCCGCGCGATCGACGACCGGGTGCTGCCCGCTGCCGACAGCGACTGGGACTGCGAATATCTTGACAGCATCCTGTCGGTGGCGATCGTCGACGGCGTCGACGGTGCGATGGCGCACATCGCCCGCCACAGCTCGCACCACACCGACGCGATCGTCACCGAGGACCAGCCGACCGCCGACCGCTTCCTCGCCGGCGTCGACAGCGCGATCGTGATGCACAACGCCTCGACCCAGTTCGCCGACGGCGGCGAATTCGGGCTGGGCGCCGAGATCGGCATCTCGACCGGCCGCCTCCACGCGCGCGGCCCGGTCGCGCTCGAAGGGCTCACCACCTACAAATGGCTGGTGCGCGGCGAAGGGCAGTTGCGGCCGTAACGTCCCTCGCCCAGCCCCCACCCCGTCATGCCGGCGGAGGCCGGCATCTCTGGCGGCTCCTGCCTCGGCCTCTTCTCCTCTCTCCTGAGATCCCGGCCTCCGCCGGGATGACGGATTTTGGTGATCGCCCCATAGCGCCGCTGTGCGACCGATAAGTTTATCTCGTTTGTGGGAAATGGGGGCCGTCCCCACTTTCCCGCCATGGCCGCAGCCCCCAAGCCCGCATCGCGTTATGTCAGCAGCTTCGGCCTGCAGGTGCTCGCCGGCATGGCGGTCGGGCTGCTGCTAGGCCTGCTCGCGCGGTCGATAGGGCCGGCCGGCGGCGCGCCGAACGGGCTGGCGCAGGCGCTCGACCTGGTCGGGACGATCTTCGTCGACCTGCTCAAGGCGCTGGTGCCGCCGCTGATCTTCGCGGCGATCGTCAGCTCGATCGTCAACCTGCGCGACATCAACAACGCCGCGCGGCTGGTCGGGCAGACGCTGCTCTGGTTCGCGATCACCGCGCTGATCGCCGTGTCGATCGGCATCGCGCTCGGCCTGCTGATCCAGCCCGGCGTCGGATCGGGCGCGATCCCGGCCGAGGCGGCGGCGCCCAAGACGGTGGGAAGCTGGCTCGACTTCCTCAAGGGCCTCGTCCCCGCCAACGCGCTCGGCCTCGCCGCCACCGGCAAGGCGGCCGACGGCGGCGGGATCACCGTCACGCTCGGCTTCAACGTCCTCCAGATCATCGTCATCTCGATCGCGGTCGGCGCGGCGGCGCTGCGCGCGGGAGAGGCAGCCGAGCCCTTCATCGGCTTCGTCCGCGGCCTGCTCGCGATCATGCGGCGGCTGCTCTGGTGGGTGATCCGGCTGACCCCCATCGGCAGCGCCGGGCTGATCGGCACCGCGATCGTCAAATATGGCTGGGACGCGCTGGCCGGGCTCAGCGCTTTTGCCGTCGCCATCTATGTCGGCCTCGCGATCATCCTGCTGATCGTCTACCCGGCGCTGCTGCTGCTCAACGGGATCAGCCCGCGCCGCTTCTTCAAGGGCGCCTGGCCGGCGATCCAGCTCGGCTTCGTGTCGCGCTCCTCGGTCGGCACCCTGCCCGTCACCGAACGCTCGGCGGAGGTGCTCGGCGTGCCGCGCAGCTATGCCGCCTTCGCGGTGCCGCTCGCCTCGACCACCAAGATGGACGGCTGCGCCGCGCTCTATCCGGCGATCTCGGCGATCTTCGTCGCGCAATTCTACGGCCTGCCGCTCGGCCTGACCGACTATGGGCTGATCGTGCTGACCTCGGTGCTCGGCTCGGCCGCGACCGCCGGGCTGACCGGCGCCACGGTGATGCTGACGCTGACGCTGTCGACGCTGGGCCTGCCGCTCGAAGGCGCCGGCCTGCTGCTGGCGATCGACCCGATCCTCGACATGGGCCGCACCGCGATCAACGTCGCCGGCCAGATCCTCGTGCCGATGATCGTCGCCCGGCGCGAGGGCATATTGGAGGAGCCGGTTCCCGAAGGCCTGCTGCCCGCCGAAGCCTGATCGAAACCCTTTGCATATCCCGAACGTTCAACCGTTGTTCACGCTTCGCTTGCGATAAACTGTGGTCGAACTAGGTTGAACGCCCGCCCCGACCGCGGGCATCCGGAAGAAAGACAAGGCGCTCCGAATATGCCGATCCTCCGCAAAGTCCTCGCCGCCGCCGCGCCGCTCGCGCTGCTGGCGGTTTCCGCCTGCACCCAGCCGTTCGAAGCCAAGGTGTCGCGCTTCCAGGCGCTGCCCGTGCCCGAAGGCCAGACCTTCGCGGTGGAAGCCGCCGACGCGCGCAACGAGGGCGGGCTGGAGTTCGCCCAATATGCCGGTCTCGTCACCCAGCGCCTCGCCGCCTATGGCTATCGCCCGGTCGAGGGCGGCGCCAAGCCCGAGCTGGTCGTCAAATTCGGCTATGGCGTCGACCAGGGCCAGCCCAAGACGGTCTCGCGCCCGGCGCCCGGCCCGGCCTTCGGCCCGTGGGGCGGCTGGGGCGGCCCCTATGGCCGCCGCTGGGGCTACGGCTCCGCCTTCTATTATGGCTGGGACCCGATGTGGTACGATCCCTGGTACCAGCAGATCGACACCTACACCGTCTACACCAGCCATGCCGAAATGGTGATCGAGCGCACCGCCGACGGCAAGCATGTGTTCGAAGGCAAGGCCCGCGCCCGCTCGCTCGACGACGCGCTGCCCAAGCTGGTGCCCAATCTGGTCGAGGCGATGTTCACCAACTTCCCCGGCCAGTCGGGCGAGGAAGTGCGGATCACGATCGCGCCGGACAAGAAGCGGTAAGGGCCCGACAAAGCCCCTCCCTTTCAAGGGAGGGGTTAGGAGTGGGTAACGGAGACGAGCGGCTCGATGCCCCTCGGCGGAGTTCTGCGGGAGGAGCGAGGATGCTCGCTGCGCTCGCCACCCACCCCCTGCCTCTCCCTTGAAAGGGAGGGGGGATTACCCCACCACCGACAATTGCGGCCGGCCGGCCGTGCCGATCCGGGCGGTCATGCCCGGCAGGCGCTCGATCCGGGCGACCAGTTCGGCGTCGAGCTGGAAGTCGCGGCCGAGCAGCACGTCCGCCCTGCCGCCGTCGGGCAGGATCGCCTTGAGGTACATCTCGCCGCGGCCGCCGCGCTCGTCGGCCATCAGCGCGGCGAGCGCCGGGATCGCCGCCGGATCGGCGGTCTCGACGTCGACGCGCAGCTTGATCTGCTGCATCGACTCATAGCTCTGCAGCCCGCGCACCGTGACCCGGGGCGTCTCCTCGCCCGCGCGCCAGTCGAGCTCGACCCGCAGCAGCGCGCAGGCGCCCGACCGCGCCGCGGCCTCCAGCTCGGCCGAGGCGTTCTCCTCGAAGCAGGTGGCGATGAACTGCCCGCTCGAATCGGAGCAGGTCGCCATCATGTAGCGCTTGCCCTTGGCCGAGGTCCGCCAGCGGGCGTCCTCGATCAGCGCCGACATCACCGAATTGACCCGCCCGCCGTCGACCGGCGCCGGCAGCGCGCACAAGGCGGCGAAGCTGCGCGCGCCGTTCGCCTCGGCGAGGTGGCGGACCTGGTCGGTCGGGTGCGAGGAGAAATAGAAGCCGAAGCTCTCCTTCTCCGCCGCCATCCGGTCGGCCAGCGTCCAGTGCAGCCCGCGATCGATGCGGATCGGCGCGAGCGCGGCGGGGCTGTCGCCGAACAGGCCGCCCTGTCCGCTCTCGCGCTGCTCGGCCGCGCTCGACGCATGGGCGAGGATCAGCTCGGCCGAGGCGAAGATGCCGGCGCGCTCCGTCTCGATCTCGTCGAAGGCGCCGCCGCCGGCCAGGCTTTCGAGCTGGCGGCGGTTGAGCTGGCGCGGGTCGATCCGGTCGGCGAAATCCTCGAGGCTCCCGAACGGCCCCTTCGCCTTGCGCGCCTCGACGAGCTGCTCCATCGCTTTCTCGCCGACGCCCTTGAGCGCGCCGAGCGCATAGCGGACGAACAGCTCCTCGTCCTGCTGCTCGACCGCGAACTCCGCCTCGCTATGGTTGATGCAGGGACCGAGGCACTGGATGCCCATGCGGCGCATGTCGTCGATGAAGATGGCGAGCTTGTCGGTCTGCGCCATGTCGTAGCACATCGACGCGGCGTAGAATTCGGCCTTATGGTGCGCCTTCAGCCAGGCGGTGTGATAGGCGACGAGCGCATAGGCGGCCGCGTGGCTCTTGTTGAAGCCGTAGCCCGCGAATTTGTCGATCAAGTCGAACAGCTCGTTGGCCTTGGCCGCGGCGATGTCGTTCGCGGCGCAGCCCTCGACGAAGCGGCTGCGCTGGGCGTCCATCTCCGCCTTGATCTTCTTGCCCATCGCGCGGCGCAGCAGGTCGGCGTCGCCGAGCGAATAGCCGGCGAGGATCTGCGCCGCCTGCATCACCTGCTCCTGGTAGACGAAGATCCCGTAGGTCTCCTTCAATATGCCTTCGAGCAGCGGGTGCGGATATTCGATCTCCTCGCGCCCGTTCTTGCGGGCGCCGAAGGTCGGGATATTGTCCATCGGGCCCGGCCGGTAGAGCGACACCAGCGCGATGATGTCCTCGAAGCAGGTCGGCCGGACGGCCGCCAGCGTGCGGCGCATGCCTTCCGATTCGAGCTGGAACACGCCGACCGTGTCGCCGCGCTGGAGCAGGGCATAGACCTCGGGATCGTCCCAGGGCAGCGAATCGAGATCGACCGCGATCCCGCGCTGGTTGAGGAACTGCACCGCCTTCTGCAGCACCGACAGCGTCTTGAGGCCGAGGAAGTCGAACTTCACCAGGCCGGCGCCCTCGACGAACTTCATGTCGAACTGGGTGACCGGCATGTCCGAGCGCGGATCGCGGTAGAGCGGCACCAGCGCGTCGAGCCGCCGGTCGCCGATCACCACGCCGGCCGCGTGGGTCGAGCTGTGGCGCGGCAGGCCTTCCAGCTTCATCGCCAGGTCGAGCAGGCGGCGGACCTCGATGTCGCCCTTATATTCGGCGGCCAGCTCGGGCACGCCGTTGAGCGCGCGGTCGAGCGTCCAGGGGTCGGTCGGGTGGTTGGGGACGAGCTTGGCGAGCCGGTCGACCTGGCCGTAGCTCATCTGCAGCACGCGGCCGGTGTCCTTGAGCACCGCGCGCGCCTTCAGCTTACCGAAGGTGATGATCTGCGCGACCTGGTCGCGGCCATATTTCTCCTGGACGTAGCGGATCACCTCGCCACGCCGGGTTTCGCAGAAGTCGATGTCGAAGTCGGGCATCGACACGCGTTCCGGGTTGAGGAAGCGTTCGAACAGCAGGCCCAGCCGCAGCGGATCGAGATCGGTGATGGTCAGCGCCCAGGCGACCACCGAGCCCGCGCCCGAACCACGGCCCGGCCCCACCGGGATATCGTGATCCTTCGCCCATTTGATGAAGTCGGCGACGATCAGGAAATAGCCGGGAAACCCCATCTTGATGATGATCTCGGTCTCGAAGGCGAGCCGGTCGAAATAGGCCTGGCGCTGCTCGGCATCGGTGACGCCCAGCTTCTCCAGCCGCATCTCCAGCCCCTCGCGCGCGTCGCGGCGCAGCGCCTCGGCCTCGCCCTCGCGGTCGCCGGCGAGGCTGGGCAGGATCGGCTTGCGATAGGGCGCGGCGACGGCGCAGCGCTGCGCCACCACCAGCGTGTTCGCCAGCGCCTCGGGGATGTCCTCGAACAGCTTCGCCATCTCGGCGGCGGGCTTCATCCACAGGTCGGGCGAGCTGCGCGGCCGTTCGGCTGTGTCGATGTAGGAGGAGCTGGCGATGCACAGCATCGCATCGTGCGCGGCGTGGAATTCGGGCTCGGCGAAACAGGCCGGGTTGGTCGCGACCAGCGGCAGGTTGCGCGCATAGGCGAGGTCGATCAGCGCCTCCTCGGCGGCTTCCTCGTCGGCATTGCCGCGACGGGCCAGCTCGACATAGAGCCGGCCGGGGAACAGCGCCTCCAGCTTGTCGGCATAGCTCGCCGCCGCGCCGGCCTGCTCGGCGGCGAGCAGCCGGGTCAACGCGCCCTCGCCGCCCGCGGTCAGCGCGATCAGCCCGTCGGTCCGCCCTTCGAGCGCCGACAGCGGGACATGCGCGTCCTCATGCACCGGCCGTTCGAGATGCGCGGCCGAGACCAGCGCGCAGAGATTGTCGTAGCCCGTCATGTCCTGCGCATAGAGCGCCAGCCAGTCGATGATGAGCTGGTCGATGCCGGGACGCCGGATCGCCAGCATCGTGCCGATCACCGGCTGGACGCCTTCCTTCTTGGCGCCGTCGGAGAAGGCCATCGCGGCATAGAGGCCGTTGCGGTCGGTCAGCGCCGCCGCCGGGAAGCCGAGCTTCTTCGCATGCTTCGCGATCGCCTTCGGGTCGATCGCGCCTTCGAGCATCGTATAGGCGGAAAAGATCCGCAGCGGCACGAACGACTGGTAAGGCATGATCCCAATCTATGCCGCCGCGCCGGATTCGCCAGCCCCCTCGCGCGGCTTATCCACATCTTCGTCGCGGAACCGTCATCGATCGAGAATCTGAATATCTGTCATCGAGATAATCCCGCGACAGTCGGTACGATACCGGATTGATCTTCGGGCAACCTTCCATAGCCTTCGCGCAGGGCAAAGCTACGGGACAACTTATAGGGAGGTTGCCGTGCTCAAGATCCATCGAAAGCGTTTATTCGTCCTCGTCACCGCCTTGTTTGCGGGGGCAGCGACGATCGCTGCCGACGACATGGACTTTTCCCAGCTCGTCCAGTCGACCCAGAAGGAGAAACCTCAATTCGCCAAGCGGCAGCAGGATCTGCTCGCCGCGCGCTACGACCTGTCGAACCGGCCGGTGGCCGGCGTCGAGATGGCGGGCGGCAAGGCCGTGCAGGGCGGCGTCCGCGTCCGGCTGCCGAACGGCGTCACCTGGGACCAGCTTGCCGCCATGTCGCCCGAGGATATCCAGGCGAAGGGCCTGTGGCCGGCCGGCTTCTATCCGCTGCCGCATCCGCATCACGAGGCCGGGGGCATGGTCTTCCCCAAATTCGCGATCGACGAGACCCGCCGCCAGACGGGCCGCGACATCGCGCGCTTCGACCTCGACTATGACCTGCCCGATCACATGCTGCCGAAATTCCCGGCGCCGATCTTCCTGACCACCCGGCCGGACCTGGGCGACGTGTCGAAGGGCCAGCTCGTCACCACCCAGAATTACTGGATGCTGTTCAAGGACGCGCTCAACCCCAAGCAGCTCGACGGCCTGCGGCTGCTGCTCACGCCCTTCCCGCAGCAGCAGTTCAACGCCACCGACGACCGGCGCAGCCTGGCCCCCAGCCTCGGCGTCGCCTGTTTCGACTGCCACGCCAACGGCCACACCAACGCGGCGACGCACACGGTCGGCGATATCCGGCCCAACGAATTCCGCCACCGGATCGACACGCCGTCGCTGCGCGGCGTCAACATCCAGCGGCTGTTCGGGTCGCAGAGGGCGCTCAAGACGGTCGAGGACTTCACCGAGTTCGAGCAGCGCGCCGCCTATTTCGACGGCGACCCGACGACCGCGGCGAAGAAGGGCGTCAACACGCTCAACCGCGCCGACCAGGTCCATGCGATGGCCGAGTTCCAGGAGCTGCTCGACTTCCCGCCGGCGCCGAAGCTGACGCCGCTGGGGAGGCTCGATCCGAAGAAGGCGACCGCCGCCGAACTGCGCGGCGAGGCGATCTTCCACGGCAAGGGCCAATGCGCCGTGTGCCATGGCGGGCCTTATTTCACCGACAATCTGATGCACAACCTGCGCACCGAGCGCTTCTTCAAGCCGAAGATGATCAACGGCCGCTTCGCCTCGGCGGACGGCCCGATCAAGACCTTCACCCTGCGCGGCATCAAGGACTCGCCGCCCTATCTGCACGACGACCGGCTGATGACGCTCGACGACGTGGTCGAGTTCTTCAACATCGTGCTGGGCACCGGCCTGACCGCCGACGAGAAGAAGGACCTTGTCGCCTTCCTCTACACGCTCTGAGACCAAGGCGGGGGAGCGCGCGGCGCTTCCCCGCCGGCATGACGCGGCTAGCTCGCCGTCGGGAAGCAGCTTTCGGTGCTGAGCGCGGTCAGCTTGCTCGGCAGCAGCTTGGTCGAGGCGCCCTGATAGGTGGAGGCGATCGTCACCCTGGTCATGCCCGCGACCGACGAGCAGGTCGCGGCCGGGGTGAGCGTCACCGCCGCCGCCGTCAGCTTCACGCCCCCGGCCGCCGCGCGGGCGACGGCGTAGCTCTGCACCTCCCCGGCGGTCTTGCAGCCGGTGACGCCGAGCGCGGCGCAGCGCGCGCTGTTGACCGCGACCTCCTGCAGCGTCTGGTAGGTCCACGCCATGCGCGCGCCGTCGATGGTCAGGAACATGAACATCAGGAAGGCGGGTGCGACCAGCGCGAACTCGACCGCGGTCACGCCCCTCGCGTCGCGCAGCAGCCGGGTCATTGCAGGCGCACCATCGCGGTGCGGGTCTGCGTCATCGTGCCCCCCAGCATCGCCGCCGGCACCAGCAGCGTGCTCGCCGTCGCGGTCGCGCTGATCCGCATATAATAGCCGGGCAGGCTGCCGTCCGAGCAGGTCTTGTCGCAGCCGAGCGCGCTGTAGGTCGGCGCGCCGCCGCTGATGCAGGCGCAGGTGCGGCCGCTATTGGCGCAGGTCGCATTGCCGTTGCAGCTGATCGAGACGGTCGGCGCGCTCGACAGCTTCGCCGCCGCCGCGACATAGGTGCCGATCGCCGACTGGTCGACGCTGGCGCGGCTGTTGAAGGCGATCATCGCCCCCTGCTCGACCGCGCTGTCGAGGCGCAGCCGCTGCTGATACCACATGGCGATGTCGAGTCCGGCAGTCATCACGAAGAAGAACAGGACGGAGAGCAAGGCGAACTCGATCGTCGCCACGCCACGGCGGTCGTCGCGCAGGCGATGGAGAAGCGCCCGGATCATTTGAACAGCGCCACATTGGCCACGCTGCTCGACGTGCCCGACAGGCCGGAGCAGGCGCTGGCGACGTTGGTGCCGCCCGACAGGTTGAGCGTGCTGACGATCATCATCAGGCAGTTCGATCCGTTGCCCGACATCGATGCGCCGCCGGTGAGCGTCACGTCCGACTTGGGCGCGTAGATCAGCCCGGCATATTTGCCGCTCGCCCCGCCGCCCATCGTCGAGGCGGACGATGTCTTGGTGGCGAACAGGATGCCGGGCACGCCATAGCTGGCCAGCGCACCGGGCGCGGCGAGATCGAGCGTGGTGCCGCCGGCCAGGCTGTAGGTCCCGCTCATCGCGAAGGTCACGTCGGTGCCGGTCATCGCGCCACCGGTGCCGTTGGTGAAGTTGCCGTTGAGGATGTAGACGCCCGACCCGAAGGTCATCGCTCCGCTGCTGCTCAGATTTCCGTTGATGACGTGGGTCGCCGCCTTCGGGAAGATCAGCGTGCTGCCGCCCCCCGTGGTGATCAGGCCGTTGACGCTGAACGTGCCGCCGGCGGCGGTCGGGCTCGCGCAGTTCGCCGTGAAGCATAGCGTGCTGCCATTGCCGAGGTTGATCGCGGTGCCCGACGCATTGCCGATCGTCACGGCGTCACCGACGCCGATGCCGATCCGGATCGTGGTGCCGCCGGCTATCACTATGCCGCCGCCGAGCATGAAGCCGCCGCTGCCGACGTTCAGCGTGCGCCCGCCCGAGACGTTGAGCGAGCCGAAGCTGTGATCACCGTTGCCGATCGTGACCACGCTGCCATTGTTGAAATCGAACAGGCCGGTGACGGTGACGTCGCCATTGCCGATCGTCATGCCGGTCCCGCCCATGCTGACCGACCGTGCCTTCAGGGTCAGCGGCCCCTCGAACACCGCGGTGATGCCGCCGGACATGACGATGTCGCGCAGGTCGTAGGACTTGGCCGGGAAGGTGTAGGTCTTGGTGCCGCTGTTCCAATAGGGCGCGACGTTCGCCGCCGGGCTGTAGTTGAGGATATAATCCTCGGTCGACGCGCTGGTCTGGGTCGCCGGCGTCACCAGCGGCGTGGTGCAGCTCCGGTTGCCGTCGGCATAGTCCGGATCGCTATAGCCGCTGAGCTGGTTCACCTTGCACAGCAGCCCCTTCAGCGTGCTGTCGTCCTTCATCCAGTCGGTCGCCGCACTCGCCTTGTTCTGGACGATGTCGTTTGCGGTCGGCGAGGTGGTGATGCCCTTGCCCGGATTGTCGATGCCCTTGCCCGCATTGACCTGCTTGGCGGTGATGGTGGTGCCCCAGGGGACGGTCACCCCGGCATTGGTGTTCACCGCGCAGCCCGGCGAGGTGATGCTGACGCCGCCGCTGAGGGTGATGCCGTAGGTCGGCGTCGAGGACAGCGCGGCGATGCAGGGCGGCGCGGTCGTCGTCGTCGCGGTGGTGGTCGCCGATCCGGTCGCCGTCACGTCATAGGCGAGCGCCGAGGAGAAGACCCGGCCGAGCGCGATCGGGACCGAGGTGGTGACCGAAACCTGCACGAGCTGCTTCGAGGTCGCCGAATCGGTGACGAGCGCGACCGTCGCCGCGCTGGCGGGCAGGCCCTGCGCGACGACCACCGCCTTGGCGGTCGCGGTCATCTCGCTGGGGTTGCTGTTGACATTATAGGCGAGCGCCCCGGCCAGCGCCGCCATGTCGGCGATCCGCTGGTTGGCGGTGTCGGCGGCATAGCCGCGGCTGATCTCGACCGCGAAGGCGCCCATGCCGACGAGCACGGTGAGCGACAGCGCGCCGATCACCGCGACGGCGCCGCGCGTCGCGCGCGCCAGGCCGGCGCCATGCGCCGCCATCGAGGACATCCAGGCCCGGACCATCGGGCCCGTCTAGGATGGAATGCTTAATAAAGCGGTCAGGCGCGATGGTTAACGGGCGGCGGCCCGATCAGTCGAGCCGCCCCTCGTGCAGCCGCACGACCCGGTCCATCCGCGCCGCCAGCCGCTCATTATGGGTCGCGACCAGCGCCGCCGACCCCTCCTGCCGCACCAGCCGCAGGAACTCGGCGAGGACGATATCGGCGGTGGCCTCGTCGAGATTGCCGGTCGGCTCGTCGGCGAGCACCAGCGCCGGCCGGTTCGCCAGCGCGCGCGCGACCGCGACCCGCTGCTGCTCGCCGCCCGAAAGCTGCGACGGGCGATGGCCGAGCCGCTGCGCGAGGCCGAGCGCGGTGAGCAGCCCCTCGGCCCGCTCGCGCGCGGGCGCGGCGTCGGCGCCGTGGATGAGCTGCGGCAGCACGACATTCTCGACCGCGGTGAAATCGGGCAGCAGATGGTGGAACTGGTAGACGAAGCCGAGCCGGTCGCGGCGCAGGCGGGTGCGCCCGGCCGAATCGAGCTTCGCGGCTTCCTCGCCGGCGATCCGGATCGATCCCTCGAACCCGCCTTCGAGCAGGCCGACCGCCTGCAGCAGGGTCGACTTGCCCGATCCCGAGGGCCCCAGCAGCGCCACGATCTCGCCCGGCGCGATCGACAGGTCGACCTGCCGCAGCACATGGATCGCGACGTCGGCCTGGTGGAAGGTGCGGCTGAGCGCCCGTACGGCAAGGACGTCACTCATAGCGCAGCACCTCCACCGGATCGGTGCTCGCCGCCTTCCACGCCGGATAGAGCGTCGACAGGAAGCTGAAGCCCAGCGCCATGGCGATGATCGCGCCGACCTCGACCGGGTCGCTCTTGGCCGGCAGCTCGGTCAGGAAGCGGATCGACGGGTCCCACAGATTCTGGCCGGTGACGAACTGGACGAAATTGACCACCGCCTGCCGGTAGAAGAGGAAGACCGCGCCGAGCGCGATGCCCGCGCCGGTGCCGAGCACGCCGATCACCGTGCCCACCGTCATGAAGATCTTCATCAGCGCGGCGCGCGAGGCGCCCATCGTCCGCAGGATCGCGATGTCGCGCCGCTTGGCGCGGACCAACATGATCAGCGACGACAATATGTTGAACACCGCGACGAGGATGATCAGCGACAGGACGACGAACATCGTCACCCGCTCGACCGCCAGCGCCTCGAACAGCGAACTGTTGAGCGCCCGCCAGTCGCGAATCTCCCCCTGCATCGCGATGCGCGGCTTGAGCGGCGCCAATATCTCGCCGACCCGATCGGCGTCGACCGTCTGGATCTCGATCATCCCGACCGCGTCGTCGAGCATCAGCAGCGTCTGCGCGTCCGACATCGGCATCACCACGAACGCCTTGTCATAGTCGTAGACGCCGACCTCGAAGATCGCGGCGACCTGATAGGAGACGATGCGCGGCACGGTGCCGAACGGGGTGGTCTGCCCCTGCGGGCTGATCAGGCTGATCTGGCTGCCGAGGTCCGCGCCAAGCTGCTCGGCGAGCCGCGCGCCGATCGCGACCCGGTCGGAACCGGGGGTCAGCGCGTCGAGCGAGCCGCGCACCACCTTGCCTTGGATCACCGGGTTGCGGCGGATGTCCTCGAGCGTCATGCCGCGCACCAGCACGCCTTCGACCCGACCGCCGAAGCTCGCCATCAGCGGCTGCTCGATCAGCGGGGTGGCCGAGACGACGCCGGGCAGCTTGCGCGCATCGGCGGCGATCCGGCGCCAGTCGCCGAGCTTGCCGTCATAGCCCTGCACCACGGCATGGCCGTTGAGCCCGACGATCTTGTCGAACAGCTCCGCGCGGAAGCCGTTCATCACGCTCATCACCACGATCAGCGCGGCGACGCCGAGCGCGACCGCGACCAGGCTGATCGACGCGACGAGGAAGATGAACGCCTCCCCCCTGCCCGGCAGCAGGTAGCGCTTGGCGATCATCCGTTCGTAGCGGTTGAGCAGCATCAGGCCTCCCTCTCCCCTCTGGGGAGAGGGTCGGGGTGAGGGGCGCGAGGGCAAAGCCCGAGCGTCCGGCCTCGACCGTTCGGACCGCCGGGCATCGAGCCCGCCGGCCCGATCCCCTCTCCCTTCCCTCTCCCCCAGGGGGAGAGGGCAAGCAGCGGCAGCCTCACCCGGCGATCCTCGCGATCGCGTCCTCGACCGACAGCTCGACCTTCTCGCCGGTGGCGCGGCGCTTGAGCTCGACGACGCCCTTGTCGAGGCCCTTCGGGCCGACGACGATCTGCCAGGGCAGGCCGATCAGGTCCATCGTCGCGAACTTGGCGCCGCCGCGCTCGTCGCGGTCGTCGTAGAGCGTCTCGATCCCGGCCGCTTCCAGCTTCGCGTAGAGATCGTCGGCCGCCGCGGCGCAGCGGGCGTCGTCGGCGCGCATGTTGATCAGGCCGACCGTGTAGGGGGCGACCGCGTCGGGCCAGACGATGCCGGCATCGTCGTGGCTCGCCTCGATGATCGCGCCCATCAGGCGCGACACGCCGATGCCGTAGCTGCCCATCTGCGGCGTCACCGGCTGGCCGTCGGGGCCTTGCACGGTCATCCCCATCGCCGCCGAATATTTGGTGCCGAAATAGAAGATGTGGCCGACCTCGATGCCGCGCGACTGCTTGAGGCTGTCGCCCGCCGCCGCCTCGCGCGCCGGGTCGCGCTTCTCATCGGTCGCGGCATAGTCGGCGGTCAGGCCGTCGACGAAGCCCTGCAGCGCCGCGACGTCGTCGACATCGACGTCGAGCGCGCGCTCGACCTCCCAATTGGTGTGGTAGAAGACCTCGCTCTCGCCGGTCGGCGCCAGCACGATGAACTCGTGGCTGAGGTCGCCGCCGATCGGACCGGTGTCGGCCTGCATCGGGATCGCCGACAGGCCCATCCGCCGGAAGGTGCGCAGATAGGCGACGAACATGCGGTTGTAGCTGTGGCGCGCGCCTTCGATGTCGAGGTCGAAGCTGTAGGCGTCCTTCATCAAGAACTCGCGGCCGCGCATCACGCCGAAGCGGGGGCGGACCTCGTCGCGGAACTTCCACTGGATATGGTAGAGGATGCGCGGCAGGTCGCGATAGCTGCGGGCGTTGTCGCGGAAGATCGCGGTGATCATCTCCTCGTTGGTCGGACCGAACAGCATCTCGCGGTCGTGCCGGTCCTTGATGCGCAGCATCTCCGGCCCATAGGCGTCGTAGCGGCCCGATTCGCGCCACAGGTCGGCCGACTGCATGGTCGGCATCAGCAGCTCGATCGCGCCGGCGCGATCCTGCTCCTCGCGGACGATCTGCTCGATCTTGCGGAGCACCCGGTGGCCGAGCGGCAGCCAGGCGTAGATGCCGGCGGCGGTCTGCCGGATCATGCCCGCGCGGAGCATCAGCTTGTGGCTGACGATCTGGGCGTCGGCGGGGGATTCCTTCATCACGGGGAGGAAATGACGGGAGAGGCGCATGAAACGGGTTACTCGCGGTAAAATCGGGCCTGCCGCTGTCTATGCGGACGCGGCACGTCGGGCAACCGCCTCGCTCTCAAAAAGCCCTTTGGTACCGATCGGTCTCTGTTGCCGAGAAAACACACTCCCCGTCTTTCGAGTCCGGACGCCTTGAAAGCCAATGACAAGGCACCGGGCCGGCTGTAGGAGAAGTGTCACGGAACATGAGCAGAAAAAACGGCCATGGTTCGGGGAAAAAGTGAGGCTCCGCCGCCATTTAAAGGGGTGGCAGGTGTAGAGCCCACTAAGGGGGTTGGCGAATATCGTCACGCGGCGCCGGGATCGGGAACGATCCCGGCGTTTGCTATTTCAGGGCCTTTCCATCGCGAACCGCCGCGCTTCGGCCCCGCCCTATCGGCGGGACGGATAGCGGACGGGACCGAGGCGTTTTCCTCGCCGAGAGGAGAATCGCCATGGCCAGCCAGCCACCCCCGCCCGACGAGATACCGGGCGACGCCCCGGTCGACATCCCGGTACCATCGCCGACCGACCCCGATCCGGGGGCGCCTGCCGATCCCGTGATTCCCGACCTGCCGGGGTGAAACGGGACTGGGCGGCTCCAGCCTTTGCCGATGACGCCTCTTTCCGTCATTCCCGCGAAAGCGGGAATCCACGGTCACGGGACATTTCGTCTCTCGCGGGCCGCCGTCCATGGATTCCCGCTTTCGCGGGAATGACGACAGGGCCGGGGACAGGCTTCAACCTGGAACGAATCAGACCAGCCGGCTCTGCTGGAGCGCCGCCGCGATGAAGCTGGCGAACAGCGGGTGCGGGTCGAACGGCTTGCTCTTCAGCTCGGGATGGAACTGCACCCCGACGAACCAGGGATGATCCGGCCGCTCGACCACCTCGGGCAGCTCGCCGTCGGGCGACATGCCCGAGAAGACGAGGCCGCCGCGCTCGAGCGATTCGCGGTAATGGACGTTGACCTCGTAGCGGTGGCGATGCCGCTCGGAGATGTCGGTCGCGCCGTAGATGGTGGCGGCATGGCTGTTGCCCGACAGCCTGGCGTCATAGGCGCCGAGCCGCATCGTGCCGCCCAGGTCGCCGCCCGCCTCGCGCTTCTGCAGGCCGTCCTCGCTCATCCATTCGGTGATCATGCCGACGACGGGCTCGTCGGTCGGGCCGAATTCGGTGGTCGAGGCGGCGGCGATGCCGGCGGTGTTGCGGGCCCCTTCGATGCAGGCCATCTGCATGCCGAGGCAGATGCCGAAATAGGGCACCTTGCGCTCGCGGGCGAATCGCACCGCGGCGATCTTGCCTTCCGATCCGCGCTCGCCGAAGCCGCCCGGCACCAGGATCGCGTGCATCGGCTCGAGCTGGGCGGCGATGCCGCCCTCCTCCTGCTCGAACAGCTCGGCGTCGATCCAGCGGATGTTGACCTTCACCCGGTTGGCGATGCCGCCATGGACCAGCGCCTCGTGCAGCGACTTGTAGGCATCGAGCAGGCCGACATATTTGCCGACCACGCCGATCGTGACCTCGCCTTCGGGATTCTCCAGCCGGTCCATGATCTCGGTCCAGCGGGTGAGGTCGGGCTCGTCCTTGGCCTCGATGCCGAAGGCCGAGAGCACCGCCTCGTCCAGCCCTTCCTCATGATATTGCAGCGGCACGCCGTAGATGCTGCTGGCGTCGAGCGCCGGGATCACGGCTTCGGTCGGCACGTTGCAGAACAGCGCGATCTTGGCGCGCTCGCCCTCGGGCAGCGGCCGGTCGCAGCGGCAGACCAGCACGTCGGGCTGGATGCCGAGCGAGGTGAGGTCGCGGACGCTGTGCTGGGTCGGCTTGGTCTTCAGCTCGCCCGCCGCCGCGATATAGGGCACCAGCGTCAGGTGGACGAAGATCGAATTGCCGCGGCCGAGGTCGTTCCGAAGCTGGCGGATCGCCTCCATGAAGGGCAGCGATTCGATGTCGCCGACCGTGCCGCCGATCTCGCACAGGACGAAATCGAGGCCCTCCGTGTCGGCGCGCGCGAATTCCTTGATCGCGTCGGTGACGTGCGGAATCACCTGGACGGTGGCGCCCAGATAGTCGCCGCGCCGCTCCTTCTGGATGATCGTCTGGTAGATCCGCCCCGAGGTGATGTTGTCCGACTGCCGGCCCGGAACGCCGGTGAAGCGCTCGTAATGGCCGAGATCGAGGTCGGTCTCCGCCCCGTCGTCGGTCACATAGACCTCGCCGTGCTGATAGGGCGACATCGTGCCCGGATCGACGTTCAGATAGGGGTCGAACTTACGAATGCGGACCTTGTATCCACGCGCCTGGAGGAGGGCGGCAAGGCTTGCCGCCATGAGACCCTTGCCAAGCGAGGAGACCACGCCGCCGGTGATGAATATGAACCGCGCCATGGGAGAATGGGTTTAGCCGCGCAGAGGGGCGAAGGGCAAGGTGGGGGACTCCTCGATATCGACAAAAAATTGTGGACGACCACGAAAAGGGTCGCGCCCCGGAACCGGGGCGCGCCTTTCATCCGCGGAAATGGGAAGATTTTATTGCGGCGCAGCGCCGTTCGAGGCGACGCCGCCACCCTGGGCCGCCGCCGCGGCGAGCGGATCGTCGCTGACGGGCGCCGGGGCCGGCGCGCTCGCGGGACCGGCGGTCTTGCCGACCAGCGAGGTGTCGATCGTGCTCGGCGCGCGCTCGACCGAGGCGAGCGCCGCCAGCGCGATGCTGAGCAGCACGAAGATGCCGGCGAGGATCGCGGTGGTGCGGGTCAGGAAGTCGGCCGCGCCGCGCGCGCTCATCAGCCCGCCGGGGCTGCCGCCCGAGGTCAGCCCGCCGCCTTCCGACCGCTGCACGAGGATGATCGCGACGAGCGCCGTCGCGACGATGATGTGGACCACGAGCAGGAAGGTGAAGAGCATTGCCGGCTTTCGATTTCGAATATCGGGCGCATCTAGTCGATCGGGGGCCAAGGTTCAACCTTGGCGACCCATCCGATCAGACCGAAGCGGCCGCCGCGCCTTCGATGATCGGCACGAACTGCGCGGCGGTCAGGCTGGCGCCGCCGACCAGCGCGCCGTCGACGTCGGCGACCGCGAGCAGCTCGGCCGCATTGTCGGGCTTCACCGAGCCGCCGTAGAGGATGCGCACCCCCGCGCCCTCGCCGCCGAGCAGCGCGCCCAGCCTGGCGCGAATCGCCGCGTGCATCTCGGCGACGTCGGCGGTCGACGGGGTCCGGCCGGTGCCGATCGCCCAGACCGGCTCATAGGCGACGACCAGCGTCGCGGCGGTGCCGTCGCGCGGGATCGATCCGTCGAGCTGCCCTTCGACCACCGCGACCGCGCGGCCGGCGTCGCGCTCGGCCTCGGTCTCGCCGACGCAGACGATCGCGGTCAGGCCGGCGGCGATCGCCGCCGCCGCCTTGGCCCGGACCTCGGCATCGGTCTCGTGCTGGTCGGCGCGGCGCTCGCTATGGCCGACGATCGCCAGCCGGGCGCCCGCCTCGACCAGCATCGCGGCGCTGACGCAGCCGGTATGGGCGCCCTTGGGCTGGGCATGGCAATCCTGCGCGCCGATCGCGAGGCCGGGCTGGCGCGCCGCCGCCGGGGCGATCAGCGTGAAGGGCGGGCAGACCGCCACGTCGACCGAAGCCTGCGCCTTCGCCGCCGCGGCGATCGCATCGAGTTCGGCGAGGCTGCCGAGCGATCCGTTCATCTTCCAGTTGCCGGCGACGAGCTTGCGCAGTCCCATTTCCGATCCTCTTTGGCTGTTGCGGGTCCGGCCTTAAGAGCCAATGTCGCGTCCCGCAACCATCCCCGCCATTGCGGCCACCGGCCGGCGGCCTTATGGCAGCGCAACCACTTCCCGGTTTCAGACGGAACGCCTGATGATCTCCTTTTTCCGCCGCGCGCTTTCCTCCTGGATCATCCTCGGCATCCTCGCCCTGGTCCTGGTCGCCTTCATCATCACCGGCGTCGAAAGCCCCGGTTCGATCGGGGGAACGAGCAACGGCGCCACGGTCGCGAAGATCGACGGCGGCAAGGTCAGCACCAACGACCTGCTGCGCCGCGTCCAGAACCAGTTCGACGCGCTCCGCCGCGAACGGCCCGAACTCGACCATAAGAGCTTCCTCGCCGCCGGCGGCTTCGAGGGCGTGACCAACGGGCTGATCGACGCCCGCGCGATCGACGCCTGGGGCAAGGAGCAGGGATTCGCGATCGGCAAGCGGCTGATCGACGCGCAGATCGCGGGCATGGACGCGTTTCGCGGGATCACCGGCGCCTTCGACGAGACGGTGATGCGCAACCGGCTCGCCCAGGCGCGGATCAGCGAGCGCGAGCTGCGCGCCGACATCGCCGGCGAGCTGATGCGCAACCAGATCCTGACGCCGGCCGTCGCGCTGGCGCCGACCCCGGCAAAGCTCGCCCGCCCCTATGCGACGCTGCTGCTCGAGGAGCGGATCGGCCAGGTCGGGATCATCCCGCTCGCCGCCTTCATCGATCCGCGCCAGCCGACCGAGGCCGAGATCGCCGCCGCCTACAAGGCCAACATCGCCGCCTTCACCCGGCCCGAGGCGCGCGTCCTGCGCTATGCGCTGTTCGGCGCCGAGCAGGTCGCCGCGGCAGCGGCGCCGACCGAGGCCGAGATCGCCACCTATTATCGCGAGAATGCGGACAGCTACGCGGCGCGCGAGATGCGCGGCCTGACCCAGGTCGTCACCCCCAACGAGACGCTGGCGCGCAGCATCGCCGCCGCCGCCCGGGGCGGACAGACGCTCGCCGCCGCCGCCGCCAAGGCGGGGCTGGAGGCGTCGACGCTGACCGGCCAGAGCAAGGCCGCCTATGGCGGCTCGGCCGGCGCCGCGGTCGCCGACCAGGCCTTCGCCGCCGCCGCCGGCAGCGTCGCCGGCCCCGCCAAGGGTTCGTTCGGCTGGTATGTCGTCAAGGTCGACGCGGTGACCGCCACGCCGGGCCGCCCGCTGGCCGAGGCGAAGCCCGAGATCGCCGCGCTGCTGACCCGCCAGAAGGCGCAGGAGGCGCTGTCCGAGCTCGCCGGCAAGGTCGAGGATGCGATCGCCGACGGCGCGAGCTTCGCCGAGGTCGCCGCCAACAACAAGCTGACCGTGGTCGAGACCCCGGCGTTGCTGGCCGGCGGCCAGCCGATCGACCGGCCCGACTGGAAGGCCCCGCCCGAGCTCGGCGCGCTGCTCAAGAGCGGCTTCGCCGGATCGCCCGACGACCGGCCGACGGTCGAGACGGTGGTCGCCGACCAGCAATATGCGCTGCTCGGCGTCGCCAAGGTGATCCCGCCGACGCCGCTGCCGCTGGCGCAGGTCCGCCCGATGGTGATCCGCGACATCGTGACCAAGCGCGCCGCCGAGCGCGCCAAGGCGATCGGCGACAAGATGGTCGCGGCGATCGACCGCGGCGTGCCGCTGGCCAAGGCGATCGCCGACAGCGGCGTCGCCCTGCCCCCGGCGCGGCCCGCCCGCGCCCGCCAGATCGACATCGCCCGCGCGCAGCAGAGCGGGGCGCAGATCCCCGAGCCGGTCCGCGCGCTGTTCGCGCTGCAGAAGGGCAAGGCGAAGCTGGTCCCGAGCGCGCAGGGCGAGGCGCTGTTCGTCACCGTCCTCGACCAGGTCGTCCCCGGCGACCTCGCCAAGGCGCCGGGCCTGGTCGGCGCGACCCAGGAAGAGCTGGCCCGCGCGTCGAAGGCCGAGCTGGGCGACCAGTTCATCCGCGCCGTCAGCCTGGACGTCGACGTCAAGCGCTACCCGGAGGCGATCGCCGCCGCGAAGCGCCAGTTCGGCTCGACCGGTCAATAGGCCTGAGCGGAGGATGGGTTTCGCGCAGGACCAGGCCGCCCTGGACGCCTTGTCGCGGGGGGAGCCCGCGCTGGTGTGGCGGACGCAGGTCGCCGACACCGAGACGCCCGTCGCCGCCGCGCTCAAGCTGATCCGGCCGGGACGCGGCGACTTCCTGCTCGAATCGGTCGAGGGCGGCGCGGTGCGCGGCCGCTACTCGCTGCTCGGCCTCGCTCCCGACCTGCTGTTCCGCGCGCGCGGCGGCGCGGCCGAGATCAACCGGCGCTGGGCGACCGACCGCGACGCCTTCGAGCCGCTCGAGGACGATGCGCTCACCGCGATGCGCAAGCTCGTCACCGCCTGCCGGATGACGGTGCCCGACGGGCTGCCCCGCGCGCTCGCCTGCCTGGTCGGCTATTTCGCCTATGAGACGATCGGCCTGGTCGAGGCGCTGCCGCGCCCGCCGGCCAATCCGCTCGACCTGCCCGACATGCTGTTCGCGCGGCCGACGCTGATCCTCGTCTTCGACCGGCTCGCCGACCAGCTCTACCTGGTCGCGCCGATCTGGCCCGACACCGACGGCGATCCCGAAGCCAAGGTCGCCGGAGCGGTCGAGCGAATCGAGGCGCATGCGGCGATGCTGGCGGGCCCGCTGCCCGCGCGCAGCCGCAGCGACGTCGATCCCGCCGGGCTCGGCCTCGCGCCGCAGATGGCGCCCGGCCGCTATGCCGAGATGGTGGCGCGCGCAAAGGACTATATCGCCGCCGGCGACATCTTCCAGGTCGTGCTGGCGCAGCGCTTCACCGTCGATTTCCCGCTGCCGCCGATCGACCTGTATCGGGCGCTGCGGCGGATCAACCCGTCGCCCTTCCTCTATTTCCTCGACCTGCCCGGCTTCGCGCTGACCGGCTCCTCGCCCGAGATACTGGTGCGCGCGCGCGACGGGGAGGTGACGATCCGCCCGATCGCCGGCACCCGCCCGCGCGGCAAGACCGCGATCGAGGACGTCGCCAACCGCGAAAGCCTGCTCGCCGATCCCAAGGAGCGCGCCGAGCATCTGATGCTGCTCGATCTCGGCCGCAACGACGTCGGCCGGGTCGCGCAGGCGGGCACGGTCGAGGTCACCGACAGCTACACGGTCGAGCATTACAGCCATGTCATGCACATCGTGTCGAACGTGGTCGGCCGGCTCGATCCGGCCAAGGACGCGCTCGACGCGCTGTTCGCGGGCTTCCCGGCCGGCACCGTGTCGGGCGCGCCCAAGGTCCGCGCCTGCGAGATCATCGCCGAGCTCGAGCCCGAGACGCGCGGCGCCTATGCCGGCGGCGTCGGCTATTTCTCCCCCGACGGATCGATGGACAGCTGCATCGTCCTGCGCACCGCGGTGGTCAAGGACGGGCGGATGCACGTCCAGGCCGGGGCCGGCATCGTCGCCGACAGCGACCCCGCCTATGAGCAGCGCGAATGCGAGGCCAAGGCGGGCGCGCTGATCGCCGCCGCGCGCGAGGCGCTGGCCCGGGCGGGCGAAGCCGACTTCGGACAATAGACAATCTTGTCAGCCGTTTAGGCGCGCCGCCGCGAATGTGACAATATTGCATCAGTCGCGGTAAAGCGGCCCGGCCGCTGGATCAAACCGCCGTCGAGAACCGTTCCTGTCATGCCCACAAGGCAACAGAAAGGGTTAGTAGACATGCGAGTATTGATTTCCACCACGGCCGCGATCGCACTGGCAGCCATGAGCGCCGGCGCAGCCTCGGCACAGAGCCCGTCCAGCAACTGGACCGGTTTCTACGTGGGTGGCCAGCTTGGCTATGCCTGGCAGCCGCGCGACGGCGACGAGCAGGTCCTGTTCGATCGCAACCTCGACGGCAATTTCGGCGACGCCTTCCCCAATTTCGCGCCGGGAAGCTGCGGCGGAGCGCCCACGTCGGCCTCCCCCGCCACCGGCTGCGCCAAGGACAATGACGGCACCACCTGGAAGGTCCATGCCGGCTACGACTATCAGTTCGGCGAGACGAGCGGGCCGGTGATCGGCGCGGTCGCCGAATATGGCAAGACCTACCTCTACGACAACGTCACCGCCTTCAGCACCACGCCGGCGGTCTACAAGATGCAGGCGAAGATGCGCAGCGGCGGCGCGCTCCGCGCGCGCGGCGGCTATTCGTTCGACACCGGCACGCTGATCTACGGCACGGGCGGCCTCGCCTATGGCAAGATCCGCAACAGCTTCTCGACCTCGAACGGCGTCAACAGCTTCACCGTCGACGGCGCCAGCAAGGACGCCTGGGGCTATAATTACGGCGGCGGCATCGAGCAGAAGGTCGGCCGCTTCTCGGTCGGCGCGCTCTACCTGTTCACCTCGCTGAAGAACAACGACAGCACGGTGCGCGCGTCGGGCGGCCCCGCCGGCGGCCCGTTCACGGCGCAGAACGCGTCGGGCACCGACTTCAAGCGGAGCTTCAGCAAGTTCGGCTACCACTCGCTGCTCGCGACGGTCAGCTACCACTTCTGATCGCAGCGCAAGCGTAACGGAAAAGGGCCGGAAGCGCGAGCTTCCGGCCCTTTTCTCATGGTTCGCCGTCGATCAGTTGCGGATCTGCACGCCCACATAGCGCGGCGGATTGTTGCCGCGCTGGACGAACAAGAGCACAGTCGGGCGCTTGGCCTTCTGCGCCTCGGTGATCTTCGCCGCCGCCGCCTGGACCGTCGCCACCGGCACATTGTTGATCTGCAGGATGATGTCGCGCGGCTGGAAGCCGTTGGCCGCGGCATCGCTCGACGGATCGACATAGTTGATCACCACGCCGCGCAGCGTCGACGAGACGCCCAGGCGCCGGGCGATGTCGGGCGTCAGCGTCTGCAGGCCGAGGCCGATCGCCGTGCGGGTCGACTGGTCGGGCGCGCTCTGCGCCGCGCCCGGGGCGTCGTCGCCCTGGTCCTCGTCGAGGTTGCCGGCGCTGGCGAGCTGGTCCTCGGGCGGGCGTTCGCCCAGCGTCACCGTCACCGTCTTGCGCTGGCCCTCGCGGATCAGCTCGATCGGCAGGCGCGCGCCCACCGCGGCCTTGCCGACGATGTAGGACAGCGTGTTGTCGGGGGTGATCTCCTGATTGTCGACGCGGACGATGACGTCGCCCTGGCGGATGCCCGCGCGCGCCGCCGCCTCGCCCGGCTCGACCCGGGCGACGATCTCGCCGCGGTCCTTGGGCAGGCCCAGGCTGCTGGCGATGTCCTCGGTCATCGGCTGGATGCCGACGCCCAGATAGCCGCGCCGCACCCGCTGGCCGGTGCGGAGCTGGTCGATGATCGGCTTGGCCTCCTCGGCCGGGATCGCGAAGCCGATGCCGACATTGCCGCCGGTCGGCGAGAAGATCGCCGTGTTGATGCCGATGACGTTGCCCTGCAGATCGAACATCGGGCCGCCCGAATTGCCCTGGTTGATCGAGGCGTCGGTCTGGATGTAGCGGTCATAGGGGCCGTTGATGCCGATCGAGCGGTGCAGCGCCGAGACGATGCCCGCCGTCACCGTGCCACCGAGGCCGAACGGATTGCCGATCGCCACCACCCAGTCGCCGACCCGGGTACGGGTCGAATCGCCGAACTGGACGAAGGGCAGGTTCTTCGCGTCGATCTTGAGCAGCGCCAGGTCCGACGTCTGGTCGCGGCCGACGATCGTCGCCTTATATTCCTTGCGGTCGGGCAGGGTGACGGTGATCGAGCTGACCACCGCGCCGCTGCCGCCCTCGGGCGAGGCCGAGATGACGTGGTTGTTGGTGACGACATAGCCGTCGGGCGAGATGATGAAGCCCGAGCCGAGCGAGGTCGCCTCGCGCGTGATCGGCTTGCCGTCGTCGCCCTGGCCGCCGCCGAAGCGCCGGAACAGTTCCTCGAACGGGGTGCCGGAGAAGGCGTTGCCGCCGCCGCGCACCTGGATCTTCTGGGTGGTGGAGATGTTGACGACCGCCGGCTGCAGCTTGGCCGCGAGATCGGCGAAGCTCATCGGCGCGCCCGGTCGGGGTGCGGTCGCGTTGATCGAGCCCGGCGCGTTCTGCGCCACCTGGGCGCCGACCGGTTGCTGCAAGGTCAGGGTTGCGGCCGCACCGCCCGCCAGCAAGGCCGCGGTGATCCCATAGGCATAACGCACTTTGGCCAACTCCTTAAATCTCCTGTCCTGCCGTTGCCGAATTCCGGGCTTATTATCTCTTTCCCGATCGCTGAACCCCGGTTGAACGGCGCTGTTCCTTTCGGGCCCGGACCCTGGTCGCCGCAGGCTGAACCAGCCCGCGGCGCGAATCAAGGGCCCGCCCCGTCATGACCAGGGGTGTCAGCGCCGCCCGCGGAACTCCCGCAGATATTCGTTGTCGGGCGACAGGATGACGTTGGACGACCCGGGCGCCTCGGTCCCGTCGGTGCCGAAGGTCATCCGATAGGACTGCATCGCCCGGTAGAAATTGTAGAAATCGGGGTCCTTGTTGAAGCTCTCGGCATAGGTGCCGGCCGCCTGCGCGTCGGCCTCGGCGGTGATGATCTGCGCCTGCTTGCGCCCCTCAGCGAGGATCGAGCGGGCCTCCTGCTCGCGCGCCGTGCGCATCCGGTTGAAGGCGGAATCGAGCGGGGTGCCGTCGGGCAGGTCGGCGCGCTTGATGCGGACGTCGACGATCTCGGCGCCGTACTGGCGCGCGACCCGGTTCAGCCGCGTCTGGATATTGTCCATCACCTGCCCGCGCTCGGGGCTGAGCAGCGACGCGAACGGACGCTTGCCGAGCTCGTTGCGGAGCGAGGAGCCGAGGATCGGGCGCAGCGCCTCCTCGACCCGGCGCTCGCTGCCGGCGGTGATCGCCATGCGCAGCGGATCGACGATCCGGTAGCGGGCATAGGCGTCGACCTCGAGCCGGAGCTGGTCGGTCGACAGCACCGACTGGCGCTCCATGTCGAAATCGCGGACGCGCTTGTCGATCCAGGTGATCTGGTCGATGAACGGGATCTTCCAGATCACGCCCGCGCCGGTCGCGCCGAAATCCTCGTTCGGGCGGTAGGCGTTGTAGACCGTGTCGGGCTTGCCGAAGCGGACGACCAGCGCCTGCTTGGTCTCGGGCACGATCGCCACGGTGCTGCTGAGGACGACCACCGCGGCGATCGCGGCGATCGCCCAGCCGATCACGTTGCGGCTGGCGATGTTGTCGCTGACGTTCATTGCTGTTGAGCCGGCTTGGGCTGCGCGGGCGGCAGCGGGATGTAGGGCATGACGTTCTGCGTCTCGATGACCGTCTTGTCGGTCTTGGCGAGGACGCGTTCCATCGTCTCGTAATACATGCGGCGGCGGGTCACCTCGGGCGCCAGCTTGTACTCGGCATAGACCTTGTCGAACGCCGCCGCCTCGCCCTCGGCCTTGGCGCCGAGCTGCTGGGCATAGGCGCGCGCCTCGTTGAGATAGGCCTGGGCCTGCTGCTGGGCGGCCGAGACCGACTTGAACGCCTCGACCACGGCGGCGGGCGGGTCGGCCTGCTTGATCGCGACGCCCTGCACGGTGATGCCGGCGCGGTAGCTGTCGAGGATCTCCTGCATGCGCTGCTGGACGCGGCCCTCGATCTGGCTGCGCTGCGGACCCATGGCGTCGTTGAGAGCGACCCGGGCGATCTCCGCGCGCATCGCGCTCTCGGCGACCTCAGCGACGGTCTCGTCCGGATCGGCCAGCTCATAGAGATAGAGCTCGGGATCGCGGATGTTCCAGCGCACCGAATAGGCCAGGTCGATGATGTTCTGGTCGCCGGTCAGCATCAGGTTCTGGCTGTTGCCGCCGCCCTGGGGGATGTCCTTCACGCGGATATCCTCGATGTCGACCTTGGTGACGATGTCGATCGGCGCCGGGAAGGAGAAGCGCATGCCCGGTTCGAGCGTGGTGGCATAGGAGCCGAGACGGGTGACGACGCCGCGTTCCTGCGGGTCGATCCGGTGGCTGCTGGTCCACAGGATCCAGACGAGCAGCAGCCCGCCGACCGCCCAGAGCGCGATGCGCCCGGCGTCGGGCTCCGGCCCGCCCCGGCCGCCGAAGCGGGCACGGCCGCGCCGCAGCAGCTCGTCGATGGCCGAGCGGCCCGCCGGGCCCCGGCCGGGCCGTCCGCGCGGCGGCTGGTTCCAGGGGTTGCCGTCATCGCCGCCCCCGCCGCCGCCCGATCCTCCTCCGCCCCACGGCCCGCCCTCGTTGAGCATCGGCCGCGACGCCATTCCGCTGCTGTCGCTGTCGTTCATCCGGTCATTATAGGTACGGATCGGCGGAAAAACAGTGCCCTTTCCTGGCGGAGCCCTTATTTGCACGCCCCATGGACATGACAGACTCGCTCCCCGCCGCGCTCGACGGCGTGGCCGATCCGATCAGCGGCAAGGGCCTGATCGCCAGCGGACGGGCCGCCCCGCCGCGCTTCGAGGACGGCACCGCCAGCGTCGTGGTCGACGTCACCGGCCTGTCGGGCGACGCCCGCTCCAAGCTCGAAACCGCCGTGAAGCAGGCGTTGATCGCGGTGCCGGGGGTGGAGACGGTGCGGGTGGCGATGACCGCCGAGAAGCGCGGCCGCAAGATCATCGCGATCGGATCGGGCAAGGGCGGGGTGGGCAAGTCGACGCTGTCGGCCAACCTCGCCGTCGCGCTCCGGCGGATGGGGCGCAAGGTCGGCCTGGTCGACGCCGACATCTACGGCCCGTCGCAGGCGCGGCTGCTGTCGACCGAAGGGATGCGCCCGACCGCGCAGGGCCAGAAGATGGACCCGGTGCTCTCGCCGCACGGCGTGCCGATGCTGTCGATGGCGCAGCTCGTCAAGCCGGGGCAGGCGATCGCCTGGCGCGGGCCGATGGCGGCCAACGCGCTGGGCCAGCTGATCGACGCCGAATGGGGCGACGTCGACCTGCTGATCCTCGACCTGCCGCCCGGCACCGGCGACGTCCAGCTCACCATGGTGCAGAAATACAAGCCGGTGGGCGCGATCATCGTGTCGACCCCGCAGGACCTGGCGCTGATCGACGCGACCCGCGCGATCGACTTCTTCAACCAGGCGCATGTGCCGATCATCGGCATGGTCGAGAACATGGCCGGCTATGCCTGCCCGCATTGCGGCGAGGTCTCCGACCCGTTCGGCCAGGGCGGGGCGCAGGCGGCGGCGATGTCGATGAACCTGCCCTTCCTCGGCCGGGTCCCGCTCGACATCGGCATCCGCACCGCGTCCGACGCGGGCCTGCCGCCGGCCGCCGAGGACGGCGACACGATCTTCGCACCGCTCGCCGCGAAGATCGCCGACTGGTTGAACCCGGCGAAACCCGCATCATTTTAAGGGGAGCACCGGGAGCCTCGCCATGCCGCTGACCGCCGACCAGGATATCGCCGACCTCCTCCGCACCGCGAAGACCATCGCCATGGTCGGCGCCAGCGACCGGCCCGACCGGCCGAGCCACGGCGTGATGCGCTTCCTGCTGTCGCGCGGCTACGACGTGATCCCGGTCAACCCGCAGCTCGCCGGGCAGCGCATCCACGACCGGCCGGTGCTGGCCTCGCTCGACGAGATTCGCGCGCCGGTCGACATCGTCGACATCTTCCGCAACTCGACCGCCGCCGGCCCGGTGATCGACGCCGCGATCGCCGCGGGCGCGAAGGCGGTGTGGACCCAGCTCGGCGTGTTCAACGACGAGGCCGTCGCCCGCGCCGAGGCCGCCGGGCTGAAGGCGGTGGTCAACCGCTGCCCCGCGATCGAGATCCCGCGCCTGGGACTTTGATTCCTCGCTCTCCACCGTCATCCCGGCGAAAGCCGGGATCTCACTTCTTCGTCCTTGCATCCCGTGAAGCGTGAAAAGGCAGGGAGATTCGGCGGACTCACAGATGAAGTGCACCACCTGTAAGGTGGAAGCGCGATGGGAAGAAGCTACAGGCAGCTCGGCCTTGACGAGCGTATCGAGATTTACCGTCTGCATGCAGACGGTAAATCTTCGCGTGAGATCGGGGATGCGATTGGCCGGCATCACACGACGGTTGGCCGTGAACTCAAGCGTAATAGCCGGCAGACCAAGATCTGGCTGGGTGGCTACAACCCGCGTCGCGCCCATGAACTGGCCGCCAGGCGGCGGGAATGGGATTGCCGCTTCAAGCTGGAGCGCCAGCCGGACCTGCGAAAGATCGTGGAAAACGGCCTTGCGATGGGAAGCTCTCCCGAACAGATCGCAGGCCGACTGACCCTCTTAAATGGTCCCACCGTCAGCCATGAGTCAATCTATCGGTTCATCTACCACCGCTCGGCGCAGAAGGATTATTGGCACCGGCTCCTGCCTCGCCGAAAGAGTCGGCGCGGACATTTCGGCAAGCGCGGCGGCAGCTCCGCCAGCTTCATCAAGCAGCGCCGGCCGATCCAGGAGAGGCCGACCGAAGCCGACACACGGACCCAGCCAGGCCATTGGGAAGCCGACTACATGCTCTTCGCCAAATATGGCCACAACCTGCTCGTCCTTCATGAACGGCAGACCCGCTTCACCATCGTCGAAAAATTGCCCCATCGCCGGGCCAGGCTGACCGCATGCCGGATCGCCGGAAACCTCCGGCATATCCCCCAGCATCTGCGAAAAACTATCAGCTTCGACAACGGCACCGAGTTCGCCGAGCATTATCGGCTGCACCAATCACTCGGTGTCAGCACCTTCTTTTGCGATGTCCGAAGCCCTTGGCAAAAGGGCGGCGTCGAAAACACCATCGGCAGGCTCCGCCGCCCCCTGCCACGCAAAACCAACCTCGAAACGCTCACCGCCAAACAGCTGCGCGCGCACGTCGACCAGCTCAACAACACACCCAGAAAATGCCTTGGCTTCCTAACCCCCGCCGAGGCATTCCTCAAAATCTCAACCGGTGCACTTCAAACGTGACTCCACATCCCGGCTTTCGCCGGGATGACGAAACAATTGTCGAAAATTACCGGACGACCGCCTTCGCCGCGCGCCGCGCCAGCCGGGCGACCGCATCGGCATGGATCGCCGGCGCGGTCGCCAGCACGCCGAACTGCTCGCCCTTGGTGCTGTTGTAGCGCAGCGGCCGGCCGAGCGCGTCCGTGACGGTCGCCCCGGCTTCCTGCGCGATCAGCGCGGCGGCGGCGATGTCCCACTCATGGCCCCAGCGGATGGTGGCGAGCAGGTCCGCCTCGTCGGCGGCGACCATCGCGATGCGCAGCGCGATCGAATTGGGCTTGGCGACGGTCACAAGGTCGGCATCGCCGCGCGGCAGGACGTCGGCCGGCACCCGCGCGCCGGGAAGCTCGATCCGGTTCGAGGCGCGCACCGCCACGCCGTTGCGGGTGGCGCCCTGGCCCGCCTGCGCGCGCCAATGCTCGCCGCGAGCCGGCGCGTCGAGCACGCCGATCACCGGCCGGCCGCCCTCGACCAGCGCGATCGACACCGCCCAGCCCTCGCGGCCGCGCACATAGTCGCGGGTGCCGTCGATCGGATCGACCACCCAGACCCGCACGCAGTTGAGCCGCTCGGCGCTGTCGGCGGTCTCCTCCGACAGCCAGCCGGCCTCGGGATCGATCGCCATCAGCCGCTCGCGCAGCAGCGCGTCGGCGGCGAGGTCGATGTCGCAGACCGGGCTGCCCGGCGTCTTGTCCCAGGTCCTGAAGTCGCCGCGCCACGAGGCGTGCGCCATCGCGCCGACCTCGGCCGCGACCGCGCTCACCGCATCTAACAGCCCCTCAGGCACCGGCTACCGTCATCCCTTCGATCCTGATCGTCGGGGCATCAACGGCGCGACGGAAGACAAGATCCGAGGCCGGCGTCATTTCGCGGAACATATCCTTGAGATTGCCGGCGACGGTGATCTCGGCGACCGGCTCGCAGAGGCGGCCGTCGCGGATCACGAAGCCCGATGCGCCGCGGCTATAGTCGCCGGTGACGCCGTTGACGCCCTGCCCGATCAGCTCGGTGACGTAGACGCCCAGCTTGATGTCGGCGATCAGTTCCTCGGGCGAGAGCGGCCCCGCCTCCAGATAGAGGTTGGTGAGCCCCGATCCCGGCGGGCCGCCGACGCCGCGCGTGGCATGGCCGGTCGGCTCCAGCCCGAGCTGGCGGGCCGAGGCCGAATCCATGATCCAGCCGGTCAGCACGCCGTCGGCGATGATGTCGCGCGCCGCGGTCGGCAACCCCTCGCCGTCGAACGGCTTGGAGCGCAGGCCCCGCTTGCGCAGCGGATCGTCGCGCACGACGATGCCCCTGGCGAAGACCTGCTCGCCCAGCTTGTCGAGCAGGAAGCTGGTCCGCCGCGCGACGGCCGATCCGGTGATCGCCCCGGCGAGATGGCCGAGCATCCCCGATCCCACGCGCGGATCGTAGACCACCGGCATCGCGCCGCTCGACAGCTTGCCGGGGTTGAGCCGCTTGACGGCGCGGTCGCCGGCCCGCGCGCCGATCGCCGCCGCATCCTCGAGGTCGGCCAGGTGCCGCACCGAATGATAGGCATAGTCGCGCTGCATGCCGCCGCCCTCGCCGGCGATGACGCTGGCCGAGCAGCCATAGCCGCTGTTCGAATAGCCACGCGCGAAGCCGGTGCTGGTGGCGAGCGCGATGACGGTGCGGCTGGCCGAGGCCCCGGCGCCCTCGCTGTTGGTGACGCCCTCGACCGCGCGGGCCGCCGCCTCCGCCGCCTCGGCGCGCTCGCGCAGCTCGGCGGGCGACGGGTCGGCGCCGTCGTCGCCGTCGACATCGGGCAGCGCGCCGCGCAGCAGCCGGTCCTCGGGCGCGAGGCCGGCATAGGGATCCTCGGGCGCCTCGCGCGCCATCGCCACCGCGCGCTCGACCAGCGCGTCGAGCGCCGGCTGCGACAGGTCCGACGACGAGACGCTCGCCGAGCGGCGGCCGACGAACAGCCGCAGGCCGATCTCCTCGCCCTCCGACCGCTCGACATCCTCGAGCGCGCCGAGGCGCACCGATATCTGGGTCGCATTGTTGCAGACGTAGATGACGTCGGCGGCGTCCGCCCCGGCCTTGCGCGCGGCGGCGGCGAGGTCGGCGGTACGGCTTTCGGCTTCGGAGAGGCTGAGCATGTCGGCGACTTAGGTACGCCGGCCCCGAACGTCAAAGGGTAAAGGGGTTCCGGGCTTCTATCGCCGGTGAGCATCTTCTCCCTCGTCATTCCCGCGAAAGCGGGAATCCACGGACGGCGGCACCTCGCATCAAATAGCGTTCCGTGACCTTGGATTCCCGTTTTCACGGGAATGACGGGAGGAGACCGAATCCGTCCTAGGCCGTGGCGCCGACCACGAGGCAGGCGAGGAACATCAACAGCCCGGCGAAGCGGTTCGCGCGGAAGCGGGCGAGCGCGTCGGCCGGATCGTCGATGCGCAGCCCCGCCACCTGCCAGGCGAGGTGCAGCGCCATCGGCAGCAGCGCCAGCGTGCCGAGCAACTGCGGCCGGAGCAGCCAGAAGGCGGCGATCCAGCAGCCGAGCGCGAGCCCATAGAAGATGCCGATGCCGGCCCGCGCATGGGCGCCGAGCGCGCGGGCCGAGGACTTGACCCCGGCAAGCGCGTCGTCCTCGACGTCCTGCAGCGCGTAGATGGTGTCGTAGCCGATCACCCAGAAGATCGATCCGGCATAGAGCAGCCCCTGCACCGGCGAGAAGCCGCCCGTCACCGCCGGCCAGCCGACCAGCGCAGCCCAGGAGAAGACCAAGCCGAGCCAGGCCTGCGGCCACCAGGTGATCCGCTTCATGAAGGGATAGGCGGCAACCGCGCCGAGGCTGGCGAGCGCGGCGAGCGCGGCGACCAGGTTGAGCTGGACCAGCACGACCAGCCCGACCAGGCAGAGCAGCCCCAGCCAGGCCCAGGCCGCCCTGAGGCCGATGCGTCCGCTCGCCAGCGGACGCAGGGCGGTGCGCGCCACCTTGCGATCGAGGTCGCGGTCGACGATGTCGTTGTAGACGCAGCCCGCGCCGCGCATCGCGACCGCGCCAAGCGCGAACCACAGGATCAGGTCCCAGCGCGCGACCGCCCCGCCCGCCAGCGCGATCGCCCAGGCGCCGGGCCAGAACAGCAGCCAGCTTCCGATCGGCCGGTCGAACCGGGCGAGCAGCCAATAGGGGCGCAGGCCCGGCGGCAGCCGGCGGGCGATCCCGCGCAGCTCGCTATCGGGCACGATTTCCTCGACTTCGTCGGCCATGGGCGGCAGGTAGGGGAAAAGCCACGCCTTCGGAAGTCCCATGGCCCAGACCCCCGCCCAGACCCCCATCTACCCCCCCGCCAGCCTGACCCGCCTGTTCGTCGAAACCCCGCTCGCCGCCGGCCTCGCGCTGACCATCGACGGCGGGCAGGCGCATTATCTGTCGACGGTGATGCGGTTGAAGGCGGGCGACGCGATCGCGCTGTTCGACGACATGAGCGGCGAATGGCGCGCGGTGATCGAGCAGGTCGGCAAGCGCGCCGTCGCCGTCCGCGTCGAGCAGCGGATGCGCGAGCGCGAGGCGGTGCCCGACCTGTGGCTGGTCGCCGCGCCGATCAAGAAGGGCCGGATCGACTGGGTCGCGGAGAAGGCGTGCGAGCTGGGCGTCGCGCGCTGGCGGCCGGTGATCACCCGGCGCACCATCGTCGACCGGTTGAACCTCGACCGGCTGCGCGCGCACATGATCGAGGCGGCCGAGCAGTGCGAGCGCACCGCGCTGCCGATCCTCGACGAGCCGGTGAAGCTGAGCGCGATGCTGCGCGACTGGCCCGCCGACCGGGCGCTGATCTTCGCCGACGAGGAAGGCGGCATGCCGATGGCCGAGGCGGTGAAGCCCGGCCCGGCGGCGATCCTGATCGGCCCCGAAGGCGGCTTCACCGACGAGGAGCGCGCCGCGATCCTGGCGGTGCCGCAGGCGGTCGGCGTGTCGCTCGGCCCGCGCATCCTGCGCGCCGATACGGCGATGGCGGCGGCGGTCGCACTGTGGATGGGACTGGCCGGCGACTGGCGCTCCGGACAATAATCAAACTAGCAACGTACCGATCGGTCCGCTATGGGCGCGCGATGAGCACGCGCAAGGCCTCCGATGGCGAAGATCCCCTGATCGAATCCCGCGAGGACCTGCTGTCGGTCTTCGTCGGCGGCGAAAAGCCCAAGGATCGATGGCGGATCGGCACCGAGCACGAGAAATTCGTGTTCTTCGAGGATTCGCACCGCGCGCCCTCCTATGAGGAGCGCGGCGGCATCCACGCGCTGCTGATCGGGCTGACCAAATATGGCTGGCGCCCGGTCTACGAGGGCGAGAACATCATCGCGCTCGAAGGCGAGGACGGCAATGTCAGCCTGGAGCCGGCGGGCCAGTTCGAGCTGTCGGGCGCCCCGCTCGACAATCTCCACCAGACCTGCGCCGAGACCGGCCGCCACCTCGAACAGGTCAAGGCGATCGGCGAGAAGCTCGGCATCGGCTATCTCGGGCTCGGCCTGTGGCCCGACAAGCGCCGCGACGAGCTGCCGATCATGCCCAAGGGCCGCTACGACATCATGCTGCGCCACATGCCGCGCGTCGGCACGATGGGGCTCGACATGATGCTGCGCACCTGCACCGTCCAGACCAACCTCGACTATGCGAGCGAGGCGGACATGGTGCGTAAGTTCCGCCTCAGCCTGGCGCTGCAGCCGCTGGCGACCGCGCTGTTCGCCAACTCGCCCTTCCTGGAGGGCAAGCCCAACGGCTTCCTCAGCTATCGCAGCCACATCTGGACCGACACCGATCCGCACCGCACCGGCATGCTGCCGTTCGTGTTCGAGGACGGCTTCGGCTATGAACGCTACGCCGACTACATGCTCGACGTGCCGATGTATTTCGCCTTCCGCGACGGCTATGTCGACGCGGCCGGGCTCAGCTTCCGCGACTTCATGGACGGCAAGCTGCCGGTGCTGCCGGGCGAGCGGCCGACGATCGGCGACTGGCAGGACCATCTGTCGACCGCCTTCCCCGAGGTCCGGCTCAAGAGCTTCCTCGAGATGCGCGGCGCCGACGGCGGGCCGCACGACCGGATCTGCGCGCTGCCGGCCTTCTGGGTCGGCCTGCTCTACGACGACGGCGCGCTCGACGCCGCCTGGGACCTGGTCAAGCACTGGACGATCGAGGACCATCACCGCATCCGCGCCGACGTGCCGAAGCTCGGCCTGCGCGCCGCCGGACCGCGCGGGCGCAGCCTGCTCGACCTCGCGAAGATCGTGCTCGACATCGCGGCGGACGGGCTGAAGGCGCGCGCCCGGCTGAACGGCGCGGGCGACGACGAGCGCGGCTTCCTCACCCCGCTGCGCGAGATCGTCGCGAGCGGCAAGACGCCGGCCGAGCGGCTGCTCGATCTCTATCATGGCGCCTGGGGCGGCGACATCAGCCACGTCTATCGCGACGCCCGCTTCTGATCGGCCGAGCGTGACGCCACTGCAACAGTCGGCGCAATAAAGCCACCGCCCGTCCGCTTTTCGGCGCGACGGCGCGTGCGCGCTGGCACATCGGAAAATGTTGCGGTAGGAAGCCGTGCTGCGTCGGCAGGAGACACCCGCAACGGGGCTCGTCGCGGGAGAGAAATGCACCGGTGAAAGTCCGGTACGGCGTGCAAGACGTGGTGGCTGCGGTAAAATCGAGGGCAAGGCCTTGCCTGTCCCGAGCCGGGGGATCCGGCCCGCAGCTCCACCGCACCATCCCTTTCCCTGATTGGTGAAGATCGCGTCAACCCTGCCGCGAATCCCCTGCGTTTCCGCGAAAAATACCCTGCGGCCGCGACGCAGGATGCTGAAGATCGCGATCACCAATCTCCCCAACCCGCCGGCAAGACCTGCCGCGCCACCATGGCGCCGATCGGATCGACCGGAGGAGCGGCATGGATTTCGGCTGGGGCAGGACGAAGGTGGCGAAGCTGGCGGGCGCGCTCGCCCTGGCGGCCGCGACTCCGTTCGTGCAGGGCGCGACCGGCATCGACAATCATTTCGAGGAGCGGCTGCTCGCCGGCCATAATCGCGAGCGGGCGATGCTGGGCATCCCGCCGCTGGCCTGGAACGAGCTGCTGGCGCGCGACGCCCGCCTCTATGCCGCGCGGCTCACCCGCGTCGGCTATCTCGTCCACAGCGAGGACGACCCCGCCGAGACCGATCCGCAGGGCGAGAATCTGTGGGCGGGCACGCGCGGCTATTACGGCCCCGAGCAGATGGTCGGCCTGTGGGTCGACGAGAAGACGGACTTCAAGGCCGGCGTCTTCCCGAACAACAGCCTGAGCGGCGACCTCGACAATGTCGCGCATTACACGCAGGTCGTCTGGCGCTCCTCGCGCGCGGTCGGCTGCGCGCTGGCGCATGGCCGCGTCGACGATTTCCTGGTCTGCCGCTACAGCGAGGGCGGCAACGTCATCGGTGAAGTGCCTTTTTGAAGATGACGTCATCCCGGCGAAAGCCGGGATCTCCCTTTTCTTCTTCTGCCTCGCCCACGATGAAGCGTTCAAGGCAGGGAGATTCCGGCTTTCGCCGGAATGACGGGAGAGGGTGGTCGGATTAGCCCTTCACGGGCTCCTCAGGCTCAACCCCATTCTTCCGGTACGTCACCCGCGCGACGCCGCCGATCAGCGCGAAGCCGAGCATGAGCTGGACCCAGGTCGACGGCTCGGGCACGCCCGGGGACGGGGGATTGGGGTTGCCGGTGCTCGGCGGCACGAAGATGCGCGGCGTCAGCGGGACCGCGACGTCGGGCGGCGGCGCCTCGGCCACCTGCAGCGGCGTCGTCTCGACCGGAACCGGGGTCACCGGCGGCAGGTCCGACAGCGCGAAGGGAGTGACGGTCGGGCACGGCGTCTCGGCCGACGCGACCTGGACGCCCTCGGGGGCCGCGCGGACGCGGGTCTTGGGCTTGGCATATTGGCGCGGCTGGGTCGCCTTGTGGACCGCATCGCGGACCTGCGGCACCCCCAGGCTCAAGGCCGTGGTTCCCGCCACCGGACAGACACAGGTCATCAGCAGCTTGGCCGCCTTGGACGCAACAGCTTCCTTCAACATGCAGAACTACCCCGATACTCCCCCGGCGCCATAAAGCGCATCGCTTCCAATAGCATATTTTCGGATCAAGTCCAAAATCGGGGTGGTAAACATGTGCAACTTCCGCCCGACGACGCCACCCCGCGCCATCCAACGACTGTTCCGCCACGCGGCGATCCGCTATGGGCAAGCTTGGCGCATCGGCGACGTCGATGCCCGGAACATGGTTGAGATGGCGTGAATCCTTGAGCAGATCTGTGGGGGACATGACGGAAAGCCGGCCGGTGGGGGACAATGGCCGCTACGGACTGGCCGATCTGCTGCCGCTGCTCGCCTTCGTGCGCCGCTTCTGGCCGCTCGCGATCGGCGTCGCCGCGGTGGTCGGGCCGACGCTCTACGGCGTCGCCACCCAGAACTGGACCACCGAGCAGGGCGCGCACGGCCCGATCGTGCTGGCGACCGCGCTGTGGCTGTTCTGGCGCCGCTGGGGCGAGGTGCGCTCGCTCGCGCACCCCGGCGACACGCGGCTCGCGGCGCTCGCCTATCTGGTCGTCGCGCCGCTCTACATGGTCGCGCGGATCATCAACGTCATCGAGGTCGAAGGCTTCATGATGTACGGCCTGCTGCTGATCACCGCCTATTGGCTGATCGGCTGGCAGCCGCTGCGCGCGATGTGGTTCCCGGTCTTCTACATGCTGTTCATCTTCCCGCCGCCCGACACGGTGGTGGCGATGGTCACCCAGCCGCTCAAGATCGGCATCTCGCAGACGGCGATCGACCTGCTCCACGGCCTCGGCTATCCGATCGCCGGGTCGGGGGTGATGATCATCATCGGCCAGTACCAGCTCCTGATCGCGGCGGCCTGCGCAGGGCTCAACTCGCTGATCAGCCTGTCGGCGATCGGCCTGTTCTACGTCTATATCCGGCACAATGCGAACTGGCGCTACGCGCTGCTGCTGATGCTCGCCATCGTGCCGGTCGCGATCCTCGCCAACTTCATCCGGGTGCTCGCACTGATCCTCATCACCCATTATCTCGGCGACGAGGCGGCGCAGGGCTTCCTCCACACCTTCTCGGGCATCACCATGTTCCTGTTCTCGGTCCTCGGCATCTTCGCGGTCGACGCGCTGGCGTCGCCGCTGCGCCGCCGGCTGGCGCGCGGGGGCGGCGGACGATGAGCGACGACACCGACGACCGCCGCCTGCTGTCGCGGCGCGCGTTGATCGCGGGCGGACTGCTGACCGGCGCGGGGGTCGTCGCCAATGCCCGGCGGCCCGACATCCCCTTCCGCATGATCAAGGAAGCGAAGCTCAACCCGCTCTTCCCCTGGACGATCGGCGACTGGGAATATCAGACGAGCAGCGGCCTGGTGCTGCCGCCGCCCGACCAGATGAGCGACCGGCTCTACAACGCGATCATCACCCGCTATTACGCGTCGCCCACCCAGCTCCCGGTCATGCTCCTGGTCGCCTATAACGGCATCCAGGACGGCATGCTGCAGGTCCACCGGCCAGAGGTCTGCTATCCGGCGGCGGGCTATGCGATCGAGCATGAGCGGCTGATCGCCCTCGACGCGGGCGGCGGGGTCGAGGTGCCCGGCCATTATCTCGCCGCGCGCAGCGTCAGCCGCCACGAGCAGCTCATCTACTGGACGCGGATCGGCAACGACTTCCCGACCCAGTGGTGGCAGCAGCACTGGGCGGTGGCGAAGGAGAATCTGAAGGGGCGGGTGCCCGACGGCATGCTGATCCGCTTCTCGACCGCGGCGCCCGACGACAAGACCGCGATCCTGACGCTCAAGCGCTTCCTGAAGCCCTTCTTCGCCTCGCTCTCCCCCACCGCGCGGCGGCTGGTGCTGGGCGAGGCCGGCGCGCCGGGGCTGAAGGACCAGATTCTTTCGAGCCAGCCGAAATCGCGCTGACGCCTATCCTAACCGCGTGGCTTGTCGAGCGGGCGCAGCACGACGTGGACGAAGGCGAGCGTGCCGACGATCACCGCGACGGCGATGAGGTGATAGACCAGCCCGCCGCCCGCCACCGCCTTGTTGCCGAAATAATTGGCGACCGCGCAGCCCGCCGACGCCGCCAGATAGTGCAGCATCGAATCCCGGGGAGGCTCGTCTCCGGTCGATCGCTGCAGGAAAAGCACCACCAGGCCGGCGAAGATCGCGACGGTGACCCAATCGTAAACTGTTTCCAACTATGCAGCCCTCCCGCGGTCCATGAGCCATACAGGCTTGTCGCCGGGGCTGGCAATCATGTAGCACAGGAACGACGATCGGTGTTCCACAGGCGTCGGGGGAATTGGAAGTGAAGGTAAAAGCTGCACTTTTGGGCGGCGCGATGGCCGCGGCCCTGCTGGTTTCCGGCTGCCACAAGGAGCCGAAGGGCCAGATATTGGCCATCGTCAACGGCGAGGAAATCTCGCTGCAGGAGCTCAATGCCGAGCTGCAGGGCACGCGCATCCCGGATTCGGTCGACCGCGACAAGCTGCGCAAGCAGGTGCTGCAGCGGCTGATCGACCGCAAGCTGATCGTCCAGAAGGCGCGCGAGCAGGGTCTCGACAAGACCCCCGAATATGTCACCCAGCAGCGCCGGCTCGAGGAGAATCTCCTCGTCACGATGCTGGGCCAGAAGATCGCGTCGACGGTGCCGATGCCCGACGATCGCGACATCACCCAATATATCGCCGACAACCCGACCCAGTTCGCGAGCCGCCAGCGGCTGTTGCTCGACCAGATCCAGTTCGCGGCGCCGAAGGACCCCAAGCAGCTCCTGACGCTGCGTGACGCGCACACGCTGGAGGCGCTGGCGACCGGCATCCAGAAGCTCGGCCTCGGCATGTCGCGCGGCAAGGGCGTGATCGATACCGGCCGGCTCGATCCGGCGCTGGTCAAGGTGATCAACCAGCTTCCGCCGGGCGAGCCCTTCGTGCTGCCGTCGAACGGCCAATATGTCGCGAGCGTCATCGTCGGCCGCGACGCGACCCCGACGCCGACGCCGATCGCGCGCCAGGCCGCCGCCGAGATGGTCCGCCGCAAGGAGCTGGTCGCCGAGAGCAAGGCGCAGGTCGCCCGCGCCCGTACGAGCGCCGAGATCCAGTATCAGCCCGGCTACGAACCGGACAAGTCGGCGATCAAGGCCTCGCAGGCGAAGAAGGCTGCTAAATAGCAGCCTTCTTCGCCTTTATTTGTTGGCCTCAGGCGCCGGCGTGCGCATCCGCGCACTTGGCTATCCTCGCATAAGCTCGGGCGCGCGGTCGCGCTTGCGGAGCCCTGTCGGGCTCCGACGCAGACCTCATGCGGCAGAACGGGACGCGCCAGCGTCCCGCAAGGCCGAACGGCCGCCCGAGCTTATGCGAGGATAGCCAAGCGAGGCGGATGCCTCGCGCCCGGCGCTTGAGGGCCAAACAAAAAAACAACTCCGTCAATACACATCCCGATCCCAGACCAGCCGCCACACCGTCTCCAGGATGATCCTGAGGTCGAGCATCAGCGACCAGTTCTCGATATAGTACATGTCATATTCGACGCGCCGCTTGGCGCGCTCGACCGTCGCGATCTCGCCGCGCAGGCCGCGCACCTGCGCCAGGCCGGTGATGCCGGGCTTGACCCGGTGCCGCGCCACATAGCCGCGCACCGCCTCGAAATAATAATCGTCGCCGACCTTCATCCGCGTCGCGTGCGCGCGCGGGCCGACGATCGACATCTCGCCGGTCACGACGTTGAACAGCTGGGGCAGCTCGTCGATCGACAAGCGGCGGATGATGCGGCCGACCGGCGTCACCCGGCTGTCGCCGCGCACCGTCCGCTCGGCGCCGCTCTCGTCCTGCCGGTCGACATGCATCGAGCGGAATTTGAGCACGTTGATCTTGACGTTGTTGAAGCCGAACCGCTCCTGCCGGAACAGCACCGGCCCCCGGCTGGTGAGCTTGATCGCGATCGCGGTTAGCAGCATCAGCGGCGAGAACAGGATCAGGCCGACGATCGCCACCGCCCGGTCCTCCATCGCCTTGAGGATGCGGTTGAAGTCGCGCATCGGCCGCTGCCACAACGCGAACAGCGGCAGCGATCCGATGAAGCGCATCGAATATTGCTGCGACAGGTCGAGCGCCTCGCGCGGCATCAGGCAGATGTCGACCGACACGCGCTGCAGCGCCTCGGTGATCTGGTCGAGCCGGGCCTGGCTGATCATCGGCAGCGCGATGATCACCATGTCGACGTCGCCCTGGGCGATGCGATAGACCAGCGCGTCGAGCGATCCGATGAAGGGCACCGGCCAGGGTCCGTCGCGTTCGATCCGCGTGGTCCGGTCGTCGGCGATGCCGAGGACCGTGACATAGGGCAATCGTTCGAGGTCGAGCAGCCGCAACACCCGTTCCGAGCTGGCGAGGTCGGCGCCGTAGATGACGATGCGCTGGCCGATATGGCCCGCCTGCACCAGATACCAGACCAGCTTGCGGACCACGAAGCGGCTGACGAACAGCAGCGCGGCGGTGAGCCCGAGATAGCAGAGCGCGAGGCCGGAGGAGAAGGGCTTGGCCTGGCCGAGCTGCCAGATCGTCGCGAACACCAGCAGCGCGGCGAGGAGGAATTCGAACGCCACCGCCTGGTCGCTGTCGCCGCCCCGTCCCATCGGATGCGCATAGCTGTTCCGCGACAGGCGGATCAGGAAGAAGTTGACCCCGACCAGCACCGCCACGTTGACATGCTGCTCGATGAAGTAGCGCGGGCCGAGGATCAGCTCATAGGCGAGCGGCGCCAGCAACGAGCCGAGCAGCAGGCACAGCAAGTCGACCCCCAGGATGATCGTCGCGATCACATTGGAGGTGAAGCGATATTTGCGCGACCGGAGTTCCGTCGGCGGCGCCTGCCCCTCGCTCACGTTCAGCATGCCGCGCCCGTCCTGCCACAAGTCGAGGGGGCTTGCCCAGCGGCACGCGCGGCGCGCCGGTTTTCGAGCGTCCGGCGCAGCTTCAGCCCGCCCGGCACCTGCTCGAGCCCCTCCATCACCTCCGCGACGCAGGCGGCGTCGCCGCGCGACAGGCACAGCTCCCCGCGAATCCGCCAGCCGTCACGCGACCGGGGATTCTCGCGGGTGAAGCGGCGGGCGATGTCGAGCGCCATCGGCCCGCGCCGGGTCCGCAGCAGATGATCGACATAGGCCTGGAGCATGTCGCCGTCGTCGGACAGCTCCTTCATCGCATTGGCATAGGCGCCGTCGGCGAGCACCGTCTCGCCGCGGCGGACATAGATGTCGGCCAGCGCGACGCGGCCTTCCGCCATGCGTGGATTGTCGCTGGTCAGGAGCTGGGCGTCGCGCAGCGCGCCGGCGAGGTCGCCCGCCGCCGTCGCCACCCGCACCCGCATCAGCAGCGCGCGGGGATTGCTCTTGTCGAAGCGCAGCACGCGGTCGACCAGCGCCAGCGCCGCCGGCCCCCGGCCCAACCCCGACAGCGCGCCGGCATAGAGGACGTCGGCCTCGACCCCGGCGGCGGTGACGTCCTTGCCGTCGACGAAGGGGCGCAGCACCGCCTCCGCCTCGGCAAAGCGCCGCTGGTCGAGCAGCAGGTGGCCGAGCGCGATCTTCATCGCCCTGTCGCCGGTCCGGTCGACGAAGCGCCGGACCCCTTCGATGTCGATCCGGTCGCTGCCGACCTCGTTCCACAGGTCGACGATCCGCTGCTGGATCGCGGCGTCGCCGCGATGGCGCCGCAGCAGCCGCGCGAGCAGTTCGAGCGCGCGGCCGGGCCGGCCATGCTCGTAGAGCATCCGGGCATATTCGAAGCGCAGGTCGGCATTGTCCGGCTGCAGCGCGAACAGCCGGGCGAAGGTCCGCGCCACGTGGGGGAAGTCGTCCTGGGTGCCGTAGAGATCGAGCAGGGTCATCAGCTTGGCGGCCGATTCGCCGTCGGCCGCGATCGCCTTTTCGAGTTCGGCGATCGCCCCGTCGCGGTCGCCGTCCAGGGTGAGGACGCGGGCGCGCAGGATCTTGCCGCCCTCATTGGCCGGATCGATCGCTAGCATCCGGTCGGCGGTCGCGCGGGCGGCGGGCAGGTCGTGCCGCGCCGCCGCGACCGATCCCTTGACCAGCAGCATGCGCAGCGAGCGCGGCTGCTTCTCCAGCATCTGGTCGGCCAGCCGCTCGGCATCGTCATAGGAGCCGCCCGAATAGGACAGCTCGGCCATCGCCTGGATCGCCTCGGCATCGTTCGGGTCGAGCTCGACCAGCCGGGCATAGGCCTCATAGGCTTCGAGCAGCCGTCCGCTCGCCAGCTCGACCCGCGCCAGCCGCGCCCAATATTCGGGGATGTCGTCCTGCGCGGCCAGCGCGCGCTTGATCTCGATCCGCGCGGAGGTGAAATCGCGCCGGGCATAATAGACGTCGTAGCGCGCCGCCGCCTTCGACGCCTTCTCCTCGGCCGAGCCGCAGGCGACCAGCATCAGCAGCGCCGCCGCCGCGATGAAGCGTGCCAAGCCCGAAGCCATCTCTTGCCAGCCGTCCCTTTCCGCCCGATGACGGGCAGCCAGAACCCATCGGGGTCGCACGATCAATAGGGCAAAGTGTAAAACATGGCCTTTCCTGATGTCGTCGTGCCCGATATCGCCGTGGTCGTGATCGGTCGTAACGAAGGCGAGCGGCTCGACCATTGCCTGCGGTCGGTCGCGGGCCTGCGCACCGTCTATGTCGATTCGGGGTCGAGCGACGGCAGCGCCGATCGCGCGCGGGCGGCGGGGGCCGAGGTGATCGAGCTCGACGCGGCCGGCGGCTTCTCGGCGGCGCGCGGACGCAATGCCGGGATCGAGCGGCTGCTCGCCGATCCGGCGGTCGTCCATGTCCAGTTCCTCGACGGCGACACCCGGCTCGATCCCGGCTGGCTGGCGGCCGGCAAGGCCGCGCTCGACGCCGATCCGGCGCTCGGCGCGGTGTTCGGGCGGCTGCGCGAGCAGGATGTCGGGCGATCGATCTACCGCTGGCTGTGCGACCTCGAATGGGCCGTCCCGCCTGGCCCGGCCGAGGCGTTCGGCGGCAATGTGCTGGCGCGCGCGGCGGCGCTGCGCGACGCCGGCCGCTACCGGGCGGAGATGATCGCGGGCGAGGACCCCGATTATGCGCTGCGCATGCGCGGGCGCGGCTGGGGCCTGCTGTCGCTCGCCGCGCCGATGGGCATCCACGATTCGGGGATCGACCACTTCGGCCCCTGGTGGCGGCGGACGATCCGCGCGGGCCGGGGCTTCGCCGCGCTGGCGGCGCTGCATCCGGACGCGCCCGGCTATGCGCGCGGCCGCGCCCGCATCCTGTTCTGGGCGGGCGTGGTTCCCCTGATCGCGATCGCCGGGCTGGCGCTGGGAATCGCCGCCGATCGCCGCTGGCTGCTGCTGGCGCTCGCGGCGCTGCTGCTCGTCGCGGCGCAGACCGTCCGCGTCACCGCGCGCGAAAGCCGCCGCCACGGGCCGCTGCGCGCCTTCGCGCTGTCGCTGTTTCTGGCGATCGGCAAATATGCCGAGATGATCGGGCTGCTGCGTTACCACCGCGACGGGCGGCGCGGGCGGACGCCATGACCGACCTGATCGCCTGGCTGATCGTCGCGCTGCCGGCGGTCGCGACGCTGGTGCTGGCGATCGAGCTGGCGGCGGCGCAGGCATCGCTCCGCCCGCCGCTCGCGCCGCGCGGCGATCCGCGCATCGCGATCGTCATCCCCGCGCATGACGAGGCGGCCGGAATCGCCGCCGCCGTCACCGCCGCGCGCGCCGCAGCGCCGCCCGGCGCCCGGCTGCTCGTCGTCGCCGACAATTGCGCCGACGACACCGCCACCCGCGCCCGCGCCGCCGGGGCGGAGGCGATCGAACGCGACGACCCCGACCGGCGCGGCAAGGGCTTCGCGCTCGCCTTCGCCCGCGACCATCTCGCCGCCGCCCCGCCCGATGTCGTCGTCGTCGTCGACGCCGACTGCACGGTGGCGGACGACGGCATCGCCCGGCTGGCCGCCGCCGTCCAGGCGCAAGGCCGGCCGGTCCAGTCGACCTATCTGATGCGGCCCGCTCCCGATCGGGGAACGCTGGTCGCGCTGTCGGGCTTCGCCTTCCTCGTCCGCAACCTCGTCCGGCAGCGGGGCCTCGCCCGGCTCGGCGCGCCAGCGCTGCTGACCGGATCGGGCATGGCCTTTCCCTGGGCGGCCTTCGCCGCCGCCCCGCTCGCCACCGACGACCTCGCCGAGGACCTGGCGATCGGCATCGCCCTGACGCGGCAGGGCTTCCCTCCCGCCTTCCTGCCGCAGGTCGCGACCTGGTCGGACCCGGCGCGGCGCGACGCCACCCGCGCCCAGCGGACGCGCTGGGAGCAGGGCTTCCTCCGCGCCGCCCGCGCCGCCGCCCTGCCGCTGATCGCCGCCGGGCGCTGGCCGCTCGCGTGGCTCGGCCTCCACCTGCTGGTGCCGCCGCTGGCGCTGCTCGTGGCAGCCGACGGCGCGGTGCTGGCGTTGCTCGCCCTGCTGGGATCGTCCGCGCCCTTCGCGCTGCTGGCGACGTTGCTCGGCGCGACGGGCGCGCTGCTGCTGCTCTGCTGGTGGCGGTTCGGGCGCGACCAGCTATCGGCGGGACGGCTGCTGCTGATCCCCCTCTATGTGGTGTGGAAGCTGCCGCTCTACGCCGCCGCCGCGCTGCGACCCGAGCGGCGCTGGATCAGGACCGACCGCGACTGACCGGTCAGCGCTTCAGCCGCTCGATCGCTTCCAACACCGCCCGCCGCTTGGGCGTCTCGCTGAGCGGCTGACCGCTATATTCGGTCATGCCGAAGGCGGCGTTGCTCCCCGCCGAGCCGCTCGACGCGAGCAGCATCAGCATGTCGCCGAACTGGCGATCCCAGGCGTCGAGATATTTGCGATAGCTGTCGGCCATGCGCGGGTCGCGGTTGAGGCGCGGGACGAGCGTCGCGTCCTTGCCCGAATAGGTGATGTGCTGGCCGCCTTCATAGCCGAGGAAGCGCAGGCCCCGCGCATCGGCCATCTGCTTGGCCCTGAGCGCGGGCACGAAGGTTTCCTGGACCATCCCGTCAAGCTTCGCGAACAGCGGCCCGAGGTCGCTGGTGTCGGCGGGCGGTTCGAGCAACAGCGCCTGCCCGAAATAGGGCGCCATCGCGAGGGCATCGAGATGCGACGCGGTATCCTGATAGTCGAGCGCGATCGTCATCAGCTCGGGCCAGGCATTCTGGCCCGACAATATCCGGACGATGCGCGGCATCTGCCCGGCGAACACCTTCTCCCAGATCTTGAAGGACTGGGTGACCTTCTGGGCATAGCGCCGCATCCGCGCCTCGTCGCGGTTGCTGCCGAGCTTGGCGCGCTCGCCTTCCGCCAGCGCCTGCCGCGCGGCCGGGAAGCTCATGTTCCAGATCTCGTTGCCGATCTCGACATAGGCGGTCCGGCCGGGAGCGAGATGATCGCGGACATAGGTCGCGAAGCGCTCCATCGCCGCGTCGTCGGTGTTCCACGGCATCACGAACCAGGGATCGACCTGCGCCTCGTTCGCGAGCAGGACGAGATTTTCCATGGCGACGCCCTGCGCGCCGCCCTGGATGGTCGAGCTCGGCAGGGTACGCTGCGCCCAGCTCCCCGCGACATTGCCGTTCGCCGCCTGCCAGTCGAGATAACGGATCGCCTTGTACGGCCGCAGCCCGTCGACGAAGGCGCGGTCGAACACCGCCTTGCGGTCGGCCCCCGCCTCGCGGCAATCGATATGGCGGACGGGATCGGCGGGATCGGTCGTGTCGAGGCGGATCAGCGTCTTGGTCCCCGCCGGCCAGGTGAAGTCGAAGCGGCCGGGCGACGCCTTGCCGTCCTTGATCCCGATGCCGCCGAGCACCCCCTTGCCGTCGTAGAGACAGGTGATCGCGACGTCGCCGCGATAGGCGGCGGCCGGCCGGACGAGCGCCATCGCGGCGATCTCGCCGGGCGCCAGCGAGCGGATCGTGCTCTCCTGGTCGATCCGGGCGGGGTCGAAGTCCTTCCAGCCATTGTGCGGGGCCTGCCATATGCCGCCGGCCGCGAGGTTCATGAAGGCGCGCTCGTTGCTCCAATAGGCCGGATAGCTGAGGTTGAGGCCGAAGGCGGTCGGCCTGTGCGGCACCGGCGCGGCCTGCGTCGCCGCGCGCGCGGGGGCGGAGAAGGAATTGCCCTCTTCTGGACGGTTGACCTTCGCGATCAGGACACACAGCATGATCGCCGCGACCGGAACGACAATTCGGACGATCCACTGCTTCATCGTCAACCGCGCCCGTCCCCGTCTCCGATCCCTGGGCTTTATGGGCGGGGTGCCGAAAAGGAAAGTGCAGACTCTCATGCTATGGACGGTGGCGGCCCCCTTCTTCACCGCCGGCGACGAAGGCGACCGCTGGCTCGACGATCTGGTCGACGCCCCCGCCCACCGCTTCCTGAAGATCCCGGCCGCCCCCGCGCGCGGCGGCGACTGGCACCGGCGCGCGATGCGGGCGACGCCGGTCGGCCAATGGCTGCGCCACTGGCGGCAATCGGCCCGGGCGCTCGCGCAGGGGGACGGGGTGGTGACCGTCTTTCCCCAACTCGCCCTGACCGCCGCGATCCAGCGCCGGATCGGGCGGCGCGACGGGCCGATCGTCGCCTGGTGCTTCAACATCGGCCGCTTCCCCACCGGGTGGAAAAGACGCGTCGCGCGCTTCTTCCTGCGGTCGGTCGACATGTTCGTCGTCCACAGCCGGGGCGAGCTCGCCCTGCTGCGCGACCGGCTGATGATCGATGAGGCGCGGATATGCTTCGTGCCGCTCCAGCGCGCCGCCGTCCCCATCCTCGCCAATGAGGAGACGGAGGCGCCGTTCGCGCTCGCCATGGGATCGGCCAACCGCGACTATGCGACGCTGTACGAGGCGTGCCGCCGCACCGGCCTGCCGCTGACGCTGGTCGCCGCGCGCCATGCCCTGCCGGCCGAACCGCCGCCGCCGAACGTCACGCTGCGCAGCGATCTCGATCCCGCCGCCTGCCTGCGCCTCGCCCAGCAGGCGCGTGTCTCGATCGTCCCGCTCGCCGACGTCGCCGCCGCGTCGGGCCAGATCACCATGGTCGAGGCGATGCGGATGGGCCGGCCGCTGATCGTCACCGACGCCATCGGCAGCCGCGACTATGTCGTCGACGGCGCGACCGGCCTGCTGGTCCCGCCGCGCGATCCGGCGGCGCTGGCGGCGGCGATGCGGCGACTGTGGGACGACGCGGCGCTGCGGACCCGCCTGGCCGACGCGGCCCGGCGCTTCGCCGGGGAGAGCCTGTCCGACGAAGCCGCGGCAGCCGCCCTCACGCGCATTCTCGACACGGTCGCCGCGCGGCGTAAGGGCTAACCGATCGCCGCCAGCCCAGCCGCGACGACATTGCGCGCAAACAGCCAGCTCAGCGCGGCGCCCGGCAGCAACGCGGCGACCAGCGCCGCATAATAGAGGCCGTGCTGCCGCAGCCGGAAAAGCCCCTGCCGGCGCAGCAGCGCGATGCTGTAGAGCAGCGCGCCGAGTTCGGCGACGGTCAGGGCCAGCGGCAGCGCCAGCGCGCCGAGCGGCCGGAAGAAGGCCGCGATCCACAGCAGGAACAGCGCGAAGCGCAACAGGTTCGCGTGCAGGATCGGCGAGGTCCGCCCCATCGCGACGACGGTCTGGATATTGGCGAAGCTGTCGAGATCGAAGCCGACCCGCAGCAGCAGCACGGTGAAGTAGATCCAGCCATATTCGTAGCGATGATCGAACAATATCCCGAACAGCGCCGGCGCGGCGCCCATCCCGAAGCCGATCCCGGCGAAGAGCAGCAGGAACTGGCGCTGGCGGGCGGCGTAGAAGACCGCCGCCAGCCGATCGGGCCCTTCGCGCCAGGCCCGCGACACCAGCGGGAAGAAGTAGCGCTCGACATAGTTGCGCCCGAAGGGCTGGGCGGCGAGGGCGAGGTTGGAGGGCAGGATATAGGCGCCGAAGCCGGCCATGCTGAACAGCCGCGCGAACAGGAATTTGTCCGACTGGGTGAGCAGCAGGGTCAGCAGGCTCGACGGCAGCACCCATCGCGAAAAACCCATCAGCTCCGCCGCGGAGCCCCGGTCCCAGGCGAGCCGCGAGCCGCCCCCGATCATCCGCAGGGTGAGCAGCATCCGCACGATCGCCCCGACATAGAGCCCGACGAGCAGCGCGCGATAATCAGGCATCACCAGCGACAGAGCGAGGTTGAAGGCGACCTGTACCGCCAGCGCGCCGAGTTCGATCAGGCAGACGGCCCGCACCCGCCCCTCGCGCTGCGCGAGCAGCAGCGTCATCGGGCAGAGCGCGTTCACCAGGAACAGCGGCGCCATCGCCGCGATCGGCGGCGCCAGTTCGGGCTTTTCGAGGAACAGCGCGACCGGCCAGGCGGCGAGCAGCATCGCCAGCGACAACAGGCCCGACTGGCCGAGCCGGATCGTCCAGAGAACGTCGAGCAGCCGCCGGTCGCCGCCGCGCTGGTGCCGGACGACGAAGTCGAGGAAGCCCAGGTCCGACATCATCGTCAGCGTCACCATGATCGAGACGATGATGCCGACGACGCCGAACGCGCCCGGATCGAGCAGCCGGGTGAGGACGATGTTGCCGCCCAGCCGCAGCACCAGCGTCGCGGCGGTGAAGACGAACACCGTCGTCCCCGCCTCGTCGCGCATCAGGCGCGCCATGGCCGCGAAAGGCCTAGCCACCGGGCCCGTCGCCGTGGCGCGGTCGACGATCGGCTATGGGCAAAAGCAGATTGCAGGCTAACATCGCTTCACCCCTTCCCGCAGCCAGCCTATGCGTGTGTAGGGTTCCAGGCCGGCTTGGAAAGTGGAAAGATGCCGAACGACGACAGCCCTTCGCTTTCCATCGATCGCCGCCTTGCCCTGGCCGGCGCGATGCTGATGGTCGCGCTCCCCCTCGACCGCGCGGCAGCCGCCGGCCCCGTCGACACGCTGCCGCCCCGGGACGACGACGAATTCCTGATGATCGACGGCTGGGTCCTGCGCCGCGACGACCTGGACCGTCGCGGCGGATGATCATCGACTTCAACAGCGAGACGCAGCGGATCGACGACCGCGTCTACGACGTGGCGATCGCAGGCGGCGGCCCGGCGGGGATCAGCATCGCGCTGGCGCTGGCGGCGGCGGGCCGGTCGGTCGCGCTGATCGAAGGCGGCGGGCTCGACTTCAGCGAAGCCTCGCAGGCGAGCTATCAAGGCAGCCAGTCGGGCGCCGCCTACGGCCCGCTCGACGGCACGCGCCTGCGCTATCTCGGCGGCACATCGAACCACTGGACGGGCCGCTGCGGCGCGTTCGATCCGATCGATTTCGCGCCGCGCCGCAACCGCATCCTCCCCGGCTGGCCGATCGGGCGCGACGAGGTCTACCGTTTCGGAACGCAGGCGCGGGCCATCCTCGACCTGCCCCGGCCGCCGTTCCGGGCCACGCGGGCGACGCCGCTGCCCAGCAAATATTTCCGCCTGACCGAATTCGCGATGAGCCCGCCGACCCGCTTCCTCGGCAAATATCGCGAGCGGCTGCGCGCGGACCGGCGGATCGACTGCTACATCAACGCCAACCTCGTCCGGATCGGCGCGAACCGGAGCGGCGGCCATGTCGACGGCTATGACGTCCGCAACTATCGCGGCGTCCGCCGCCGGCTGCGCGCGCATCGCTACGTGCTGGCGCTCGGGGCGATCGAGAATGCCCGCATGCTGCTCAATGCGGACGATGTCGTGCCGACCGGCCTCGGCAACGGCTCCGGCATGGTCGGGCGCTGCTTCATGGAGCATCTCGACGTCAATCTCGGCAGCTTCGTGACGACCGACGAGCGCTTCTGGCGCGCGGGACCGGTGGGCTTCAACCCCTCGGTGGCGCTGATGCGGCAGCAGGGGATCAGCAACGGCATCGTCTCGCTGACGCCGTCGATCAAGCCACGCTATTACGGCCGGGCGGCTTTCCTGCGCGAGTTGATCAGCGGACCGGGCTGTCGGATCAACCCCGACTGGACCCGCAAGATCACCGGCTCCTATTGCCCCGGCGACAATATCGTCACGTCGATGATCGAGCAGATCGCCAATCCCGAGAGCCGGGTCAGGCTGACCGGAGACCGCGACGCGTTCGGCCTGCGCCGCATCGACCTCCACTGGTCGATCCACCGCAACGACATCGCGACGATCGAGACGCTGGCGCGCGAGGTCGCCCGGGATCTCGCCCGCATGGACATCGCCCGGATGAAGATCGCGCCCGAGGTGCTCGGCCGCAGGATCACCAGCTTCGGGGTCCAGTCGCACCATATGGGCACGACCCGCATGTCGGCCGACCCGCGCTTCGGCGTGGTCGATGCGCGGCAGAAGGTGCACGGCATCGACAATCTCTACGTCGCGGGGTCGAGCGTCTATCCGACCGGCGGCGCGATCAATCCGACCTTCACCCTGGTGGCGATGTCGCTGCGGCTGGCCGATCACCTGGCGACGACGGCGTAACGCCGCTCAGCGCAGCGCCGGCAACCTCTCGCCCTCGATATCGGGCAATGTCGCGACCAGCGGGGCGGGCTTCGCCGCCTTGCGCGCGGCGTCATGGGCGCGGGCGACCTCGAAGCGCAGCGCGATCAGCAGGGCGGCGACGACGAAGCTCAGCTGCATCGGCGCGGCCCAGCTGCTCAGCAGCGCGAGCGAGACGAGCAGCGCCGCCTGGATCGCGACCAGCGCCTGGGCGAGCAGCAATTGCTCGCGGTCGGGCCGCATCCGCCGGATCGCCGGATAGTGGAGGAAGGTGGAGAGCAGGAAGACGAGGAACGGGACCAGCGACGCCACCCCGCCCTGGACGACGATCGCCAGATAGGTGTTGACGAGATCGACGATGCCCTGCCCCTGGATGAAGGCGTCGAGCAGTCCCTGCTGGATCGCCTCGCGATAGCCGAACCACACGCCATGGCCGAGCGCGCGGGGAACCCCGGTGACGAGCTCGAGCCGGTAAAGGGTCGACAGGCGCGCGTCGTCATGCCCCAGGATCGGCAGGGTGGTGATGACGATCACCCCCGCCAGCGGCATCAGCAGCGCGAGCATGTACCGCCCGCGCAGCAACTGGAAGACCATGATCCCCACCGCGATCGCGACCATCCCCGATCGCGAGAGCGTCGCGGCCAGCCCGAGCAGCGTGGCGATGCCCAGCGCCAGCATCGGCCCGGAGCGCCCGCGCGCCTGATAGAGCGCCCAGGCCGCGGTCGCCGCGAGGCCGAGCATGGCGCCGCCCGTCAGCGGATGGGCATAGGGGCCATAGGCCCGGGCGATGCCGCCGCGCTGGAGCCAGGTGGTCGGCATGTCGATCGTCCACAGGTCGCCCTTGACCCAGGCGATCCCCGCATAGAGCGGCCAGTGGCGCACGGTCTCGAAGATGCACAGCAGGCTCGCCGCCGCCGCGCCGAACAGCAGCAGGCGCAGCACCAGTTCGGGCCGGGCGATCCTGACCCGCGAGAGGACATGGTAGGTCAGCATATAGGGGATGAAATAGTTCACCACGTTGCGCGCCATGCCGCTCGGCGGCGCCCGCAGCGAGACGCAGACGCAGAAGACCAGCAGGAAACCGAGCAGATAGAGGTCGGTCATCACGAAGCGCCGGCGCTGGTGATGCTCGGGATGGAGCAGATAGCCGGCGAACAGCGCGCCGGCGAAGGACAGGAAGGGGGTGAGCGGGGCGATATAGGCCCCCGCCACCGCGAGCAGCGATCCCGCCGCCGGCGCCCAGAAGAAGAAGAACAGATAGGTGGCCGCCATCGGCACCCGCTTGTCGAAGCTGGCGACCATCACCAGCAGGAAGCCGATCTGGGTCAGCAGCATCGGTACCGCGCTCACCGCCAGGCAGGCCATCAGCCCGCCGCCGATCACCAGCCGCGCGACATAGCCCTTCTCCCACCGCTGACGGACGAGCATCGTCGCCGGCAGGGTGGCCAGGCCCAGCAGGACGCAGATCACGACGGCGTTCTTCCAGAGAAACATCGACCACCATCGCCCGAGGAAACGCGCTCCCTCATCTCGTCCTTCGCGCCCCAGGTAAAGAAGGAATGGCTTGATCCGGCCGCCATCTCACCCCAAATGACGCTCATGCTGATCGAAACCGAACCGACCCCCAATCCGGCGACGCTCAAATTCCTGCCCGGCCGCCCGGTGATGACCACGGGGACCCGCGATTTCGTCGATCCGGACGAGGCCTCGGCCTCCCCGCTCGCCGAGGCGCTGTTCTCGCTCGGCGACGTGACCGGCGTCTTCTTCGGCCGCGACTTCGTCTCGGTGACGGCGGCCGAGGGGGTTGAGTGGACCGGGCTCAAGCCGCAGGTGCTCGGCGTCCTGCTCGATCATTTCTCGTCCGAGGCGCCGTTGTTCACGGGCGGCAGCGCCGCCGAGATCGCGATCGACGACAGCGACTTCACCGATGACCCGGCCGACGCCGACATCGTCGCGCAGATCAAGGACCTGATCGATACGCGGGTGCGCCCGGCGGTGGCGCGCGACGGCGGCGACATCGTCTATCGTGGCTTCCAGCGCGGCACCGTCTACCTGTCGATGCAGGGGGCCTGTTCGGGCTGCCCGTCGTCGGCCGCGACGCTCAAGCAGGGCATCGAGACCCTGCTGAAGCATTATGTGCCCGAGGTGACCGAGGTCCGGGCCGCCTGATCGGGTGGCGCGGGACAATCTAGAGGGGAATGGAAAGCATGGCCGAACCTTTGTCCGAGCAGGGTATGGACCTGCTCTTCCGTGAGGGGCGCTCGTATAACGGCTATCTCGACAAGCCGGTCGGCGAGGACCAGCTCCGCCGGATCTGGGACCTGATGAAGTTCGGCCCGACCTCCGCCAACCTGTTCCCGGCGCGGATCGTCTGGTGCGTCAGCCAGGAGGCCAAGGACAAGCTGGCCGGGCTCGCCTCGGGCACCAATGCGGCGAAGATCGTCAAGGCGCCGGTGACGGCGATCATCGGCATGGACATGGCCTTCTACGACCATGCCCCCCGCCTCTTCCCGGTGTCCGACGCCCGGTCCTGGTTCATGGACGCGGAGGGCGCGCCCAACGCGCCGCTGGTCCATGCGACGGCGATGCGCAACAGCTCGCTCCAGGGCGCCTATTTCATCTTCGCCGCCCGCGCGCTGGGCCTCGACACCGGCCCGATGTCAGGCTTCGACAACGACGCGGTCGACGCGGCCTTCTTCGCCGGCACCACCGTCAAGTCCAACTTCATCTCGACGATCGGCTATGGCGATCCCGCAACGATCTTCGAACGCCTGCCCCGCCCGGCGTTCGAGGAGTTCACCAGGATCGCCTGACCCGGAATGTCGCGCGCGCTCGTGATCGATACCGCCACCGCCGCCTGTTCGGTGGCGCTGATCGAAGACGGCGCGATCGTCGCCGAGGCGCATGACGTCGTCGGCCGGGGCCATGCCGAACGGCTGATGCCGATGATCGCCGCGCTGCCCGGCGGCGGCCGCGCCGACTCCATCCTGGTCGATTGCGGCCCGGGCAGCTTCACCGGCGTCCGCGTCGGCCTGGCCGCCGCCCGCGCGCTCGCGCTCGGCTGGGGCGTCCCGGTCCACGGCTATTCGTCGATGGCGGCGATCGCCGCGACCGCGGCGGCGGAGGGCGAGGCCGCGATCGGCGTCGCGCTGATCGGCGGCCATGGCGAGCTGTTCGTCCAGCGCTATGCGACCGCGCCGCTCGCGCCGTTGTCCGAGCTCGCCTCGCTCCCGCCCGCCGAGGCCGCCGCCGCGGTGCCCGACGGCCATGTCTTCGGATCGGGCGCCGACCAGCTCGTCGCCGCGCGCGGCAGCGGCGTCGCGCACGACCGGCTGCCGCGCGCGGCCGGGGCCATCGCCCTGCCGCCCGCCCTCGCGCAGCTTCCCCCCAGCCCGATCTACGGCCGGGGCGCCGACGCGAAGCCCGCCGCATGAGCGGGCTGGTCATCGAGGAGGTCGGCTTCGACGGGATCGACGCGGTGATGGCCGTGATGAACCGGGCGTTCGATCCCCGCTATGGCGAAGCCTGGACCGAGCCCCAGCTGCTGTCGATGATGGCGCTGCCCGGCACCACGCTGACGCTGGCGCGGATCGGCGACGTCCCCGCCGGCTTCGCGCTCAACCGGCTGATCGCCGACGAGGCCGAACTGCTGCTGCTCGCGGTCGCCCCCGAAAGCCGCCGCCTCGGCATCGCCACCGCGCTGATCGGGCGATCGCTGGACTTGTTGCGTCTCCGTAATGGAGTGCGTCTTCACCTTGAAGTCCGCCATAATAATCCGGCAATCGAACTATATAAAAAGGCCGGATTCGAGCCGATCGGCCGCCGTCCCGCTTATTACCGCGCGACGGACGGACAAATGCACGACGCTTTAACCTTATCTTGTCCCGCCTGAACTGGTTTGACCGATCATTTCTGGCAAAACGAGTTGCAATTCGGCCCGAATGGGCGCAGAGCGCCGAAATTGAGTGGGTACAGGGGTACTCAAAGACTAGCTTCGTGATATTTTTGAATAAGGATTGCACCATGTCGGACAATAATGGGCTCACCGAGACGTTGATTGCTTTGACCGCGGACATCGTTTCCGCGCATGTCAGCAACAATAGTGTCGCCGTTTCCGATCTTCCGCTGCTGATCCAGAACGTCCACAACGCCCTGGCGTCGCTCGGCGACGAAGTGGCGGAGCCGGAAGTGAAGCAGGAGCCCGCCGTCTCGATCCGCGCCTCGATCAAGCCCGACTACATCGTCTGCCTCGAGGACGGCAAGAAGCTGAAGATGCTCAAGCGCCACCTGATGACCCATTATCAGATGACCCCCGAGCAGTATCGCGCCAAGTGGAACCTGCCGGCCGACTATCCGATGGTCGCCCCCAACTATGCCGAGCAGCGCCGCTCGCTCGCCAAGAAGATCGGCCTCGGCACCAAGCGCCGGACCCGCTGATCGCGAAAACAGGACCGGGGAGCGGGAAAATCCCTCCCCGGCCGTTTCCGGTCGAACCCGATCTTCGCGGCCCTTGTTTTCGCATGTGCAATACGGCTAACAAGGCGGTCCTATGCCGGGCAAGATCGACATCGAACAGCTCTGCGCGGACAAGGGTCTGCGCATCACCGAACAGCGGCGCGTCATCGCCCGCGTTCTTTCCGACGCCGATGATCATCCCGACGTCGAGTTGCTCCACCAGCGCGCCGCCGCGATCGATCCGGGCATCTCGATCGCGACGGTCTATCGCACCGTCCGCCTGTTCGAGGATGCCGGCATCCTGGAGCGCCATGATTTCGGCGACGGCCGCGCCCGTTACGAGGCGGCACCCGAAACCCATCACGATCATCTGATCAACGTCGAGACCGGCGAGGTGATCGAGTTCGTCGACGGCGAGCTCGAGGAGCTGCAGCGCCGCATCGCCGAGAAGCTGGGCTTCCGCCTGGTCGACCACCGGCTCGAACTCTACGGCGTTTCGGCCAACCGAACGAAATAATCCGTCGGTGCGCCGTTCGAGAGCGATCGCGCGCGTCGTCGTCGGGCTGTCCGTCCTCGCCTTCTGCCTGGCCGGCTATGGGCTGAGCTGGCCGCTGCGCAAGCGGATCGGCTGGGTCCGCTTCTTCCTGCAATGGTTCGGCGAGGCGATGGGCCTCGACGTGCGGATCGAGGGCCGGCCGCTCGGCCGCGACGTGCTCTACGTCGCCAACCATGTGAGCTGGCTCGACATATTGGCGCTCGGCGGGGCGACGCCGACCTGCTTCGTGTCCAAGGACGACGTCGGCGGCTGGCCGCTGGTCGGGATGCTCGCGCGCATCGGCGGCACGATCTTCATCGACCGCACCAGCCGCCGCGCCGCGCACGGCCAGGTCGACCAGCTCGGCCAGGCACTGCTCGACCACCATCCGGTCGCGCTGTTCCCGGAGGGGACGACCGGCGACGGCCGCTCGCTCTTCCCGTTCCGCCCGGCGCTGTTCGCCTCGGTCGCGCCGCCGCCGCCCGGCATCGCCGTCCAGCCGGTCGCGATCGACTATGACGCGGCGGCGAGCGAGATCTGCTGGACCGGCGACGAGGACCTCGGCCCCAATGCGGCCAAGGTTCTCGGCCGGCCGGGCCGGTTGCGCTGCACGATCCGCTTCCTCGAACCGCTGCCGCCGTCCGACGACCGCAAGGCGCTGGCGGCGCGGGCCCAGGCCGCCGTCGCCGCCGCGCTCGCCCTGCCCCTGAGCTGACGCGCATCTTTCGCATCGGCGCGGCTTCGGCTATGGGCCGCGGCATGTCGCGCCCTGCCCCCAAGAGCTTCCACGTCAAGTCGTTCGGCTGCCAGATGAACGTCTATGACGGCGCGCGCATGGCCGAGCTGCTCGAAGCGCAGGGCATGCACGCCGCCGACAGCGCCGACGCCGCCGACCTGGTCGTGCTCAACACCTGCCACATCCGCGAGAAGGCGGCCGAGAAGGTCTATTCGGACATCGGCCGGATCGTGAAGAAGGCCGCCGACGCCGAGGAGGGCCGGGCGCGGCCGATGATCGCCGTCGCCGGCTGCGTCGCCCAGGCCGAAGGGCCCGAGATTCCACGCCGCGCCCCCGCAGTCGACATCGTCGTCGGGCCACAGGCCTATCACAACCTGCCCCAGCTCGTCGCCGACGCCGCCGAGGGCCGCCGCGCGCTCGACACCGACATGCCCGCCGCGTCGAAGTTCGACACGCTGCCGAAGCGCCGCCGCCAGGGGCCGACCGCCTTCCTGACCGTGCAGGAGGGCTGCGACAAATTCTGCACCTATTGCGTCGTCCCCTATACGCGCGGGGCGGAAATCTCGCGGCCGTGGGGCGCGATCGTCGACGAGGCGAAGGCGCTGGTCGACGCCGGCGCGCGCGAGATCACCCTGCTCGGCCAGAACGTCAACGCCTGGACCGGCGAGGACGATCGCGGCCGGACGCAAGGCCTCGACGGGCTGATCCGCGCGCTCGACGCGCTGCCCGGCCTCGCCCGCATCCGCTACACCACCAGCCACCCCAACGACATGAGCGACGGCCTGATCGCCGCGCATGGCGAGGTGGCGAAGCTGATGCCCTTCCTCCATCTGCCGGTGCAGGCGGGATCGGATCGCATCCTCAAGGCGATGAACCGCAGCCACGACGCCGCCGGCTATCTGCGCCTGATCGAGCGGGTCCGCGCGGCGCGGCCCGACATCGCGGTCTCGGGCGACTTCATCGTCGGCTTCCCCGGCGAGACCGACGAGGATTTCGAGGCGACCCTCGCCATCGTCCGCGCGGTCGACCACGCCCAGGCGTTCAGCTTCAAATACAGCCCCCGCCCCGGCACCCCCGCCGCGTCGATGGACGGCCAGGTCGCACCGGCGGTGATGGACGAGCGGCTGCAACGGCTCCAGGCGCTGCTCAACGAGCAGCAGCACCGCTTCAACCTGGCGACGGTCGGCAAGCGCTGCGAGGTGCTGATCGAGCGCGACGGCAAGAAGCCCGGCCAGCGGATCGGCAAGTCGCCCTGGCTCCAGTCGGTGATCGTCGAGGACGGCCCGGCGATCGGCACGCTGGTGACGGTCGACATCGTCTCGGCCGGACCGAACAGCCTGAGCGGCGCCCTGGTCGAACAAAAGGCCGCCTGAAAAATCCTCCCTATCGCGCAGCGATGGGGAGGGGGACCATGCGCAGCATGGTGGAGGGGTCACGGCGCGATAGCGCCGGCTGCGCCGTCGCCCCCTCCACCGCCTTCGGCGGTCCCCCTCCCCATGCGGAGCATGGGGAGGATCTGAAACAGCGTCACCCAACTGCCACATCGGCGGTGGATAAGTATGCCGGTCCACCGCTTTTGCTCTTCGCATGGGTCGAAATGCGCGTAGGATCGTTGACACCCGACGACACCCCGTCAGGGGGTCGATAAAGGAAAGGAAACCGCCGCTCCTTATGTCGCGCAAGCCCGTTCCCGCGCAGGCCGGAGATCGCGCCCGGCTAGAGATCCTCTTCGACAAACCCCAGCTCCTCGGCCGATTGTTCGGTGAGTTCGACCAGAATCTGGTGGCGATCGAAAACCGGCTGGGGGTCTATATAGCGGCCCGGGGGAACAAGCTGCAGATAGAGGGTGAGGCCGAGGCCGCGGGGCGCGCCCGCGAGGTGCTGACCGGGCTCTACAACCGGATCGTCCAGGGCCAGGACCTCGACACCGGCGCCGTCGAGGCGGTGATCGCGATGTCGGCCGAGCCGACGCTGGAGGGCATCATCCGCAACGACGTCTCCGATCCGCCCAAGGTGATGATCCGGACGCGCAAGAAGACGATCGTCCCGCGCTCCGCCACCCAGATCCGCTACATGGAGGCGCTCAACCGCTCTGACATCATCTTCGCGCTGGGCCCGGCGGGCACGGGCAAGACCTATCTGGCGGTGGCGCAGGCGGTGCAGCAGCTCATCCAGGGCACGGTCGACCGGCTGATCCTGTCGCGCCCGGCGGTCGAGGCGGGCGAGCGGCTCGGCTTCCTGCCCGGCGACATGAAGGAGAAGGTCGATCCCTATCTCCGCCCGCTCTACGATGCGCTCTACGACATGCTGCCGACCGAGCAGGTCGAGCGCCGCATCGCCAGCGGCGAGATCGAGATCGCACCGATCGCCTTCATGCGCGGCCGCACGCTGAGCGACGCCTTCGTCATCCTCGACGAGGCGCAGAACACCACGCCCGCGCAGATGAAGATGTTCCTCACCCGCTTCGGCCAGAACAGCCGCATGGTGGTGTGCGGCGATCCGCGCCAGATCGACCTTCCCGACATCGGCAAGTCGGGCCTCGCCGACGCGGTCGGCCGGCTCGAAGGGATAGAGGGGATCGCGACGATCCGCTTCGGCGCCGCCGACGTCGTCCGCCACCCGATCGTTGGCCGCATCGTCGAGGCCTATGAAGGGCCCGACAATCCATGATCGAAGTCGCGGTACAGGCGGAGCCCGACTGGGCGGACGGCACCGACTGGGAAAGGCTGGCGATCGAGGCGGTGACGGCGGCGATGCGGACGACGCCGCACGCCGCGATGCTCGATGCCGCCTATATGGCCGAGGTGTCGATCCGGCTGACCGACGACGACGAGGTCCACGCGCTCAACCGCCAATATCGCCAGAAGGACAAGCCCACCAACGTGCTGAGCTTCCCGATGGTGCAGGACGACCTGATCGAGGGGCTCGACAACAGCGACGACGGCGAGGTGCTGCTCGGCGACATCATCCTCGCGCGCGGGGTCTGCGTGCGCGAGGCGGCCGAGAAGGGCGTGCCGACCGCCGAGCATGCGACCCATCTGATCGTCCACGGCACGCTCCACCTGCTCGGCTACGACCATATCGAGGACGACGAGGCGGAGGCGATGGAGGACCTGGAGCGCGTCGCGCTCGCCACGCTCGGGATCGACGACCCCTACGCCATCACCGAGGACTGAACGCCGCCGCCGCTCAGCCTGCGGCGATGCGCGGCTTCAGCGTGTGGAGCGACGGCACGGGCGCGGCGCGCAGCCGGTCGGCGATCCGGTCGGCGGAGCGCATCGCCAGCGCGACGATCGTCAGTGTCGGGTTGGCCCAGCCCGAGGTCGGGAACAGCGAGCTGCCGGCGACATGGAGATTGTCGACGCCATGGACGCGCCCCTGCCCGTCGGTGACGCCGCGGCGCGGATCGTCGGCCATGCGGGTGGTGCCCATATGGTGATAGCCGCCGATCGGATGGGTGCTGATCAGCGGATCGGTGGTCCAGCGGCGCGGCTCCTCGGCCAGCCAGGCGGCGGGCTCGACCTTGCCGAGGCCGAGCCGCCGCAGCTCGCGGCCGAGCGCGCTGACCAGCCCCCGGACGCTGTCGACGTCGATCGCGCTGGTCCGCCAGTCGAGCTGCGCGCGCGGCATGCCGGTGGCGTCGAGCACGTCGCCCAGCTTCACCCGGCTGTCGGGATTGGGCGCCTGTTCGGCCCGCACCACCAGCGCCAGATCGGTCAGGCCCAGCTTCTCCAGCGCCCAGGGGCGGGCCGGATCGACGATCTTCTGGAGGCTGTTCACGGTCCGCTTCATCATCTTCCACAGATGGCGGCCGCGCGCCGTCGGGGCGGTGTCGTGCTTGATCCGCTCATAGGCGGCGAGCAGCAGCGCCTGCCGTCCTTCCGCCGGCCGCCGGCCCGCGAGGGTCAGCGAGGTGTTGAGCAGCCCTTCGCGCGCCTGCAGCGCCGGCGCCGCGGCGATCAGCGGCGCGACCGAGAGCGCGCCGACCCTGTGCCGGCCGAAGGCGCGCAGCAGCGCCCAGCTCGCGCCGCCGACCACCTTGCCGCCGCGCGCGTGCGGATGCTCCATGAAATAGCGGCCGACCTGGTCGTGGCCGTTGCCGAGCCCGCAGCGCATCACCGACCGCGAGGCGAGCAGCAGGCGCGGATTCTCGATCCCGCCGGCCGCCAGCACATAATGGCGCGCGGTGACGGCCAGCCGCCGGCCCGCCAGGTTGCGGACCAGCAGCCGCTCGACGCCCCGCGCCGAGCCCGCCGCCATGATCTCCCGCACCGTGGCGTGGGTGACGACGGTGCAGCGCGGATGATCGATCAGGTCGCGACTGTTGGCATGGCTGAACCGGTCGAAGCGCTCGTCGAACAGCCAGGCCGGCGTCGCCAGCTCATGATCGGCGAAGGCGGGCAGCAGCGGATCGAGCGCCTCGGCGAGATCGGGCAGGACGCGCGGCAGGCCGAAGGCAGCGCGCGCCTCGGCATAATAGGGCGCGATCTCCGCATGGCCGAACGGCCAGCCCGAATGGGGAATCCAGGGACGGCGCTCGAAATCGATCGGATCGAACTCGGCGCAGCGCCCGCCCCAGATCGCGGTGGTGCCGCCGAAGAAGCGCAACCGCGCATCCTCCAGCGCATAATAGTCCTCGCCGACATTCTCGCCGGCGTTGAGCGCCGAGGGACCCGGCTCGTGATCGAAGCCGCCGCTTTCGAGCAGGATGACCGACAGCCCTTCCGCCAGCAGGCGGCGGCAGATGGTGATGCCGGCGGCGCCGGCGCCGATGACGGCGACGTCCGCGGCCATGCCGTCGGGCCCGCCATGATCGAGATCGATATGCATGGCGTCAGGCCCTTCCCGCCCGTCGACGGCCGGGAAGCGAAGGAAAAAGCACACACAACATCCTGCTAATACGCCCGAGAGGCGATCTTTATTCCTTCGCCCGGCGGGATTTTTTCCCCGGACGCCGCCCTTTCCTCCATATGCAAAGATGGGATTGCCCCCCGGTGCCCATTTCGGTTAGCGAATCAGCGCGAGAGAACGGCGCAAGAAAGACGATGCCCGACGACAGTAGTAGCAGCGCCGCGGACAGCGGCGGACGATGGTGGCGCGGACTGCGCTCGCTCTTTGCACCCGAGCAAGAGCCCAGTCTGCGCGACCAGATCGAGGAAGTCATCGAGGAGCATGAAGGCGATGGCGGCGAAGGGGACGACCTGTCCTCCGCCGAGCGCGAGATGCTCCGCAACATCCTGCATTTCGGCGAACGCACCGTCGGCGACATCGGCGTGCCGCGCGGCGACATCGTCGCGGTGCCCGAGGCGATCGGCTTCGACGAGTTGGTCGCCCGCTTCGCCGAGGCCGAGCACAGCCGCCTGCCCGTCTATGGCGAGGATCTCGACCACGTCACCGGCATGATCCACGTCAAGGACGTGTTCCGGATCATCGCGACCGGCGCGGCGCGGCCCGCGACGATCGCCGGGCTGATCCGCCAGCCGCGCTACGTGCCCTCGTCGATGCGGATCATCGACCTGCTCGCCGAGATGCGCGAGACGCGCACCCATCTGGCGATCGTCCTCAACGAATATAGCGGCACCGACGGGCTGGTGACGATCGAGGACCTGGTCGAGGAGATCGTCGGCGACATCGAGGACGAGCATGACGAGAAGGAAGCCGACCTGCTCGTGCCGCTCGACGACGCGATCTGGTCGGCCGACGCCCGCGCCGAACTGGAGGACGTCGCCCGGTTGATCGACCCCCGGCTCGCCGACATCGACGACGACGTCGAGACGTTGGGCGGCCTCGCCTCCGCGCTGGCGGGGCAGGTGCCGCAGGCGGGGCAGATCGTCGAGCATCCGAGCGGCTGGCGGCTCGAGATCACCGATGCCGACGAGCGCCGGGTGCGGCAGATGCTGCTCCACCCGCCGGCCGACGCCCATGGTCGGGAAAGCTGAGCGATAATAAGGAACCTTTTCCGAGGCTTCCCGCTCTCACGACATGACGGCGGCGGCCCGAATGCGCTATAGCGGCGGAACGAAGCCAGTCGGAGAGGTCCCGTGACGACCAAGAAGAAGCTGCTCATCGCCCTGCCCATCGTCCTGATCGTCGCGGCGGTGACGGCGCTCTACCTGCTGGCGACGCGCGAGCGGGCCGAGATCGCCTTCGCCAAGGTGACCGGCCCCACGCCCGAGCTCAGCGAGCCCCGCGAGACGCTGCTGCCGACCCTCGCCGTCGCCAAGGCGGTCGGCTGGAAGGCCGGCGAGAAGCCGGTCGCCGCGAAGGGGCTGTCGGTCGCGGCCTTCGCCGAGGGGCTGACCCATCCGCGCTGGATCTACGTCCTGCCCAATGGCGACGTGCTGGTCAGCGAGAGCAACTCGCCGCCGCGCGACGCGGACAACGGCGGCGGCGGGATCACCGGCTTCGTGATGAACCGGGCGATGGCGCGGGCGGGGGCCGGCGTCGCCTCCCCCAACCGCATCATCCTGCTGCGCGACGCCGACGGCGACGGCAAGGCCGAGCTCAAGACGGTGCTGATCGCCGGGCTCAACTCGCCGAGCGGCATGGCCTGGGCCGACGGCCAGCTCTACATCGGCAACACCGACGCGGTCGTCCGCGTGCCCTTCACCCCGGGCCAGACCAGGATCGACGCCAAGCCGGTCGTCGTCGCGCGGCTGCCGGGCGGCTACAATCATTGGGCCCGCAACCTGCTGCTCGCGCCCGATGGCAAGTCGCTCTACGTCGCGGTCGGATCGGCCTCCAACATCGGCGAGCGCGGCATGGACCTGGAGGCGAAGCGCGCCGCGATCCTCCAGGTCGCGCTGCCCTCGGGCAAGGACCGGGTCTTCGCCTATGGCCTGCGCAACCCGAACGGCATGGCCTATGAGCCGACCACCGGCGACCTGTGGACCGTCGTCAACGAACGCGACATGCTCGGGTCGGACATGGTCCCCGACTATCTGACCGAGGTGCAGCTCGGCGGCTTCTACGGCTGGCCCTGGTATTATTGGGGCGGCGCCGTCGACAAGCGCGTGCCGGAGCCGGAGGACGACCTCCAATCCTATGTGATCCGCCCCGATTATGCGCTCGGCCCGCACGTCGCCGCGCTCGGGCTGACCTTCGCCGAGGGCGCGATCCTCGGCCCCGACTATGCCAGCGGCGCCTTCATCGCCGAGCATGGCTCGTGGAACCGCCGCCCGCTCTCGGGCTACAAGCTGGTGTTCGTGCCGTTCGCGCAGGGCAAGCCGATGGGCAAGCCGCGCGACATGCTGACCGGATTCCTCTCCCCGACCGGTGAGGCGCGCGGCCGCCCGGTCGCGGTGGCGATCGGCAAGCGCGGCGGGCTGATGATCACCGACGACGTCGGCGGCAAGGTCTGGCGGGTGACGGCGGCGCCAGCGAAGTAGGAACGCCGCCCCCCGACGAAACCCGGCAGATATCGCCTTTTTCTTCCCGTCATTCCCGCGAAAGCGGGAATCCATGGACGGGGCTGGCTTTCGCCGGCCTCAACCGATCAGATGAGCTGGCCGAGCTTCGACGGCGCGGGGAAGCCGGCGCCGGTTCCTTCGGCCGGGAGCGGCGGCGCCTCGAAGCGGTGCCAGCCGCCCGCCGACAGCCGTTCGAGCGGCTGGAAGCGGGTCTTGTACTGCATCCGCGCCGAGCCCTCGACCCAATAGCCGAGATAGACATAGGGCAGGCCGCCTTCGGCCGCGCGGCGGATATGTTCGAGGATGATGAAGGTGCCGAGGCCGGGGCGCGAATCATCCTCGGTCTCGAAGAAGCTGTAGACCATCGACACCCCGTCCGACTGGGTGTCGGTCAGGCAGGCGCCGACCAGCTTGCCCGGCCGGCCGTTCGTCGCGGGCTCGCGATATTCGACGACATGGGTCTTGACCGGGGTCTGCTCGACCATGTCGGCGAAGTCGAGCTCGTCCATCTGCGCCATGCCGCCGCCCGGATGGCGGGCCTTGAGGTAGCGGCGCAGCAGCGCGAACTGTTCCTCGGTGGTCCAGGGCTTGCACACGCTGATGTCGAGATCGGCATGGCGGCGGATCAGCTTGCGCTGGCTGGCATTGGGCCGGAATTCATTGGCGACGACGCGGACCGAGACGCAGGCCTGGCAATCGACGCAGGTCGGGCGATAGGCGACGCCCTGGCTGCGGCGGAAGCCGATCCGGCCGAGCGCGTCGTTGAGCTCGGCGGCGTTGGGACCCGACAATTCGGTGAACACCTTCCGCTCGGTGCGACCCGCCAGATAAGGGCACGGGCCGGGAGTCGTCACGAAGAAGCGCGGAAATCGGAACTGCGCCGTCATTCGAAAGCCTGCCCCATGAAGTTGCCGAACCCACCGGTCCCATGACTATGCCTACGCATGAACGTCATGAAAAGAGCATTAACCTTGAATCTTTTGTCGGCGCCTTGTTTGGCCTCAGGCGCCGGCGCGGACATCCGTCCGCTTGGCTATCCTCGCATAAGCTCGGACGCGCGTTCGCGCTTGCGGAGCCCTGTCGGGCTCCGACGATCAGCCCAGCGTCGGGATGCGCCAGCATCCCGCAAGGCCGAACGGCCGCCCGAGCTTATGCGAGGATAGCCAAGGTCGCGGATGCGACCGCCGGCGCTTGAGGCCAAACAAACAAACCGTGGAAGCCGGCTTCAGCCGGCTTCCACGGTCTTCACTTCATAGCCTTCGTGGTTCAGCGCCTTGAGCAGCCGTTCGAGATGCGCGGCGTCGCGGGTCTCGCATTCGATCTCGGCGATCAGGCCCTTGGCGGGCAGCGTCGTGAACACGCGCTGGTGATAGACCTCGACGATGTTGACCTGCTGCTCGTCGAACACGCGGGCGACGTGGAACAGCGCGCCCGGCCGGTCCTGCAACCGGATGCTGAGGCGGGCGAGCCGGCCCGAGCGGGCGAGGTCGCGCAACAGCACGTTGGCGAGCAGCCGGGTGTCGATGTTGCCGCCGGTCAGGATGATGCCGACATTGCGGCCGCGCACCAGCTTGGGATGGGCGAGCAGCGCGGCGAGGCCCGCCGCGCCGGCGCCCTCGACCACGGTCTTCTCGATCTGGAGCAGCGTCGAGACCGCGGTCTCCAGCTCGCGCTCGGCGACCAGCACGATGTCGTCGACCAGCGAGCGGACGATCCCCGAGGTGACCGTCCCCGGCTGCTTGACCGCGATGCCCTCCGCCAGCGTGTCGCCGTCGCAGGGCAGGATCAGCCCCTTCATCTTGGCGTACATCGACGGATAGAGCTCGGCCTGGACGCCGATCACGCGCTTGGGGCTCGCCGCCGCGCGCGCGACCACCGCCGATCCCGAGATCAGCCCGCCGCCGCCGATCGGCACGACCAGCGTGTCGATCTCCGGCGCGTCCTCGAGCATTTCGAGCGCGACCGTGCCCTGGCCCGCGATCACGTCGGGATCGTCGAACGGATGGACGAAGGTCAGCCCCTCGCGCTGTTCGAGCTGCCGGGCGGTTTCATAGGCGTCGTCGAAGCGCTCGCCCGCCATGATGACGCGGGCGCCATGGCCCTCGGTCTGCTGGACCTTCACCGTCGGGGTCGGCTTCGGCATGACGATGGTGACCGGGATGCCGAGCCGCGCGCCATGATAGGCGAGGCCCTGCGCATGGTTGCCGGCCGACGCGGCGATCACGCCGCGCTCCTTCTGCTCGTCGGTGAGCTGGAGCAGCTTGTTGAGCGCGCCGCGCTCCTTGTACGCGGCGGTGAACTGGAGATTCTCGAACTTCAGCCAGACATTGGCGCCGGTAATGTTGCTGAGCGTGCGGCTCTTCAGGACGGGGGTACGCACGATCGACGAGGAAATCCGCGCATGGGCCGCACGGACATCATCGATCGTCACGGGGACGCCATCGGCGTCGTTCTGGATCTGCACGCTTGCCATAGTGGGCGCGCCATAGCCGATTCATCGGCAGACTCCTAGCGTCCCGGGAAATTCCATCTTATGCGGTGGCCATGGCAAAGGTGACCTTTCTGGGGCTGGGCGCGATGGGCGCCCCCATCGCACGACATCTGGCCGAAGCCGGCCACGACGTCACCGTCTACAACCGCACCCGCGCGAAGGCGGAGGCCTGGGTCGAGCGGCACGGCGGGCGCTGGGCGCCGACCCCCGCCGCCGCCGCCGAGGACGCCGATGCGGTGCTGAGCTGCGTCGGCGCCGACGGCGACCTGGAGGCGGTGACGCTGCGCAAGGACGGCTGCTTCGCGGCGATGAAGAAGGGCGCGCTCTACGTCGACCACACCACCGCTTCCGCCAAGATCGCCCGCCAGCTCGCGGTCGAAGGGCGCGATCGCGGCCTGCTGGTCGTCGACGCGCCGGTCTCGGGCGGCCAGTCCGGCGCCGAGGCGGGGACGCTGTCGATCATGTGCGGCGGCTCCGACAAGGCGATGGAGGCCGCGACCCCGCTGATGCAGGCCTATTCGTCGCGGATCGTCCATATCGGCGGCCCCGGCGCGGGGCAGACCACCAAGATGGTCAACCAGATCTGCATCGCCGGCGCGATGCAGAGCGCGGCCGAGGCGCTGCGCTTCGCCCAGAACGCCGACCTCGACCTCGACCGGGTGTTCGAGGCTGTGTCGGGCGGCGCGGCGGCGAGCTGGTATCTGCTCAACCGCTGGAAGACGATGGCGGAGGACAGCTTCGACTTCGGCTTCGCGGTCGACTGGATGCGCAAGGACCTCGGCATCGCGATCGAGGAGGCCCGCGCCAACGGCGCCGCGCTCCCCTTCGCGGCGCTCGCCGACCAGTTCTACGCCGACGCCCAGGCGCTCGGCTGCGGCCGCGAGGACATCTCCTCGGTGGTGAAGCGGCTGCCCAAGGGATGATCCGCCGCCTCTCGCCCATGGCTTTTCGTCATGCTGAACTTGATTCATCATCCAGAGCCGCAACGACGCGCCCCTTGCTCCGACGTTGCGTTTCTGGATCCCGGATCAAGTCCGGGATGACGATGCCGTCATGACGAGCGGTCTCGTTTCTCGAACCAGGCGGGTCAGAAGTTTCGCCCTCGCGCTCGCCCTCCTCGCCTCGCCCGCCCTCGCCGACGGCCTGATCGACAACGCCAACGGCTACACCTTCGACGGCAAGGGCCAGCTCGTCCGCTTCAACGCGCTGCTGATCGACGACCAGGGCAAGGTCGCCCGGCTGCTCGACCGCGACGACAAGCGGCCCGAGAAGCTCGACTTCCGGCTCGACGCGAAGGGGCGCACCGTCGTCCCCGGCCTGATCGACGCGCACGGCCATGTCATGGCGCTGGGCGAGGCGGCGCTGTCGCTCGACCTGTCGGGGACGAACAGCCTCGCCGAGGCGCAGGCGGCGCTGCGCGCCTATGCCGCCGACCGCCCGACCCCGCCCTGGATTCGCGGGCGCGGCTGGAACCAGGAGCGCTGGGGGCTCGGCCGCTTCCCGACGGCGGCCGACATCGACGCGATCACGCCGGGCCGGCCGGTGGTGCTCGACCGGGTCGACGGCCATGCGCTGCTCGCCAACAGCGCCGCAATGGCGGCGGCCGGGATCACCGCCGCGACCAAGGACCCGGCCGGCGGCCGGATCGAGCGCGACGCCAGGGGCAAGCCGACCGGCGTGTTCGTCGACGCCGCGCAGGACCTGATCCGCAAGGCGGTGCCGCCGATGTTGCCGCGCGACCGCGACGCCGCGCTCGCCAAGGCGCAGGAGATATTGCTCGGCTTCGGGATCACCGCGATCGCCGACATGGGCACGTCGGGCGACGACTGGCTGGTGATGCGCCGCGCCGGCGACGCCGGGCGGCTGCGGGTGCGGATCATCTCCTATGCCGGGGGCATCCCGACGCTGCTCGCCGTCGCCGGCACCGGGCCGACGCCGTGGCTCTATGACGGCCGGCTGCGGATGATCGGGGTCAAGCTCTACGACGACGGCGCGCTCGGCTCGCGCGGGGCGTGGCTGAAGGCGCCCTATGCCGACGCGCCCGGCCAGACCGGCCTGAGCTTCCTCGACGACACCAAGCTCCGCAACCTGATGAGCCGCGCCGCGATGGACGGCTTCCAGACCGCCGTCCATGCGATCGGCGACGCCGCCAACGCGCAGCTGCTCGACGCGATCGACGAGCTCGCCGCGACCTATAAGGGCGACCGGCGCTGGCGGATCGAGCATGCCCAGATCGTCGACCCGGCCGACCTGCCGCGCTTCGCGAAGCATGGCATCGTCGCCTCGATGCAGCCCGTCCACCAGACCTCGGACCGGCTGATGGCCGAGGCGCGGCTGGGCCCGGCGCGGCTCGGCGGCGCCTATGCGTGGAAGGCGATGCTCGACAACAAGGTGCCGCTCGCCTTCGGCTCCGACACGCCGGTCGAGAGTCCCAATCCCTTCCCCGCGCTCGCCGCGGCGGTGAGCCGACAGGACGCGGCGGGGCAGCCGCCCGGCGGCTGGCAACCGCAGCAGATCGTCAGCCTGGCCGAGGCGTTCCGCGCCTTCACCGCGACCGCCGCCTATGCCGGCTTCGCCGAGGACCGGATCGGCTCGCTGGCGCCGGGGCACATGGCCGATTTCCTGATCCTCGACCGCGACATCTTCACCGCCGGGATCGCCGACCTGCGCGCCGCCCGGCCGCTCGAGACCTGGATCGGCGGCAAGCGCGCCTGGACCGCCCCGCATGGCGGACAGACATCATCAAACTGACATGGAGCACGGGCAACCCGCTTGTCCGACCGCTGCCTGTGCGGAACGATCGAATCAACGGATGACCATGAAGACGCTTTTCCTCGCCGCCGCCCTGCTTGCCGCTCCCGCCGCCGCGCAGGCGGCGCCGCCGCCCAAGCCGAAGCTGATCCTCGCCATCTCGGTCGACCAGTTCTCCAGCGAGGTCTTCAACCGCTACCGCTCCAGCTACCGGGCGGGCCTCGCCACCCTGTCGCGCGGGATCGCCTATCCGGTCGCCTATCACAGCCATGCCTCGACCGAGACCTGCCCCGGCCATTCGGTGATCCTGACCGGCCGCTTCCCCGCCGGCACCGGCATCGTCGCCAATAGCTGGATCGACCGGAAGACGGGCAAGTCGGTCTATTGCGTCTCGGTCCCCGGCCAGTCCGACCCCAAGGCGCGCGGGCCGCAGAACATCCGCGTCACCACGCTGGGCGACTGGATCAAGGCCGCCGAGCCCGGCGCGCGCAGCTTCGCCGTGTCGGGCAAGGACCGCGCCGCGATCGCCATGGCGGGCAAGACCGCCGACGCCGTCTACTGGTGGAACGACGGCGAGGGCTTCGGCACCTCCCCCTTCGCCGGTCCCGCGACCCCGGCAGTCACCGAGCCGGCCGCCGCGTTCGACGCGCCGCTGCTGAGCGGATGGAAGACGGCGCGGCCGACGCTGTGGCCGGCCCTGCCCAAGCGCTGCGCCGCGCTGCGCAAGCCGCACCGCTTCGGCCAGCTCGACGTCTCGGGCAATGTCCCGCCCGAGGCCGAGATCGAGGCGATGAAAGGCGACGACTATCTCGACGGCCGCGCCTTCCAGGCCGCGCTGCGCGCCTCGCCATTGTTCGATTCGCTGACCGTCGATTTCGCGACGCAACTGATCGCGCGCGAGAAGCTGGGCCACGGCCCGGCCACCGACGTGCTGGCGGTCAGCCTGTCGGCGACCGACTATGTCGGCCATCGCTTCGGCAATGGCGGCGCCGAGATGTGCGCGCAGCAGGCCGCGCTCGACGCGACGATCGGCCGGCTGATCAAGGCGGTCGAGGCCCAGAAGGTCCCGTTCGTCGTCGTCCTCACCGCCGACCATGGATCGACCGACGCCGCCGAGCGCCAGCACGAACATGACGGCAAGGCGAGCCGGCTCGACGGCCGCGGCTTCGTCAAGCGGCTCAACGCCGCGGTGAAGACCGAGCTGGGCCTCGGCGCGGGCGACGACCCGCTGATCGGCGACGCCGACCAGCTCTATGTCCGCGCTGGCGACGATGCCGCGCTGGCGGAACGCATCCGCCTCGCGGCGCTCGCCTGGATCAAGCAGCAGCCCGAGGTGGTCGCGGCCTTCACCCAGGCCGATATCCAGGCGGCGACGGTGCCCGCCGGTACCCCGCCGGAGATGCTGACCCTGCCGCAGCGGATGCGGCTGAGCTTCGATCCCGAACGGTCGGGCGACATCCTGACGGTGTTCGCGGAGCGGACCAGCTTCGGCATGCCGACCAAGCCGGGCGACAGCGTCGCCGGCCACGGCACGCCCTGGAACCACGACCGGCAGGTCCCGATCCTGTTCTGGTGGCCGGGCGCCCCCGCCGCGTCGCGCGACCAGCCCGCGCAGGTCGTCGACATCGCCCCGACCCTGGCGGCGGTGGCGGGGATCAAGCCGCCGGTGCCGGTCGACGGCCGCTGCCTCGATCTCGGCGGCAACTGCCCGGCGCCGTGACGGTCAGCCGGCCAACCATTCCCTGAAGCGAATCGCATAGCCGTACAGCCGGCGCTTGACCCGCGCGGTGAAGGAGGGCGTCTCGGGCTTGATCGCCAGATAGGGATCGATCCGCCCGCCCAGCATATTGCCCTCGACGGCCTTGGGCGATCCGCTCCAGTCGGCGATCAGGCTGGTCGGCCAGGCGGCGCTCGACACCTGCTGCGCGCGGTTGCGCACCACTTCCAGCCCGGCCGAGGGATTGCGGCGGCTTTCGGCCGCGACAGCGATCAGCGCGGCGTGGTTGTCCTTGTCGGCGCCCTGGACGAAGATGTTGCGCTCGATCCGCCCGATCGCGCCCTCGGGCAGGTCGATCATATAGTTGGTGGCGCGTCCCTGGCTGTCGTCGAAGCTGCAATCGGCGATCAGGATGCGCGGCGACCGGCTCTTCACATAATGGCCGCCCTGCCCCTGCTCGAAGCGGCTGCGGCGGACCGTCACCGAACGGAAGGCACTGAGGTAGATCGAGTGCGCGCAGGCGAGGCCGCGGTCGCAGCGGCCGAGGCCGATGAAGGTCGACCGGTCGATGACGATGTCGCTGGCGGGATCGTCGCCGCCGCCGAGGATGCCCTCCTCCGAATCGCGGAACAGGCTGTTGGCGACGGACAGCGGTCCCCGCTCGATGCGGATGCCGGCGCCGTTGCCGTCGGCGACGCGCAGGTTGCGGAACACCAGCCCGTCGACCACCGCGCCCCGCCCGCGCAGCACCAGCACCGCCTTGCCCTCGCAGATGCCCCCGTCGAAGATCGCGGTCAGCGGCCGTTCGGCGCGATAGGTGATCCGCCCCGCTATCTGCACCACGCAGTCGCCATAGCGGCCCGGCGCGATGCGGATCGTCGCAGTGCGATCACCGACCGCCGCGACCGCCCCGGCGAGGGTCGCGAACCCGGCGCCCGTCTCCTCGACGGTGAACGGCGCGGCCGGGAGCGGGGAGGCCAGGGCCAGCAGGAACGGGACGGCGAAACGCATCCGTCACCATAGACACGAAAAGCTGATGAAATCCCTATCGTCCGGAGACTTCGCCTAATCCAGGTTCGGCCGCAGCCAGCGCTCCGCCGTGGCGAGGTCGATCGCGCGGCGCGCGGCATAGTCCTCGAGCTGGTCGCGGCCGATCCGCGCGACGCCGAAATAGCTCGCCTCGGGATGGCCGAAATAGAAGCCCGACACCGCCGCCGTCGGCAGCATCGCGAAGCTCTCGGTCAGGGTGATGCCGGTCGCGTCGCCCGCCTTCAGCAGGTCGAACAGGATCGGCTTCTGGCTGTGGTCGGGGCAGGCCGGGTAGCCGGGCGCCGGGCGGATGCCGCGATACTGCTCCTTGATCAGCGCCTCGTTGGTGAGCTGCTCGCCCTCGGCATAGCCCCACAGGGTGGTGCGGACATGGAGGTGGAGCCGCTCGGCGAAGGCCTCGGCGAGGCGGTCGGCGAGCGCCTTGAGCAGGATGTCGCGATAGTCGTCATGGTCGGCCTTGAACCGCGCGATGTGCGGATCGATGCCGTGGATGCCGACCGCGAAGCCGCCCAGCCAGTCGTCGGCCGGCGCGACGAAGTCGGCCAGGCACATGTTCGCCCGCCCCTCGCGCTTCTTGATCTGCTGGCGCAGGAAGGGCAGGCGGACCTCGCCGCTATCGGCCCGGACGATCACGTCGTCGCCATCGGCATGCGCCGGCCACAGCGCCGCGACGCCCTTCGCGGTCAGCCATTTCTCGGCGATGATCTGGTCGAGCATCTTCTGCGCGTCGGCGAACAGGCCGCGCGCGCTCTCCCCCACCACCGCGTCGTCGAGGATCGCGGGATAGTTGCCGGCCAGTTCCCAGGCGCGGAAGAAGGGGGTCCAGTCGATGATCTCGCGCAGGTCCTCGAGCGGCCAGTCGGTGAAGACATGGGTGCCGGGCTGCTTCGGGGCGTCGGGCTTGAGCGCGAAATCGGCGACGAAGGCGTTGGCGCGCGCCTCCTCGATCGTCGCCAGCTCGTTCTGCCCCTTGCCTTCGCGCGCCTTGCGCACCGCCTCGTAGTCGGCCGCCGTCTTCGCCACGAAATCGTCGCGCTGCGTGTCCGACAACAGGGTCGAGGCGACGCCCACCGCGCGGCTGGCGTCGAGGACGTGGATGACCGGCCCGGCATAGGCCGGCGCGATCCGCAGCGCGGTATGGACCTTCGAGGTGGTGGCGCCGCCGATCATCAGCGGAAGCTGCATCTTCGCGCGGTCCATCTCGGTCGCGACGGTCACCATCTCGTCGAGCGAGGGGGTGATCAGCCCCGACAGGCCGATGATGTCGGCGTCATTCTCGTTCGCGGCCCTGAGGATGTCGGTCCACGGCACCATCACGCCGAGGTCGATGACCTCATAGCCGTTGCACTGGAGCACCACGCCGACGATGTTCTTGCCGATGTCGTGGACGTCGCCCTTGACGGTGGCCATGACGATCCTGCCCTTGGACCGCTCGCCCTGCACCTTCCCGGCCTCGATATAGGGCAGCAGATAGGCGACCGCCTTCTTCATCACCCGGGCGGACTTGACCACCTGCGGCAGGAACATCTTGCCCGATCCGAACAGGTCGCCGACGACGTTCATCCCGTCCATCAGCGGCCCTTCGATCACCTCGATCGGCCGGGCGAAATGCTGGCGGGCCTCCTCGGTATCGTCGACGACATGCGCGTCGATGCCCTTGACCAGCGCATGTTCGAGCCGCTTGGCGACGTCCCAGCCGCGCCATTCCTCGGCCGCCTTCTCGGCGGCGGCGTCCTTGCCCTTGAAGCTTTCGGCGAGCTCGATCAGCCGCTCGGTCGCGTCGCCTCCGTTCTTTGGCCGCCGGTCCCAGATCACGTCCTCGCACGCCTCGCGCAGCACCGGATCGATCGCGTCGTAGACGTCGAGCTGGCCGGCGTTGACGATGCCCATGTCCATCCCCGCCTGGATCGCGTGGTAGAGGAACACGCTGTGCATCGCGCGGCGCACCGGCTCGTTGCCGCGGAAGGAGAAGCTGAGGTTCGATACGCCGCCCGAGATGTGGCAGTGCGGGCAGCGCTTCTTGATCTCGGCGGTCGCCTCGATGAAGTCGATCGCGTAGCGGCGATGCTCGTCGATCCCGGTCGCGACCGCGAAGATGTTCGGATCGAAGATGATGTCCTCGGGCGCGAAGCCGTCGCCGACCAGCAGCTTGTAGGCGCGCTCGCAGATATCGACCTTGCGCTGCTTCGTGTCGGCCTGTCCGACCTCGTCGAACGCCATCACCACGACGGCGGCGCCATAGGCCCGGCACTTGCGCGCCTGCGCCAGGAAGGCCTCCTCGCCCTCCTTCATGCTGATCGAGTTGACGATCGGCTTGCCCGATACGCATTTCAGCCCGGCTTCGATCACCGACCATTTCGAGCTGTCGATCATCACCGGCACCCGCGCGATGTCGGGCTCGGCGGCGATCAGCTTGAGGAAGGTCGTCATCGCCAGCTCGGCGTCGAGCAGGCCTTCGTCCATGTTGACGTCGACGATCTGCGCGCCGTTCTCGACCTGCTGCCGCGCGACCTCGACCGCCTTGGCATAGTCGCCGCCCATGATCAGCTTCTTGAAGGCGGCCGACCCGGTGACGTTGGTGCGCTCGCCGATGTTGACGAACTGGGTGGTGGAGGCGGTGGTCATCGTCTTGCCTTTGTTCCCCCCTCCCGCTTGCGGGAGGGGCCGGGGGTGGGCCGCCCGGCCTTTTCTAGCGTTGTCGTTCGAGGTGGGCGCGGAGCCCACCCCCTTACCCCTCCCGCAAGCGGGAGGGGAGAAATCGTCAGGCCGCCATGATCATCGGATCGAGGCCGGCGAGGCGGGTTCGGTGGTCGTGGGCGTGCAGAGCGCGCGCGGGCTTGCCGGCGACGGCGTCGGCCATCGCCGCGATATGCGCGGGGGTCGATCCGCAGCAGCCGCCGACGATGTTGACCAGCCCCTGATCGGCCCAGTCGCGGATGAAGCCGCCGGTGGTCGCCGGCTGCTCGTCATATTGGCCGAGGTCGTTGGGCAGGCCGGCGTTCGGATAGATCATCACCAGCGCATCGGCGAGGCCCGACAGCACCTGGACATGCGGGCGCAGCAGGTCCGCCCCGAAGGCGCAGTTGAGGCCGATCGTCAGCGGATGGGCATGGCGCACCGCGTGCCAGAAGGCCTCGACCGAATGGCCCGACAGGTTGCGACCCGACATGTCGGTGATCGTCATCGAGATCATCATCGGGATCTCGACCCCGCGCTTCGCCTGCTCGTCGAGCACCGCCATGATCGCGGCCTTGGCGTTGAGCGTGTCGAAGATCGTCTCGATCAGGATGAAGTCGCAGCCGCCGTCCAGCAGCGCCGCCGTCTGGTCCTGGTAGACGTCGCGCATCGTGTCGAAATCGACCGCGCGATAGCCGGGATCATTGACGTCGGGCGACAGCGACAGCGTCTTGTTGGTCGGGCCGATCGCCCCGGCGACGAAGCGCGGGCGCCCATCCCGCGCCGCATAATCGTCGGCCGCCGTCCGGGCGATGCGCGCGGCGGCGAGGTTGATCTCGCGGACCAGGTGGACCGCGTCATAGTCCTCCTGGCTGATGATGTTGGCGTTGAACGTGTTGGTGGACACGATGTCCGACCCGGCGTCCAGATATTGCCGCGTGATCGCGTCGATCACGTCGGGCCGGGTCAGTACCAGCAGGTCGTTGTTGCCCTTCTGGTCGCTCGGCAGCTCATAGGAGCCGCGATAGTCGGCCTCCTGCAGCTTGTAGCTCTGGATCATCGTGCCGAACGCGCCGTCGGTCAGCAGGATGCGCTGCTTCGCCTGGTCGCGGAAGATGGCGGCGGCTTCGCTACGATGGAGGGTCATGCGGCATTCTCCAGCCGGTCGGCCTTCGCGCGCAGCCCCAGCAGGTGGCAGATCGCGTAGGACAGCTCGGCGCGGTTGAGCGTGTAGAAATGGAACTGGCGGACGCCGCCGGCATAGAGGCGGCGGCACATCTCGGCGGCGATCGTCGCGGCGACGAGCTGGCGGGCGGCGGGATGGTCGTCCAGTCCCTCGAACAGCCGGTCCATCCAGGCCGGGATCGCGGCGCCGCACAGCCCGGCGAACTTGCGGGTCTGGGCGACGTTCGACACGGGCAGGATGCCGGGGACGATCTCCCCCTCGATCCCCGCCGCGCGCGCCTTGTCGCAGAAGCGGAAATAGGCCTCGGGCGAGAAGAAGAACTGGGTGATCGCGCGAGTCGCGCCGGCGTCGAACTTCGCCTTGAGGTTGGCGATATCGCTGTCGAAGCTCACCGCCTCGGGATGGCATTCGGGATAGGCCGCGACCGATATCTCGAACGGATGGATCGCCTTCAGTCCGGCGACCAGCTCGGCGGCGTTGCGATAGCCGTCGGGATGGGGGGCGAAGCGCGTGCCCTCGGTCGGCGGATCGCCGCGCAGCGCGACGATGTGGCGGACGCCGGCCGCCCAATATTCGCGGGCGATCTCCTCGATCTCGGCCTTGCTCGCCTCGACGCAGGTCAGGTGCGCGGCGGCCGGGATCGCCGTCTCCCCGGCGATGCGGGCGACGGTGTGGTGGGTCCGCTCGCGGGTCGAGCCGCCCGCGCCGTAGGTGACCGAGACGAAGCGCGGACGCAGCGGGCCGAGCGTCTGGATCGCGCTCCACAGCGTCTCCTCCATCTTCTCCGTCTTGGGCGGGAAGAATTCGAACGAGACCGCGGCGTCGCCGGCCAGGTCGGCGAACAGCGGGGTGTCGAGCGCGCGGCGCGCTTCTTCGAGCTGGCTCAGGGGAACGCTTGTCATGATACCGCCTTCAACTGCGCGCGCCGTCCGCGCACGCCCAACCATAATTTGACCGTCAGCGCATCGCCGACGAGTTCCTCGACCCGGTCCAGGCCGAGCCCGGCCGCCTGGAACCAGCCCTCGATCTGGTGATCGGCGAAGCCGAGCCGGACATGCGCGTCGCGGGTGCGCAGGTCCTCCAGATCATGGCTGGCGAAGTCGACGATCAGCAGCCGCCCGCCCGCCTCCAGCAACCGCGCCGCCTCGGCGATCGCCGCCGCCGGCTGCTGGGCGAAGTGGAGCACCTGGTGGAGGATGACGAGATCGGCCGACTCGTCGCCGAGCGGCAGCGCATACATGTCGCCCTGGCGCAGCTCGGCATGGTCGAGCCCGGCCTCGGCGATCTTCACCCTGGCGAGGCGGAGCATCTCGGGGCTGCGGTCGATGCCGAGCGCCGAGGCCGCCTGCGAACCGACCAGCTCGATCATCCGGCCGGTGCCGGTGCCGATGTCGACCATCCGGCCGACCGGGCCGTCCGACAGCATCGCCAGGATGCGCTGCTCGACCGCGCTTTCGGGGACGTGGAGCGACCGGATCGCGTCCCATTCCTCGGCATGGTCGGCGAAATAGCGGGCGGCGGCGGCGGCGCGGTCGGCGCGCACGGCGGCGAGCCGGGCGCGGTCGGCCACCGCCCAGGCATCGTCGCCGCCCCGGCCCCAGTCGTCCATCGCGGCGAACAGCGGCGCGACGCATTCGTCCTTGCCGAGGCCGAGGAACACCCAGCTTCCTTCCTTGCGCCGCTCGGCCAGGCCGGCGTCGGCGAGGATCTTCACATGGCGCGACACGCGCGGCTGGCTCTGCCCCAGCACCTGAGCGAGCTCGCCGATCGACAGCTCCATCGCGCGCAACAGGTGGAAGATGCGCAACCGCGTCGGATCGGCCAGGGCACGGAAGATGGCGAGCGCGTCGGAGGGCATATATGCAGACATAAAGAAATCTTTATATGTGGTCAAGGCGCTTGCCGATGCCGGCGGTGCGGGGCATGCGGTTGCGGCGCGGACTTCCGCGGCGTTTCAGGAGTAGACCGTTGGCGGCTCCATCCGTCCGAAAGGGGACATCGACAATGCATGCTTCGCGGCCAGCCCTGGCCAGGATGATCGGCGTCGTCGCGCTCGGCCTGACCCTGTCGGCCTGCACCACGACGCGGGTGGGCACCGACCGGCTGGCCGAGAAGGACCCGCTCGAAGGCTTCAACCGCGCCGTCTGGGCGGTCAATCGCGGCGCCGACACGGTCGTGGTCAAGCCCGTCACCCAGGTCTACCGGGCGGTCACGCCCCGGCCCGCGCGCGACGGCGTCCGCAACTTCTTCGCCAATGTCGGAGAGCCCTTCTCGCTCATCAACAACGTCCTGCAGGGCAAGGGCGACCGCGCCGTCCGCAACCTCGGCCGCTTCCTGATCAACACCACGATCGGCATCGGCGGCCTGTTCGACCAGGCGACCCGCATGGGCGTGCGGCCGGCGACCGAGGATTTCGGCCAGACGCTCGCCGCCTGGGGCGCCAATGGCGGCCCCTATCTGGTGCTGCCGCTGCTCGGGCCGTCGACGCTGCGCGACGGCGTCGGCACCGGCGTGTCGCAGCTCGCCGATCCCTATCGGGTCTGCCTGCGCGAGTGCGGCCTGCCCAAGGGCGTGCCGACCGGCATGAACGTGCTGGAGATCATCAGCGTCCGCGACGGCCTGATCGCCACCGGCGCCGACAGCTTCCTGGAGTCCGCGCTCGATCCCTATGCCGCGGCGCGGTCGGCCTTCCTGCAGCGCCGGCGCGCCGAGATCCTCGACCAGGACAGCGACGATGCGGCGGCGGAAGCAGCGGCCGCCGCCGACGCGGCCGCGAATCCGATCGGCGACGACGGCCTCGGCGCGGCCGACGCGGATGCCGGAATTCCGGGAACCGATACGGCTCCGTCCCCCGACGGGCCGGCCGCCGACGCCCCCTCCCCGAACGGGTCCGAAACGGCCGTAGAGCCTGATGTTCCCGACACTTCCGGGCAGCCGAAACGGCCGAATTAACTACCGGAACAAGAGACATTGCATCGCACTGCGCAAAACTGTAAGAAGTCCGAGCCTGTTTCGGGGGGAAACAAGCCTGAACGTGATTGGAATCGTTCGAGCCACTCTCTTTTTTAATTCACTTCCGGAGAATTCGATCATGAAGAAGATCGTTGCCCTTTCGCTTATCGCCGCTGCTTCGCTGACCGTTGCGGCCTGCAAGCCCAAGGCTGAAGCCCCCGCCGAGAACAACACCGCTGTTGTCGACAACGCCGCTGACGCGATGGCCGACACCAACGCCGCCCTGGCGGACTCGAACGCGGCTGCTCCGGCGGACAACGCTTCGAACGCGCTCTGATCCGGCGGGCGACCGCCTGGCCCTTGAGGCTTTAGGCGGCCGCCACATGCGATTCGGAAGGCCGCGCCCCACCGGGCGCGGCCTTTTTCGTTGTCTTCACATGCTCGGAAATCAGCGAAAAATCGGCTGGGTGACGAGCAGTTCCTCGGTCGAACAGGCCTGCACCGAAGCCGCGTCGTCACGCTTCGGCAACGTAGCGAGCTCGGCGCGCGCCGCCGTCACCATGTCGGCATAGGCGCGCTCGGTGCGCACCACCGCCAGCGTCGAGGAGGCGACCATCCGGCCCGCCTCGACCGCGCTCATATTATGGACGCCGCAGACGATCCGGCTCTCGCCATAGGCGCGGGCACGCGCCAGGATCGGCCCGGCCCGCTCGTGCAGCACCTCCGCCAGGACGAGGCCCCAGGTCCAGCCCCGCGTCGCATGGCCCGACGGATAGTCGTAGCTCTGCGCCAGCTCGTCGGTCTGCGGCTCGCAGGTCTCCCCCGAATCGATCAGGAAGGGGCGCTTCTTCTTGTAGAAGGCCTTGAGCCTGTTGGTCTCGCCCCGCGCATCGCGCGACGCCTGCTCGAGCAGCGCCGCCGTCTTCGGCGCGTTGACGGGGGTCATGGCGATCCGGGTGGCGCAACCGAAGTCGCGCATCATCGACGCGGTGTCGCCGGGCACGTCGGCGACGGCCATGTCCCAGCGCGGCGTCCCCTTCAGCGCGCGGGTGAGCTTGAACACCTCGCGGTCGGCGACGCCGCGCGGCTCCTGCGGGATCGGCGCGGGCAGGATGACGTCGGCGAGGTCGAGATAGCCGGGATCGAGGAAGGTCGTCGCCTGCGGCGCCGCCGCGAGCGCGATGCCGGCCGTCCCGGCGAGCGCGGCCAGCGTCCAGGCCGCGGCAATCCGCTTCATCCCCATTCTCCCCCGCCACGATCCGCGCCCGGGGCAGCGGATCAATCGTTGTAATAGCCCCCATAGCGCTTGGCCTGGCCATAGCCATAGCCATAGTCGTCGGCGGCGAAGCCGGCGCTGTAGCGGTTGAGGACGGTGCCGATGCACGGTGCCGGCGTGAGCAGCCGGAAGCTGTCGCGGACCTGCTTGCGGGTGGTGACGCCATCCTCGACCACCATCAGATAGGCGTCGATCTTCTGGCTGACGATGACCGCGTCGTCATTGGCGAAGACCGGCGGCAGATCGCACAGGCACAGGCTGTTCTCGGGGAGCTGGCGCATCGCCGCGATCAGCGAATCCATCCGGGTCGACGCCATCAGCTCGTCCGACGCGGCGGCATTGCGATAGCTGGGGAAGATGGTGAGCTGCTCGCCCGGGATGGTGCGCGCCACCTGCCGCAGGTCGTTGATCGTCCCGTCGAGATAGTGCGAGACGCCGACCTCGCCCTTCAGCCCGAAATTGCCGGCGATGGTCGAGCGGCGCAGGTCGAAGTCGAACAGATAGGTGTGGAGGTCCGGCGTCCGGGCGAGCGCCGCGGCGAGGTTGGACGCGACGAAGCTCTTGCCCACCTTCGGCGTCGGCGAGGTGATGCCGATGATCCGCCAGCCGCGCGCCCGCGCGATGCGGAGGAGCTGCGCCCGCAGCAGGGTGAAGGGGCGCGAGCGCACGTCGCGGCTGTCGAAGCCGTAGATGCCGGTCTCGCGCAGCTTCTCGAAGCCGGTCACGCGATCGGCGTCGCCGGGCACGGGCGCCGCCGGCTCGACAGGCTCGGGCGGGACATAGCTCATGTCCGGGCCGCCCGGCGGCGCCACAGGAAGCCGCCCTTGCGCCGGCGGGCCTTGCCGCGCTGCTTCGACTTGAGGGTCGGGATCACCACCAGCGGGCCGACCCCGAGCAGCGACTGCAGCGTGCCCGCGCCGCGAATCGGACGGCGCAGCAGCTCGACGAGCAGCGCCAGGGCGAGGCCGACGGTGATGCCGACCGCGAAGCCGCCGATGATCAGCAGCCCGCGATTGGGCGAATTGGGTTCGTCGGGCAGGGTCGGCGGATCGACCAGCACCAGCCGTTCGCCGCGCTGCTCGGCCGCCATCTTCTGCGCCGCCTCGGCCGCCAGAAGATTGCCCGACAGGCGATCGTAGTTCGACCGCAGGCCGTCGGCCTTGGCCTCGAGCTGGCGGATGCTCTCCTCGATCACCGGCGCGGCGCTCTGCGCCGAGACGGCGGCGCTGGCCCGCGACATGTCGGCCGACTTGGCGCTGTTGAGCGAGGCGATGGTGCGGTTGTTCGCGGCGATCTGCGCCATGACCGCCGGGTTGTTGCGTGGGCCGGTATTGGCCTTGGCCGCCGCGCGCGCCTCGGTCAGTCGCTGCCGCGCGGCGATCACGTCGGGATGGTTGTCCGAATAGAGCGCCTGGGCGGAGGCGAGCCCCGCCTCGGCCTGCGACACGCGCTCGTCGGCGTTGGTGCTGCCGCTGTTGAGCCGGGCCTGCAGCTCGCCATTCTCGCGCTGGAGCTGCGATATCTGCACGTCGTAATTGGCGGTCGACGGGATGAAGCCGCCGATCCGCGACAGCGCCAGCCCGTTGCGCGCCTTGATCTCGCCGATCTTGCCCTCGATCTCGCCGATCTGGCTCTGGATCTGGCCGGCCTGGTCGCGCAGGAAGCCGACGGTGGCGTCGGCCTGCGCCGCGAGCTGGGTGCTGTCGAGCTTGAGCAGCCTTTCGGTGAACTGCTGCGTCACCGCCTGCGCCTTGGCCGGGTCCGAATAGGTGAAGGCGACCGAGAAGGCGATGGTGTTCGACGTGCCGCGCCGTTCGGCGAGCTTGTCGATGCCCGCCGTCACCGGCGTGATCGCGGTCGCGTCGCGCATCATGTCGATGATCGCGGAGAGCGAGCTGGAGCGGCGCTGCGACCGGTAGAGGTCGTTCTGCTGGATCAGCTCGATCAGGCCCGGGCGGCTCAATATCTGCTGCTTGATGCGGGCGATCCGCTGGTCGATCAGGTCGTTGACCGTCGCGGCGGCGATCGCCTCGGGCAGTTCCTTCGATTCGACGACGACGGTGGCGGAGGACTGGTAATGCGCGGGCAGGCCGTAGGCGAGGCCGATGCCCGTCCCCGCGCAGACGATGAACGGGATCAGCACGAGCCAGCGGCGCTGGACGAGGATCTGCGGCAGATAGGCCAGCAGGCCGTCCGCGAGCTCGACGTCGCCGATCGGATCGACCGGATCGCTCATCAGCGGCCCGTCAGCTGCAGCCGGGCGAAGACTTCTCCGCCGATGTCGGCCTTGATCGGGAGACCCGCGCCATAGACGTCGCGATAGCGGCCCTGGGCCCCGACGGTGAGGCTGCGGAACACCCGCCAGTCGACGCCGGCGACGCCGGTGACGAACTGCCGCGTGCCGCCGAGCAGCGTCGACTGCGACTTGCTGCGCACATAGCTGCCGGTCCAGCTCACGCCGACCCGCTCGGTCATCTGGCGGCGATAGTTGACGCCGAGCTGGGTCTGCTCGACCGTGCCGCCCGCGCCCGAGGCGCTGACCGACCGGTCGCCGAAGAAGCAGAACTGGTCCTTCACGCCGGCATGGCAAAGCTGGAGCGAGCCCGACAGGCCGGTGGTCGACGCGCTGCGCGACGCGCCCGGCACGGTGAAGGGCAGCGACAGGTCGCTGAACGACACGCCCAGCGAGGCGTCGACCGTCCAGGTCGGGCTGAGCTGCGACGAGAAGGTCACCGACGGCTGCATGATCAGCGTGCTCAGGCCCGGCGTGTCATAGTCGATCTTGTAGATCGATCCGCTGATGCCGATCTTCGACCGCGAGCTGATCGCGTGTTTCCAGCCGACGCGCCCGCCATAATTGTCCGAATCGTTGCCGGGCGGGCCGTTGCGGTAGCGGGTCGCGGTGTAGCCGCCGTCGACCGAGATCGAATCCTTGGGGCCGACCTGATATTCGAATCCGCCGCTGGCGCTGAAGATGTCGGCGCGGCGGCGCAGGCCGATCAGGTTGACGTCGGGATTGTCGATCGGATTGCCGGTGACGCCGTCGTCGCCCTGGCCGATGATCGAACTGTCGTAGCGCAGCGCCGCGAAGGCGTTGAGCTTGGGCGACAGCCGCTGCTGCATCTCCAGCTCGGCACCGTAGCTGTCGGCCTTGCCATAATGTTCGAGATAGCCGGTCCGGTCGAAATGGCCCGACAGCGCGACCTGTCCCTTCTCCGACTGGCGGACCAGCTTCGGGGCGATGCTGGTTTCGATATAGGTGGCCGAAAGGTCGCTCCCCGCCGACAGGAAGGGATTGGTGTCGTAGCCCAGCCGATAGTCGGTCTCGAGCGTGAAGCGGGTCGTCGCCGACTGCGCCGGCGCGCTTGCGACGGCGGCGGCGACGCCGGCCAGGATCGACAAAGACCAGCGCATCCCCCGATGCCCCCCGTTGTTCATGGCACCACCACGGTGTCGCCGCTCTGCAGCTCGACGATCGCGCCGCGCAGGTCGGCGGCGGACGGCGATCCCTTCATCGCCGTGTCGAGCCGGACGTCGATCACCTGGATCTGCGAGCCCTGCTTGCGATAGATCTTCACCCGGCTGAGGTCGGCGAACTCGGTCGGCCCGCCGGCGACGCTGATCGCCTCCAGCACGTTGACGTAATGGCCCGGGGTGAAGGCGCCCGGCGCGCGCACCTTGCCGGCGACCGAGAAGCTGAGGCCGCTCGGATTCTTCACCGACACGGTCACCCGCGGGACGGTGTTGCGATACTGGTCGGCCAGCCCGGCGGCGATCACCCCCTCCAGGTCGGTGGGCAGCTTGTTGAGCGCGTCGATCCGCCCGACCAGCGGGAAGGAGACGCTGCCGTCGGGCAGAACCTTGAGCACGCGCTGGAGGCGTTCGTCGCCCCACACATAGATCTCGATCTCGTCGCCCGGATTGATCCGGTAGGGCTTGAGCGGCGCCGGCGCCACGGGCGCGGGCGCCGCGACCGGCGCCGGTGGCGCGGCGGCGAACGCCGGCACGGACCCGAGCAGCGTCCCCGCGATGACCGATGCAACCCCCTTCACCATGCCCCCTTTACGCATCACAGCCCCATCAATTCCCGCCAAGGCGGTTCCGGACGGGCGACCCGGCGCCCGGGCTTTTGCGACAATTGCCCCAAAAGCCCGGCGGGTGAAACAGAAAAAGCCCATGCAAACCACGACTTTGCACATGCTAACAATTGCCGATGGTTCGACCAAAGTCGAAGCTGCACGCCTGAAGCAACGGTGGTGCGGGCGGGGGGAATCGAACCCCCACAGGTCTCGCGACCTTACGGATTTTCGTACCACTTCGGCTTTCGCCGCCGGTCCGGGCCGCGCGGGCCGGTGCCGTTCGTGGTCTGGACTATCCCTTCGCCCTATCCGCCGCCTTCAGAAGGAGGGGGCGGACGTAGGCGCTGCCCGTCTAGTCTCTACACCTTCCGCGGTCGCTGAGGACCGGCGGCTTGGCTCGGGATCACCAGGAAACAGGCTTCCCCGAATTTGAGCAGTTCTGCACCGTCGGTTTCCCGACGGGCACTCGACATAGGTTCAAGTCCGTTGCGTCTACCAGTTTCGCCACGCCCGCAGCGTCGCAGCGGGGTGCATAACCAGCCCCGGAGGGTGCGCCAAGCGCGAATCGGTGCGTTCGCGGGTCAGACGTTCAGGCGGACCCGCATTTCCTTTCCGGGCTTGAAATAAGGCACGCGCTTGGCGGAAACCGGCACGGTATCGCCAGTCCTCGGATTTCGTCCGATCCGGGCATCGCGCGCCCGCGTAGAAAAAGCGCCAAAACCGCGAAGCTCCACGCGCCCGCCTTCAGCCAGTCGTTTTGTGATCGCATCGAACAAGGTCGACACGATCTTCTCCACTTCTTTGGGAGAAAGGTCAGGATTGTCCTGCGACAGCAATTGTACCAGTTCTGATCTGATCACAAAGCGACCCCCTTCGACGTCATGGTCAAACCGGCAAATGCTCATCGGGTACGAATAGCCGCCGTCGCCGACGAAACCTGCCCCATTCAGAGGCCGTTTCGAAAGGGGTTGAGCGGCCGAGGTTCATGTGATTCCGGGAGTTTGCAGACATCTCGGAGACAGGCATGTGGACCCCGGCCACCCGCGCGCAGCATACGCGCGTGGCGAAGCGATACCAGACGGATTTGAGTGATGCGGAGTGGCGATTGATCGCCGCATTTCTGCCCGAGGCACGTTCGACCGGGCGACGGCGGGAATGGCCGATGCGCGAGATCGTGAACGCCATATTCTATGTGCTGCGCGGCGGGATCGCCTGGCGACTGTTGCCGAAAGACTTTCCTCCGTGGCAGACAGTCTACCGCTGGTTTGCCCTGTTGCGCGACGAAGCAGTGTTCGAGCGAATGAACCATGCTCTGGTGATGACCGACCGCGAACGGACGGGGCGCGAGGCCAGCCCGAGCGCGGCCATTATCGACAGTCAGAGCGTCAAGACCACGGAAAGCGGCGGCCCACGGGGCTATGACGCCGGCAAGAAGATCAAGGGGCGCAAGCGACATGCCCTGGTCGATACCGATGGCAGGGCGCTGCTGGTCGAACCTCACACCGCCGATGTCCAGGATCGTGATGGCGGTGGTGCAGTGCTGCAAATATCACGCGGCCTGTTCCCGTTCATCGAGAAGGTCTGGGCCGATGGCGGCTACAACCATGAGCGCGTCACGCAGGCTACCAGCATCACCGTTGAAATCGTCAGCAAAATCACCGGGCAGACCGGCTTCGTCGTCCTGCCAAGGCGCTGGGTCGTTGAACGCTTCTTCGCATGGATCAACCGAAATCGCCGTCTCGCCAAGGACGTCGAGGCAACCCTCAAGTCCGCCGCAGCATTCCTCTACGCCGCCGCTGCCATGCTCATGATCCGCAGACTGGCGCGATCAGCGTGAGTTTCGAAACCGACTCTCAGGCCCGTTCCGATTCCATCTAGCTATAAAAACGCGATCAAATCAATCGGAGTCGCGGAAGCGCGGAGACGACGCAGGACCACCGTTCAGCCTTGCGACAGGCGAGCGCCCGCAATAGAGGGTCCAGCGCCGCGAGCGGCCATTGGCGGTCGCCCGGGCTGGAAAGGGTCTTCAATGCTCAAGCGCCTTGCACTTGCCTCGATTGTCGCCGCTTCCCTGGGGGCGCCCGCGCTGGCCGCGCCGCTGCCCAAGCCGCCGGTCTTCGGCGTGTGCGGCACCTGCCACAAGGTGGACAAGGGCGCGCCCAACGGAATCGGCCCCAACCTGTTCGGCATCGCCAACACCAAGGCCGGCGAAGTGCCCAACTTCGCCTTCTCGCCCGCGATGAAGAAGTCGACGATCAAGTGGACCCGCGCCAACCTGGTCGCCTTCATCCAGGAGCCGCAGAAGACGGTCCCCGGCAACCGCATGCCGTTCGGCGGCCTCAAGAATCCGGATTCGGCGGCGCAGGTCGCCGACTATATCCTGTCGCTGAAATAAGGGTTCAGCGCCCGCCCGCTGCGATCAGGCGATCGAACAGCGGGCGGGCCGCCGCCTCGATCGGGGCTCCGGTGTAATCGAACAGCGGGTTGGTCGACAGCGGGAAGAAATTCATCGTCGCGTTCGCCTCGAACAGCAGCGCCCGGCCGTCGGGCAGCAGCGCGAAGTCGATCCCGAAAAAGTCGAGCGGCATCCGCGCCCGGATCGCGCGCATCGCCGACCGCGCCGGTTCGGGCAGGCCCTCCATCCCCCGGGCGAGCAGGTCGCGCTCGACGTCGATCCAGTGCGGCTGGCCCGGCATGAAGCGTTCGCGGTCGGGCCCGTGGACGTTCCATCGATCGGACACCAGCCGGTGGCGCATCAGCGGCGCCTCCCCGAACCAGTAGAGCCGGAGCTTGTTGTAGAGCGGCTCGCCCCCGCGCGCGTCGACGAAGCTGGTCAGCAGATAGGTCTCCGCCGGATCGAGCCGTGCCTCCAGCTCCTCGGGCCCGGACAGCAGCGCGACGACCTCGCCATTATGGGTGCCGGGCAGGCGCAGGATCGCGGGGAAGGTGACGCCGGCCCGCTCGATCGCCGCCTGGGCGAGGTGCGGCCGCCCCTTGAAGCGGGCGACCGGCGGGACGATCAGCCCCTCGATCCCGGCGAGCAGCCGGCTGACCCGGTCGCGCCCGCTCGCCAGCACCGCGGCGGGCGTGTTGATGACCCGGCCGGGAAAGCCGCGCAGGAAGCGGTCCGCCGCCTCCAGCACCTTCGGGTTGAGCTCGGGATCGGTGACGAGGTTGAGGATCGTCGCGATATTGTCGAGCCTCGGCCGCACCCGGACGCGGTTGAAATTGCCCGGTATATGGAGGCGCACGAAATCGTCGGGATCGGACCGCAGCCGCCAGACGTCGGTGCTGCCCCGGTTGAGGACATCGCCGCCGGACCTGCGGACGAGGCCGCTCTGCACGTCATTGCCGAAGAGATAGGCGACACGGGTCCGTTCGATCTGGATCGGCGATGGCATGGCAGGGTGAGGTCCCGAAGGGGAGGATTGCGTCCCCATGGCCCGGCAACCCCCTCGATGTAAAATGGAATTCGCCGGGTCCGCGCGGGTCAGAGGCGGGTCTTGCGGACCGGGATCGCGGTCGTCTGCTTGATCTCCGACAGCGTCACGGTCGACTGGACGTCCTGCACGCCGGGCAGCTTCAGGATCACCCGGAAGATGAACTTCTGATACCAGTCGAGCGATTCCGCGATGATCTTGAGCAGCACGTCGCGCTCGCCGAAGATCGTGTGGCACTCCATGATCTCGGGCGTGTTCTCGATCTTGCGGTTGAACTCGGCGCGCTGCTCGTCGCTCAGCGTCACCATCTTGAGCGTCGCGAAGATGTAGAGGCTCTCGCCGAACTTCCTGCGGTCGAGCACCGCGACCTGGCCGACGATATAGCCTTCCTCGCGCAGCCGCTGGAGCCGGCGCCAGCAGGGCGATTGCGACAGGCCGACCCGCTCGGCCAGCTCGGTCGTCGACAGCGCGGCGTCCTTCTGCACCTGCTCCAATATCTTGATGTCGATCGGCGTCAGCGTTTCGGTCATGGCCCCTCGTCCCGTTGCGGACATGTGCCGAGGGAGACGGGTCGAGCGCAACATAAATTTGCCGGGCAGGCCGCGATTGACGGCGAACATTATCCGGGGAGCGGCGGCACCGCTGAGCGCCGTCGCCCCATCTCCTCGGAGAAAATTCTATGCAGCGGCGCGGCGCGCGGCGCGAATCTTCGCATAACCATTTCACGACGCCGCCCATAGACTGGCCGCAGGGAGGGCCCGCCGCCAATGAGAATGAAAGCCGCTTTCACCCCGTTCGCCTTCGGGCTCGCGATCATCCTCGCCGCCCCCGTCGCCGCGCAGCAGGCCGGGCCGGTCGCGGTCGTCGACCAGGTCGACCACCCCGCCGTCGTCACCAGGCACAAGGGCCGGTTCGGCGGACAGGCGATCGCCTATACCGCGACGGTCGAGGGCATCGCCGTGTCGACCGGCGCCGACGAAGGCGCCCGCATCGTCAGCTTCGCCTATACCCGCGACAAGACCGATCCCGCGACGCGGCCGGTGATGTTCCTGTTCAACGGCGGGCCGATCGTCGCCGCGCAATATCTCCACATCGGCGGGATCGGGCCGAAGCGGGTCGCCTATCCCGACGACGTCACGGCCGACCCGTCGAGCTTCGCGCTGGTCGACAATGGCTATTCCCCGCTCGACGCGGTCGACATGATATTCGTCGACCCCGCCTCGACCGGCTTCAGCCGGGTCGCGCCGGGCACCGATCCCAGGGCCTATTTCTCGGTGAAGGCCGATGCGCGCCAGTTCGCGGCGTTCATCCGCGCCTGGCTGAAGCAGCATGGCCGCGAGCGGTCGCCCGTCTACCTGACCGGCGAAAGCTACGGCACCAACCGCGCCGCCGAGATCGCCGGGCAACTCGCCGACGGCCCCGATCCGCTGCCGCTCGCCGGCATCTTCCTCTACGGGCAGGCCGCCAACATCATCGAATATTCGCAGCGGCCGGCCAACATCACCAGCTATGTCGCCTCGCTGCCGACGATCGCGGCGATCGGCTGGTATCATGGCCGCGCCGACCGCAAGGGCCGCTCGCTCGACGCCTTCCTCGCCGAGGCGCGCGCCTTCGCCAAGGGCGACTATCTGACGGTCCTCTACCAGGGCAGCGCCGCGTCCGACGCCGACCAGCGACGGATCGCCGAGCGGCTGGCCGAGTTTAGCGGCATCCCCGCCGACTGGTATCTCGCCAACGGCCTCAGGATCACCAAGGAGCGCTACCGGGCCGAGCTGCTCAAGGACCGGGGCCTGCTGCTCGGCCGCGCCGACGCGCGCTACACCGCGCCGATCACCGACAAGGGCGGCGCCCCCGATCCGTCGGACGTGCTGATGCAGGGGGTGCAGAAATTCTTCCCCCTCTACCTGCGCGACGATCTGAAGGTCGACTGGAAGGACCCCTATGTCCCGGCGGTCGGCATCACCAGCCTCGAGGACTGGAGCTGGGGCGACGGCGCCAGCCCGTTCGGCGACTGGCCCTATTACAAGGGCATCAGCAAGATGATGGCGCTCAACCCGCGCTTCCGCCTGCTCGTCGGCAACGGCATCTACGACACCCAGACGACGATGGGCGCGGCCGAGCTGCTCGCCACCCAGTCGGGCTGGGACCCGGCCCGCGTCACGCTGCGCTATTATGATGGCGGCCATACCGGCTATTCCGTCGCGGCGACGGCCAGGGCGATCGGAGACGACATCCGCGCCCTGGTCCGCTGAACAGGGAAAGGGCCATCATGAACATCGCCTATTATGACGCGGAGCAGGTCGAACGGCTGCTCGACTATCCGGGCTGCATCGCGGCGGTGCGCCGGGCGATGCGGAGCCTGTCGGAAAGCGGCAAGGCGCAGCCGCTGCGCCAGATCGTCCGGATCGCCGACAAGACGATGTTCGGGGTGATGCCGGGCGACCTGGCGGCGATCGGCAGCTTCGGCGCCAAGCTGGTCAGCGTCGCCGAGGACCCCGCCCGCCCCGGCCGCGCGCGCCACCGCGGCGTGGTGGTCGCCTATGCCGCCGACAGCGCCGAGGTCGAGGCGATCGCCGACGCCGAGGCGGTGACCGCGATCCGCACCGCCTGCGCGACGGCGGCGGCAACCGACGCGCTGGCGCGGCCCGATGCGCGCGTGCTGGCGATCTTCGGCGCGGGCACCCAGGCGGAGACGCACATCCGCGCGCTGCGCCACGTCCGCGCCTTCGACCGCATCCTGCTGTGGGGCCGGTCGGCCGACAGCATAGCGGCGCTCGCGGCGCGCCTCTCGCGGGACCTGGGGATCGCCGTCGAGGCGACCACCGACGGCCAGCGCGCCGCCGGCACGGCCGACGTCATCTGCACGGTCAGCGGCTCGGCCGAGCCGATCCTGTTCGGCGCCTGGGTCCGCAAAGGGACCCATGTCAACCTGGTCGGGTCGAGCATGCTCGGGCCGGTCGAGGTCGATAGCGCCCTCGTCGCCGCCGGCCGCTACATCGCCGACTATCGACCCGGCGCGCTCGCCCAGGCGTCCGAGCTGGCGGTCGCGCGCGACGCCGGCCTCGTCACCGACGACCATGTCGTCGGCGAGATCGGCGAGGTCTTCGCCGGCACCCTCGCGGGCCGCGAGAGCCCCGGCCAGATCACCCTCTACAAGTCGCTCGGCCATGTCGTGCAGGACCTCGCCGCCACGGCCTATTTGCACCGACGCGCCCTTTCGGAAGGCATCACCCCGTGAACCGACTGCTCCTCAAGACCCTGCTTCCCACCCTGCTGCTCGGCGCGTCGGCGACCGCCTTCGCCGCCACCGAACGGCTGTCGATCGTCTCCAACGGCGAGACGGTCGGATCGATCGTCGTCGAGGGCGAGGGCGATCGGGCGACGGTCGACTACCGGGTCGACAATAACGGCCGCGGTCCCAAGCATCGCGAGGAGCTGACCTTCGGCGCGGGCGGCATCCCCACCGCCTGGACGATCAAGGGCAGCTCGCTGATGGGCGGCACCGTCGACGAGAGCTATCGCTGGTCCGCCGGCCGCGCGCAGTGGAGCAGCCAGGCCGACGCCGGCAGCGCCAAGGCGAAGCAGCCGCCGCTCTACGTCGTCAACGACGACAGCCCCTATGCGATCTGGGTCTATGCCCGCGCCGCATTGGCCCAACCCGATCACAGCATCGCCGTGCTGCCCTCGGGACGCATTTCGCTCGAGCAGCTCAGGACACTGACGGTCGGCGAGGGCGACGCCGCGACCGAGGTGACGGCGTGGCGGCTGACCGGGGTGCAGCTCAACCCCAGCTACCTGCTGCTCGACAAGGACCAGAAGCTGTTCGCGCTGTTCGGCCCCGGCGCCGACGGCACGACGATCCGCGCCGGCCATGAGGCGGCGGTGCCGATGCTCGGCAAGCTCGGCGCCGAGCTGGAGACCGAGCGCGCCTTCCAGCTCCAGCAGAAGCTGGCGCACCGCTTCGACGCGCCGGTCCGCATCCGCAACGTCCGCCTGTTCGATCCCGCCGGCGGCGCGCTGTCGCCGCTCTCGACCGTCGTCGTCATGCGCGACACGATCACCCAGGTGATCGCCGACGACCGGCTGCCCCCACCCGAGGACGAGGTGGTGATCGACGGCGAGGGCGGCACCCTCTACCCCGGCCTGCACGACATGCATTCGCACGCGACGCTGCCGTCGGGGCTGATGTACCTCGCCGCCGGGGTCACCGCGACCCGCGACATGGGCAACGACAACGGCTTCCTGCAGGACCTGCTGTCGAAGATCGACGCCGGGCAGGTCGCCTGGCCGCGCATCGTCCCCAACGGCTTCATCGAGGGGCGCAGCCCCTATTCGGCGCGCTTCGGCTTCATCCCCGCCTCGATCGACGAGGCGCTGAAGGACGTGCGCTGGTACGCCGATCGCGGCTATGCCGAGATCAAGATCTACAATTCGATGAACCCCGACTGGGTCAGGCCGATCGCCGCCGAGGCGCACCGGCTGGGCCTGCGCGTCACCGGCCATGTCCCCGCCTTCGACACGCCCGACCGGGTGATCGCGGACGGCTATGATTCGATCGCGCATCTCAACCAGCTCATGCTCGGCTGGATATTGCGGCCCGAGGAGGACAGCCGCACCCCGCTGCGCCTGACCGCGATGGCGCGCGCGGGATCGCTCGACCTCGCCTCCGACAAGATCCAGGCCACCGTGCGGCTGATGCAGCAGCGCGGCATCGCGCTCGACACCACCGCCGTGATCCTCGAACAGCTGATGATGAGCCGGGCGCGGCAGGTGCCGATGGGGCAGGAGGATTTCCTGTCGCACATGCCGATCGGCTTCCAGCGCTATCGCAAGCGCTCCTTCGTCACGATCGCCGACAAGGCCGAGGCCGACGCCTATCAGGCGGGCTACGACAAGATGCTCGCGACGATCGCGATGCTCCACAAGGCGGGCATCCGCCTGCTGCCCGGCACCGACGACGCGACCGGCTTCTCGGTCCAGCGCGAGGTCGAGCTCTATGTGAAGGCGGGACTGACCCCGGCCGAGGCGCTGCGCGCGGCGACGCTGGGGGCGGAGGAATTCCTCGGCCGGGCCGACCGGCTCGGCAGCATCGCCCGCGGCAAGCTCGCCGACCTGGTTCTGGTGCCCGGCGATCCGACGAAGGACATCAGCGCGATCCGCCGGCCGCGCATGGTGATGAAGGGCGGGGCGATCTACTTCCCGACCGAGATCTACACCGCGCTCGGCATCGCCCCCTTCACCACCGCGCCCGCGATCCGGCCGGCGACGAAGGTCGCCGCGCGCGCGGACGAGGGCGGCGACGCCGTCGGCTTCGGCTATGGGGAGCATGTCTATGCGGATTGATCGCACGCTGATCGCACTGGCCCTCGCGTTCGCCGCGCTTCCGGCCAACGCCGCGCCCGCTCCGGCCGCCACCGCCGAAGCGGCGCAGCCGCGCATCTTCCGGTCTGAGGGGCAGGGCGACTTCGGCGGCGGCCGCCTGCGCTATGCGGCGGCGGTCGAGGAAGTGCTGCTGCCGGGCGCCAGCATCTTCGTCACCTCCTATGTCCGCAGCGACGTCAGGGACGCGGGCAGCCGCCCGGTGATCTTCGCGTTCAACGGCGGGCCGGGATCGGCGTCGCTCTGGCTGCATCTGGGGATGATGGGCCCACGCCGGGTCGATTTCGACGACCCGACCCGGCCGCGCACCGTCGCGCCCTTCGCCACGGCCGCCAATCCGGACAGCCCGCTCGACGTCGCCGACATCGTCCTGATCGATCCGCCGGGCACCGGCTACAGCCGCATCCTGCCGGGCGGCAAGCCCGAGCAGTTCTACGGCGTCGAGCAGGACGCGCGGGCGATGGTCCAGGTCGTCGAGCAATGGCTCCGCCGCCACGGCCGCCTCAATTCGCCCAAATATCTCGTCTCGGAAAGCTACGGCACGGTCCGCGCCGCCGTGATGGCGCGGCTGATGGCGGGCGGGCCGACCCAGACCGGATCGATGGACGGGCTGACGCTCAACGGCGTCGTCCTGCTCGGCCAGGCGATGGACATGGCGCGCGGCGCCGAGGGCGACGACCGCGCCTATCTCGCCATCCTGCCCTCGCTGGCCGCGACCGCCTGCCACTTCGGCAAGGCCGCGCCCGGCTGCACGCCCGAGGGGCAGGTCGCGGCGGCCAGGCGCTTCATCGAGACGAGCTATCTCGCCGCGCTCCACGCCGGCTCCCACCTGCCCGCCGACCGCAAGGCAGCGGTCGCGCGCGAGATGGCGGCGCTGATCGGCCTGCCAGAGAAGGATATCCTCGCCGCCGACCTGCGCATCTCGGGCGCGGCCTTCGCGAGGCTGCTGCTCGCCGGCGAGGGCCGGCGCATCGGCCTGTACGACGCGCGCTTCGTGCTGCCGTCGCAGGGCGCGGGCGGCGATCCGGTCGCCGACGATCCGGCGATGGGCCAATATGTGCCGGGCTTCGTCGGCGCGTGGAGCGACTATGCGGCGAAGACGCTCAAGGTCGATCTCGACATCCCCTATGAGCCGATCGCCTTCCGCGACGTCAACGGCCGCTGGGATTATGGTTTCGGCGCCGGCGTCCCGGTGGGGAAGAATTATGCGGTCGACCTCGCCGTGGCGATGAGCCGCAACCCGGCGATGCGGCTGATGGTCGGCACCGGCTATTACGACCTCGTCACCCCGCTCGGCAGCGCCGACTATGTGGTCGCCCATGCCGGCATCCCGCTCGCCCGGACCAGCTTCCACGGCTATCCGTCGGGCCACGGCCCCTATCTGGGGGCCGAGGCGCGCACCGCGCTGGCCCGCGACCTCCGCGCCTTTATGAGCGCGCCCAAGTGACCGCTCCGATCGAGCGCCCGAGCCTGCGCAAGAGCGTCGGGCTGGTCGGCGTCGTCACCTTCGGGGCGGGTACCGCGATCGGCGTATCGATCTTCTCGATCCTCCAGCCGACCGCGCAGGTGGCGGGATCGGGGCTGCTCGCGGCGATCGGCGTCGCGGCGCTGCCGATGCTCGTCTTCGCGGTCGCCTATGCCTATCTCGGCTCGGCGCTGCCGGTGTCGGGGGCGTCCTACGAATGGCCGACCCGCTTCATCCATCCCGGCGTCGGCTTCATCATCGCCTGGCTGCGCATCGTCTCCAACGTCGGCGCGCTGACGATCCTGTCGCAGGTGATGATCAGCTATCTCGGCATGGTCTTCCCGGTGCCGCTCAAGCCCGCCATGGCACTGGCCATCACCGCGGTGTTCGCGCTCAACTATGTCGGCGTGTCGATGGCGGCGAAGGTGCAGGCGCAGCTCATGGCGCTGCTGCTGATCATCCTCGCCATCTTCGTCGCGACCGGCCTGCCGCATTTCGATCCGGTGCTGGTCGGCAACCCGCTCGACACGCCGCCGCTCGCGATCCTCGCCGTCGTGCCGCTGATGATCACCCTGTTCCTGGGGATCGAATCGGCGGTCGAGATCGGCGAGGAGGTGCGCGACGCGCGGCGCAACGTGCCGATCGGCATCGCGCTGGCGATCGGGCTGACCGCCCTGGTCTACGGCCTCGTCGCGCTCACCGCGCTCGGCCTGGTCGGTCCCGCGACGCTCGCCGCCAGCCAGGCCCCGCTGCTCGACGCGGCGAAGGTGGTGCTGGGCGACCTGGCGGTGCCGCTGATCGTCGGCGCCGCCTGCTTCTCGATCGTCAAGTCGATGAACGCGGCGACCCTCACCTTCTCGCGCAGCCTGTTCGCGATGGGCCGCAACGGCGCTCTGCCGCGCGCGATCGGGACGATCCACCCACGCTTCGGCACGCCGCACCGGGCGATCCTGCTCGGCTATGCCTGCGCGATGTCGGGGCTGCTGCTGCCGCCGAGCCTCATCTTCCTGCTGCTCGCGGTCAACGTGCCGACGATGCTCAAATATATGGCCTGCTCCTATTCGGCGACCGTCGTCGCCCGCCGCCATCCCGAGCTCCACATACGGTCGCAGCTCCGCCTGTCGCGCCCGGCGGTGGTGGCGGTCGGCTATGCCGGCGTGGTCTGCGCGCTGCTCGTCGGCGTGTTCGGGGTCGAGGCCGATCCGCGCCCCTATCTGCTGGTCGGCGGCTGGCTGCTCGTCGGGCTCGCCTACTGGTTCCTCAAGGGCCGCCGCGACTGCGCCGACCAAGCCATGCGCGCTTTGGCCGAATAAGCGATCAAATTATGCGCAAGGACGGCTCCCGTCTCTGAGATAGAATAATTAGTGCCCGCGGGCGCCGGTAGAGAGACGCCATGTCCAACGAAGAACATCTGCCGGCGGCACGACCGTCGACCCCCGAGGGGGAAAGCTATGCGCAATGGGTCCGCGGCGCGCTCGCCATGGCCCGCGCGCGCGACGGGCAGGCGGTCAGCCTGTTCGAAAGCTCGATCCCCGAGCCGCGCGAGATGCTGCGCAACACCGTGCTCGACGCGGTCGATCCGGCCTTCTCGCCTTATTATGTCAGCGCGTTCGGCGACGGGAACCCGTTCGTCCGTGACATGCTGGCCGCGCGCTACGGCGTCGACCGCGACCGGATCTTGTGCACCACCGGCGCGACCGGCGGCCTGTCGCTGATCTACCGCACCTTCGTCCGCCCGGGCGACCATGTCCTGATCGAGACCCCCGGCTTCGACCTGTTCGGCTATCTGGCCGAGGCGTCGGGCGCGACGATCGGCCGTTTCCGCCGCCATGGCGAGCGCTTCGCGATCGACGTCGCCGAGGTCGAGGCAATGCTGCGCCCCGAGACCCGGCTGGTGGTGCTGTCGGACCTGCACAATCCCTCGGGCATGCCGGTTCCGCAGGAGGTGCTGCGCAAGCTCGCGGCGCTGGCCGAGCGGCGCGGCTTCCTGCTCGTCGTCGACGAGGTCTATGGCGACTATGCGTCGAAGGAGACGCGCCCCGCCGCCGCCGCGACGCTGTCGCCCGCCGTGATCAGCCTGTCGAGCCTGACCAAGATCTACGGGCTGGCGGTGCTGCGCTGCGGCTGGATCGTCGGCGCGGACGCGGTGGTCGAGCAGCTCCGCCGGCTCAACGGCCGGATCGAGTTCGGCATCTCCACCCTGTCGCACGCCATCGCCGCGCACGTCCTGTCCGACGCCGCGCCGTTCGAGGCGAATGCGCGCCGCTATGTCGCGCGCTGCCGCCCCCGCTTCGAGGCCTGGTTCGACGCGATGGTGGCCGAGGGGCTGATGGGCGGCGCGCTGCCCGACAACGGCTGCATCTGCTTCCCGTCGCTGCCCGGCGTCGCCGACAGCCGCGCCTTTTCCGAATGGCTGATCGAGCGCTCCGGCGTGATCGTCGCGCCCGGCGAATATTTCGGCGCGCCCGGCCATGTCCGGATCGGCTTCTGCCAGGAGGACGACAAGCTCGACGCCGGGCTGCGCGGGCTGGAGGAAGGGCTGCGCGCCTATGCCCGCCGGCCGCAGCCGGCGCTCGGCCGCTGACGGCCGGGAGGCCCCGGAATCTCTTGCTCGGCGATGGCCATGATCGGCGAAAGTTTATGCGCGAACCGGTTCGCGGGGCTCGAATCAGAATAAATATGGCGCCGGTGCGCCGGTAACCTGATCCGGCCTCGAAAAAGGGGGCTCGACGGGGAGCACCCCCTGGGCCGGAGGAAGAGGTCAAACCGGATGGACCGCCCGCGCGGGCGGAGCGGACATCCGACAGGTTCAGTGGAGACCAGAAGAATGAAGACTCTCAAGCTTGTCATCTCGGTGTCGACCGCGGCCGTCGCGCTCGCGGCGTCGATGCCGGCCATGGCGCAGGACGCCCAGGGCGCCGAGGACGGCGCCTCCGCGGGCGAGATCATCGTCACCGCGCAGAAGCGCGCCGAGCGTCTGATCGACGTGCCGGTCGCGATCAGCGCGATCTCGGCCGACGCGCTGACCACCCAGAACATCAACCGCCTGTCGGAATATTTCGACCGGGTCCCCGGCCTGCAATATTCGAACCAGCGCGTCTCGGGCCTGGCGCTGCGCGGCGTCACCACCGGCGGCGCGACCTCGCCGACGGTCGCGCTGCTCGTCGACGACGTCCAGTTCGGCGGCACCACCGGCACCGGCCAGCCGCCGCTGCCCGATTTCGACGCCAGCGCGGTCAGCCGGGTCGAGGTGCTGCGCGGCCCGCAGGGCACGCTCTACGGCGCGTCGAGCCTCGGCGGCCTGATCAAGTACGTCCTCAAGGAACCGGACACCAAGGAATTCTCGGGCCGCATCGAGCTGGGCGGCACCGCCGTCTCGCACGGCGACACCGGCTATGCGGTGCGCGGCTCGGTCAACATCCCGATCAACGACTGGCTGGCGGTGCTGGGCAGCGGCTTCAAGCGCGAGGACGCGGCCTATCTCAACAACGCCAACCCGGCCGCGCTGAAGGCGAAGGACGTCAACAGCCGCGACGTCTGGGGCTTCCGCGGCGCGGCACTGATCAAGCCGGCCGACAATTTCCGCGTCGTCCTCTCGGCGCTGCGCCAGAAGACCGACGCGATGAACAGCGACCTGGCGATCACCGCCGGCGGCGTTCCGGTCTGCGCGGCCTGCTATGCCGACACCTCGCCGCTACCCAACACCGCCGTCACCACCTTCGAGCCGGTCTATGGCGACCTGACGATCAACTCGCTCGATTCGATCAACAAGGCGAAGTTCCAGCTCTATTCGGCGCGCGCCGAGCTCGAGCTGGGCGGGGTCACCATCACCTCGATCAGCGCCTGGAGCCGCGCCGACAACGTCATCACCAGCGACGTGTCCAAGGTGTTCGGCGGCCTGCTGAAGGCGGTCTACGGCCTGCCGACGGCGCCGACCGTGCAGATCGCCAATGCCGACCGCACCCATAAATTCTCGCAGGAACTGCGCCTCGGCGGCGACATCGGCACCAGCTTCACCTGGCTGGCCGGCGGCTTCTACACCGTCGAGCATGCCGCGACCGACCAGACGCTGATCGCCTCGGGCAGCCTGACCGCGACGCCCTATATCGGCACCGGCCCCGGCAGCTATCGCGAATATGCCGGCTTCGCCGACCTCACCTGGCACGCGACCGACAAGCTCGATATCCAGGTCGGCGGCCGCTACGCGCACAACAAGCAGCACAACGAGTCGACCCTGAACACCTCGCCGCAGACCGCGCCGGTGTTCGGTTCGGGCACCACCATCGCCGATTCGAGCGACAGCGCCTTCACCTGGCTGATCTCGCCGAGCTATCATTTCTCGCGCGACATCATCGCCTATGCCCGCGTCGCCACCGGCTATCGCCCGGGCGGCCCGAACATCGCCGCCCCGCCGTCGGTGGCGAAGTCGTACAGCTCGGACAAGGTGATCAACTATGAGCTGGGCTTCAAGGGCAAGGTCGTTCCCGGCCTGCTGACGCTCGACGCCTCGCTGTTCCAGATCGACTGGAAGGACATCCAGCTCCAGGGCACCGATTCGATCAGCTCGCTGACCTTCCTGACCAACGGCGGCAAGGCGCGCAGCCGCGGCCTCGAATTCGCCGCCAGCCTGACGCCGTGGCAGGGCATGAGCATCGACGCCAGCCTGACCTTCACCGACGCGACGCTGACCGAGGATCTCCCGACCATCGTCAACGCGACCGGCCTTGCGGGCCTGAACGGCGATCGCCTGCCCTTCTCGGCCAAGGTGGCAGCCAATGTCACGGCGCAGCAGGTCTTCCCGCTGACCGACCGGCTGGAAGGCAATGTCGGCCTCACCGTCGTCTATGTCGGCGACCGCGCGGGCACCTTCGTCACCGATGCCGCGAACGCGACCCGTCCGCGCATGCTGCTGCCCGAATATACCACGGTCGACATCCGCGGCGGCCTGACCTTCGACGAGGTGTGGAGCGCGAACCTCTATGTCCGCAACCTGTTCGACAAGCGCGGCGTCGCCGCCGCCGACAACCGCAACGGCGTCAACGTGCCGACCGCGCTGTTCATCCAGCCGCGCACCTTCGGCGTGACCCTGGCGCGGTCCTTCTGATGGTGGCAGGCGATCGTCGCCTGGCCTGAACTGCGAGATGCGCAGGGCCCCACGCCCTGCGCATCTTTTGTATGGACATTATCGAGGTGAGAGCGATGGCACGGAGATCGATCAGGATCGAGCGGAAGGGCTTCGGACTGGCGGGCTTCGGCACGGCGCTCGCCCTCGCCACCGCCTCCATGGCGGGTGCGGCGGGATCGAACGGTTCCCTTGCCGTGACGCTGGCGCCTGTCGCCGCACCCGCCGCCCCGACCACGGTCGGCACCGTCGACGTCACCCTGCGCTTCGACGGCATCGCCGCGAACAAGGGCGAGCCGCTGCTCCGCCTGCCGATGGTCAGCAGCAACGTCGACACGGTCGCGACCGTCATCGCCGGGATCAGCGCGCGCGACGCCAGGGGGCCGCTCCGCCTCACCAGCCGCGACGTCGACCTGCCCGAGACCGGGATGCGCGACGCGGTCGGCGGCGGGCCGTCGCGCGAATGGCTGGCCGACCGCGCGACGGAGGGAGCCGTCACCGTCCGCTACAGCGTCCCCGCCGAGGCGAGCCTGCCGCCGCGCGGGCCGGCGCCGCCCTTCGCCTTCTCGGCCGACGGCGGCGGCGTGTCGGCGGCGGGCCATGTCTTCCTGCTGCTGCCCCCCGGCGACCACCGTTACCGCACCACCTATGGCTGGGACCTCGCCCGCGCACCCAAAGGCAGCCGCGGGGTCAGCTCGCTCGGCGAGGGGACCGTCACCGCCGCCGAGCCGCTCGACGGCGCGCAGCTGCGCATGAGCTTCTTCATGGCGGGGCGGATCGGCACCTACCCCCCGAAGCTGCCCTCGGGCGGCTTCTTCGGCGCCTGGCAGGGCGATCCCGGCTTCGACGCCGCCGCGCTGCTCGCCTGGACCGGTACGCTCTACGATCACTATGCCCGCTTCTTCGGCCAGAAGGAGTCGCCGCCCTATGGCGTCTTCCTGCGCTACAACCCGATCAACGCGGGCGGCGGCGTCGGCCTTTACCATGCGTTCGTCACCACCTTCGGCAAGGGGCGCGGATCGGACGTCGGCAAGATCCGGCTGACCCTGGCGCACGAGATGTTCCACACCTTCCAGCCGTTCATCGCCACCCCGGCGGGGCTCGCATCCTCCTGGTTCGGGGAGGGGCTCGCGACCTTCTACCAGGCGCGGCTGCCCTTGCGCTTCGGCATGATCTCGCCCGAGGCCTATCTCGCCGACGTCAACTGGACCGCCGCGCGCTACTATACCAGCGCGATGGCGACCGTGCCCAACAGCGAGGTGCCCAGGCGCTTCTGGGCCGACACCCGCGTGCGGACGCTGCCCTATGATCGCGGCATGCTCTATTTCGCCACGGTCGACGACGCGATGCGCAAGGCGTCGGGCGGCCGGCAATCGCTCGACGACCTGATGCTGGCGATGCTGGCGCTTGAGAAAGGGGGCGAGAAAGGGGGCAAGACGACCGGCAACGCCGACTGGGAGGCCTTGCTCGCCCGGCATCTCGGCCCCAGGGCGGTCGAGGATTTTCGCGCCTTCCTCGGCGGCGCCATGCCGCTGCCGGCGTCCGACGCCTTCGGCCCTTGCTTCCAGCGAACGACCCGCAGGCTGCGCCGCTACGAGCTGGGCTTCGCGACCGACGTGCTGGCGCAGCCGAAGCGGATCGTCCGCGGCCTCGTGCCCGGATCGGCCGCCGCGCTCGCCGGCCTGCGCGACGGCGACGAGATCGTCGACCCGGTGCCGCAGGACGGCATCCAGGGCGAGCAGGCGGAACTGATCCGCCTGCGCATCCGGCGCGGGGACAAGGTCTTTCCGGTCGTCTACCTGCCGCGCGGCGAGACGGTCGACGCCTGGCAGTGGGAGCGCGCGCCCGGCAGCGAGGACCGGAGCTGCGCGCTCTGACCCTTCCGGTCTACCGGACCGTGTTGCGCTGGACCAGGTTGACGATCGCGAGCAGGACGACGGCGCCAACGAAGGCGATCAGCAGGCCGGTCAGCGAGAAGTGCTGGACGCTGCCCCGGATGCCCAGCAGCGGGCCGGCCAGCGCGTTGCCGATCACCGATCCGATGCAGCCGACGACGATGTTCCAGAAGATTCCCATCGACGCGTTGCGGTTCATGACGATGCTGGCGAGCCAGCCCGCGACGCCGCCGACGATGAGCGCGATGATCCAACCCATGGCACTTCTCCCTCCTTGATTCGATGCCCCAACGATCGAAACGGCAAATCGAGCCACGGCCGCCGATCGGAAATTCGCGGGCTCGGTCCATCCCCTCCCCGGCTCGGGCTGTCGACCAATCGTTGCGACCGGCGTCCCCGGCACCCATCGTCACCTGACATGCAGGGAGGGCAGCATGATCACCGATGTCTCGAATGCCATCGGCACCCTCGTCGTCGCCGGCGAGCGCTATGCCGATATGCGCCTCAGGGAAGCCGTCGCGCTCTGGAACCAGTTGGACGCGCGCGCCCGGCTGCGCGCCTATTTCCGCAGCGATCGACTGTTGAGCGTACCGATGTTCGGCCCACCGCGGCGCGCCTTCTCGGGCTATGACTTCGAACGCCTGGCGGAGTTGCTGGGGGTGAGGACGGCGACGGCCTAGAAGGCATGTAATGCGTCGCTTGACATACCAGACGTAAACCATTACCTTACATCCATGGAGATCGACAGCATCAGCCACAAGGCGTTGCGGCGATTTGTCGAGACGGGAAAGCCAAAGGGCCTTCCCGGTGATCTGGTCGACCGACTTTTCAGGATGGTCAACTTCATCATCGATGCGGAAGCGCTGGAGGAGCTGGCTACGCCTCCGAACTACGGGCTGCATCCTCTGACCGGGGACCGGGCCGGAACATGGGCGATGACCGTCACCCGCAACTGGCGGATGACCTTCAAGGTCACCGCAGCAGGGGCGATCGCCGAACTCGATCTGGAGGACTATCACTGATGGCCATCAAGGTTCACCCGTCCTTCGCCATCCATGCCGGCGAATGGCTCAAGACCGAGATCGTCGAGGCGCATGGCGTGTCGATCAACAGGCTGGCCGAGACGTTCGGCGTCAGCCGGCAGGCGATCAGCGCGCTTCTCAACGGCCGGGCCGCTCTTAGCGCGGATATGGCGATCCGATTCGAATATGCCTTCGGCGTGAAGGCGGAGACACTGATGCGGATGCAGGCGCGACATGAACTGGCCAAGGCGCGCGAGCATGAGAATATGCTGGCGGTGGAACGCCTCGTCGCGGCCTGATCGGAGCCCGACGCCGGCAGCACCGCCTGCGCCGTTCAATGCTGCAATGTCGGGATGGTGGAAGGGGCTGGATTCGAACCAGCGTACGCTCACGCGGGCAGATTTACAGTCTGCTGCCTTTAACCACTCGGCCACCCTTCCAAAGGCGCCTGAAGCGAGGCGGCTCAATGGCCAATCGGGACACGGCTGTCAACGCCCGAAGCCCGGAAAAATCTCTGTCGCTGCAATGCTTGCGCGAAACCGCCCACCATCGGTAAGGCAGGCCCATGCGCAAAGGCCATCGTCCGTCCCAGCCCGCCCAGGGCCGTCCCCGCTTCTGGGGCCGCCACGCCGTGATCGCGGCGCTCGCCAACCCCGACCGCACCGTCAAGCGACTGTGGGGCACACGCGAGGCGGTGAGCGCGCTGGAGCTGCCGCCGGTCATCCCGGTCACCTATGCCGACGCCGCCGATCTCGGCCGCCTGGTGCCGCACGACGCGCCGCACCAGGGGCTGGTGATCGAGGTCGATCCGCTGCCCGACATCTGGCTGGGCGACCTGCTGGAGGCGGCGCAGGGCGACCGTCGGCCGCTGGTCGTGCTGGACCAGGTCACCGATCCGCACAATGTCGGCGCGGTGCTGCGCTCGGCTGCCGCCTTCGATGCGGTAGGCATCGTCACCCAGGACCGCCACGCGCCGCCCGAATCGGGCGCGCTCGCCCGTTCGGCCTCGGGCGCGCTGGAGCTGGTGCCGTGGGTCCGGGTGGTCAACCTGGCCCGCGCGCTCGACGAGATCGCCGAGGCGGGCTTCTGGCGGATCGGCCTGAGCGGCCACGCCAGGGGGACGCTGGCGCAGGTGATGGGGGATTCACGGATCGCGATCGTGCTCGGCGCCGAGGGAGAGGGCATGCGCCAGAACACCGAGGCGCATTGCGACGAGCTCGCCAAGCTGCCGATCAGCCCCAAGGTCGAGAGCCTGAACATCTCGAACGCCGCCGCGATCGCGCTCTACGCGATCGCGGTGAGAGGGTGATGGGGGTTTTGTAGGTTTTTTGTTTTAGCCCTCAGGCGCCGGGCGCCGGGCCTCCGCCCGGCTTGGCTAACCTCGCATAAGCTCGGGCGCGCGTTCGCGCTTGCGGAGCCCTACGGACTCCGAGGCCAATCTCTTGCGGTGGAACGGGACGCGCAGCGTCCCGCAAGGCCGAACGGCCGCCCGAGCTTATGCGAGGATAGCCAAGGTCGCGGATGCGACCGCCGGCGCTTGAGGCCAAACAAAAAAGGATCGGGCCTCGGCCCGATCCCAGCAGCTCAATCTTCCGGCGCGATCGTGACGGTCAGGCCGTCGAGCTCGTCGGTCATGGTGAGCTGGCACGACAGGCGCGAGCGGTCGTCGCGATGGTCGCTGCTGTCGAGCAGGTCGTTCTCGTCGTCGCTCATGTCGGGGAGCAGGCCGTTGAAGGCCGGATCGACGAACACATGGCAGGTCGCGCAGGAGCAGCAGCCGCCGCACAGCGCCAGCAGCTCGTCGATTCCGGCGTCACGGATGACCTCCATCACCGACAGGCCGGTCTCCGCTTCGATGACCGATTCCTCACCCTCACGCGTAACGACAACCAACTTGGGCATTACCACTCCCCCGATTTGCATAATCCGGATTTCGCGCGCCTATGTAGCGCGGGACCGGTGAAATCAAGAGCAGGAACCGAAATGAGCCTTTCCGCCGAACAGCTCCACCGGAGCATCGATGCGCTGGCGGGCATCGAACCGGCCATCGCGCGCATGCTGGAAGCGATCGGCTACCCCCCGCCGCGCATCCGCGATCGCGGCTACCAGACGCTGCTGCGGACGATCGTCGGCCAGCAGGTGAGCGTCGCCGCCGCCAATGCGATCTGGGCGAAGATGGAGACGATGGTCGGTGCCGGCCTCGCCCCCGAGGCGGTCGCCGCCGCCCCCGACGACCTGCTCCGCGCCACCGGCCTGTCGCGGCAGAAGATCGCCTATGCCAGGAGCCTGGCCGAGCATGTCGCGAGCGGCACGATCGATTTCGACAGGCTGCCCGCCGACGACGAGGAGGCGATCGCACAGATGACCGCGATCAAGGGGATCGGCCGCTGGTCGGCGGAGATCTACCTGCTGTTCGCCGAAGGGCGCGGCGACGTCTGGCCGGCCGGCGACCTCGCCGTGCAGATCGAGGTCGGCCGCCTGCTGGGCCTGCCCGAGCGGCCGAGCGAGCGCGAGACGCGGCGCCTGGCGCATGGCTGGAGCCCGCATCGGGGCGCCGCCGCGATCTTCGCCTGGCATAGCTACAACGCGCGCGCCAGCACGGCCAAGACCGACAAGATGCCGCTCTGACAATCCCTCTCCCCGAGGGGAGAGGGCGTTTTAGCCCCTGAGCTTCGCCCCCAGCTTCGCCGCCGCCGCGACGATCTTCTCGGAGATCGCCTGGAGGTCGGCGTCGGTGAAGCTCTTCTCGCTGGGCTGGAGCACCACCTCGATCGCCACCGACTTCTCGCCCTCGCCGACGCCCTGGCCCTGGAACAGGTCGAACAACCGCGCCTCGGCGATCGCCGCCTTGTCGGCGCCGCGCACCGCGCGGAGCAGTTCGTCGGCCGCCCGGTCGGCGGAGACGAGGAAGGCGAAGTCGCGGCGCACCGCCTGCAGCGCGGGCGGCGCATAGGCCTCGCGCATATGGTCGGACGAAGCGCGCTTGACCGGCACCGCGTCGAGGAACACTTCCGCCGCGACGACGGTGCCGTCGATGTCGAAGGCGCGCGCCACGCTCGGGTGCAGTTCGCCGAACTCGGCCAGCACCGTCTTCGGCCCCAGCCGCAGCGATCCCGAGCGGCCGGGGTGATAGACCCCGCTCGACACCGTCTCGAACAGTTGCAGCCGGTCGACCGGCGCGCCGACCGCGCCGAGCATCGCCACCGCCTCGGCCTTGGCGTCGAACGCGTCGAACGCCTGCGCCTTGCCGCTGCGCCAGTCGCGCGGGGTGCGGTCGCCGGCCAGCAGCAGGCCGAGCGTCAGCCCCTCGCCGTCGGCGAGATAGCGGCGGCCGACCTCGAACAGGCGGATGCTGCCGGCGCCGCGATCGGCGTTGCGCCGCGCGGCGGCGACCAGGCCGGGCAGCAGCGACGGCCGCATGACCTTCAGCTCCTCGCTGATCGGGTTGGCGAGCGTCCAGGCGCCGCCGCCGAACGGCCGCGCCTCCGCCTCGCTGATGAAGCTCCACGTCACCGCCTCGTTGAGGCCGCGCGCCGCGGCGGTGCGGCGGGCGCGCCGCTCGACCTTCTGCGCCTGGGTCGCGGTCGGCCGGGCGACGCCCTCGCCGCGCGGCAGCGGGGTCGACGGGATATTGTCGATGCCGATGATGCGGACGACCTCCTCGACCAGGTCGGCCGGGCCGTCGACGTCGCGGCGCCAGCTCGGCACCGAGACGTTCCATACCGCATCGATGCCGAAGCCCAGCGCCGCCAGGATGGTGCGCTGGCGATCGGGCTCGACCGCGAGGCCGGCGATCTTCTCGGTCAGCGTCGGGTCGTAGCGCAGCGCCTTGGTGCCCGAGGGCGGGGTGCCCGCCTGGACGACCGGGCTCGGCGTGCCACCGCACAGCTCGGTCACCAGCCGGGTCGCGATGGCGAGGCCGGCTTCGAGGAACTGCGGGTCGACGCCGCGCTCGAACCGCGCCCGCGCGTCGGAGGTCAGGCCCAGCTTCTGGCCGGTGCGGGCGATCGCCTCCGGCGTGAAATAGGCGCATTCGATCAGCACGTCGGTGGTGGCGGCGGTGACGCCGGTCTTCTCGCCGCCCATGATGCCGCCGATGTCGTCGGGGCCGTTGGCGTCGGCGATCACCGTCATCGTCTCGTCGAGCGTGTAGCTCTTGCCGTTGAGGGCAAGAACCTCTTCGCCCGGGGTCGCCTTGCGCGCGACCAGCGGGCCGCTGAGCCTGGCGAGGTCATAGACGTGGAGCGGGCGGCCATGGTCCAGCATCACATAGTTGGTGATGTCGACCAGCGCCGAGATCGGCCGCTGGCCGACCGCGATCAGCCGCTTGGCCAGCCATTCGGGACTGTCGCCATTGACGACGCCGCGCACCGCCCGGCCGAAGAAGGCGGGGCAGCCCTCGGGATCGTCGGTGCGGATCTCGATCGGGCATTCGCCCTGGCCGATGATGGACGGCAGGTTGAGCGGCCTGAGCGCGCCGAGGCCTGCCGCCGCCAGGTCGCGCGCGATGCCGCGCACGCCCATGCAATCCTGCCGGTTCGGCGTGATCGCGACGTCGATGACCGGATCGGACAGCCCCGCCCAGTCGGCATAGACGGCGCCGACCGGCGCGTCGGCCGGCAGCTCGATGATCCCGTCATGCGCGTCGCTCAGCTCGAGCTCGCGCATCGAGCACATCATGCCGCGCGATTCGACGCCGCGGATCGCCGCGACCTTCAGGGTGACGTCGATGCCGGGGACATAGTCGCCCGGCCGGCCGAGCACGCCGACCAGCCCCGCGCGGGCGTTGGGCGCGCCGCAGACGATCTGCAGCGGATCGCCGCCGTCGCCGGCGTCGACCGACAGGACCTGCAGCTTGTCGGCCTGCGGGTGCGGCGCCGCGGTCAGGATGCGGGCGATGCGGAAGGCGCCCAGCTTCTCGGCCGCGTCCTCGACGCCCTCGACCTCCAGGCCGACCCGGGTCAGCCCTTCGACGATCGCGTCGAGGCCCGCCTCGGTGTCCAGATGCTCCTTGAGCCAGCTCAGCGTGAACTTCATGCGCCGACTCCCCCCGACAGCGTGGGCACGTCGAGCGCCGCGAAACCATAATGCCGGAGCCAGCGGAGATCGCCGTCGAAGAAGGCGCGCAAGTCGTCCATCCCATATTTGAGCATCGCAAGCCGGTCGATCCCGCAGCCGAAGGCGAAGCCCTGCCATTCGTCGGGATCGAGGCCGCAATTGGCGATCACCCGGGGATGCACCATCCCCGAGCCGAGAATCTCCATCCAGCCGCCGTTTCCGGCCGCCGGATCGCCGCCGATCACGCGGCGTCCCTTCTCCCAGGTGAAGCCGACGTCGACCTCGGCCGAGGGCTCGGTGAAGGGGAAGAAGCTGGGGCGCAGGCGCAGGACGATGTCGTCGCGCTCGAAGAAGGCCTTCACGAAGGTCTCCAGCGTCCACTTGAGATGGCCCATATGGATGCCGCGATCGATCACCAGCCCCTCGACCTGGTGGAACATCGGCGTGTGGGTGGCATCCGAATCCGACCGGTAGGTCCGCCCCGGCGCGATGATGCGGATCGGCGGCTTCTCGGTCATCATCGTGCGGATCTGCACCGGCGAGGTGTGGGTGCGCAGCAGCATCTTCTTCCCGTCCTCGCGGTCCGGGAAATAGAAGGTGTCATGCATCGCGCGCGCCGGATGCGTCTCCGGGATGTTGAGCGCTGTGAAGTTGTGCCAGTCGTCCTCGATCTCGGGCCCGGTCGCGACCGCGAAGCCGAGGTCGGCGAAGATCTCGGCCAGCTCGTCCATCACCTGCGCGACCGGATGGACCGACCCCTGCATGCCGGCCGACACCGGCAGGCTCATGTCGAGCGTCTCGGTGGCGAGGCGCGCTTCGAGCGCGGCGCCCTCCAGGCTCGCCTTGCGATCGGCGATCGCGGCGGTCACCGCCTCGCGCAGCGCGTGGATCTTCGGCCCCTCGGCCTGTCGCTGATCGGGCGTCATCGCGCCCAGCGTCTTGAGCAGCGCGGTGATCGTCCCCGACTTGCCGAGCGTGCGCACGCGAATAGCCTCCAGATCGGCAAGCGTCGCCGCCGATGCGATCTCCGAAAGCGCGTCCTGATTCTCTGTCGTCACTGCAACCCCACATTCGTCATTCCCGCGAAAGCGGGAATCCATGGACGGCGAAGCGTCCGGTATTCAGCATCCCGTATCCGTGGATTCCCGCTTTCGCGGGAATGACGGAAGGGGGTTTACGGCCCCGGCGGAAATCCGAACATCGTCACGGCGAGATCATCCCAATAGGGATTCTGCGCTTCGACCAGCTCGATCTTCCACGCCCTGTTCCACTTCTTGAGCTGCTTCTCCCGCGTGATCGCCGTGATCATGTCGTCGAAGCCTTCATAGTGGACGAGGCGCGAGACCCCGTAGCGGCTCGTGAAGCCCTTGATCAAGCTTTCCCGATGCTGATGGACCCGGCCGGGCAGATCGGAGGTCACCCCGATGTACAATGTGCCGTGCCTGCCGCTGGCGAGGATGTACACGCTGGGCTGCTTCTCCATTCGCTTCCCCAATCGTCATTCCCGCGAAAGCGGGAATCCATGGACGGCGGCCCGCAGGAGATCGCATGTCCCGTAACCGTGGATTCCCGCTTTCGCGGGAATGACGAATTGTTGGACGAAAACGCCGAAAACAAAAAGGGCGCGGTGACCATGGCCACCGCGCCCCTCCTGTCTGGTGTCCGAAGACTTACGCCGCGATGCGGGCGCCTTCGGGGAGGGCGGCCTTGGCCTGGGCGATGATGCCGCTAAAGGCCTCGCCCTCGTGCATGGCGATGTCTGCCAGGACCTTCCGGTCCAGCTCGATGCCCGCCAGCTTCAGGCCGTGCATGAACACGCCGTAGGTCAGGCCTTCGGCGCGGACAGCGGCGTTGATGCGCTGGATCCAGAGCGCGCGGAACGAGCGCTTCTTAACCTTGCGGTCGCGATAGGCGTACTGGCCGGCCTTCTCGACGGCCTGACGCGCGATGCGGATGGTGTTCTTGCGGCGGCCATAATAGCCCTTCGCCGCGCCAAGAATCCTCTTGTGCTTGGCGTGGGTGGTCGTACCGCGCTTGACGCGTGCCATTTAGCGGTCCTCCCTCAGTTCAGGCCGTACGGGGCCCACAGCTTCACGCGGGCCGTATCGGCCTCGGCGAGAACGGTGGTGCCGCGATTGGTGCGGATATACTTGGAATTGTGGCTGATCAGCCGGTGACGCTTGCCGGCGACGCCGTGCTTCACCTTGCCGGTGGCCGTGAGCTTGAAGCGCTTTTTGACGCCGCTCTTGGTCTTGAGCTTGGGCATTTTCGTCTCCTGATATGCGACGTTTGCAGACAGCCACGGCAGCCCATACAGCCGGACCGTCCATCAAATCGCGGAAGCGCGGGCCTATAAGGGGCGCGGGGCCGGATTGCAACCCGTCGGGGCCGGAATCGGAACCAGCGTCGGCCGCCGGGGGTTTCCCCAGGTCATGGTAGTCGAACCCCATCCCCCGATCGAGGTCCCCGAGGGGGCTTCCGACAACGCTCCGCAGCCGGCCCGGCAGCGGCGCGATCCCGCCAACTGGACGCTCGCCGCGGGCTTCGCGGTGGTGGCGACGGTCATCGGCCTGGTCGTGCTGGCCTGGTTCGTCCTCTACGTCACCAAGGGCCGCTTCCTGAAGCCGACCTTCGAGTCGGTCGCCAGCCGGACGACCGAGCGGCAGGTGAAGGTGGCGGGCGATTTCCAATTCTATTTCGACATCATCGACGCCCGCTTCCTGGCCGACGGGCTGACCATCTCCAACCCGAAATGGACGACCCGGCCCCATTTCTTCGAGGCGCGCCACGTCGCCGCCCGGATCAAGACGATCCCGCTGATCTTCGGGGAGCGGAAGGCCGACTGGCTGGTGCTCGACGGCGCCCGGGTCGACGCCGAATGGGACGCGCGGAAGCGCAACAGCTGGACCTTCGGCGATCCGAACAGGAAGGGCGAGCCGTTCCGCTGGCCGACGATCGCCCGCGCCCGGGTGACCGACAGCCAGGTCCGCTACATCGATCCGGCGCTGCAACTCCGCACCGACGTCAAGGTCGGCGACATCGCGGCCGGCGACGCCCGCATCGCCGGCAAGGTGCCCTTCACCGGCACCGGCACGCTGCGCGGCAAGCCCTTCACGATGGAGGGCGCGCTGCTCTCGCCCAATTCGACGGTGGCGTTCGGCAGGACCCGGTTCGCGATGCACGCCCGGTCGGGGCCGACCCGCCTCGACCTCGACGGCGTGCTGCCGGCGGCGACGCAGATCGAGGGATCGGACCTCAACCTGAAGGTGCGCGGCCCCAATATCCGCCTGCTGTTCGACTTCCTCGGCGTCGCCGCGCCCGACACCCGCGCCTATTGGTTCACCTCGAAGCTGACCAAGGCCGGCGGCGAATGGCGCTTCACCCGGATCAACGGCCGCTACGGCGCGAGCGACCTGCACGGCCGCATGACGATCAGCCTGCCGGGCGACCGGCTGTTCCTCGACGCAGTGCTCGATTCGAACCGCGTCGACATCATCGATGTCGGCCCGTTCATCGGCTATGAGCCCGAGGCGCTGGCGGCGAAGGGCGTGCAGGCGGCGGTCGCGCAGACCGGCAGCACCCCGCGCATCCTGCCCGATGCGCCGCTCCGGATCGACGCGATCCGCAATTTCGACGCCCATATCCTCTACACGGTGAAGGATTTCCGGAATCCGAAATTCCCGATCAGCAACGTCGACCTGACCTTCGACCTGAACAAGAGCCTGATGACGCTGTCGCCGTTCAGCTTCGAGATCGCCGGCGGCCACCTCGCCTCCGACATCGTCATCGACGCGCGGGTGCCGGCGGTGGTCACCGACTACGACATCCGCCTGTCGCCGACGCCGATGGCGAAGCTGTTCGCGGGCTTCGGCGTCCACCAGGCGGGAACCACCGGCGCGATCAAGGCGCGCGTGCGGATGAAGGGCACCGGCGACACGCTGCGCGACTCGCTCGCCACCTCGAACGGGCGGATCGCGATCATCCTGCCGCGCGGCACCTTCTGGACGCAATATATCCAGCTGTCCGAGTTCGACGTCGGCGTGTTCGTGCAGAAGCTGCTCCAGGACAAGCTCAAGAAGCCGGTGCAGATCAATTGCGGCCTGCTCGGCTTCACGGTGCGCGACGGCGTCGCCGCGGCCGACCCGATCCTGATCGACACCGACAAGAACGTGATGACGGCGAAAGGCGGCTTCAGCTTCAAGGACGAGTCGCTCGACATGCGCTTCCGCGCCGATTCCAAGAAATTCAGCCTGTTCTCCGGCCAGTCGCCGGTCGGCATCAAGGGCTATTTCGCGCAGCCCGGCATCAACATCATCAGCCCGCAACTGCTGGCGCGCGGCGGCGCGGGGCTCGCGCTCGGCGCGGTGGCGAGCCCGCTCGCGGCGGTGCTGGCCTTCGTCGACGTCGGCGACGCCAAGGCGGCCGCCTGCGGCCCGGTGCTGGCGGGCGCGCAGGCCAGCGCGATGCGGACCACGAAGGGGAAGCCGCGCAAGGACGTCGGCTCGGCCCGCGAGAACCGCCGCCAGGCCGGCGACCGCAAGCAGCCCGACAAGCTGGGGATGTAGGCCCTAGAGCGGTTCACGATCCGATCGCATCGGATCGGTCGCCCTAGACCATTGTTTTACCCCGATTTCCGAGCCGGCAGATATTTCCATCTGCCTAGAAATCGCTCTAGTTCAGCAGCGCCACGATCTGCTCGATCAGCCGGTCGTCGCCCACGGCGATCACGTCGCCCGCGCTGTTCGCGTCGAGCGGCCGGCCCTGCCAGTCCGTCATCCGCCCGCCCGCGCCCTCGATCACCGGGACCAGCGCGGCGAAGTCGTGGAGCTTGAGCCCCGACTCGATCACCGCGTCGAGATGGCCCGAGGCGGTCAGCCCGTAATTGTGGCAGTCGCCGCCCCACAGAACGTCGCCGGCGGCGGCGCTCACCCGGGCGAAGCGGTCATAGTCAGACGCCGCGAACAAGGCGGGCGAGGTGCTGCCGAGATGCGCGTCGGCCAGCCGCGCGCAGGCGCGGCTCCGCACCGGGACGCCGTTGAACATGGTGAGCTGGCCGGACGCGCCGACCCAGCGGTCGCGCGCGATCGGCTGGTCGATCACCCCGAGCACCGGCTGCCGGTCCTCGACCAGCGCGATCAGCGTGCCGAACAGCGGCCGCCCGGCGATGAAGGCGCGGGTGCCGTCGATCGGATCGAGCACCCAGACGCGCTCGGCATCCTCCCGCTCGCGGCCATATTCCTCGCCGATGATCCCGTCGGTGGGCCGTTCGACGGCGATGATCGCGCGCATCGCCGCCTCGGCCGCGCGATCGGCCTCGGTGACCGGCGAGGCGTCGGCCTTGGTCTCAAGGTCGAAGCGGGCGCGGAAGAAGGGGCGGATCGCCTCGCCCGCCGCCTCGGCCAGGCGGTTGGCCAATATGATGTCGTCGTTGGTCATGCTGGCGTCATCCCCGCGTCGGGTGCAAAGTGCAAGCCCGCCGAGGAGGAATAGCCATGACCAAGTCGCGCCTGATCCCCTGCCTGCGTTATGAGGACGCCCCCGCCGCCATCGCCTTCCTGTGCGACGCCTTCGGCTTCGCGCGCCACGCCGTCTATGCCGACCCCGACGACCCGTCGATCATCCACCACGCCCAACTCACCCTCGACGGCGGCATGGTGATGCTGGGCTCCGCCCGGTCCGGCGAAGCGGCCGAGCTGTACCGCTGGAAGACCGCGCGGGAAGCGGGCGGCATCACCATGTGCGTCAGCGCCTATGTCGCCGACCCCGACGCCCACCACGCCCGCGCAAAGGCCGCCGGCGCCGAGATCCTCACCGAACCGAGGGACAACCCCGGCTATCCGGGCCGCGGCTACGACGCGCGCGACCCGGAGGGCAATGTCTGGAACTTCGGCAGCTACGACCCCTGGGCGGGGTGAGGCCAACAGTCAGACTGGCCGGGCCAACATCAGCCAGATGATCCCGAGCATCGCAAAGAAGGCCGGGAAACCGCTGAGGAACCACGAGCGGTAGAGGCGGAAATAGGCCGGCGGCAGCGGAGTTCCCTCCGACGCCGCCTCGCGGGCCAGATCGCGCATCCGCATCTGCATCCAGACCACCGGCAGCCAGAAGCAGCCGATCAGGATGTAGAGTCCAACGGAGGCAAGAATCCACGGGCTGTCGAGCGGCCAGCCGACCAGATGCGCAAGCCAGACGCCGGTGACGGGCTGGACGAGAACGGCCGTCGCGGTGAACAGGAAATCGGCGATCACCACGGTCGAGGCGACATGTGCGATCAGCGCCGCATCGCGGGTGCGATGGGCCATCAGCATGAAGAAGGCGATACCCGCGCCGGTTCCCAGCAGCACCGTCGCGCCGATCACATGCGCCCAGCGCAGCAGTAGTTCGAGCGTGACGGTCATCGCCTGGCCAGCAGGAGATAGGCTGTCAGCGACAACATCGCCGCCGGAACGACCTTGAGCAGCGGGGCGAGCGGATCGAGCCAGAAGTCGGGTCGGACGATCGTCGCGCCCAGCAGATAGGCAGCGGTCACGGCGACCGTGCCGAGCAGGGCGAAGCACACCGCCCGCCGGTGCAGCATCAACAGCGCGAGCAGTCCGTCGACGACCGCGCCGCCGCCGCCGAGGAACCGCGCCAGCCGATCGTCCAGGCCCCCCGCGCGGAGCAATCCGGCCGCCTCGTCGAAGTGGAGGAAGGTGGCGACCGCCGACCCCATCCACAGCAGGAAAAGCGCGGCGAGCATCAGCGGCATCAACAAGGCGAGCCGTGCCACGACCCGATCCTGCTTGCCGGCGGGCCAGCCGGCGAGGACCGCTTCGAGCGGCAGCGCCGGCCGGCCGAGCAACGCCACGGCGCCATCGGCGTCGCCCGAAATCCCGGCCGCGAGCGCGGCGACGGCGTTGCGCCGGAGCGGCGACCGCCAGCCCAATCGGCCGAACAGGTCGGCCGCACCGGCGACCAGTCCCATCGCCATGCCGCCGAGCAGGACCGTCCCGCGCGCCGGATCGAAACCCAGCCAGGCCCGGTGCAGCGCGACGATATCCCCCAGCGTACGCCGATGCGCCTCGACCAGATCATGGCTCCCCGCCGGCGTATCGCCCTCGACGCCTCGCACGACCGCTGCAACCAGATCGCCCATGCCGATGCACTGGATCGTTCCCGTGGCGCGCGGCAACGGCGTCATCAAGGGCATGGCGGCGGCCATGCGGATCAGTTCGGTGCCGCCATAGGCGTTGCGGCCGATGACGAGCCCCGGCCGCAGGATGACGGCAGCGAGCGAGGATTCGGCGAGTGCCCGATCCGCCTCGGCCTTGCTGCGCAGGAAGATGCTGGACGCCGGCAGCTCGGCATTGGCCGCCGAAATCTGGACGAAACGCGCGATCCCGGCCGCTTCTGCCGCCGCGACCAGCGCGATGATGGCATCGGCCTGGACCCTTTGCACGGCGTGGCCCGCCTCGTCCTGCAACAGGCCGCTGGCGTTGACGATCGCGTCGACCCCGGCGAGCAGCGGTCGCCACCGGGCCGGATCGGCCATCGTCGCGAGATCGGCTTGGCGCCAGTCGACGGCGGGCAGGATTCGGCGGCCATAGGACAGGTCGCGCCCCACGCCGGTCACGCGATGGCCGTGGGCGATCAAACCGCGAGCGACGTCGCTGCCGATGAAGCCATAGGCTCCGATCAGCAGGACATGCATCGGATCAGTCGAACAGGCTCGACACCGAGCTTTCGTCGGCGATGCGCTTGATCGCCTCGCCGAGCAGCGGGGCGATGGTCAGGTGGCGGATCTTCTTGGCGTCGGCGACCGCGGGCGAGGCGCCGATCGAGTCGGTGATCACCAGCTCGAGCAGTTCCGACCCCTCGACGCGGGCGACCGCACCGCCCGACAGGACGCCGTGGGTGACATAGGCGACGACGTCCTCCGCGCCCGCCTGGCGCAGCGCGGCGGCGGCGTTGCAGAGCGTGCCGGCCGAATCGACGATGTCGTCGACGAGGATGCAGAAGCGACCCGACACGTCGCCGATGATGTTCATCACTTCGGATTCGCCGGCGCGCTCGCGGCGCTTGTCGACGATCGCCAGCGGAGCGTTGTCGAGACGCTTGGACAACGCCCGGGCGCGGACGACGCCGCCGACGTCGGGCGACACGACCATGATGTTGCGCCCGCCGAAGCGCGCCTGGATGTCGGCCGACATCACCGGCGCGGCGTAGAGATTGTCGGTCGGGATGTCGAAGAAGCCCTGGATCTGCCCGGCGTGGAGATCGACCGAAAGGACGCGGCTGGCGCCCGCCGTCTCGAGCAGGTTGGCGACCAGCTTGGCCGAGATCGGGGTGCGCGGGCCGGGCTTCCGGTCCTGCCGGGCATAGCCGAAATAGGGGATGACCGCAGTGATCCGGCGCGCCGACGAACGCTTCAGCGCGTCGATGCAGATCAGCAGCTCCATCAGATTGTCGTTGGCCGGATAGCCGGTCGACTGGATCACGAACACGTCCTCGCCGCGGACATTCTCATGGATTTCGACGAACACTTCCTCGTCGGCGAAGCGGCGGACGCTGGCGTCGGTCAGCGGCAGTTCGAGATAGGCGGCGATCGCCTTGGCGAGCGGCTGGTTCGAATTGCCGGCGAGCAGTTTCATGGACAGTTTCCCCGAGGGCGGTGGCCGAGACTCGGGCGCTCTTAGGGCTTGCACCCTCAAACGGCAATGGTCGCGGCGGCGCGACGGGGAAGAGGGTGGCTGAACCAACGATATCCGCCTAAAGGCGCCGCATGGTCGTCACCCGCTTCGCTCCATCCCCCACCGGCCGCCTCCATGTCGGCAACATCCGCACCGCGCTCCACAACTGGATGTGGGCGCGCGCGCATGGCGGGCGCTTCCTGCTGCGGCTCGACGACACCGACCTCGAACGGTCGACCGAGGAGAATGCCGCGTCGATCCGCGCCGACCTCGGCTGGCTAGGCCTGCACCCCGACGCCGAGGCGAAGCAGTCGGACCGCTTCGCGCTCTACGAATCACGGTTCGAGGAACTGCGCGCGCAGGGCCGTGTCTATCCCTGCTACGAGAGCGCCGAGGAACTGGAGCTCAAGCGCAAGATCCTCGCCGGACGCGGCCTGCCGCCGATCTACGATCGCGCCGCGCTGGCCCTGTCCGACGCCGAGCGCACCGCTTATGAGGCCGAGGGGCGCCGCCCGCACTGGCGCTTCCTGCTCGACCATGAGTCGCCGATCGCCTGGACCGACCTGATCCGCGGGCCCCAGCATCTCGATCCCAGGCTGCTGTCCGACCCGGTCGTCCGCCGCGCCGACGGAAGCTGGCTCTACATGCTGCCGAGCGTGATCGACGACATCGCCATGGGCGTCACCCATGTCGTGCGCGGCGAGGACCATGTCACCAACACCGGGCTGCAGTTGCAGATGTTCGCCGCGCTCGGCGCGCCCGAACCGGCCTTCGCGCACGAGGCGCTGCTGGTCGGCAGCGAGGGCAAGCTGTCGAAGCGGCTCGGCTCGCTCGGCTGCGACGCCTTCCGCGACGAGGGGATCGAGCCGGTCGCGCTGATCGCGCTGCTCGCCCGGATCGGCACCAGCCTGCCGGTCGAGCCGGTCGCCGATCCGGCGGCGCTGTTCGACGGCTTCGACTTCGCCCGCTTCGGCCGCGCCCCGGCGCGCTTCGACCTCGACGAGTTGAAGGCGCTCAACGCGCGGATCATCCATATGCTGCCCTATGCGGCGGTGGCCGGCCGCCTGCCCGCCGGCATGGATGCCGCCGGCTGGGAGGCGATCCGCCCGAACCTGACCCGCGTCGACGAGGCCGCCGGCTGGTGGGCGGTGGTCGAGGGCGCGGTGTCGGCCGCAATCGCGCCCGAGGACCGCGCCTATCTGGCGCAGGCGGCCGACGCGGCGGCGGCGATCGACTGGAACGAAGGCGCTTGGAAGGCGCTGACCGCCGCGCTCGGCGCCGCGACCGGGCGCAAGGGCAAGGCGCTGTTCCTGCCGCTGCGCCTGGCGCTGACCGGCCGCGAGCACGGCCCCGACATGAACGCGCTGCTGCCGCTGATCGGCAAGGCGCGGGCGGTGGAGAGGTTGCGGGCGGCGGCCAGCTGAAGTCCGTCATCCCGGCGGAGGCCGGGATCTCGGGAGGCTCCCGCCTCGACCTCTTCTCCCCTCTCCCGAGATCCCGGCCCTCGCCGGGATGACGTTTGAGAGGGGAGCCTCAGTACCGGTTCGACGGGGCGATCAGGCCGACCAGCAGGTAGAGGATGATCGTCGAGCCGACGCCGCACAGCGTGAGCAGCACGGCGAGCACGCGGACCAGCATCAGGTCGATGCCGCTATAGTCGGCAAGACCGGCGCAGACGCCCATGATCTTGCCCTCGCTCTTGTTGAGGCGGAAGCTGTTGCTGCGGACGGACATGGCAATTTCCCTTTGCGGATGAGAGGGGCGGGTCAGAGCAGGGCGGGCCGGTCGAGCGAGACCGAGGCCGCCGTGCAGAAGCAATTGGCGTTGGCAGGGCCGAGCGCGGTCGCGAGGCAGGCGAGGCTGAACAGAAGACCGCCGCCCACCGCGAGCAGGAAGCGCCGGGCTTCGCCGAGGCTGAGGCTGGTGTCGATCATCGTCTTGCTCCCTTTGTCGCGGCCACCCTTCCGGCCGATGCCAGGACGATTGCAGGAGCCGTGCCAAATCGCCGAAAGCCCGGAATGCGGGCATTTTCCCCAATCTCGACCACATAGGCCGAAGCGATCGCGCCAACAGGTGGGAATATTCACCAATTCCGCATGGGAAACGACGCCATACCGCCACCGTTGCGGCCCCGACAGGATTTCCGCGCCAGACCCATCGTAATGATGTATCATTGCCTCTGCGGTCCGCCGCAGCGCGGACGCATTCGGAGCAGGAGGCGTTCATGACCCATGGAGGTTTTCTCGACCAAGGCAAGACGACCAACAAGATCGGCCTGACGCTCGTCATCGCCGGCCATGCGGCGGTCCTCGCCGCGCTCGCGCTCGCGCCGCCCGAGGCGATCCAGCGCATCGTCTATCTTCCCACCATCGTCGAAAGCATCCGGGAGGCGACCCCGCCGCCCGTCGAACCGCCGCCCCCGCCGGCCGCCGAGCCGGAGCGGGCGCAGCCGACCAGGGTCGATCCGATCGTCCGGGCCGGCGATCCGGTGCGGCCGATCGAGCTGACCCCGCTGCCGCCCCGGCCGCTGCCGCCGGTGCTGCCGCAGATCCCGGCGGCGTCCGAACCGGCGATGCTGCCGGCGACGATCGATCCGTCGGCGGTGGCGCGCTTCCAGCCCGACTATCCGTCCGAGCTGGTCCGCGCCGAGCTGGAGGGGAGCGCCACCGTCCGGGTGCTCATCGGCATCGACGGCCGGGTGAAGGCGGTCGAGATGGTGAGCGCCACCCACCCTGGCTTCTTCGACGCGACCAAGCGGCAGGCGCTGCGCTATTGGAGATTTCGGCCGGCGACGAAGGACGGCATCGCCACCGAAAGCTGGCGGACGATGACGGTGCGCTTCACCCTCAAGGACTGAGGCCCGCACCGGCCCGCCGCGCCCGGGCTGGCGCGGCGGGCCTTCGGCCACTATCTAGGCGGCCATGGCCGTCTTCCCCCGCCCTTCGAAACCCTCCGCCGTCTGGGCCGACTTCAAGGCGCTGCTGCGCCAGCAGGAGCGGCACAAGCTGCTGATCGCGCTGGTGTCGGTGCTGATGCCGGTGATCATCGTCACCGGCTTCTACGTCGATTCGAAGATGGACCCGCCCAAGGCGCAGATCATCTATGCGCAGAGCTGGCCCGCCAGCCGCACCGACGCCGAGATCGTCAAGCAGAACATCGCCGACCAGAAGATCCGCGACGCCGCCCTTGCCGAGAAGCAGCGCGGCTATCGCAAGCTCGCCGACCAACTCGGCATCGACTATGAGCAGCGGCCCAAGCCCTGAGGATCATCGCTGGATGCTGTCGGCCGTGGCCCTTGCGGGGCGCGGCCGGGGGCGGACCGCGCCCAATCCCAATGTCGGCTGCGTCATCGTCCGCGACGGGCGGGTGATCGGGCGCGGCTGGACCGGCGCGGGCGGCCGCCCCCATGCCGAGGCGATCGCGATCGAGGCCGCCGGCGACCTGGCTGGCGCGACGCTCTACGTCACCCTCGAACCCTGCGCCCATGTCTCGGCGCGCGGTCCCGCCTGCGCCGACCTGATCGTCGCGGCGAAGCCGGCGCGCGTGGTGATCGCGCTGCGCGATCCCGATCCGCGCACCGATGGGCGCGGCATCGCCCGGATCACAGCGGCAGGGATCGCCGTCGCCACCGGGGTCGAGGCCGAGGCCGCCCGCGCGTCGATGGCCGGCTTCCTGACGCGCCGATCGAAGGGCCGCCCGCACGTCACGCTCAAGCTCGCCACCTCGCTCGACGGGCGGATCGCGCTGCCCGACAGGTCGAGCCGCTGGATCACCGGCCCCGCCGCCCGCGCCCACGCCCATCTCGAACGCGCCCGGCACGAGATGATCCTGGTCGGGCGCGGCACGCTGGAGGCCGATTCGCCCGGGCTCGACGTCCGCCTGCCCGGCCTCGAAGAGCGCAGCCCGCGCCGCGCGGTGCTCGGCCATGGCGCGGCGCCCGAGGGCTGGACGGCGCTGCGCGACCCGGCCGACATCGCCGGCCTCGACGGGGTCGACCATCTGTTCGTCGAGGGCGGGGCGGGCGCCGCCGCCGCCTTCCTCGCCGCCGACCTGGTCGACCGGCTGCTGCTCTACACCGCGCCGATCGTCGTCGGCGCCGGCCGCTCCGCGATCGGCGACATCGGGCTGGCCGACCTCGCCGCCGCGCACGATCGCTGGCGGCTCGCCGACACGCGGACGCTTGGCATCGACAGGCTCTGCGTTTACGAGCGGGCCTGACATGTTCACAGGCATCATCACCGACGTCGGCACGATCAGCGCGACCGAGATGCGCGGCGACCTGCATGTGCGGATCGCCTGCGGCTACGACACCGGCACCATCGACATCGGCGCCTCGATCGCCTGTTCGGGCGCGTGCATGACCGTCGTCGAGCTGGGCCCCGACTGGTTCGCCGTCGACATCAGCCACGAAAGCGTCTCGCGCACCGCGCCGGGCCGCTGGGAGACGGGCCGCCGCCTCAACCTCGAACGCTCGCTCAAGGTCGGCGACGAGCTGGGCGGGCATATCGTCACCGGCCATGTCGACGGCGTCGGCACGATCGTCTCGATCGCGGCCGAGGGCGACTCGACCCGGCTGGAGATCCGCGCGCCCGCCGAACTCGCCCCCTATCTGGCGCCGAAGGGCTCGATCGCGATCGACGGCATCTCGCTGACCGTCAACAGCGTCACCGACCAGCCCGACGGCAGCACCGTCTTCGGCCTCAACATCATCCCGCACACCGCCGCGGTGACGACGCTGGGCGGCATGACCGTCCATGACAGCGTCAATCTGGAGATCGACGTGCTCGCCCGCTATCTCGGGCGGATGGAACAGCTCCGGTCACTGACGAAGCGATAAATCACATTATAATGTGATTCTTGGATTGTAGGGCATATTGCGGTGTGATATTCACGCCGCATGAGCACCGAACTGATCGAACGCATCCGCACCGCCGTCGCCGAGCGCGGCGTCTCCCGCTCCGGCATCGCCCGCGCCGCCGGCCTCCACCCCAATTCGCTGCGGTCGCTCGACGACCCCGATTGGAACCCGACGGCGGAGACGCTCAAGAAGCTCGAAAGCTACCTGTCCTATTCGGGCCTGTCGCCGATCGAGGAGATCATCGACGAGGCGCGCAACGGCCGCATGTTCATCCTGGTCGACGACGAGGACCGGGAGAATGAGGGCGACCTGATCATCCCGGCGCAGATGGCGACCCCCGACGCGATCAACTTCATGGCCCGCTACGGCCGCGGCCTGATCTGCCTGTCGATGACGCAGGAGCGGATCGACCAGCTCGGCCTGCCGCTGATGAGCCGCAACAACGGCACCCGGCACGAAACCGCCTTCACCGTCTCGATCGAGGCGAAGGACGGCGTCACCACCGGCATCTCCGCCGCCGACCGCGCCCGCACCGTCGCGGTGGCGATCGACGCCGCCAAGGGCGCCGAGCATATCGTCACCCCCGGCCATGTCTTCCCGCTGGTCGCCAAGCCCGGCGGCGTGCTGGTCCGTGCCGGCCATACCGAGGCGGCGGTCGACGTCGCGCGGCTCGCCGGGCTCAACCCGTCGGGCGTGATCTGCGAGATCATGAACGACGACGGGACGATGGCGCGGATGGATTCGCTGGTCGAGTTCGCCCGCACCCACAAGCTGAAGATCGGTACGATCCGCGACCTGATCGCCTATCGCCGCAAGCACGACCATCTCGTCGAACGGCGCGCCGAGGCGCGCTTCGACAGCCGCTGGGGCGGCGAGTGGAAGATGATCACCTTCTTCAACAAGGCGACCGGGACCGAGCAGACCGCGCTGGTGAAGGGCCATATCGACCCCGAGACCCCGACCCTGGTCCGCATGCACCTGCTGTCGCCCTTCACCGACATCTATGGCGAGGAAGGCCCGCGATCGAACCTGATCCAGCGATCGATGGAGATCATCGCGGAGGAAGGCGCCGGCGTGATCGTCATCCTCAACCGGCGGGTCGGCGGCTGGATGAGCCGTGCGGTCGAGGCGCGCAACACGGGCGACAAGTCGGTGATGGACGAGCTGCGCGACTATGGCGTCGGCGCGCAGATCCTGACCGAGCTGGGCGTCCACGACATGCTTCTGCTGACCAATTCGCACCACACGCTGATCGCGCTGGACGGCTATGGCCTGTCGATCGTAGGCGAACGTCCGATCCTGGCGGAATAGAAAGCGAGAATATGGCCAAGCTGCTCATCGTCGAAGCGCGCTTCTACGACCATCTCAACGACCTGCTGCTCGACGGCGCGCGCACCGCGATCGAGGACGCGGGCCACAAGCACGAGACGATCACCGTCCCCGGCGCGCTCGAAGTGCCGGGCGCGATCGCGATGGCGGCGGAAAGCGGCCGCTATGACGGCTTCGTCGCGCTCGGCGTCGTGATCCGCGGCGAGACCTATCATTTCGAGGTGGTCTCGAACGAGAGCGCGCGCGGTCTGATGGCGCTGTCGATGGACAGCCTCGCGATCGGCAACGGCATCCTGACGGTCGAGAACGAGGCCCAGGCCCTCACCCGCGCCCGCCGCACCGAGAAGGACAAGGGCGGCGAGGCGGCCAAGGCCGCGCTGCGGATGATGGAGCTGCGCGAGAAGTTCGCGGGCTGAGGTAATAATCGTCATCCCGGCGAAAGCCGGGATCTCACTGCCTTTCCGCACCCGAACGAAAAGAAGAGAGATCCCGGCTTTCGCCGGGATGACGTCTTGGGGCCGCCCTACGCCGCGCTGGGATAGTCGATATAGCCCTCCGGCCCCTGCGCGTAGAAGGTCGCGACGTCGGCCCGCAGGATCGGCAGGCCCTTGCTGAAGCGTTGCGGCAGGTCGGGATTGGCGATGAACGGCTTGCCGAAGCTGACCGCATCGGCCGCCCCGCTGTCGAGCGCGGCCTGCGCGCCCGCCGCGTCATAGCCGGCATTGACGATGAACGGCCCGTCGAAGGCGCGCCGCATCGCCGGCCCGACCGGGGGATGGTCGAGCCCGCTCGGCTCGCGAATCTCGAGGAAGGCGATGCCGATGTCGGACAGCAGCGCCGCCGCCGCGGTGAACAGCGGCTCGGGATCACTGTCGTCGACACCCTGGATGACGCCGTTGGGCGACAGCCGCACCCCGGTCCGCTCGGCGCCGACCGCGTCGACCACGGCGCGCGTCACCTCGCCCAGCAGGCGGGTGCGGTTCTCGATCGACCCGCCATAGATGTCGGTGCGGCGGTTCGACGAATCGCGCAGGAACTGGTCGATCAGATAGCCGTTCGCGGCGTGGATCTGCACCCCGTCGAAACCCGCCGCGATCGCGTTGCGCGCCGCCCGCGCATAGTCGTCGAGCAGCGCAGGCACCTCGTCGATCCGCAGAGGCCGGGGCTCGGTATAGGGCTGGTCGCCCTCATAGGTCATGGCGAGGTCGGGCGCGGTGATCGCCGAGGCGGAGACCGGCTGCTGCCCGCTGACCGACGGATGGACGACGCGGCCCATATGCCAGAGCTGGCTGACGATCCGTCCGCCGGCGGCGTGGACCGCGTCGGTCACCGGCCGCCAGGCCGCGACCTGCTCCTCGTTCCAGATGCCGGGCGCATGCGGCCAGCCGAGCCCGGCGCGGCTGATCCCGGTCGCCTCGCTGATGATCAGCCCGGCCGAGGCGCGCTGCGCATAATATTCCGCCATGATCGGCACCGGCACCGCCGCGCGCGTCGCCCGCGCGCGGGTGAGCGGGGCCATGATGATGCGGTTGCGCGCCTCGATGGCGCCGAGGCGGATGGGATCGAACAAAGTCGGCATGCCGGAACCTTTCGCACTTGCGTGATGGAGCAAAAGGTAGGACGAGCCGCCGGGCGATGCACCGGCCCGACGAGACAAGATTTGCTCGCCCCCGCGAAAGCCGGGCTGTCATGGTCCGCGCCTATGCGGCGATGGTGGTCGGCAATGTCGCGCTCGCCTTCGGGCCGTGGCTGGTCCGGCTCGCCGACGTCTCCTCGCTGTCGTCGGCCTTCTGGCGGCTCGCGCTCGCGGCGCCCTTCCTGTTCCTGCTGACCCGGCTCGCCCGCCAGCCGATCCCGCGCCTGTCGCCCGCCATGCTGGGGGTGATCGCGATCGGCGGGCTGTGCTTCGCCGCCGATCTCGGCACCTGGCACATCGGCATCCACCACACCAAGCTCGCCAATGCGACGCTGTTCGGCAACGTCGCCAGCTTCCTGCTCGCCGCCTATGTGCTGATCACCACCCGCACCCTGCCCAATCCCTTCCAGTCGGCGGCGCTGGTCCTCGCCGCGCTCGGCACGGTCCTGCTGCTCGGCCGCTCCTACCAGCTCGACACGCGCTACCTGACCGGCGACCTGCTCTGCATCTCGGCCGGCGTGCTCTACACCGGCTATCTGATCGCGATGACGCGGGCGCGCGGGCTGCTCCAGCCGATGCCGGTGCTGCTGATCTCGACGCTCGCCGGCATGGCGCCGCTGCTGCTGTTCGCGCTGGCCGATGGCGGGCGCATGCTGCCCCATGACTGGACCCCGCTGCTGCTGCTCGCGATCGGCAGCCAGGTGATCGGCCAGGGCTGCATGATCTATGCGATCGGCCATCTGTCGCCGCTGGTGATCGGCCTCGGCCTGCTGACCCAGCCCTTCGTCGCGGCGCTGATCGGCAGCCTCCAATATGGCGAGCGGCTCGGCGCGCTCGACATCGCCGGCGGCCTCGCCATCTGCGCCGCGCTGGTGCTGGTCCGCGCCGGCGGGGCTGGTCAGGCGCGCCGCCCGGTCGTAGAACCCGCGCCATGATCGCGCCGATCGACATGACCCTGGACGAACTGCGCATGGCGCTGGCCGAGGCGCTGCCCGCCCATGCCGCCTTCGACGGCTGGGGGGAGACGGCGATCGCGGGCGCCGCGGCCGAACTGGGCGTTCCCGCCGATCGCGCCGCGCTCTGCTTCCCCAAGGGGGCGATCGACATGATCGACGCCTGGTTCGAGAGCATCGACCGCACGATGGCGACGAAGCTCGCCGCGCTCGACCTGCCGGCGATGAAGATCCGCGACCGCATCCGCGCCGCGCTGCTCGCCCGCCTCGAAGAGGCCACCCGCCATCCCGACGCGCTGCGCCGCGCGATCGCCATCCTCGCCCGTCCCGTCCATGTCGCGCGCGGCGGCAAGCTCGCCTGGCGCGCGGCGGACGGCATGTGGCGCGCGATCGGCGACGCCAGCGTCGACGCCGCCTGGTACAGCAAGCGCGCCACGCTGACCGCGCTCTACGTGGCGACGATGACCGCGTGGATGGACGACGACAGCGAAGGCTTCGCCGACACCCGCGCCTTCCTCGACCGGCGAATCGACGACGTCATGAAGGTCGAGAAGCTCAAGGCGCGGCTGAAGCCCGATCCCGACCGGCATTTCAGCCCGGCCCGCTTCCTCGGCCGCCTGCGTTACCGCATCGAGGGGTAGATGGCGCGCACCTTAGCGCTGGCTTTCGCCACCAGTTATTGATAATCACTCGCAGCATGGACGATGATGCCGCACCGATCACCCTCGACAAGCTGCCGCTGAGAAGCGGCGGCGCGATCGTCGGGATCGACTGGAACAGGCTCAGCGAACGCGACGCCCGCCGGCTGCGCGAACTGGGCGTCGACGAGGGCGTGCCGGTCGAGAAGCTGCACAAGGGCCCGTTCGGCGTCGATCCGATCGCCTGCCGGATCGGCCGCATGACGGTGGCGCTGCGCAGCGCCCAGGCCGCCGCGATCGCGGTCGGCCCCCTCAAAAGCAAATGAGCTGCCAGAGCCGATGAACCCCACACCATTGGTCGCGCTGGCCGGCAATCCCAATGCCGGCAAGAGCGCCCTGTTCAATGCCCTGACCGGCGCCCGCCAGAAAGTCGGCAACTATCCCGGCGTCACCGTCGAGCGCAAATCGGGGCGGATGAGCCTGGCCGACGGACGCCCCGTCGAGCTGCTCGACCTGCCGGGCACCTACAGCCTGCAGCCGTCGAGCCCCGACGAGGCGGTGACCCACGACGTGCTGCTCGGCAAGCAGGAGGGCGAGCGGCTGCCGTCGGCGCTGCTGGTCGTGATCGACGCGACCAACCTCGACAACCATCTGCGCTTCGCGCTGCAGCTCATCGCGCTCGGCCTGCCGACCGTGGTCGCGCTCAACATGGTCGACATGGCCGAGCGCGACGGCCTGACGATCGACGCCGCCCGGCTGTCGGCCGAACTGGGCGTGCCCGTCATCCCGACCGTCGCGGTGCGCCGCCGGGGGATCGAGGAGCTCAAGACCGCGATCGGCATGCTGTCGGCGAGCGGCGGCGCGGTCCGCATCGACGCCGATCATCCGGCGCTGCACGAGGACATCGTCGAGTTGCAGCGCCGCGCCCGCGCGATCGCCGTCGCCGCGACGACCGAGGAGAATTTCAAGCGCCGCTGGACGCATCGCGCCGACGCGATCGCGCTCCATCCGATACTCGGCCCGATCCTGCTCGCCACCATATTGTTCGTGATGTTCCAGGCGGTGTTCGCCTGGTCCGCCGCGCCGGTCGACATGATCGACGGCGCCTTCGTCGACCTGCAGGGCACGGTGACGGCGACGATGCCCGCCGGCTTCCTGCGGTCGCTGATCGTCGAGGGGCTGATCGCCGGCGTCGGCGCGGTGGTCGTCTTCCTGCCGCAGATCCTGATCCTGTTCCTGTTCATCCTGCTGCTCGAAGCGTCGGGCTACATGGTCCGCGCGGCGTTCATCATGGACCATCTGATGGCGCGGGTCGGGCTGTCGGGGCGCGCCTTCATCCCGCTGCTCTCCTCCTTCGCCTGCGCCATTCCCGGCATCATGGCGACCCGCACGATCGACGATCCCAAGGACCGGCTGACGACGATCCTGATCGCGCCGCTGATGACCTGCTCGGCGCGGCTGCCGGTCTATGCGGTGATCATCGGCGCCTTCATCCCGGCGCGCGACATCGGGCCCGGAATCGGCCTTCAGGGCCTAGTCCTGTTCGGGCTCTACATCGCCGGGATCGCGGGCGCGATGCTCGCCGCCTATGTCCTGCGCCGCACCGTCACCAAGGGCCCGCCGCCCGGCTTCATGATGGAGATGCCGCGCTACCAGATGCCGATCCTGCGCGACATCGTGCTGGGGCTGTGGCAGCGCGCGCTGATCTTCCTCAAGCGCGCCGGCACGATCATCGCCTTCACCACGGTGGTGCTGTGGCTGCTCGTCTCCTTCCCGAAGCCGCCCGCCGATTACGACCTGCCGTCGATCGACTATTCGGTCGCGGGCCGGATCGCCAACGGGCTCGAGCCGGTGTTCCGCCCGATCGGCTTCAACCGCGACATGGCGCTGGCGCTGATCCCGGCGATGGCGGCGCGCGAGGTCGCGGTGTCGGCGCTCGCCACCGTCTATGCGGTCGACGCCGACGACGAGACGGTGCAGGAGAAATCGCTGGTCGAACGGCTGCGCGGCCGCTGGTCGCTGCCGACCGCGCTCGCCTTCCTCGCCTGGTTCGTGTTCGCGCCGCAGTGCATATCGACGATCGCCGTGGTCCGGCGGGAGACCAACGGGTGGAAATGGACGGGCTTCATGCTCGCCTATCTTTTCGCCCTCGCCTATGTCGCGGCGGGCGCGACCTATTGGACGGCGGTCGCTCTCGGGCTTTGACGGCGGCTATCGTCGGGGGCCTTGCACACCCCCCTTGCCCGCGCTACCCGACATGTCTTGCCGACAGTCGTTCGAAGCCGTCCTGGGACGGTTCCGGCTGTCGACCGAACCCTTAAGGAGAATGCCGTGGCAGGCAGCGTGAACAAGGTCATCCTGGTCGGCAATCTGGGTCGCGACCCCGAGTCGCGGAGCTTCCAGAACGGCGGCAAGGTGGTGAACCTGCGCGTCGCGACATCGGAGCAGTGGAAGGATCGCAACACCGGCGAGCGCCGCGACAAGACCGAGTGGCATTCGGTCGCGATCTTCAACGAAGCGCTCGCCAACGTCGCCGAGCGTTATCTGCGCAAGGGCAGCAAGGTCTATCTCGAAGGCCAGCTCCAGACCCGCAAATGGACCGACCAGCAGGGCCAGGAGCGCTATTCGACCGAGGTCGTGCTCCAGGGCTTCAACGCCGTGATGGTGCTGCTCGACCGTGCCGAGGGCGGCGGCGGCGGCAATTTCGGCGGCGGCGGCGGCGGCGCGATGGGCGGCGGCTCGGGCGGCGGTGGCGGCTGGGGCGATGACGACGGCTATGGCAGCGGCGCCGGCTTCGGCGGCGGCGCCTCCAGTGGCGGCAATTTCGGCGGCGGCACCCGGGGCGGGAGCAGCGGCGGCGCCGCGCGCAAGTCCGACCCGTTCGACGCCGGCGACCTCGACGACGACGTTCCCTTCTAACGGCCGCTTCGGCCGGAACCTTCCCCGAATCAGGACGAACCGCCCCGGATCAGGGGTCCGGCGTCGTTCAGGCGGTTGATCGAATGTGACGGGGGCGTATTTTCCCGCGATGAACAAACTTGCCCGCGCTGAACGATGAGATGAGACTCCTCGCGCCGGTCCTTCGGTCCCCTCCCTTTCCGGGCACGCCGGCCGACACCGCGGCGGTGAGCCGCGCCGCGCGGCTGCCGGCGCCGCGCGGCGAGCTTTCGGCAGCCGAGATCGAGCGGGCGCGGCGGCTGGCGGAGCAGATCGCGGCGGAACGGATCGGCGGCGACTTCTGGAGCCCCGGCGCCGCCAATGTCTGGACGCGGATCGCCGCCGGATCGCCGGTCGCCGCGCAGGGCGACGACGAGGCCGGGCTGCTCGCCTGGATCGCGGGGGCCGAGGTCGACTGGCTGAGCGACGGCCGCTTCGCCGACATCGCCCGCGACGGCGCCTCCGATCCGCTCGAACGCGCGATCACCTGCTGGCTGATCGACGCCGCCGACTATCGCGATCCCTATTCGGGCCGGCCCGTGTCGATCGAGGCGGCGGTCGAGCAGCTCGCCTTCTGGCGCCAGACGATCGACCATAATCGCGGCATCGCCGTCGCCGCCGGCATCGCCGGATGGAAGCGGCGCGAGGTGGAGGCGATGCTGTGGCCTGGCGAGCCGCTGCATTTCGCCCGCTCGGCCGACGACGCGGTCCGCGCCGCCCGCACCGTTGCGGGCATGATCGCGGTGTGGCCGTCCAAGGCGCCGCGCGGGCTCGATGCCGAGGCGGCCGCGCACGGCGTCGCCGTCCATCCGGTCGAGGACGGCTTCCTGCGCTCGACCGGGCTGGGCAGCGACTGCCATCCGCCCCATTCGATCATCCTCGACCGCGAGGGGCTCCACCTCGATCCCAATCGCCCGTCCGAGTTGGAGCGGCTGATCGCCACCCCGATCGACAACCCCGTGCTGATCGCCCGCGCCGAGCGGCTGATGCGCGACCTGGTCGAGAAGGGGATCAGCAAATATGCCAGCGGCGGCCGCCCCTATGAGCGGCCGGTCAAGGGCCGCCGGCTGGTGCTCGTCACCGGCCAGGTCGAGGACGATCTGTCGGTCCGTCTCGGCGCGGCGGGGGTCGAGGGCAATCTCGACCTGATCCGGCGCGCCCGCGCCGCCGAGCCCGACGCCTTCCTGATCTTCAAGCCGCATCCCGACGTCGATGCCGGCCACCGGCGCGGCGCCGTCCCCGACGCGGAGGCGCTCGCCCATGTCGACCTGGTGCTGCGCGACGTGCCGATGGCATCGCTGCTCGACAGCGTCGACGCGATCCACGTGCTCACCTCGCTATCGGGATTCGAGGCGCTGATCCGCGGCTGCGAGGTTGTTACGCATGGGCAACCCTTCTATGCAGGTTGGGGATTGACGCGGGACATGGCTCCGCCCATTGAACGGCGACGGGGCCGCAACATAACGAAAGCGCAGCTTGTGGCGGCAACCTTGATCCAGTACCCGCGCTACCTCGATCCGGTCACCAAGCTCCCCTGCCCTCCCGAAATACTGGTCGAGCGGCTCGCGGCCCAACCCGTTCCCCAGGAGACGATCCTGACCCGGCTGCGGCGGTTGCAGGGACGGCTGCGGCGCGGCCTCGCCGCCGCGGGAGGCCGGGCATGAAGCTGCACGACATCGCCAAGCAGCGCTTCCTGTTCCTGCAGGGTCCCCCCGGTCCCTTCTTCGACCGGCTCGGAGCGGCGCTGCGCGAGCTGGGCCATGCCGTCCATCGCATCAACCTCAACGCCGGCGACGCCGCGTCCTGGACCGGCCCCGCGATCGACTATCGCGGCACCGCCGAGCGCTGGCCGAGCTTCGTCGACGACTATCTGGTCCAGCATGCGATCACCGACGTGATCCTGTTCGGCGACTGCCGCCCGCTCCACAACGCCGCGCGCGGCATGGCGCGGCTGCGCGGCGTGCGCGTCCACGTCTTCGAGGAAGGCTATATCCGCCCCGACTGGGCGACGCTGGAGCTCGACGGCGTCAACGGCCACAGCTCGCTGCCGCGCGATCCCAAATGGTATCTCGACGCGGCGCGGACCCTGCCGCCGCTCGCCAAGCTGCCGACCGTGCCGTCGCGCTTCCGGCGGCGCGCGCAGGAGGCCACCAGCTATTATGCGCGGACCTCGATCGGCCGCTGGCGCTTCCCGCACTACAAGTCGCACCGCGACCGCTCCGCCCCGGCCGAGGCGCTCGGCTGGCTCAAGCAGTTCGCGCTGCGCAGCGTCCATGAGGAGCAGGCCGAGACCGCGCTCGCGACGCTCGAGGGCAAGCGCTATTTCGCGCTGCCGCTCCAGCTCTCGTCGGACCACCAGATCCGCGTCCATTCGCTGTTCGGCACGATGCAGGCGGGCGCCTCCTATGTGATCGAGAGCTTCGCCCGCTCGGCGCCCGGCGACACCTATCTACTCGTCAAGGAACATCCGCTCGACAGCAGCCTGTTCAGCTGGCGCCGCTTCATCCGGCGCGAGGCGCGGCGGCTCAACGTCGAGGACCGGGTGCTCTTCGCCAAGGGCGGCAAGATCGACGACATCGTCGAGAATTCGCTGGGCGTCGTCACCGTCAACAGCACCACCGGCACGCTGGCGCTGGCCTGCGGCATCCCGGTGATCGCGCTGGGCCAGGCGGTCTACAACATCCCCGGCATCACCTTCGAAGGTCCGCTCGACGCCTTCTGGAGCAACCCGACCCCGCCCGACCCGCGCATCTGGGACGCCTTCTCGCGCGTGCTCCAGGCCCGCTGCCTCGTCTATGGCGGCTTCGCCAGCGACGAGGGGATCGAGATGCTGGTCGAGGGATCGATCGCCCGCCTGGTCGAAGCGTCGAAGATCATCGACCTGAGCCGCTATCTGGAAGGCACCGCGCAGGCCGCGGAGTAACTCCCGGGCCCCAACCTCGTCATGCCGGCGGAGGCCGGCATCTCAGGCGGCTCCTGTCGCGACCTCTTCTCCTCCCGAGATCCCGGCCTCCGCCGGGATGACGATAGACGTCAGCGATCCTTCCGCAGGATATATTCCTCGTCATACCAGCTGCCGACCTTGAAGCGGTAGTCGCCGACCTTCTCGAAACCGCGCGCCGCATAGACCGCCTGCGCCTTGTCGTTGCCCGACCAGACGCCGAGCCACACCGGCCCCGGCCGCGCCTCGGCGAGGTGGCCGAGCGCGGCGTCGAGCAGCGCCTTGCCAAGCTTCATCCCCTGCGCCTCGCGCAGCACGTAGAGTTGGTAGAGTTCGCCCTGCGCTTCGCCCGCCTCGGGGTGCGGCAGCTTGCACGGGCCCACCTGCGCATAGCCGAGCAGCCGGTCGCCGGCATCGGCCACCCAGGTCCGCCGGGCCGGATCGGCGAGCTCCGCCGCGACCGCCGGCGCCGAATAGGACGCCGTCTCGAAGATTGCGCGATCGGCGGGAGGATAGGGGATGGCGAAGCCTTCCTCCAGGAAGGTCTCGCGAAAGGTGCGGAGCTTGAGCGCGGCCAGCGCGGCGGCGTCCTCGGGCCGGGCGATGCGGATCGTTGCGGTCATCCCGCCTGACTGGGGGCGACGGGGGGCCGAGGTCAAGCCCGTCCCGTCTCGGTCCAGGCAAAAGAAAAGGGGCGCGGAAGCAAGCCTTCCGCGCCCCGATCCTTTTCCGTTCGAACAGGCTTAGCTGTTCTGGCGGGCCTTGAGGGCTTCGCCGAGGATGTCGCCGAGCGAAGCGCCCGAGTCCGACGAGCCGTACTGCGCGACGGCCTGCTTCTCTTCGGCGATCTGCATCGCCTTGACCGAGAAGGTCGGCTTCTTCGACCGGTCGAAGCCGGTCACCATCGCGTCGAACTTCTGGCCGACCTGGAAGCGCTCCGGACGCTGCTCGTCGCGGTCGCGGCCGAGGTCGCTGCGCTTGATGAAGCCGGCGGCGCCGTCGTCACCCGCCTGCACCTCGAGACCGCCGTCGGTGATCGCGAGGACCGTGACGGTGACGACCGCGTTCTTGTTGAGCTTCGAGCCGTCCGCGGTCGCCGCGCCGACGCCGCCACGCTCGAGCTGCTTGATGCCGAGCGAGATGCGCTCCTTCTCGGAGTCGATGTCGAGCACGATCGCCTTGACGGTCTCGCCCTTGTGGTGGAGCGACAGGGCTTCCTCGCCGGTCACGCCCCAGGCGATGTCCGACATGTGGACCATGCCGTCGACGTCGTTGTCGAGGCCCACGAACAGGCCGAACTCGGTCGCGTTCTTGACCTCGCCCTCGACCACCGAGCCGACCGGGTGCGCTTCGGCGAAGGCCTCCCACGGGTTGGTGATCGCCTGCTTGAGGCCCAGCGAGATGCGGCGCTTGTCGGCGTCGACCTCGAGGATGACGACTTCGACTTCCTGGCTGGTCGAGACGATCTTGCCCGGATGGACGTTCTTCTTGGTCCAGCTCATCTCCGAGACGTGGACCAGACCCTCGATGCCCGGCTCGAGCTCGACGAAGGCGCCATATTCGGTGATGTTGGTGACGCGGCCGGTGAACTTGCCGCCGATCGGGTACTTGGCGGCCGCACCCTCCCACGGATCGCTCTCGAGCTGCTTCATGCCGAGCGAGATGCGCTGCGTGTCCTTGTTGATGCGGATGATCTGCACCTTCACGACGTCGCCGATGTTGATCATCTCGTTCGGGTGGCCGACGCGCTTGTAGCTGAGGTCGGTGACGTGCAGCAGGCCGTCGATGCCGCCCAGGTCGACGAAGGCGCCGTAATCGGTGATGTTCTTGACGACACCCTCGATCACCTGGCCCTCATGGAGCGACTGGATCAGGCCCGAACGCTGCTCGGCGCGGGTCTCTTCGAGGACGGCGCGGCGCGACACGACGATGTTGCCGCGGCGGCGATCCATCTTCAGGATCTGGAACGGCTGCGGGATGTCCATCAGCGGGGTGACGTCGCGGACCGGGCGGATGTCGACCTGCGAGCCCGGCAGGAAGGCGACGGCGCCGTTCAGGTCGACGGTGAAGCCGCCCTTGACGCGGCCGAAGATCACGCCCTCGACGCGGCTGGACTGCGAGAATTCGGCTTCGAGCTTGTCCCAGGCGGCTTCGCGGCGGGCGCGGTCGCGGCTGAGCATCGCTTCGCCATGGACGTTCTCGACGCGGTCGACATAGACCTCGACCTCGTCACCGACCTTCAGGTCCGCCTTCTGGCCGGGCGCGGGCGCGAATTCGCGCAGCGCCACGCGGCCTTCCGACTTCAGGCCGACGTCGATGACGGCCATGTCGTTTTCGATCGCGGTGACGGTGCCCTTGACGACGCGGCCTTCGAAGCCTTCATTCTCGCCGCCGAGGGTCTGATTGAGCATAGCCGCGAAATCGTCGCGGGTCGGGTTTGCCATAGTGGCCATAGACGAATGTCTTCCTGTTTCGATTTATTCCGGCCATCCGGTTGTCTCCGGAGGTCTAAAAGCCCGATCGGATCAGGCTTTCATCGGGATTTGCGATCTCGATCCACGAACCGGGCTCATTCCCGGCTCGATCGAGGTCGTGGGCCAGAACCGCCCCGGAAGCCCCATGCCTCCGCGGCATCCGCCACGCGATTGCGATCGCGAAGCCCCGAAAGCATAAAAGGCACGGCAAAGGATCGGCTGTTGCTGCCGACCCCCTGTCGCGCCTGCTGGCGATCGCTTTCTAGCGGTCCGCCGTCCGGGCCTCCACGAGCGAAATCGCCCGTTGGACGGCCGCGTCTATACCGAGATCGCTGGTATCGAGCAAGTCGGCATCGTCGGCCTGCCGCAGCGGTGCGGCAGACCGCCCGGCATCGCGTTCGTCGCGGGCGAGGATGTCGGCCATCACCGCGTCGAACGGCACGGCCGCGCCCATCCGCTCCAGCTCGTGGAAGCGGCGTTCGGCGCGCACCAGGCTGCTGGCGGTGACGAACAGCTTGGCGTCGGCGTGCGGCGCGATCACCGTGCCGATGTCGCGCCCGTCGAGCACCGCCCCGCCCGGCTGGCCGGCGAAGGCGCGCTGTCGATCGAGCAGCGCCGCGCGCACCGGCGGATGGACCGAGACGAGCGAGGCCGCCCGGCCCGCCGCTTCGGTCTTGAGCGCGGGATCGCCGAGCAGCGCGGGATCGAAGGCGCAGCCGGCGAGCGCGTCGGCCGGATCGGCGGGATCGCCGCCCGCCCGCTCCACCGACACGCCGACCGCGCGGTAGAGCAGCCCGGTGTCGAGATGCGGCAGCCCGTAATGGCGCGCGAGCGCCTTGGCGATCGTGCCCTTGCCCGACGCCGCCGGCCCGTCGACCGCGATGATCATGCCGCGACCGCCCCCAGCTCGCCCATCAATCGGGTGAAGCCCGGGAAGCTGGTCGCGACCGGGCCCATGTCGTCGATCGTCACCGCCGCCTTCGACACCAGCCCCGCGACCGCGAAGCTCATCGCGATGCGATGGTCGAGTCGCGCGGCGATCGTCGCGCCGCCCGGCAGCGGATCGCCGCCGGTGCCGTCGATGATCAGCCCGTCCTCGAGCTCCTCGACCCGGGCGCCGATCGCGCGCAGCCCCTCGGCCATCACCGCGATCCGGTCCGATTCCTTGACCCGGAGCTCCTCCAGCCCGCGCGCGACGGTGCGCCCCTCGGCCAGCGCCGCCGCGACGAACAGGATCGGATATTCGTCGACCATCGAGGCGACCGTCTCGACCGGGGTCTCGATGCCCTTCAGGGTCGAATGGCGCACGACGATGTCGGCGACCGGCTCCCCGCCGACCTCACGCGGATTGGCGAATTCGATGTCGCCGCCCATCATCCGCAGCACGTCGAACAGCGCGGCGCGGGTGGGGTTGAGGCCGACATTGGCGATCGTCACCGCCGACCCCGGCACGAGCAGCGCCGCGACCACCGGGAAGGCGGCCGAGGAGGGATCGCCCGGCACGACGATATGCTGCGGCTGCAGCTCGGCCTCGCCGCGAATCGATATGATCCGCGCGCCGTCGGCGTCCTGCTCCACCTCCAGCTCGGCGCCGAAGCCCCGGAGCATCCGCTCGCTATGGTCGCGGGTCGCGACCGGCTCGATCACCCGGGTGATGCCGGGGGTGTTGAGCCCGGCGAGCAGCACCGCCGACTTGACCTGCGCCGAGGCGACCGGAAGCCGATAGTCGATCGGCACCGCCGGGCTGATCCCGCGCAGCATCAGCGGCAGCGTGCCGCCCTTGCCGCCCGGGGTGGCGGTCACGTCGGCGCCCATCAGCGACAGCGGCTCGATCACCCGGTTCATCGGCCGCTTCGACAGCGAGGCGTCGCCGGTGAAGGTGGCGGTGATCGCGTGGCTGGCGACGAGGCCCATCAGCAGCCGGGTCGAGGTGCCCGAATTGCCCATCTCCAGCGCGCCCTCGGGCTGGAGCAGCCCGCCGACGCCGACGCCGTGGATGCGCCAGACATCGTCGTCGCCGCGCTCGATCGACGCGCCCATGGCGCGCATGGCGGCGGCGGTGGCGAGGACGTCCTCGCCGGTCAGCAGCCCTTCGACCCGGCTCTCGCCGATCGCCAGCGCCGACAGCATCAGCGCGCGGTGCGAGATCGACTTGTCGCCCGGCACGGCGATGCTGCCGCGAAGCGGGCCGGGGGCCGAGAAGCTGGCGGGTCGGGGCGAGGAGGCATGCATAGGGCGCGGCTTTTGACAGCGGCGCTCCGCTATGGCAAGGCGCCCGGCGATCAGGCTTTCCGCTGACGCGGGGGGCCGGGAATTCATCTTCATTTTCGATCTGGAGTTTGTCGACCGTGGTGAAACCGGAATGGGGCACCAAGCGGACCTGCCCGAAGTGCGGTACCCGCTTCTATGACCTGGAAAAGGACGATCCCGTCACCTGCATCGAATGCGGCACGGCGTGGGAGCCCGATCCCGTCCTGAAGTCGAAGCAGCCGCTGCCGTTCGACGCGCCCAAGAAGGAGGGCCCCGAGCCGAAGGCGGTCGATTCCGACCTGTCGGACGACGATCTCGACATCGACGAGGACGCCGAGGAGAATCCGGACGACGACGTCGACCTGGGCGGCGACGACGATATCGGCCTCAACACGGCCGACGACGACGACGAGAATTGACCGGGCCCGCCGGAATGCCCAGCGATGCGGCATTCCGGCGCCCTTTCATCGAAAAAGCCGTCCGTCATGCAAAAGGGCTCTTGCAGGGCCCCGCAACCTGACCTAAAGGGCGCGCTCCGCCGCCGGGCCCAACCGGCGAGCGACCGAAAATGGCACGGGGCCGTAGCTCAGCTGGGAGAGCGTCGCAATGGCATTGCGAAGGTCAGGGGTTCGATCCCCCTCGGCTCCACCATTTTCCACAGAAAGCCCGGATTTCCTGAAAAGCTAGGAAATACAGGCCCTGCTCTAGCCGAATGTCACGCACAGGTGTTACACACGGGGCGTGGACGACGTGGGCAAACCGGCGGGGCTGACAAAGCGCAAGGGCAGCAGCCAATACTACTTCCGGATGCGCTGTCCGAAGCATTTGGCTGGCCCGGGCGTTCGCAACGAAGTTTTGATCAGCCTTAAGACTGCCGATCGGCGGCAAGCCCTCATGCGGTTGCCGGATGCGCGGGAGAAGGCGCATCGCCTTTTTGTCAATCCGCCGACCAAATTGGAGATCGTCGCCGCTCAGCCATATCGCCGGTGGCCCGATGATCCTCTTTGGCCTCTCCTTGACACTGCCGACGTCCTCGGAATGGTCCAACGGTATTTTCAGCTTGGCCTCATCGAATTGGATGCCGAAGAGCACCTGACAGGCGCCTTGGCCCCGGAAGCGTTGCAACGGGTTGCACAAGATTTGGATGAGCAAATTGCCGCGCTGAGGGCCGCACCGGATACGGAGGAAGAAGAGGACCCGGTCGTAGGGGTGGCCATCGGCCTTCTTCACGAAGCGGGCGTGAGAACGCCCTATGCCAGTCAACCGGCGAGGCTGTTGCGAGAATATTTGCGCAGAGCGATGGAACAGCTTTTGACTATCGAACGGGCCCGATTGCATGGCGATTTTTCGGTAACGTCCACCGATCCGCTGTTTTCGATCCAGCCGATTTCCGCGTCAGTTCATCTCCCTCAGATGCGGCACGGGCCATCATCGCCAAGGCTGGTACGGATTGCGATCAAAGAGGCCGCCGACCGCTACCTCAAGGAAGTGTTCCAAGCCGATCGCAAAAACAAGACCGAGGAACGCTATCGCGCCGAGATCAAGCATATCGTCAGCTACTTCGGCGAGCAGACCGTTTTGGCGGATTTGAAGCGGGCTGACAGTATCGAGTTCAGAGATATCTTCGCCAAACTGCCTCCGAATTTCTCGAAGCGGCTCGATGATAAGGTCTCCATCCGTGATCTGGCGGCCAGGAGAAAGCCGGATGATCCGGTGCTGGCTTGGGAAACGCTGGATAAGTACCTCTCAGCGCTCAATCGCTTTATGCGCTGGGCCTACAAGGAAGAGTATACCGAGCGCGCGTGGGACGATCTCAAACCGCTAAGCAGCAAGCCGGACGGCTCGATGGCAAAGTTTCCTTTCGAGAACGACGAGCTGCGCCGCATCTTCAATCGGCCGATCTACACCGGTTGCAAGGACGACAGGAACGGCTTTGCCAAACCCGGACCGAACATCGTTCGCCGGAGCCGCTACTGGGCACCATTGATCGCCCTGTTCATGGGGCTGCGAGCGGGCGAAATCCTACAACTCACCCCAGCGCACTTCCGCACTTCGGACGCGGGAACCCCTTTCATCGTATTGACGCTCGACATGCGGCTCAAAAACGAAAATGCCCAGCGCGAGATACCCGTACATCCAATGCTGGTTCGCATAGGGCTGCTGGATTGGGTGGCACGGCGCAGAGAGCAACCTGATGACAAGCTCTTCCCGGAAGTTGGACTGGACGTATTTCAGGCCGAAAGCCCCACATTCTCGAAACGCTTCCGGAGCGACTTGAAGTATTTCGAGCTGGGGGAGCGTCGGGACAAGCTCTCCTTCCACAGCTTCCGTCACACCTTCAAGCGCGCCCTCGATCGCGCGGCGGTCCCAGAGCAGGAAAAAGACGAACTATGCGGCTGGGCGAGAGGGAAGAAGATCGGGCGCCGTTATGGCAGTGGGCTGGAGGCCGATGTGCTCAAACCCCACCTTGAGAAGGTGGTCTATGATCTCGATCTCACCCACCTCCTAAGCCATTCGCGATTGTGTGACTGACGTTAGACAGGAAGTTCGAAGTAGCGCCGGATGGACTGGTAGGTGATCGGCGATACTGCGTATTTCCCTTCCGGATCAGCAAGGCCGTTCCACGTGTTCGAGCCAAGGAAATAGCCTCGCTTTTCGCCCGTCAATGCTCGTGTGCGCCGGGTCGTGGCCGTCTGGAACCTCCGAATATCGACACCTTGCTCCCTCAGTAGCCGTGCATCGATCACTGGCCCGCATTCGGCAATGATCCTCACCCCGAGCCGCACATTGTCAGGCAACCCATCCATCCAACGACCGATGTGCTTGAAGGTTATGTCCTCGACATCCGTCATGTGGATTGTTGCGAACCGGCTGTCCCGTGCCACAGGTGTCGGAGCGGCGTTTGGGGGGCAATCAAACGCTTCGCCAAGATACCGGATGATCTCATTTCGGGTTGGCTGGCTCAGATTGGCCAAATCGTCTGCGGTCAATGTGATGTGCACCCGATGCTCCCCTTGCTTCTGTCTGCGGCTCACCACATGCAGCAGCAACCTGATCGAGAAAAGACCGCATCGCTCGGCCGCCCCACCTCAGCAGCAGAGCGCTAACCACCAATTACGACACATGGCCACGTTCTCGATAATCCGGGAAGCCGTCACGCAACGGCAGCCAACAGTTTTTGCAATTGCTGCTGAACGGCCTTCCCGATTTTCCACGGATGCTTTCGCCAGTATGAGTAGAACTCTTCGGGCGATTTGAACTCGCCTTGGCTATCCCGCAACCGTTGGATATCGTCCACAGCACCCAGATATTCTCGGGTCGTTGAGCTGCGGCTCTTCGATGCGATTGCCCATGGCTCGACTACCAACAGCTCAAAATCCGTTACTCGGGCCGCCGATCCCTCGTTCAACGTGTAAAGGCATATAAGGTCGATATGGCCCGCATAATCTGCAAAGGGACGAAATGTCCCTGCCCATTTAAGCGTTGGGTACATGAAGAATGTGTTGCCGGTGTAAAGGGTGATCCGGCTATCTGTCTTTCCTGTAGGAAAGCCCCTCTTGTTAACTTTCCGCCGAGCCACCTTAACGTCGATTGCGAAGAAACGGCCGTTGGCGTTCATCTCAAGATCGGGGTAACCTCGTTCCGTCCCACGTACCAGTTCGACCTCTGATTGGCCGAGTTGTTCCATCACGTAATCGACTACGGCAACCTCGATGATGTTGGCAAGCGCCGCCGGTTCTTTCGGTAGTGGCAGAAAGTGATCGCCCGCAGCGAGTTGGGCAGACAGATCATCTTCGCTGGCAGCAATCAGGGGCCATTTATGATTGCCGCCAGCCTTGTAGATCGCCAAGGGCTGGAAGGCGTAACCCGCACACACTTCCCGCAGGCGCTCGATGGCCGTCGTGATGTCCATATTTCCCCCAGCGTTGGCCTTTAGCGAAGTTGCCGATTGGTAGCCTAGCGGCTAGGGTTTGCAAATGAGCCGCCGACGTCAATTGAAAGCCATAAGTCTGTTCACTGGCATTGGTGGACTGGATTTCGGATTTGAGGCGGCCGGCTTTGACACGGCTGTCGCTTTGGAGATCGACAAGGCGAGCTGTCGCGTTTTGGGCGACAACCGAGATTGGCCCATCATTGGGGAAGACATCCACGACGTCGGCACGCCACGTCTTTTACAGGCGGCCAATCTCGAGGTTGGCGAGGCCGACATTCTTATCGGTGGCCCACCCTGCCAACCCTTTTCAAAGTCAGGTTATTGGGCATCCGGAGATGCAAAGCGACTTTCCGATCGCCGTGCTGATACACTCGGGGCATACCTCCGCGTCCTCGAAGAAGCCAAACCCAAGTCGTTCCTGCTCGAGAACGTCTATGGGCTTGCATATCGAGGCAAGGATGAGGGTCTTAATCGCATCCTCAGCGGCATTGAAGAAATCAACCGTCGCGCTGGAACCTCCTACAAACCCTCATGGCAGGTTCTTAACGCCGCATCCTTTGGCGTTCCCCAATTGCGTGAGCGCGTATTCATTGTTGCAAGCCGAGAAGGGAAGAATTTCAAATTCCCTCAGCCAACGCACGGCCCGAAGGACACCGTGCTAGATGGTCAAGAGCCATTCCGGACATGCTGGGATGCGCTCGGTGATTTGCCAGAGCTGCCGAATGAACCCGATTTGATGCCGACGGGGAAGTGGGGCGATCTCCTGCCCACCATTCCCGAAGGCGAGAACTACTTGTGGCACACGCGGCGTGGCGGCGGCCTCCCTCTCTTTGGATGGCGGACCCGGTACTGGAACTTTCTCCTCAAGCTTGCCAAGGACCGCCCTTCTTGGACCATTCAAGCTCAGCCTGGCTCCGCAACCGGACCTTTCCATTGGGCAAGTAGAAAGTTGTCGGTTCGTGAGCTGATGCGGCTTCAGACCTTTCCCGAGGGTTTGACCATTGATGCCACGCGAAGCGAGGCTCAGCGGATGCTCGGCAACGCAGTGCCTTCACTGCTTGCAGAGGTTCTTGCCCGTGCGATAGCAGTGCAGCTACTCGGGCGGCCACCAATAAAGGGGGAACCCAGCTTGCTTCCGCCAGTTCGCGGAAATATGCCGAAACCGGAACCCGTCAAGCGGGTTTCGAGGCCGTACCTCGCTCTCGTTGACGATCACGAGGATCATCCCGGCACGGGCTTAGGCCGCAGAGCGCGGCTGAGAGTTTCAGCGGCCTAACTCTCGAGTTACAGCTCTCGCTCCAAAGTGGACATGAACGTCCTTACGCTTCCGTAATATAGAAGGTATGTTCGTCGTTTGCCCATTGGGAGACGCGCGGATGAGCAAAGCGACTACGATGAGCTTCTCACTTCGCCTGATGCGAAGCGGAGTAACCCCTCTTAAAGCCCTTAAGGAAGACCACGATCTCGAGGAGGTGCCAAGCACATCCGGCTGGCTATTCGTTGGCCAAAGCGTGGCGCTCCCTCCCAGTTGGTCGGGCTATCTCTCCCACTACAGCGGCGAAGCCATCGCCAAACTACGCAGGCAAAGCTGTTCAGCGGTTCTCTTACTCGAAGCCGGTCTGGATGAGGAAAAACGTCTCTTTGCGCTTTGTTTGTGGATCGGCGTGCAAAAAGGACCCCGTTAGCGGGGTGATCGGCGTCTAAAAGGGACCCCTCATTTCGATGGTTTAAGCAGCCGGCTGGATTTTCAGGCGGCGAGATCGGGATGTTGATTTTGGAGACAGTGGTTCGGATTCGGCGCGAGTATGCCGGCGGCAAGGCGATCAAGGCGATCGCGCGGGATTTGCATGTGTCGCGGAAGGTGATCCGCAAGGCGATCCGGGCGCCGGAAGGCGCATTCGACTATCAGCGCAAGGTTCAGCCACTGCCTAGGATCGGGCCGTTTCAGGATCGCCTGAACACACTGCTGGAAGAGAACGAGGTGCGCGGCAGGCGCGAGCGACTGCGGATGACGCGGATACATGATCTGCTGGAGCGCGAAGGTTTTGAGGGTTCCTACGATGCCGTTCGGCGCTACGCGGCGCGCTGGAAGGCCGACCGGCGCAAGGATGCCGGCGATGGTGTCACCGCCTTCATCCCGCTGATGTTCAAGCCGGGCGAGGCCTACCAGTTCGACTGGAGCCATGAGGATGTGGAGATCGCCGGCAAGCCGATGCGCGTGAAGGTTGCGCATATGCGGCTGTGTGCATCGCGGGCGGTCTATGTCCGGGCCTATCCGCGCGAGAGTCAGGAGATGCTGTTCGACGCGCATGCGCGCGGCTTTGCTTTCTTCGGCGGCGTGCCGGGCCGCGGCATCTACGATAATATGAAGACGGCGGTGACGAGCGTGTTCACGGGGAAGGAGCGGGTCTTCAACCGGCGGTTCCTGATCATGACCGACCATTATATGGTCGAGCCCACCGCCTGCTCGCCGGCGGCGGGATGGGAGAAGGGCCAGGTCGAGAACCAGGTGCAGACGATCCGGGGCCGCTTCTTCCAACCCCGGTTGCGGTTCGCCAGCCTCGACGAGCTCAATGGCTGGCTGGAGGCCGAGTGCCAGCGCTGGGCGGAACGACAGGCACACCCGGAACAGGGCGAGCTGACCGTGGCGCAGGCGCTGGAGATCGAGCGATCGGCACTGCAGCCGATGCTGGGACCGTTCGACGGCTTTAACGAGAGCGAGCATGCGGTGACGGGCACCTGCCTGATCAGCTTCGATCGCAACCGCTACTCGGTTCTCTCGACGGTGGCGCGGCGGACGGTGCAGGTCCGGGCCTATGCCGACCGCATTGTCGTGCGCTGCGGCGAGGAGGTTGTCGCCGAGCATCCCCGCTACTTCGGGCGCAACCGCACGATCTATGACCCCTGGCATTATCTGCCGGTACTGGCCCGCAAGCCCGGAGCGCTGCGGAACGGCGCGCCCTTCCAGGACTGGGATCTGCCGCCGGCGCTGGCGCGCCTGCGCCGCAAGCTTGGCAATGGCGACGATGCCGACCGCCGGTTCGTCCGTGTGCTGTCGGCCGTGCTGACCGATGGTCTGGAGCCGGTCGAAGCGGCCGTCCGCGAGGCATTGGCGACCGGCACGGCGAGCGACGACCTGATCCTCAACATCCTGGCGCGGCGCCGCGAACCGCCGCGACCGCTCACCATCATCACCTCCGAAGACAGCGCCTTGCGCCATCCGCCGATCGCCGACTGCGCCCGTTACGACCAGCTGAGGACCTTCGATGCAGCGGCATGACATGATCGAGGCGATGCGCGGGCTTGGGCTCAAGGGCATGGCGGGCGCGTTCGACGATGCGGTCACCACCGGCCTTCAGCGCCAGCGCACCACGATGGAGATACTGACCGACCTTCTGCGCGCGGAAGCAACACATCGCCATGCTGCCTCGATCCGATACCGGATGGCGGCCGCCCGGCTGCCGGTCGTGAAGGATATCGATGCGTTCCGGTTCGAGGGCACGCCGATCAACGAGGGGCTGGTGCGTTCGCTGCACAGTGGCGCGTTCCTGCCCGCTCGGCGCAACATCGTCCTGGTCGGCGGCACGGGCACCGGCAAAACCCACCTGGCCATCGCCATCGCCGCCAATGTCGTTCGCTCGGGTGCGCGAGGCCGCTACTTCAACACCGTCGATCTGGTGACCCGCCTCGAAGAGGAGGCCAGGATCGGCAAGAGCGGCGCTCTCGCCGCCCAGCTATCCCGACTCGACCTGATCGTGCTCGACGAACTGGGATATCTGCCGTTCGCCCGCTCGGGCGGCCAGTTGCTGTTCCACCTGATCAGCAAGCTCTACGAGCAGACCAGCGTCATCATCACCACCAACCTCGCGTTCGGCGAATGGCCCACCGTGTTCGGCGATCCCAAGATGACCACCGCGCTCCTTGATCGCGTCACCCACCATTGCGACATCGTCGAGACCGGCAATGACAGCTGGCGCTTCAAAAACCGCAGCTGATCGCCCCCACCGACCTCCGATTAAAAGATGCTTTGCGCTGCGCGCGCCTCCGGTCGGGCTCCGCCCTCCCTACGCCGCGCGCAGCGCAAAGGCGCGTGTCCGATCAACCTTGCGCCATCGTGAAAGGGGGTCCCTTTTGCGCGCCGATAGGGGGTCCCGTTTGCACGCCGATTGACATCTTTTGCTCGGCAACCGGGTCGAGGCCGGATCGAATGAGGCGACGATAGGCCTCGGCCTTCTCCCGCGCTTCGGCCAGCGTCAGCAGCTTGCGTTGAAGGATCGGAACGCCTCGTGCGGCATCCGTTACCTCTTTCGATCGCATCGACGTATCGACCGAACCCAGGCCAAAATCACGCCGCTTGCCGTCCGACTGCATCCGCAGCAACCAAGATCGCGCGTCGCTGCCCTTCACATGAAGATAAAGACCATCCCCATCGGCGTGGCGTCCCACTCCTGCCGATTTCACCTTCAGCGCCGTCAACTTGCCCATCGAAATCCCCACATCAGTCCCCACACTTTATTCAGATTGCGTGGGGACAGCAATGAACAGATGGGGACGATATTTCGAATTACACCCTATAAAATAAGGGTTATATGGACAATCTGGAACCGAGAGGAATGATTGTTATGGAGACCTCGGCTCCACCATTTTCCACGAAATCGCGAATTTCCTGAAAATCTGAGGCATGCTGGCTCTGTTCTGGCCGGATGTTACGCACAGAACATGGGCGACGTGACCAGTCCGGCAGGACGCGGGCAGCGCAGCGCAGCAATCATCATTGTTTCCGGATACGGAGCCTGAGGCATTTGCCCAGGCCCGGCGTCCCCGGCGAAAAGTGAACCCGCCTCGAAACCGCTGTCCGACGCGCCGGCACCCGATCGCGCGCCCGGTCTTGCGACCGGCCGCCCACCCGTCAACCGAGGCTGGAAATTCCGGGCCGTCGCGCGGATGGGGTCAGGGCCACATATCCTTCTCGCCAATCCCTTCCGCGAAAAGCTTGGTTTCCTCCTGGGCGATCTCGACGATGCGGAACAGGGAGGAGATCGTCGGCGGCGCCTTGTAGCAAGCGACGACGCTCCAGTTCGGAAAGGCTTCGCGCACATTCAGGACGCGGATCTCCTCGCGGTCGATATGCCGGCGCGCCAGCAAGGTCGGGATCGCGGCGATGCCCAGATCGCGCGCGACCATCTCCACCCCGGTAGCGGGCGAATAGCCGCATTGCACCCGATGCCCGTCGGCTGCCTGCGGGTCGAACTGCGGATTGTGCCGTTTGAAATATTCACACAGCCAGCGGTAACCGGCGGTATCGGCTGGCGGCATGATGATCGGCAGGTCGCAGAGGTCCTTGACCGTCAGCCCCTCCGGAATGTCCGTCCGACCGGACGAGCAGAGCCAGTCGACCCGATAGTTGCACAGCGGCGCGTTGACGATCCTGGACTCGTCGAGCCCCTCGACCATGAAGGCCATATCGAGTTCGTCCGCCAGCAGGGCGTTCGCCAAATTGATGCCCGAATCCGTGATGAGCTCGAGGTTGAGCTTGGGCAGATCGGCCTGGATGCGGCTCAGGAAAGCCGGCAACCAGGTCAGCGTCACGATATCCGCGCTACCGACCCGCAGCGGACGATCGAGAAAATCGTCATCATGGACCATCTGCTTGAGGTCATTGGTCAGCGCGACGATCTTCTCGCACCGTTCGATGATGCGCCGCCCGGCGGGGGTCAGTTCGAACCCCTTGGCCTGCCGTTCGTACAGCGGCACGCCGAGCAGGTCCTCGAGCGTGACGATGCGCGCCGATATGGCAGGCTGGCTGGTATGGAGTCTTTCGGCCGTCCGGTTGAAGCTCTTCAGGCGGGAGAGCCAAACGAACGTCTCGAGAAACCGTGTGTTCATCCATCAGTCCTGACTGCCGGGCGGGCGGTTGAGGCGGATGCCGCCTTCCTGCGCCTTCAGCGCCGTTTCGACAATCGCGCTCGCACCGGTCGCATCGGGGTAGCATAGCCCCGGATTGGCTTCGAGGGCCTTGAAGAAATCGGCTTCCTTGCGATGCCAGGTCTTCGCCTCGTCGACGACGGCACGGACGAGATCGGGGCTGATGACCAGCACGCCATTCTCGTCGGCCAGGATCGCATCGCCGGGCCTGACGGCGACGCCGCCACAGGAGATCGGCACGTTGATCTCGCCGCCGAGGTTGCGATATTTGGTGGTCACCGGCGTCGGCGCCCGACACCACAGGGCAAGACCCGCGGCATTGGCCTGCGAAATGTCGTTGCCAGCGCAATCCATGATCACCGCCTGCAGGCCCGCCGCGACGGCGGCGACGGCGGTCGTCCCGCCAAGGCAGGCGGTATCCTTGTCCTGCCCGCGGTCGACGATCAGAACGTCGCCGGGCCGGATGTGCTTGAGCGCATAATGGACGATCACGGAATCGGGCAGCGTGCAGCGGACCGTGACCGCCGTGCCGGCGATCTTGCGACCGGGCATCCGCCCCTGGATGTCGGAACACATGAACCCGCCGTCCAGGAAATGCCCCACGGTGCCGGTGTCGGTTGCGAGCAATCCGGCAATCAGATCGGCGTCGATCTGTTTCGGCATCGGTTCCACGATGTACATTCAGGTCTCCAAGCAAAATAGCCGGAGAAAGATGGGACAGCCCCCAGGAGCTGCCAAATAATAACTTCGGATCGTCGGCGATAAAAAGTTCAAGTTGGGCGAGGTCCCACCCGGCCGGTAGACTATCAGGTCCCGATAGTTCTGACGCCGTCGTTCCATCATTACCGAAGATGACGCCGGCCTGCCCGGAGGTGCCCATGTTCCAAATAAATCCCCTGCCTGCTCAACTTGCTTCCACGCTGGTCGAACGGGCCCTGCTCGCCGAACCGGCGGTCGTCGGCCACTTCCGGCTGATGGGTTTCCCCGACGGCGGCATCCAGCCGCAGATCGAGTCCGGCCGTATCGCGGGCACCGCCGTCACGCTCGCCCTGCCCGGTGCGGATTCGGCGCTGCTCCATCACGTCGCATCGACGCTGCGCCCCGGCGACGTCCTGGTCATCGATCGGCTGGGCGACAAGACCCATGCCTGTCTCGGCGGCGGCGTCGCCTTCGCCCTCAAGCAGCGTGGCATAGCGGGGATCGTGATCGATGGCCCCGCGGCCGATCCGGCGGAACTGCGCGAGCATGGCGTGCCGATCTGGTCCCGCGGCCTGTCCGCGATCACGACCCGCACCTATGCGGTCGGCGGGGCCTTCAACATTCCGGTATCGATCGGCGGCGCGGTGGTCCAGCCGGGGGATCTGGTGATCGCCGACGAAGGCGGCATCGTCTTCATCCCGCCCGCCGAGGCTTCGAACGATGTCGAGCGCGCGATCCGGATGATCGAGGGCGAGCGGCAGGGCATGGGCCTGATCGCCGACGGCAAACCGCTGGGCGCCCTGAGCGGTGCGACGGCCCTGGTCGAAAAGGCCGTCGCGCCCGCAGGCTGACCGGGCGGGGACCGGGTCAGGCCAGCGGCAGGACCCGGTGCTTGCGGAGCGGAATCCGCGCCCGAACCGTCTGGATATAATCGCGGTCGATGACCGCCGAAGCGACCCCTTCGCCATTCGAGGCCTGGCCGACCACCGTCCCCCACGGGTCGATGATCATCGAATGGCCGAAGTTCAGATATTTGCCGTCGTCGAAGCCGCCGACCTGGCCCGGCGCGGCGATATAGCACTCGGTCTCGATCGCGCGGGCGCGCAGCAGCACTTCCCAATGGTCGGCGCCGGTCTGGAAGGTGAAGGCCGCGGGGACGGTGATCAGATCCGCGCCGAGATCGACCAGCGCGCGGAACAGTTCCGGGAAGCGCAGATCATAGCAGATGGTCAGGGCGACCTTCAGGCCCTCGATATCGACGACGGTGATCGCGTCACCCCGGTCGACCACATCGGACTCGCGAATCGCGGTGCCGTCGGGAAGATCGATGTCGAAGCGGTGCAGCTTGCTGTAGCGGCCGATGCATTCGCCCTGCCGGTCGAAAACGAGCGAGGTGTTGAGGAAGCGATCGCCGCGCCGCTCCATGAAGCTGCCGAGATGGAGGTTGATGCCGCACTCTTTCGCGAGCGCCTTCATCGCGGTGACATAGGCGCCGTCCTCGGCTTCCGCCGCCGCCTGCAGGGCGGCCGGCTTGCCGGTCAGCGCCATCGCCATTTCGGGCAGGAAGACGATGTCGCACCCGTCGGCGGCCAGACGACGCACCTGGCGATCGAGGCGGGCGATATTCGCTTCCTTGTCCATGCCCACATTGATCTGGACGACACCGATTTTCATGACTTTCATTTCCTTCGAAGTGATCAACGGCGATCGTCGCCGCTTTTTCGGAGATGGCGGACCAGCAGCAGCCCGGTCGCGAGCGCGCCGCCGGTGACGATGAGGGACACCAGCGCGACGCTGTGGCGGAGGCCGGCGGGATCGCCGCTCATCCGGTCCGACAGTCCGCCGACGATGACCGGGCCGATGCCGAGCCCGACAAGGTTGACGATCAATACGTACAGCGCCCCGATGCGAGCGCGGACGTCGGGCATGGTCCGAAGCTGGATCAGCGCGGGGGCGACCCCGACCGGCAGGGTCACCGCGAAATGGATCAGCGCCACCGCGACATAGACCTGGGCGAGCGTGGATGCCCGGAGAAGCAGCAGGGCGAACAGCAGCACGAGGACCGCCGCCGCCAGCATGATCAGGGCATGCGCGCCGCGGACGCCGCGTCCGTCGAGAAAATCGGCCACCCAGCCGCCACCGATCATCGCGGCGGGGCAGATCAGCAGCATGATCGCGCCATAGGTGGCGCCGATCTCGGCCGGGTTGCTGCCGAATTCGCGCTGGATGAAGGCGGGCACCCAGGAGAGCATGGCATAGTTGACCAGCAGCAGGCCGGACATCGTCGCGAACGACAGGCCATAGAAAGCCGGCCTGCGACGCAGGGCGGAGACCAGCGTCCCGGCCGGGGCGCCTCCGGCGGCTGGCGCCGCCGTCCGGTTCAATCGCAGGCTCGCGATGATCAGCAGGAAGGGCAGTCCCGGCAGGGCCACCAGCAGGAAGGTCGCGTGCCATGCCGCCAGTCCGGTGCCGGCGATCAGCCGGGCTCCGGCGCCGTCGGTGAAGCTGGTGAAGATGATGCCGACCAGCCACAGCGCGATACCGGAACCCAGTGTCGCCCCCATCTGGAAGACGCTCATCGCGCGGCTCAACGACTCACGGGGGAAGAGATCGGATATGATCGAATAGCTGGCGGGCGCGAGGCCCGCCTCCCCGGCGCCGACGCCGATCCGCGCCAGCAGGAGCTGGAAGAAGTTGGAGGCGAGACCGCAGCCGGCGGTCGCGATGCTCCACACCCCGACACCGAGGAGGATCGTGCCCTTTCGCGACCAGCGATCGGCCAGCAGGCCCATCGGCAGCCCCATGCAGGCGTAGAACAGGCCGAAGGCGATACCGCTCAGCAGACCGATATCGGAGTCGGTCAGGCGCAGGTCGGCCTTGATCGGCTCGACCAGCAACGAGATGGCGAAGCGGTCCACCAGCGAGAAGATCATCGTCAACATCAGCACGATGATGATGAGCCAGGATCGCCACGACCCCTGCGCCCTCCCAGCGCCGGTGGCTTCCACTTCGACCATCATGTTTTGGACCCCGATCAGAACTTGAAGCGAGCTTCCACCCCATAGGTTCTCGGCGCCCCATAGGCCACCTGATCGAGACCGGCGAACTGGCGCTTGAAGGTCGCGAAGTTCTCCTTGGTGAGGTTCTTGCCCCAGAGATACAGGCCCCATTTGCCGTCGGCCATCTCATAGCCGAACCGGGCGTCGACCAGCGTGTAGGACCCTTCATAGTTGCGCGGCAGGTTGTCCGGCTGGAGATCGACCGCGCCGTTGTACGAGACGTTGGCGCCCATCACGAGATCGCCGCTGCCGATCGGATGGCGATAGTCGATGCTGCCGCCGGCGGTCCACTTCGGGGTCCGCTCCACCCTGTTGCCGGTGTAGGAGACGAGCACGCCCCCTACCACGGCGGCGTTCGGGAAGGACCGGTATTTGGCATCGAGATAGCTGACGTTGCCCGACAGCGACAGGCCGTGCACCGGGGTCAGCGTCGTGTCGAACTCGACACCCTTGATCCGCGCCTGCCCGGCATTGGTGACCAGCACGACGGGCACATTGCCGACCGGCGGATTGACGAACTGGGAAACCTGCTTGTTCTTGTAGTCCATCTGGAAGACGGCGAGCGAGAAGCGCATCCAGTCGGTCGCGCGGCCCTTCAGGCCGACCTCGTAATTGGTCACCCGCTCCGGCAGGAAGTTCAGGTCCGATGCCGTGAGGCCGACCGCACCAGCGGTATCGAGGTTGAATCCGCCCGCCTTGAAGCCCCGCGAAACCGTGGCATAGGTGCTGAGGCGCGGCGTGATCTTGTAGAGCAGGCTGCCCGTCCAGGAGAGGTTCTTGTCGGTCCGCTTGAGCGGGATCGCATAGTCCAGTCCCGTTCGCTGCTGGTTGAACTTGCCGTCCTTCTTGTCGATCGAATAGCGCAGGCCGACCGTGGCGGTCAGCTGACTGGTCAGATCATAGTCGAAGTTGCCGAAGGCCGCATAGCTGTCGGTATTGGCCGCCGTATCGAGGACGATCGAGCGGGCGCCGTTGATGAAGATGTCGCGGTCGGAGTCGATGTCCTGCTTGTAGCCGAAGAGGCCCAGCACGTAGCGGAACGGCTTGTTGCCCGGCGAAACGAGCCGCAATTCCTGGCTGATCATCGTCGTGTCGTCGGTAAACGGCCCCGAGTGGAACAGGTCGAGCGGGGTCTGGTCGATGTCGCTGTAGACCAGGATATCGATGTCCCGATAGGCGGTGACCGACGTGATCGTCATGTCGTTGGCCAGGACATAATCGATGCCCAGCGTCATGCCCCACATGTCGCGGGCGTCGCTGTTGCGCTGATCCGCATCCATCACGAAGCGGTTGCCGGTGAAATAGGGCGCCGCCGCGCCGGCCGGCGAGCCGATCTGGTTGAGGACGCCGCGCCGGCGGTCGCGCGTGCCGTCGACCGAGAAATTGACATCGAGCTGCGTGTCCGGATTGTAGCGGAGCTGGAGCCGGCCGCCGAGACGATCTTCGTTGTTCAACCGCTCGTTCCGGACGCGGCTGCGGATATAGCCTTGGCGATTCCAGCTCGCCACGGTGACCTTGGCCGACAGCGCCGGAGCGAGCCCGCCGGAGATCGCCGCCTGGGTACGAACGGCATCATAATTGCCGTAGCTGCCATAGACGAAACCGGTCAGTTCCTCGGTCGGCTTTTTCGTCACGATGTTGATCACGCCGCCGATCGTGTTCTTGCCGAACAGGGTGCCCTGCGGGCCGCGAAGCACTTCGACCTGGGCGATGTCGGACAGGTCGGCATTATAGCCGGAGGTGCGCGGGATATAGGCGCCGTCGATATACATGCCGACACCGGCGTCGATGCCGGGGTTGCGGGCGTCGCCGCCGACGCCGCGGATCGTCAGCTCGGTCTGGAGATTGCCGCGCTCCTGATAGTGAAGGCCGGGGACGAGGCCCTGGATGTCGGAAACGGTCGTGACCGAGCGCGACTGAAGCATCTCGCCGTTGAACGCGGCGACCGACAGCGGAACATTCTGCGACGCTTCCTGCCGCTTGCGGGCGGTAACGACGATCTCGTCGGCGCCGGCCGCTTCGGCCTGGGCGGCCATGTCGACCTGTGCATGCGCCGCCGCGTTCCAGAAACCCGCGCTCGCGACGGCCAGCGCCATCATCGCGCCGTGGGCAAAGAAATGCGCACGCGTAGTTTCAATGGCGCCGCCCTTTGCGGCAGAGTTGCTGAGCTTCATGGTCACCCCTTTATTTCCGGCGGCGGCTATCGTTGTTTCGGCCCCGATCAGGGGCCCAACCGCGCACGAGGAAAGTTTCAAGAGCGGGCCATCAAGTCCAATTTCAAATTTTTATCCCGCGCCATCACCATCGTTTATCGGGGCGTCCACGGAATTCCCGGCCGGCTACCCCTGCGCCGGAAGCTGGGTCGACGCATAGGCGGCGATCCGCCATGCCCCGTCCTCATGCGCCCAGACCGAGAGGAACAGCGTCTCGGCCAGGCCTTCCTCGCCGGTGTCGGGCCGGCGATAGCCGACGCGGGAGACACCCCTGATCCAGCCGGCGGCGCCGATCAGATGCGCGTCGAGGTCGTGCGCCGTCATCGTCGTATACTGGACCTGTCCGGCCCTGATCCGCGCCAGATAGGATAGGCGGTCGTCGGTCATCCCGTTGAGATGCGCATAATAGAAGCCGTCCGCCATCATCGCTTCCAGCCCGGCGGCATCGCCGTCGACCGATAGCCGCCGGCGCCGATGCTCCGCGGCGATCAACGATTGCTCATCCATGCCGATCTCCCTCCCGGCGCCTCAATTGTCCCGCATGTCGTTCAGCCAGGGCGGCATGTCGATCGGCGGATCGGGGAGCTGGACCACGCCGCGCTCCTCCATCAGCGCGAGATAGGCGTCGTTGTCGCCCGGAAAGGAGCGGGGATCGCCCATCATCACCTCGATCAGCCTGGTGCCGTTCGGCCCGGCGATGAACGGCCCCATCGCCTGCCCCTTGTCGACGGCGATGTGCGTGCCGGCCGGGCAGTAGCGATCGCCGCACATCATGTCGCCGTCGATCACGAACATGACGTGATCGCTGTAATGGCCGTGCGACCGGACGATCACGCCGGGGTCCCATTGGCAATAGAGCGACAGATAGGCCGGCGAGAACTCCATCCACTGGTCGCGGATCGAGGCGATCCGGTCGCCATGCCGCTGGCGGCGCACCTCCTGCACCTTGACGCTGTCGAGATGCGTGAAGCGCGCCCGCCGGTTGATGTCGGGATCCCGGTCCGCAACACTCATCCTGTTCCCTCCCGAACCGTCATGGAGGGCCAAGGCTATACCGCGGCCGGCGCCAAGTCATTTGAATGGTCGTCACGCCGATGCTGAACGGCGGACATGTTCCGCGACGACGAAAAAGGGGACGCGGTCGCCCGCGCCCCCTTTCCTTTTCCGTCGCGGGGGATCGGATCAGAGGCCGACGACGCCGCCGTCGTTCCTGGTGATCACGATCGTCGCCGAGCGCGGGCGCGCGGTCGAGCTGGTGCCGCCCTGGGTCGCGGGCCAGCTGCTCTGCAAGGTGGCCAGGCCACCCTCTTCGCCGGGATGCTGGATGTTGACGAACAGGGTGCGGCCGTCGGGCGTCGTGTCGATGCCGGTGATCTCGCAGCCCTTCGGACCGACCAGGAAGCGCTTCAGCGTCGCGCCGGTCGCCGCCTTGCCGACGATCGTCGCCTGGGTGCGGGTGCTGCCGTCGGCGCCGGTGTTGGTGATCGTCTTCGCGCCGCCGTCGCCGACCTTGCCCGGAAGCGCGACCAGCATCTGGTTGTTGGTGCGATCGGTAAAGGCGCCGTCGTCGGTCTGGATCCACAGCAGCGGGCTGACCTGGCCCGATTCGTTGCTCGGCCGGCCGAACCACAGGCCGTCGGGGCTCGAGAAGTCGTTGCTCGCGTCGAGGCCCGACAGGTTGACGTTGGCCGGGTCCGAATCGGCCGAGTCGGCGCCGAACAGATAGATGTCCCAGCCGAAGCTCGTCGCTTCCGACGTGTCGCCGGCCTCACGCAGCCGAACGATATGGCCGTTGGGATTGCCTCGCTGCGCGGTGTTCGCGCTGCCCTTCGGATCATTGTAATGGCGCGGGTTCGCCGCGTCGGTGCCGTCGAGCGGACGGACCGAGGCGCTGTTGTTGGTGAGCGTCAGATACATCTCGCCGGTCGCCGGGTTGATCGCGGTCCATTCCGGACGGTCCATCTTGGTCGCGCCCAGCGCGTCGGCCGCGAGCCGGGCGTTGGTCAGCACGTCGGCCTGATCGGCGAAGGCGTAGGCGGCGTTGGCGGCGGTCAGCGGGCCGGTGCCGAACAACAACGGCATCCAGGTGCCGCTGCCGTCGGCGTTGAACTTCGCGACATAGAGGGTGCCGGCGTCGAAATATTTGTCGCCGATCGCGAGCCGGTCGGTCGCGCCGGCGTCCGCCGCCACCCAGGGCTGGGCCGAGACGAACTTGTAGAGATATTCGCCGCGCGAATCGTCGCCCATGTAGAAGGCCGGCTTGCGGCCCGCGACGAACGCCGACGGCCAGCAGCCCTCATGGCCGAAGCGGCCGAGCGCGGTGCGCTTGCGGGGCGCCTTGGTCGGGTCATAGGGATCGATCTCGACCACCCAGCCGAACTGGTTCGGTTCGTTGCGGAAGTCGGCGGTGCCGTCGGCGGCAGCGCCGCTCGCGCTCGCGTCCCAGCGCGCATAGACGGTGCTCGCCGCATCGGCGGGGACGACCGAGGCCCAGCCATAGCTGCCGCCGGCGCCTTCGGGGATGCCGTAGCGCTTGAGCGCGACCACCGACCTGGCGGTGGCGCCGCCGCGCGCGGCATCGTCGCCCGTCGCGCGACGGAAATAGCCCGCCCAATTCTCCTCGCAGGTCAGGTAGCTGCCCCAGGCGGTGAAGCCGTTGGCGCAATTGTTGATCGTGCCGCGACCGTCGGTGCCGGCGGCCGAGAAGCGGGTGCGGAGCAGCGCGTTGCCGCGCGCCGGACCGCTGAACAGGGTGGGCGTCAGCGGGGTGACGCGGCGGTTGAGCGCGCTGCCCTGGACATAGCTCCAGGCGCCCGAGCCGGCGCGGCCGACCTCGACGACGGCGACGCCGTGCGCCTCCATCTCCTTGAGCGCCTCGCCCTCGGGGCGGACGCCGCCGGTCGAGGTGGGGCCGTTGGCGTGCAGATAGACCTGGGTGATGTTCTCATGGTTCATCACCAGCAGGCCGCGTGTGTTGCTGGCGTCGTCGCGGGTCGATCCGGTCGCGGCGAGGCCGAAATAATGCATGCCGTCATGATGGTCGCCGCCGCGCGCCGAGAAGCCGGTGTCGGTGCCGTTGTTGGCATAGGCCGAGGTCGCCGCGTTGAGCGGATCGCCGAGGCGATAGAGGACCGAGACGGCATAGCCCTCGGGCACCTTGACGACGTCGTCGAGGCTCTTGGCCACGGCGGTGAAGCCGAGCACCGCGGGGGAGACGGTGACGGTGGTCTGCGCCGTGGTCGACTTGTTGCGGTCGTCGGTCGCCTTGAACTCGAACACCAGCGGGGTCGCCGCAGACACCGCCGGCGCGATGAAGGTCGCAGTGTTGGTGTTGGCATTGCTCAGCGTGACGGTCGGGCCCGAGACCTGGGTCCAGGACAGGGTCAGCGCATCCTTGTCGGTGGCGGTGCCGGCCAGCGTCACCAGCTTGCCCGAGCTCGACTGGCCGTTGGCGCCGGCGTTGACGACGGGCGCGTCGTTGTCGCTGCCGCAGGCGGTCAGCAGCAGCCCGCCGAAGCTGGCGGCGGCGATCGCCGAAATGCCGCCGAACAGCGTCTGGCGGCGCGAATAGCGCTCGGCGGCGATGCTTTCCAGCGTCGGATTGTCGGTCGGATTGCAGTCGACGACACCATCCGAATAGCCGTCACGAACCACGTCAGTCATGGGCTTGCTCCCCTTGATGAGAAGCCGGCTCGCTAACAACGGCGCGCGAAACATTTGTGCGCTTCGGCTTACGCGAACATGAAGGTCCTATGGCGTTTCCGTGTCAGGGCGCTGGTGATGGCGGGCTCAGCCCGCCGTCACCAGCCTGCGCAGCTTGGCCAGCCGGGGCGGATCGCCCTCGTCATGCGCCAGCGTCCCGAAGAAGCGCCCCTCGGCGTCCATCAGGAAGACCGTCGCGGTGTGATCGATGACATAGTCGCCGCCGTCGACCGGCACCTTCTTGTAATAGACGTGATAGGCGCGGACGATGCGGTCGATCTCCGCCGCCGATCCGGTCAGGCCGACGATCGGCGTGCCGAACAGGGTGAGATACTGGCCGATGTCGGCCGGCCGGTCGCGTTCATGGTCGAGCGACACGAAGACGAGGTCCAGCGTCTCGCCGGCCGGGCCCAGCGCCCGCTTGAGCCGCGCCATGGTCTGGAGGGTGGTGGGGCAGACCTCGGCGCAGCGGGTGAAGCCGAAGAAGATCGCGAAGGGCCGGCCGCGCAGGCTCGCCTCGGTCACGGTCCGGCCGGTCTGGTCGGTCAGGCGGAACGGCCCGCCGAAGGCGGCGGCATAGCCGGCCTGCGGATCGGCGGGCGGGCGCAGGCGCGGCCACAGCGTCAGCCCGGCATAGCCGAGCAGCACCGCCGCGACCGCCGCCCACAACAGGATGCGGAGCGGGAACAGGGGCCCGCGCGGTTCACCGCCCATGCCGTCCTCCCTCGGGCCGGAAATCGATCGGCTCGACCCGGAAGCGGACCGGCAGCTCGCCCGCATGGGCGAAGCGCAGCTTGATCTCGACCACCTCCCCGCGCCGCAGCGGGCGCTTCAGACCGGTCAACATCAGGTGATAGCCGCCCGACCGCAGCGCCACCGCGCCGCCGGCGGGAACGGCGAGCCCGCCGGTCACCGGCCGCATCCGCATGATGCCGCCGTCCATCGTCATGCTGTGCACCTCGACGCGCTCGGCGACCGTCGAGCGGGCGTCGAGCAGCCGGTCCTCGCGCCGGCCGGCATTGCGGATCAGCGCATAGCCCGCGCCGGTCCTGGCGGCGGGCGGGGTCTCGCGCAGCCAGGGGGTCTCGATCCGCAGCGGCGCGGCGACGGCGGAGGCCGGAGCGGCGGCAGCGGTGGCGGCGATCGCCAGCGCGATCGTCATCGTCTTGATCATCGGGATTCTCCACAGGCGGCGCGGGGCGGCGCGACGGCCGCCCCGCGCCGGGATCGTCAGAAGGTCATGCGCAGGCCGCCGTAGAAGGCGCGGCGCTCGATCGGGTAGAAGGCGACGCTGCCCTCGTCGGCCGGGGTCGCGCGGTTGTCGGGCGCATAGGCGACCAGCGCGCTGATGTCGCCGACCGCCTTCTTGCCGGTCAGGTTGCGCGCGTCGAGGAACAGCGTGACGCCGGGCGCGAGCCGCGCCTCCGCCCCCAGGCCGATCGTCGCATAGCCCGGCGCGCGGAGCGTGTTGCGATAGTCGGCCCAGGCGCCCTCGGGCACCCATTCGACATTGGGAGTGAGGTTGAGCCCCTCGAAGCCCAGCCGCAGCTCGGCGCGATATTGGTGCCGGGGGATCACCGGCAGCCGGTTATCGGCATAGACGGCGTCGTCGCGGAAGCGGAAGTCGTTATACTGATAGACCTGCCGCAGCCGGATCAGCGCGCCGAGCTGGAGGTCGAGCCCCGCCTCGATCCCCTGGTGCCGGGTGCGCCCCGCGTTGAAGGTCGCCGCCGGGATGATCGGGCTCACCGCATATTGCAGCATCTCGCCCTTCAGGTCCGCGCGATAGAAGCTGATGTCCCAGGCGGCGATGCCGTGGCGGCCGCGCGTACCGATCTCGACCGTCCAGGCCTTTTGCGCCCCGACCGGGGTGAAGCCCGGCAGGCCGGTGTTCGGCGTCTGGCTCAGCTCGTTGAAGCCGGGCAGCTCGACCGAGCGGCTGACATTGGCGAAGAGCTGCACCGCCGCCGACGGCGCGTAGAGCAGGCCGAGCTTGGGGGCGAAGGCGTCGAAATCGGCCTCGCCGCTGCGCGCCGGGGCGAGCCGGTTGACGATCCGCCGCTCGCCGCTGGTGTAGACGCCGCCGGCGATCAGGGTCAGCGGCTCGATCGGCCGCAGCCGCAGCTCGCCATAGCTGTTGATCGTCCGCGCGGTCTGGCGCTGGTCGGCGGTCGGCGCGCCGCGTCGGCCCGCGACGTTGACGAACTGCTTCGCCGCGACCGTGCCGAACCGCGCCTGGGTGCCGAGCGTCGCCTCCCAGGGCAAGCCGCCCAGCTCGCCGGCCAGGTCGAGGCTGGCGAAGACGCCGCGATCGTTGCTCTTCTGGTCGAGCACCTGGAAGATCGGGTGGAACAGCTTCTTGGCGTTGAAGAAGCCGCCGAAGCTCAGCCGCCCGCTGCCGAGGTCGACCGTGGTGCGGTTCTGGAGGCGGACCGAATCGACGTCGCGCTCCTGATCCATCGCGATGTTGGCGGGCAGCGACAGCTTCGGCGTCGACAGCGCCTGCGCCAGGGTCAGCGAGCCCGGCAGGTCCTGGTCGATATGGCTGATCGTTGCGTAGAAGCGCGTCTCGATCGTATCGGTCAGGCGCAGGCCGACATTGCCGTTGAAGCGGATCGCGTCGCGCTTCGCATGGTCGCGATCGCCGTCCGAACGATCGGTGGTCAGCGCGACATAGGCGTCGCCGCGCGCATCGGCGAAGGCCGCCGCCGCCTTGGTCCGCAGCGTGCCATAGCTGCCGCCGTCGACCCGCAGCTCGAAGCGCGGGGCGGTCCGGCCGGTCGGCGTGACAGCGTTGATCGCGCCGCCCAGCGTCGATCCGCCGAAGCGCAGCGCATTGGCGCCGCGATAGACCTCGATCCGCTCGAAGACCTGCGGGTCGAGCTCCTGGAAGTCGCCATTGTCGTCGGCCAGGTTGATCGGGATGCCGTCCTGCAACAGCGTCAGCCCGCGCATGTGGAAGCCGCGGCTGAGCCCCGATCCCCGGATCGACAGGCGGACCTCCTGCCCGAAGCGCGGCTGGGTGTAGACGCCGGGCGAGAAGGCGAGTGCATCGCGCAGGTTGACGGCGACCTTGTCGGCGAAGGCCGACGCCTCGACGACGTCGACGCCGCCGGGCCGCTTCTCGACCGCCGCGCGGGCGTCGTCGGCGACGGTCTGGGCGTTGACGATGATGGTGGCGCGATCGGCCTCGGCCTCCTCGGCGAGGGCGGCGGCGGACAGGCAGAGCAGCGCGAGCGCCGAGGCGCCGCGAGCGAAATGGGATATGCGATTCATGGAAATAGGCCTCGATCGGGCGCGCCCGATCGCGGGCCGCCCATGGACAGATCACCGGCCGCGCGGAGGCGGCCGGTCAGCTCCGGATCAGAGGCGGGCGGGTGGTCCTGTCGCGGGCGGCGGCGGGGCGGCGAGGCCCCGGCCGATCGCAACGGCGGTGACGGCGAGCGCGGGCAGCGCGGTCGCGACCGGCAGCGGCGCCGCGATCGCGTCGAGGCCCGAGGGCAGGTCGAGCACCGCCGCGAAGCCGCCGAACACGCAGGGGTGATCGGCCTGGCCCTCGCCGGGCTTGCCCTTGTGGATATTGCCCTGCTCGTCGATCCACGCCTGCTGCGCGCCGGTGCCGGTGCAGAGGGTGATCGCCAGGCCGCGATCGGCGGCGGGCATCCAGCCGGCGGGGACCAGCAGGCGCATGAACAGCGCCAGCGCGACGAGGATCAGCGCGATCCTGCCGCCCCTTCGTCCCCGATCGAGATCCGCCCCGGTCATGGCGGCGCGTCTAGCCGCGAGGCCGGGCGAAGTCCATCACCCGCGTCGCGGGATTGATTCCCGCCGCGCCCGGCGCCACTCTGCCGCCATGACCGGAGACGAGACCTTCGCGCTGACCGCCACCGTCTGGCTGTGGCAATCGGCCGGCAAGGAGCGGCCGATGGCCTGGCACTTCCTGACCATCGACGGGCAGACCTCGGCCGAGATCCGCTTCGCCGCGCTCGGCCGCACCGGCGGCTTCGGGTCGATCCCGGTCGAGGCGCGGATCGGGACGACCTGCTGGCGCACCTCGATCTTCCCGCACCGCGACAGCGGCGGCTATATCCTGCCGCTCAAGGCCTCGGTCCGGAAGCGCGAGGGGATCGCCGCCGGCGACGAGGTGAGCCTATCCCTCGCGCTTTGAGTCCCCCTCTCCTCCCGTCACCCCAGCGAAGACTGGGGTCCATGTCTCTCGTCAGCCAGATGGCATCCGAGGAGACGGCAGACATGGATGCCTGCCTCCGCAGGCATGACGATATCACCTTGAGGGCGGACTGATGCTCGTCCTCTCCGGCATCCTGATCATCGTCGCGGGCTTCGTGCTGCGCTTCAACCCGCTGCTCGTCGTGCTCGTCTCGGCGCTGGCGACGGGGCTCGCCGCCGGAATCGGCCCGCTCGACCTGCTCGCCGCCTTCGGCAAGGCGTTCAACGACAGCCGCTATGTGACCGTGATCTACATGGTGCTGCCGGTGATCGGCCTACTCGAGCGCCACGGCCTGCAGGAGCGCGCCCGCACCCTGATCGCGGGCCTGCGCGGCTTCACCGTCGGCCGGCTGCTGCTCGGCTATCTGCTGTTCCGCCAGGTCACCGCCGCGCTCGGCCTCGTCTCGGTCGCCGGGCATGCCCAGACGGTGCGCCCGCTGGTCGCCCCGATGGCCGAGGCCGCCGCCCAGCAGCAGAGTGGCGAGGAGGAGCGCGACGAGGAGGCCGCCGCGATGGCCGCCGCGACCGACAATATCGGCCTGTTCTTCGGCGAGGACATCTTCATCGCGATCGGGTCGATCCTGCTGATGAAGGGCGTGCTCGAAGGCTATGGCATCGTCATCGAGCCGTTCCACCTGTCGGTCTGGGCGATCCCGACCGCGATCGCCGCCTTCGTCATCCACGGCGTCCGGCTGATGCTGTTCGACCGGCGGAAACGGCGTCCATGATCGGCCTGAATCTCGTCTATCCCTTCGCGGGGCTGATCTTCCTGGCCTTCGCCGGGTCGGCGCTGCGCGACCGCAGCCATGGCAGGCGGATCGGCAACGCGCTGTTCTACGCGCTGATCGCGCTCAGCCTGCTCGCCGGGGACCGGCTCGGCGACCTCGGCAACGGCGTGCTGGTGCTGGGCCTGGTCGCGATCGCCGGCTTCGGGCTGATGGGGCGCGGCGACGCCGCCACCACCTCGCCCGCCGAGCGCGCGGCGGAGGCGGCGGCGCGGCGCAACCGGCTGTTCCTGCCCGCGCTGGCGATCCCGGCGACGGCGCTCGCGGGCACGCTGGCGTTCAAGCAGATGCCGGCGCTGGTCGATCCGAAGCAGGCGACGCTGGTCGCGCTGACGCTGGGCGTCACGATCGCGCTGGCGATCGGCTATGCCTGGCTGCGGCCGCGCGCGATGACGCCGTTCGACGAGGGCCGGCGGCTGATGGACGGGGTCGGCTGGGCGGCGGCGCTGCCGCAGATGCTCGCCAGCCTCGGCGCGGTGTTCGCGCTGGCCGGGGTCGGCGACGTGGTCGGCGGGCTGATGGGGCGGCTGATCCCCGAGGGCAGCCTGTTCGGCGCGGTGCTCGCCTATGCGATCGGCATGGCGCTGTTCACCATCGTCATGGGCAACGCCTTCGCCGCCTTCCCGGTGATGATCGCGGCGGTCGGCATCCCGGTGCTGATCCACGGCGCCGGCGGCAACCCGGCGATCGTCGCGGCGATCGGCATGCTCGCCGGCTTCTGCGGCACGCTGATGACGCCGATGGCCGCCAACTTCAACCTCGTCCCCGCCGCGCTGCTCGACCTCAGGGACCGCCACGGCGTGATCCGCGCGCAGATCCCGACCGCGCTGCCGCTGCTGGCGGTCAACATCGGGCTGCTCTACTGGCTGGCGTTCCGGTGACCCTGCCGCCCCACCGTCACCCCGGCGGAGGCCGGGGTCTCAGGAGAGGCGCGCCGCACTTCATCTCCCGAGATTCCGGCCTCCGCCGGAATGACCTGTGGGGTTAGGAAGACGATGGACACCACCACCCTCACCCCCGATCTCGCCGCGCGCTTCGCGGCGCTCACGCTCGGCCATCTCGACCGCGAATGGCCGTTCAAGCTCGACCATGTGATGGCGGGGCCCGAGGACGTGCTGCCGCCGTCGGTGCTTCACCCCATCTTCCACGGCAGCTTCGACTGGCACAGCTGCGTCCATGGCTGGTGGCAGGTGATGCGGCTGCTGCGCCGTTTCCCCGATCTGCCGCAGGCCGCCGCGATCCGCGCCCGCGCCGACGCGATGCTGATGCCCGACAAGGTGGCGGGCGAGCTGGCCTATCTCGATCGCCCCGCCTCGGCCGGGTTCGAGCGGCCCTATGGCTGGGCGTGGCTGCTCGCGCTCCACGACGAGCTGGGCCGCCACGAGGACCGGCGCTGGCGGCAGGCGCTCGATCCGCTCGCCCGCGCCTTCGCCGACCGGTTCAAGGCCTATCTGCCCCGGCTCACCTATCCGATCCGGGTCGGCGCGCATCCCAACAGCAGCTTCGCGCTGCTCCATGCCCATCGCTGGGCGACCGCGCACGATCCCGAGCTCGCCGCGCTGGTCGCGGCCCGTGCCACGGGCTGGTTCGGCGCCGATCGCGGCTGCCAGGCGTGGGAGCCGGGCGGCGACGAGTTCCTCTCGCCCGCGCTGACCGAGGCGCATCTGATGTGCGCGCTGCTCGCCCCCGCCGATTTCCGCCGCTGGTTCGACGCCTTCCTGCCCGAGGTACCCTCGACGCTGCTGACCCCGGCCGTCGTCTCCGACCGGACCGACGGCAAGATCGCCCATCTCGACGGGCTCAACCTGAGCCGCGCCTGGAGCTGGCGCGCGATCGCCGCCGGCCTGCCCGCCGATCATCCGGTCGGCCCGATCGCGCGCGACGCCGCCGAGCGCCACCTCGCCGCCGCGCTGCCGCACCTCGCCGACCATTATATGGGCGAGCACTGGCTGGCGAGCTTCGCCCTGCTCGCGCTCGACGACGAGGACTAGAGCATGCGTTTAGTTTGACGCACCCCGGTCCGTTCATCCTGAGGAGGGACTGAACGAAGGTGAAGGCCCCTCTCGAAGGACCTTCGAGACGCCATTTCGACTTCGCTCAATGGCTCCTCAGGATGAGCGGTTCAGATAAACCGCACGATGTCCTAGCCTAGGAATTCCCGGGCAAGCGCGATGAACGCGTCGCGCCGGTCGTGATGGACCCAATGGCCGGCGCCCTCGAACAGCTCGACCCGGGCGTCGCGGAAATGGCTCGCGCGCCCGTCGACGGCCGGGTTCGACGCCCAGCTCTCCGCGCCATAGACGAGCAGCACCGGACAGGCGATCGCCGCCCACATCCGCTCCTTGGTCGCCTGGGCGAGGTCGACCGGCGAGGTCGGCCCCAGCGCCGGATCATGCTTGGGGCGGACCGTCCCATCGGGATCGGCATGCGCGGCGTGGATTGCGAGATGGTCGAGCGTGGCGTCGTCGAGCCGAGGATCGGCCGCGCGCAGCCGGGCGGCCAGCGCGGCGCGGTCGGCGAAGGCGCGCGGCGTCCGCGCGGTCGTCTCGGCGCGGCGCGCGATCCAGACGCGCAGCGTCTCGAGCGGGTCGGCGGCGGCGCGGCGGGCGGCGGCCTCGGGCGAATCGCCCAGTCCCTCGATGCTGATCAGCCGGGTCGCGCGATCGGGATAGAGGCCGAGGAAGCGGGTGACGATGTTGCCGCCCAGCGAATGGCCGATCATCGGGCAGGGCGGCAGGTCGAGCGCCGCGACGATGCCGGCGAAATCGTCGAGATAGTCGATCATCTCATAGGCGCCGTCGTTCGACCACTGGCTGTCGCCATGGCCGCGCAGGTCGGGCGCGATCACGCGATAGTCGGCGGCGAAGGCGTTCGCCACCCAATCCCAGTTGCGCGCATGGTCGCGCCCGCCATGCTGGAGGATCAGCGGCGGCGCGTCCGGGTCGCCCCATTCGACGATGTTGAGCTGCAGGCGCCGGACGGCGAGCATGTGGGTGCGGGGCTCGATCATGGGCGGGGGAGTAGAGGAGCGGCCGGGCCGATACAATCGCTCCCTCTCACGCGTCATCCCGGCCCCTCGGCTGCCTGCAAGGCAGGCGCTCGGGATAAACTTCAGCCAAAGGCTGAAGGCCGGGATCTCGGGGGGCTCCTGCCTCGACCTTCTCTCCCCTCTCCCGAGATTCCGGCCTCCGCCGGAATGACGGGAACGGAAGGGGAGCCCCACTCCGCTTGACGGCGGCCGCGCGCGCCGACATTCCCCGGCGATGCGCCTGATCGCCCGCCTCCTGAAGGGGCTCGACCCCTTCCTCATCCTCCTCACCCTGACGATCGTGGTGGCGTCGCTGCTGCCCGCGCGGGGCGTGGCGGTCGGCCTGTTCGAGGGGCTGACCGACGCCGCGATCGTGCTGCTGTTCTTCCTTCACGGCGCCAAGCTGTCGCGGCAGGCGGTGCTCGCCGGGATCGGCAACTGGCGGCTCCACCTGCTCGTCCTCGCCTCGTCCTTCCTGCTCTTCCCGCTGCTCGGCTGGACGCTGGCCTGGGGCGCCCGCGGGCTGACCACGCCCGAGATATTGTCGGGCATGCTCTATCTGTCGCTGCTCCCCTCGACGGTGCAATCGTCGATCGCCTTCACCGCGATGGCGGGCGGCAACGTTCCCGCCGCGGTGTGCAGCGCGTCGCTGTCGAACATCACCGGCATCGTCCTGACCCCGCTGATGGTCGGGCTGCTGATCGAGGTGCAGGGCAGCGCGCCGGGCGTCTCGCTCGACGCGATCGAGGCGATCATGCTCCAGCTGCTGCTGCCCTTCGTCGCGGGCCACCTGCTGCGCCCGTGGATCGGCGGCTTCCTGGACCGGCACAGGAAGCTGCTCATGCCGGTCGACCGATCGTCGATCCTGCTGGTGGTCTACACCGCCTTCTCGGCCGCCGTCGTCAACGGCATCTGGCAGCGGACCGAAGCGGCCGACCTGCTGATCATCCTCGGCCTCAGCGCGGTGCTGCTGGCCGTCGTCATGACGGTCAACCTGTTCGTCGCGCGCCGCCTGCGCCTGCCGCGCGGCGACGAGATCGTCCTGCTGTTCTGCGGTTCGAAGAAGAGCCTGGTGTCGGGCGTGCCGATGGCGGGCGCGATCTTCGCCTCGGCGCAGGTCGGCGTGATCATCCTGCCGCTGATGATCTTCCACCAGCTCCAGCTGTTCGTCTGCGCGCTGGTCGCCGCCCGCTACGCGCGCACTGCCGCCGACGTCCCGGTCGACGCCTGACGCCGGCTTCATCGCCATTGCCACGCATCGATCCCCTGTTAGGATCGCGGCGGAAGGATGGGGCCATGACCGATCTCGCGCATTTCGTATCGGGCCTGCCCAAGGCCGAGCTCCACCTCCACATCGAGGGCAGCCTCGAGCCCGAGCAGATGTTCGAGCTGGCCCGGCGCAACCGCATCGCCATCCCCTTCGCCTCGGTCGAGGAGCTGCGCGGCGCCTATTCGTTCAGCCGGCTGCAGGACTTCCTCGACATCTATTACCAGGGCGCCGACGTGCTCCGCACCGAGGAGGATTTCCGCGACCTCGCCCTCGCCTATTTCCGCCGCGCCGCCGCCGACAGCGTCGTCCATGCCGAGATATTCTTCGACCCGCAGACCCATACCGACCGGGGCATCCCCTTCCAGGTCGTCGCCGACGGCTTGCTCGCGGGGATGCAGGAGGCCGAGCGCGACCTGGACGTGACCAGCCGGCTGATCCTCTGCTTCCTGCGCCATCTCGACGAGGACGCCGCCTTCGAGACGCTCGCCGCCGCCGAGCCCTGGCTCGACCGGATCGCGGCGGTGGGCCTCGATTCGTCGGAGGTCGGCCATCCGCCGTCCAAGTTCCGCCGGGTGTTCGACCGCGCCGGGGAGATGGGGCTGCTGCGCGTCGCCCATGCCGGGGAGGAAGGGCCGCCCGCCTATGTCCACGAGGCGCTCGACCTGCTCCACATCGACCGGCTCGACCATGGCAACCGCGCGCTGGAGGACCGGGCGCTGACCACCCGGCTGGCGCGGTCGGGGATGACGCTGACGGTCTGTCCGCTGTCGAACCTGAAGCTGTGCGTGGTCGAGGACATCGACGCGCATCCGATCGAGCGGATGCTGCGGCTCGGCCTGCGCGCGACGGTCAATTCGGACGACCCCGCCTATTTCGGCGGCTATGTGAACGACAATTACCGGGCGCTGATCCCGGCCGGCCGGCTCGACGCGCACGACTTCGCGACGCTGGCGCGCAACAGTTTCCTCGGGTCCTTCCTCGACGACGTCGCGGTGACCCGGCATATCGACGCGCTCGACGCCTATGTCGCGGCCGCCCTCGCCTGATCCCAAGGAACCCGTTCATGCCGACCCTGACCCCCGTCGACCAGCCCGAGTTCCTGACCGCCGTCCATTATGTAGCGGCGCGCATCCGCGAGAGCGGCTGGCGGCCCGACGTCATCATCGGCATCGGCCGCGGCGGCCTGATCCCGGCGGTGTATCTGAGCCATGCGACCAGCATCCCGATGCTGTCGGTCGACCACAGCTCGCACCTGCCCGACTTCTCGGCCGGGCTGCTCGCCACGCTGGCGGGGATGAGCGTGGCGCAGCGCCTGCTGTTCGTCGACGACATCAACGACAGCGGGACGACGATCACCCATATCAAGGCGGCGCTGCGCGACGCGGGCGGCGCGATCGACAATGTCCGCTTCGCCACGCTGATCGACAATGTCGTCTCGGCCGAGCGGGTCGACTATCGCTTCCGCACGATCGACCGGACCGCCAACAAGGACTGGTTCGTCTTCCCCTGGGAACAGGTCTCGCCGGTCGACAAGGTGATCGAGGATTCGGCGGTGGTGCCCGAACGGCTGGCCTGACGACAGCCATGGCCGGTTCGTGTCGAGCGGTTTAGACGGGTTCCAAGTCAGATAAAGCCATGTCCTCGCCCCTGTCGTCATTCCCGCGAAAGCGGGAAGCCATGGACGGCGGCCCGCAAGAGACGACATGCCCCGTGACCGTGGATTCCCGCTTTCGCGGGAATTGTCTCTCGGGAAAATGATTTAAGAGTGGGTGGCTGGCGAGACGAGCTGCGGGGTGGCCACCCCGCAGCTCGTGGCGGCAAGGCGCCCGTGCGGGAATAGGTCGAAACGACCGACGTCATCCAGGGCTCTTGTCGCCCCAGCTTCGCATCGCTTGCTGACTTGAATGGGCCGCCTTTCGGCACGCCCGCAGACAATTCGAAGCATGGGACCCCAAGATGATACGATATGCCGACGAAATCCAGACAGCTCTTGGCCTCGACGTATCCCAGGACAGCGTGACCCTGTTCGACAGCGTAACCGGCCAGACCCTCACCATAGCCAACGAGACCCAGGCCCTCACGGCCGCGCTCGATCCGCTGCGCAACCGCGATCTGGCCGTATGCGAAGCGACCGGAGGCCATGAGGACAAGCTCCTCGCCGTCCTCTGCGGCCTCGCCATCCCCGTTCACCGCGGTGATGCCGCCAAGATCAAGGCCTATATCCGCTCCTTCGGCAAACGCGCCAAGACCGACCCCATCGATGCCCGCTGGCTCAGCCGCTACGCCATCGACCGCAGTCCCGGCCTGATGCGCTGGCAACCTCCCGAGCCTTGCCAGGCCCAGATCAGCCTCCTCGTCTCACGACGCCTCGATCTCGTCGCCATGAAGCGCCAGGAAACCAATCGCCTCAAGGCCCCTCGTGGGCATCTCGTCGCCGACGACATCCGCGACCATATCGCCGATCTCGAACACCGTATCCGCACCATCGAGGTTCAGATCGAGGAGCTCATCAACCAACACCGCGACCTCACCTCCCGCGCTCGCGCCTTGCGATCCATCCCAGGCGTCGCCGCCGTCCTCGCTCCTCTCCTGATCGCAACCATGCCCGAACTCGGCTCTCTCAACCGCCGGCAGGCCGCAAGCCTCGCTGGTTGCGCCCCTCATCCCAGAGACAGCGGAAAACTCCAGGCCCGCCGACACAGCTCAGGCGGACGAAGGCAGATCAGGCCCGCCCTCTTCATCGCCGCCCTCGCCGCCGCTCGCGGCAAAAATCCTCTCGCAGACTTCTACAACGCACTCGTCCGCGCTGGAAAACCCAAACGCCTCGCTCTCGCCGCCCTCATGCGCAAAATTATCTGCATCGCCAATGCTCGCATCCGCGACGCTGCCAATCTCCAGCCTCAACTGACTTGATGACGGAAGGAGGCATCAACCCACCTCCTCCAGCCGCCCGTCCGACAGCTCCAGCCGCCGCCCGATGCCGATATGGGCGAGGAAGCTCTCGTCATGGCTGACGACCAGCAGGGCGCCGTCATAGGCGGTCAGCCCGGCCTCGATCGCCGCGATCGAATCGAGGTCGAGATGGTTGGTCGGCTCGTCGAGGATCAGCAGCGGCGGCGGCGTCTCGCCGCCCAGCACGCAGGCGAGGCCGGCGCGCAGCTTCTGTCCGCCGCTCAGCGATCCCACCATCTGCTCGGCCGCCTCGGCGCGGAAGCGGAAGCGCGCCAGCGCGGCGCGGCAGCCATTGTCGGTTGCGCCCGGATGCAGCCGCGCGAAATTGCCGGCGACCGACAGCGCCGGATCGAGCAGGCTCACCCGCTGGTCGAGCAGCGCGCAGGCGGCCGGGCGGCGCACCTCCCCCGACAGCGGCGCCAGCGCGCCGGTGACGAGCGCGAGCAGCGTGCTCTTGCCCGAGCCATTGGCGCCGCCCAGCGCGATCCGCTCGGGACCACGTATCTCCAGGTCGACGCCGTCGAGGACGAGCCGGTCCGGCGCGTAGCCGGCGCGGACGTCGCGAAGCTGGAGGACGATCCGGTCGCCCGGCAGGCCGGTCGAGGCGAGCGTCACCCGCATCGGTTCGAGCCGCTCGATCCGCGCGCGGGCGGCGGACAGCGCCTCGGCGGTCTCGGTCCGCTGGCGCTCGGCCAGCCGCGCCTGCGCGCCGACGCTCTCCTCCGCCTGCCGCTTGCGGCCGCCGGCGACGATGCGCGGCATGTCCCCGCGCGCGCCCTTGCGCGCGCCGGCGGCATCGCGCCGCTGCTGGCGCTCGCGCGTCGCCTGGGCGGTGCGCGCGGTCTCGGCGGCGCGCCGTTCGGCCTGGGCGAGGTCGTGCCGCGCGGCGTCGAGCTCGATCGCCTTGCGCGCGCGATAGGCGGTCCAGTTGCCGCCATGGCGCGCCGCGCCGAGGCCGCTCAGCTCGACGATCGCGTCCATATGGTCGAGCAGCTCGCGGTCGTGGCTGACGACGATCGCGCCGCCGCGCCAGCCGGCGAGCAGGTCATGGACGGCGGCGCGGCCGGCGCGGTCGAGATTGTTGGTCGGCTCGTCGAGCAGCAGGAAGTCGGGCTCCGCGAACAGCGCCGCCGCGATCGCCGCGCGGCTGCGCTGGCCGCCCGACAGCGCCGCGAGCCGCGCATCCGGCCCGGCGTCGAGCCCGACCGCGCCGAGCGCGGCGAGCATCCGCGCCTCGAGCGTCCAGTCGGCCTCGGCCAGCTCGTCGAGGCTCGCCGTCCCCGCCTCGGCGCGCGCCAGCAGGGCGAGCGCGTCGCGCACCCCGAACAGGTCGGCGATGCTCTCGTCGGGGGCGACGTCGACGATCTGGCGCATCACGCCGATCGTGCCGTCGATGCCGATCCGGCCGGCGCGCGGCGCCAACTCGCCCGCGATCAGGCGGAGCAGCGTACTCTTGCCGATGCCGTTGCGGCCGACCAGGCCGCAGCGCTCGGGCGCGAAGACGATGTCGAGATGGTCGAAAAGCGGACGGCCGTCAGGCGTGGTCCAGCTCAATTGGGAAAGCGTGATCGAGGCAGGCATGAGGATGATCCCGGACGACAAGGCGGAAGGGCTTTGCGGTCGGGTGGGAATCCATCGTCTCGTCCTCGGTCTGACGGCGCGTCGCACATCACGCGTGCCGCCGCTATAGGCGATCCAGCCGGCGCGTCCAAGTCATCCTCTACCCGTCATCCCGGCGAAAGCCGGGATCTCCCTGCCTTTTCGACGACCCGGCCCGAGCAGCGGAAGAGAAGGGAGATCCCGGCTTTCGCCGGGATGACGCGTGGGCATCTTCTGTCGCGGCCGCTTCCTGCGCTAAGCTCGCGCCATGACGATCCATCGACTCGCGCTCGGCGCCCTGCTGTGCCTCTCCGCCCTTCCCGCCCTCGCGCAGGAAACCGCTCCGCCCGCCGCCGCGCCGGCCCCGGCCACGCCGCCGGCGGCGCCCGCGCCCAAGCCGGCGACGGTGCAGGTCAGCATCCTGACCAGCGAGGGCCCGATCCTGCTGGAGCTGGAGAAGGAGCGCGCGCCGATCACCACCAGCAACTTCCTGCGCTATGCCGACACCAAGCGCTTCGACAACACGACCTTCTACCGCGCGGTGGCGGTGCCCAACGCGCCCGAACTGGGCCTGGTCCAGGGCGGCATCAAGTTCGACCCCAAGAAGGTGCTGCCCGGCATCGCGCACGAGCCGACCACCAAGACCGGCCTCAAGCATGTCGACGGCACCATATCGATGGGCCGCAACGCGCCGGGCACGGCGGCGGGCGACTTCTTCATCGTCGTCGGCGACATGACCTATATGGACGCCAATCCCTCGGCCCCCGGCGACAATCTCGGCTATGCCGCCTTCGGCCATGTCGTCGAGGGGATGGACGTGGTGAAGAAGATCCTCGCCGCGCCACGCTCCCCGACGCTGGGCGAAGGCGTGATGAAGGGCCAGATGCTGGCGGCGCCGATCAAGATCATCAGCGTCCGCCGCGTCGCCGCGCCCAAGCCGGCCCAGCCCTGAACATCCGACATTTGACTTAGATGGGCGCAGGCACCATCTTGGCCTGATGCGGAGCTTCTGCTGCCTTTTCCGTTTCCGCCATCAAGCGGGTCAGCTTCTCGCGGGCATCTAGCCCCGGGTTCCGGTGCCTCGCGCCCCGAGCCCGGGGCGAACCTTCGATAGACCGGCGCGCCGCATGGCTGCGCGCGCGCCCATATCCGGAAAAGGCACCATGATGAAGAAGAAGGCGGGCCGGCGTCCGGCCATCCATATGATCGATTCCGAAGCCGAGACGCTCGCCAACATGGCCGTCGCCGCCGAGGAACGCATTCCCCAGGTCAGCGAGCTGCTGCTCGAGGAGATCGACCGCGCCACGCTCTACAAGGCGGCGCGCATCCCCGCCGACGTCGTCACCATGCACTCGCATGTCGAGTTCGTCGACGAGGCGAACGGGACGTCGCGCACCGTGCAGCTCGTCTACCCCAAGGACGCGGACATCGACGCGGGCAGGGTCTCGATCCTCACCCTGGTCGGCGCGGGGCTGATCGGCCTGCGCGAAGGCCAGTCGATCCTGTGGCCCGGCCGCGACGGCCACCGCCGCCTGCTCACCATCACCAGGGTGAGCCGGGAGGCGGAAGCAGCCTGAGCAGGCGCGGGACCGGGCGGCGGAGGCGGAAGCGCGAAGCGCTTCCACCTCAGACGATCAGGCTCTAGACAAGGCGCATGTCCGATCGTCCCGTCATCGCCGTCGTGCAGCCGCATCTCGGCCTGCTCGTCCCCCAGCTTTCCCAGCATTACGACATGATCGCGCTGTGGGAGGAGAAGGACCCGCCCCGGCTGGCGGAGGTCAGCGCCCTCATCATGGCGGGCGAGTTCCGGCTGCCGCCCGAACTGGTCGAGCGGATGCCGAAGCTGGGCCTGATCGCCTGCTTCACGGTCGGCTATGACGGGGTCGACGTCGCCGCCGTCCGCGCGCGCGGCATCCAGGTCTGCCATGCGCACGATGCCAATAACGAAGACGTCGCCGATCACGCCATCGGCATGATCCTGGCCGAGCGCCGCCGCATCTTCTCCGGCGACCGGATGCTGCGCGCCGGCGAATGGAAGCCCGGCGCGAAGCTGATCACCGGATCGCTCGATGGCGCCCGGATCGGCATCGTCGGGCTGGGCAGCATCGGCGCCGCCGTCGCCCGCCGCGCCGATGTGATGCGGATGGAGACGCGCTGGTGGGGTCCGAACCCCAAGCCAGACGCCGCCTGGCCGCGCATGGAGACGCTGGAGGATCTCGCCGCGTGGAGCGACATATTGGTCGTCGCGGCGCGCGCGCATCACGACAATGAGAAGATGATCTCCGCCGCGGTCATCGACGCGCTCGGCCCCGACGGGCTGCTCGTCAACGTCGCGCGCGGCCAGGTGGTCGACGAGGACGCGCTGATCGCCGCGCTGCGCGACGGCCGGCTCGGCGCCGCCGCGCTCGACGTCTATGCGCAGGAGCCGACCCCGGCCGGGCGCTGGGCCGATGTGCCCAACACCATCCTCACCCCCCACACCAGCGGCGCCACCGACGCGGCGGTGCGGCGGATGAAGGAGATGTTGCTCGCCAACCTGACCGCCTTCTACGCGGGCGAGCCGCTGCCGACGCCGGTTCCATAGGCGCCTACCGCGCCGCCAGCAGGTCCTTGTGCTCCTCGCGCAGCAGCGCCTTCTGCACCTTGCCCATCGCGTTCTTGGGCAGGGCGTCGACGAACAGGATGGCGCGCGGCTGCTTGTAGCGGGCGAGCGTGTCGGCGAGACCGGCGCGGATCGCATCGGCGTCGGCATAGCCCTTGTCGCGCGGCACGATCACCGCGACCGGCGCCTCGCCGAGGTCGCGGTGCGGGACGGCGATCACCGCCGATTCATGGACCTGCGGCAGCTCGTCGAGCGCGGTCTCGACCTCGGCTGGATAGACGTTGTATCCGCCCGAGATGATCAGGTCCTTGGCGCGCCCGACCAGCGTGACATAGCCGCGCGCGTCGACCAGGCCCAGGTCGCCCGAGACGAACCAGCCGTCGCGGAACTCGGCCGCGGTCTTGTCCGGCATCCGCCAATAGCCCTGGAAGACGTTGGGCCCGGCGATCTGCACGACGCCGACCTCACCCTGCGGCAGCTCCGCCCCCGTCTCGGGATCGGCGATGCGGATCGACACGCCGGGCAGCGGGAAGCCCACCGTCCCGGCGATCCGATCGCCGTCATAGGGGTTGGAGATGTTCATGTTGGTCTCGGTCATGCCGTAGCGTTCGAGGATGGCGTGGCCGGTGCGCTCGCGGAACTCGCGGTGAATGTCGGCCGACAGCGGCGCCGATCCCGACACGAACAGCCGCATGTGCGCGACATGGTCGCGGGTGAAGCCGGCCTCGTCGAGCAGGCGGATATAGAAGGTCGGCACCCCCATCATCACCGTCGCGCGCGGCAGCCGGCGCAGCACCTCGGCCGCATCGAACTTCGGCAGGAAGATCATCGACGCGCCCGCCGCCAGGATCGTGTTGGTCGCGACGAACAGGCCGTGGGTGTGGAAGATCGGCAGCGCGTGGAGCAGCACGTCGCCGCCGCCGAAGGCCCAGGCCTCGCGCAGCGTGAAGGCGTTGGAGCCGAGATTGTCGTGGCTCAGCATCGCCCCCTTCGAGCGGCCGGTCGTGCCCGAGGTGTAGAGGATCGCGGCGAGGTCCTTGTCGTCCCGCGCGACATCGTCGAAGCTCTCGGGCCGGCCGGCGAGCAGCGCGGCGAGGCTGCCGCCGCCGTCGGCGCCGAGCGTCTCGACCCGCGGCACGCCCGCCGCCTCGGCGAGCGGGGCGACCGCCGGCAGCGCCGCCGGATCGCAGACGAACAGCGCGGGTTCGGCGTCGCGCATGAAATAGTCGAGCTCGCCCGCCGTATAGGCGGTGTTGAGCGGCAGGAACACCGCCCCCGCCCGCAGCGCGCCGAGATAGAGCATCAGCATGTCGATGCTCTTCTCCGCCTGCACCGCGACCCGGTCGCCGACGCCGACGCCCGCCCCGCGCAGCAGGTGCGCGAAGGCCGCCGATCGCTTGTCGACGTCGCCATAGGTCACGACGCTGCCGTCGGGCAGATGGGCGAAGGGGGTGGCGGGATCGGGAAAGCCGGCGGCAAGGCGCGAGTAGAGATTGCTCATCGCGCGGGCTTAGAACGTGATCGTCCGGGGTGGAAGTATCCTATTGCACCGCTGCCGCCCGACCCAGCGCGACCCGCATCGCCAGCGACGCCGCCACCGTCGCGACCGCCGCCGCCATCGCGCCGAGGGTCGGCAGCAGCAACGCGACCAGCAGCCCGAGCAGGAGGGTGCCGGCGACACGGATGGCGAGCACCGTTCCCGCCCGGCCGCGCGCGACCAGCAGCGGTTCGAGCGCGAAGCCCGACAGGTCGATCGCGACGCCGATCGCCATCACCGCCAGCATGTCGCGCGCGAAGCCGTAGCCGGGGCCGGCGATCAGCCCGATCAGCAGACCGCCGCCCGCCAGCGCGACGACGACCACCGCCAGCGACAGGCCGATCGCATAGCGCGACACCCGCGCCATGACATGGTCGAGCGTGGCATGGTCGGCGCTGGCGTGGAGCCGGGCGAGCTCGGGATAGAGGACGCGCGCGGCGATCTGGATCGGCTTGGCGAGCGCGCGGGCGACCTTGCTGGCGATGCGGAAGCCGCCCGCCGCGGTCGCCCCCGCCGCGCCGCCGACCGCGAGCGTCGCGAGCTGCTCGCCGAGCAGGCCGACCGTGCCCGCCGCGTTGGTGGTGAGGGCGAAGCGCCAGATGCCCTCATTCTCGCGCACCGCCCGCCCGGCGCGCCGCCAGCCGATAGCGACCGGCAGGCCGGTTCGGGTCAGCGCCGCGAACCAGGTCGCGCCATGCTGGAGCAGCGCGGCCGCCGCCCAGCCGGCCAGGAACAGACCGATGCCGCCGTCGGTCGCCCAGGCGGCGATCGATGCCGCCAACCGCACCAGCGGGCCGACCGCCTGGCACCAGGTGGTGAGGTCGAAGCGGTCGACGAGGCGCAGCATGCCGGTCGGCGTCGCGCCGATCGACAGCAGCAGCGCGACCCCGAACCAGGCCGCGCGGCCCCGCTCGGCCGCGTCCCAGCCGAGCCAGCCGGCGGCGAGCGCGACCCCGGCCGCCGCGACGATCGCGCCGAGGATCGCCCCGCCGCCGTCGAACAGGGTGGTGAGGCCGAGCAGCCGGCCGAGCCGGTCGCGCGCGCCGGCGGCGATGTGGATGGTGCCGTAGCGGATCACCGTCTGCCACGACTGGAACTGCGCGACGTTGGCGATCGCCTGGCCATAAGCGAGCACCAGGGTGAACTCGCCGAAGCGGGCGGGGCCGAGGGTGCGCGCGGCGAGGCCGAGATAGAGCAGGCTCGCCACCGCCTGGAAGCCGCGCCCGCCGAGCAGCCAGGCGAGGTTGCGCCCCATCCGCGCGAAGACCGCGCCGCCCTGATGGGCGGGAAGACTCGCGGAAGGGCTGGCGGTCATGCGGCGGCCCGCGCCGTGCCGTCCATTTCGGCCATCACCGCCTCGACCAGGTCGAGATAGGCGGCGCCCGGCAGGCCATAGGCGCGCGCGCGGTCGCCCGGCCGCACCGCATAGCCCGAGAGCTGGACGAGGATCGCGCGCGCCAGCTCGGTGCGGTCCTCGCCGCCGACGAGCAGGCCATGGCGGCCCTCGTCGAGCACCTGCGCGGCGTCGCCGGCGAGGCGCGAGGCGATCACCGGGACGCCGACCGCCATCGCCTCGAGCAGCGCGACCGACGAGCCTTCCCAGCGCGACGGCAGCACGAACGCGCCCGCGCGCGCCGCCCAGGCGAAGACGTTGCTGCTTTCGCCGGCGAGCAGGAAATCCTCGCCCAGCCCGGCGCGCGCGGCGAGCTGTTCGAGCCGGCTGCGTTCCTCCCCGGTGCCGTCGCCGAGGATGACGAGCCGCAGCCGCCGTTCGGCGCGGGCGATGCCGACCGCCTCGATCAGCAGGTCGAAATTCTTCTGCGGGCGCAGCCGGCCGATGCCGAGCACGACGGGCACCTCCGCATCGAGCCAGGGGTGCGGCACGGGCGCCGCCGCCATCGCCCGCGCATGATCGCCGTCGACCCCGCTCGCTATCTCGATCGCCTGGCCGCGCCCGATCGCGCGGGCCAGCATCGGCGCGCGGCGCAGCGCGGCGCCGACGATCGCGATCCGCGCCGCGTCGGCGATCAGCCGCTCCATCCAGTGCATCCGCAAGGCGCCGCGCAGGCCGTCGCCGCGCGTCACCTCGTTGCTGATCCGGTAGATGCGGCGGACATGGCCGAGCCCGCGACAGGCGAGATAGGCGGTCGCATGGCCGTGATTGCCCATCGACAGCAGCACCGCCGGCGGCTGGTGCCGCAGCCAGCGGCGCAGCGGCTGCGCGGCGGTGATGCGCGAGGCGGCCGGGCTCGGCCGGTCCTTCAGGATCACCAGCCGGTAGCGGCCCCGTTCGGCCTCCTCGCGGAAGAAGCCCTCGCCATGGCCGGCGACGAGGATGGCGTCGTGACGGCCGGCGATATGATCGGCCAGCATCATCGCGTCGCGGACCACCCCGCTCGACCGCAGATCGTGAACATAGATGATGATAGTGCCCATGCGCCCAGGTCCGACCCGAAAGCGTCACGCTAACCGACATATATGACGATCCCGCGAGACGGCTGCGGGGTCGATGATGGCGGGTTACGACAGGCTCTATTATCTGCGGAAGGCGTGGCCGCTGTTCCCCGGCATCGTCCGGCCGGTCGCCGCGCCCTTCCTGGCGCCGCATTATGCCGAGCGGCGCGCCGGGCGCGGGCCGCTGCGCGCGGCGATCGACGCGCTGGTCGGCCTCGGCTTCCACCTGTGGATTCCGCGCCGCGCGGCGCGGGTGCAGCGCCGCTTCGGCCTCGACGACGCCTGGCGACGCCGCGCGATCGCGATCGCCCGCATCCGCTTCGCCGACCCGAACGACATCGCGCTGTTCCGGATCGAGGAGGCCGGGCAGCTCGACCTCTATGTCCGCCGTTTCGAGGACGCCGCGATCAACAAGCGGATCAACCCGCTCGGCTGGACCGCCGGCTGCGCGCTCGCCGACAAAAGCCGCTTCGCCGAGCGCTGCCGCGCGGCCGGGCTGCCCTGCCCCGAGACGGTGGCGACGGTGACCGGCGGCGCGATCGAGATCCGCGCCGATCCCGCCGACCGGCCGCTGATCGTCAAGCCGGTGCACGGCGAGGGCGGCGACGGCCTGCGCATGCTGGGGCCGATGACGGACGGTCCCGCCCTCCGCGCGCGGCTGCGGGGACTGAGGCGGGACATGCTGGTCCAGCCGCTGATCGCCGTCCACCCGGCGCTCGCCGACATCGCGCTGGGCGCGCTGCCGACGGTGCGGATCGTGACGATGATCGACGAGGCCGGCGCGCCCGAGCTGGTCAGCGCCACCTTCCGCTGCGCGTCCGACCCCCGCGCGCGGGTCGACAATATGAAGGCGGGCGGGCTGATCGTGCCGGTCGCGCTGGCCGACGGCGCGCTCGGCCGCGCCTGTTTCGGCTATGGCGGGCAGGACCATGACGTCCACCCCGCGACCGGCGCGCCGATCGCCGGCCGGACGCTGCCCGACTGGGACGCGGCGACCGCGCTGGTGGTCGACGCGCATGCCCGCGCCTTCGCCGACTATGTGCTGATCGGCTGGGACGTCGCCTTCACGCCGCACGGACCGCTGCTGATCGAGGGCAACGGCAAGCCCGGCGTGCTGATGCCGCAGCGGGCGGCGCGGCGGGGGCTGGGCGAGGGCCGCTACGGCGCGCTGCTGGCGCATCATCTCGCAACCAAATCGTAGCGGCGGCGTCACATCGGCCACTTACCATGGCGCCGGCCCGGGGCCGGGAAGCGTGATGGGGAGGGTCCTCGCGCCTCGGCCAGGGACTGGAGAACCGGAATGACTCGCATCGCGGCGCCCCGTGCGCTTCCCGCGGCGGCCAAGCGCGCCCTGCGGATCATGTTCATCGCCAGGCATGTCCACTGGGACGGCGGCCTCCACCCGACCGACGGCACCCACGCCACCTATCATCGCGAGATGCGCGCGGTGCTGGAGGGGATGGGCCTCGATCTCCATCTGGCCGACGGCTACGAGGCGCTGTTCGCGGCGCCCGACGTCGACTTCGTCTTCCCGCTGCTCAACCGCGGCGGCTTCCTCAATTCGGAGATGCTGCTGCCGCTGCTCTGCGAGCGGCGCGGCATCCCCTATCTCGGCGCCAGCCCGATCCTGCGCGGCCTGTCCGACGACAAGCATCTCGCCAAGCGGGTCGCGGTCGCGCGCGGCCTGCCGACCGCGCCCTGGGCATTGTTCCGGCGCGGCGCGCCGATCGACCTGTCGCTGTGCCCGCCGGCCGCCAGGCACGTCGTCAAGCCCAACGCCTCCTCGGCGAGTTGGGGGATCAGCGCCGCCCACGACCTGGAGGACGTCCGCGCCGCCGTCGCCCGCCTCCACAAGGAAGGCCATGACGTGATCGTCGAGCCCTTCATCCCCGGCCACGACATCGAGGTGTCGGTGATCACCCTCGACGGCGAGCCGTTCATCCTGCCGGTGCAGATCGTCGAGCAGGACGACCCCGGCTATCTCCGCACCTATCTGGAGAAGCGCAACCTGATCGACGACCAGGCCTATGCGATCCGGCCGCTCGACGACGACCGTCTCCGCATCGAGGCGACGCGCCAGGCGATCGAGATGATGAAGGAATTCCTGCCCTTCGACTATGGCCGCTTCGAGTTCCGCCTGAACGCCGCGACCGGCGCGCTGAGCTTCATGGAGGTCAACCTCAACTGCAACCTCTGGTCGCGCAAGACCATCGCGATGGCGGCGGCGCAGATCGGCTGGAGCCATGCCGAGCTGATCGAGACGATCCTGACCGAGAGCCTCGACCGCCACGGCCTGCTGCCGGCCGAGCGGGTTCCCGATCGTGTCGCGGCCTGAGGCGGGCTTCACCGCGATCGTCCTGTCGGCGCAGCGCGCCGGCCGGGTCGATCCGCTCGCCGCGGCGCACGGCCTGTCGCACAAATGCCTGGTCCCGGTCGGCGGCGCGCCGCTGATCGCGCATGTCGCGGGCGCGCTGTCCCGGACGCCGGGCTGCCGCCGCATCATCATCGTCGTCGAGCCGGCGATGTTCGGCGCGCTGCGCCTCCTGTTGAAGGACGGCCCGCCGCCGGTCGATTTCGTCGCGGCGGCCGACAACCTCGCCGACAGCGTGCTCGCCGCGACCGACGGGATCGACGGGTCGATCGTCGTCACCACCGCCGACAATGTCCTGCTGCGCCCCGACGCGGTGCGGCGCATGGTCGAGACGCTCGATCGCGGCGCCGACGTCGCGCTGGCCATGGCGACGCGGGCGGCGGTGCTCGGCGCGCATCCCGAGGGGCAGCGGCGCTTCTACGCGTTCCGCGACGACGCCTATTCGAACTGCAACCTCTACGCCTTCGCCGGCCGCCAGGCGGCGACGGCGGCGGAGAGCTTCCGCAGCGGCGGCCAGTTCGCCAAGAAGCCGCTGCGGCTGGTGGCCGCCGCCGGCCTCGCCAATGTCGTGCTGATGCTGCTCGGCCGGCTGTCGCTGGCGGGAGCGCTGGCGCGGCTCGGCCGCCGCTTCCGGCTGCGCATCGAGCCGGTGATCCTGGCCGACGGCGCCTGCGCGATCGACGTCGACAATGAACGGACCTGGAAGGTCGCCTCGGTGCTGCTCGAAGCGCGCGAGAAAAGCATGCGCGCCGGCGCACGGACGATGGCGCGGGTGATCGAGGCCGCCGCCTAAACCCCGACCCGGTTGGCGATCGGCACGAGCAGGTTGCGCAGCAGCACCGGCAGCACGCGCGCCAGCGGCAGGGCCTTGGGCGACGACAGCGGCAGGACCAGCTCGCCCTCGGCCGTGCCCATCGCCCAGCGCGCGGCCTCGCGCCCGGCGAGGATGCCCAGCGTCAGCCCGGCGCCGTTGCACCCGGTCACGCCGACCAGCCCCTCCCCGCCCCGGATCAATCGCGGCAGGCCGTCGGGGGTCAGCGCGACCCGGCCCCAGGACAGCGTCTCGAAGGGCGGCTGCGACCAGCCGGGAAAGGCGCGCGCGAGCCGCCGCCGGGCGGGGCCGGGGGCGCGGTCGAGATCCGCGCGCAGCCCGTTCATCAGGAAGCTGACCAGCAGCCGCCCGTCCGCCGTCACCGCCGGCGAGAAGACCGCCTTGTCGTCGAGGTCGGCGATCGGCCCGCCCCGGGGCAGCAGCGTGGCGGCGTGGTCGGGGAGCGGCGCGGTGGCGGCGATCGCGACCGGCGCGGCATAGACGGTGCGGGCGAGTGCGGGCCAGGCGGGCAGCCCGGCGCTGCCGGTCGCGACGATGACGTGGCGCGCGGCGACGCCGCCGCCGGCACTGCGCGCTTCCCAGCCCGCCGCCAGCCGGCGCAGCGCCGTCACCCGGCTGCGGCTATGGACGATCGCCCCGGCGCGGGCGGCCGCGAACGCGAGCCCGTCGACCAGCCGCGCCGGATCGACGATCCCGCCGTCGACCCAGCGATAGCCGCCGGCATAGCGGTCCGACCCGACCAGCCCGCGCAGCTCGTCGCGATCGACCCGCTCGACCCGCGCGCCATAGGGTTCCCACTGCGCATAGAGGCCGGCGGCAGCGGCGAGGCTCGCCTCGCTGCGGTGGACGGCGACGAGGCCGTGGCGCGCCTGCGCGTCGATGCCGAGCGCGGCGATCCGGTCGAACAGCCAGCGGCCCGACGCCGCGACCCTGTGGTTGAGCCGCGCGCCGCGCACGGCGCCAAGCGTCGCCGCCACCTGTTCGGGCGTGCGGCGCGCGCCGTACATCAATGGCGCGACCTGCCCGGCGCTGGCCGCCGACGCGCCGTCGCCGATCTCCCCGGCTTCGAGCAGCACGACCGAACGCCCCGCCTCCGCCAGTTCGAGCGCGGCGGCGAGGCCCGCGAAGCCGGCGCCGATCACCAGCACCTCGGCGGCGAGGTCGCCCGCCAGCGGCGCCGGCCGGATGCTGGGCGGATCGACCCGCCAGACCCGGCCGGGCGGCGTCACAGGACGGCCGTCACTTCGATCTCGACCATGCATTCGGGGAAGGCCAGCCGCCGCACCTCGACCGCCGTCGTCGCCGGATGCCAGCCGGCATAGGCGTCCATGCGGACCCCGTTCGCGGCGATGAACGCGTCCATGTCGGTGACGTAGATCGTCTCGCGCACGACATCGGAGAGGGTGGCGCCGAACGCCGCCAGGGTGCGGCGGATCGCGTCATAGGCCGCGCCGATCTGGCCGCCCATGTCGCCGGCATGGAGCGGCGCGAAATCCTCGTCGAGGCTCAGCGAGCCGGCGATGTGGAGCGTGTCGCCGACCCGCACCGCCTGGGCATAGCCGAACGCCTTCTCGCCGCCGGGCCGGAGGTGGAAGCTCTGCGCCGCCATCAGAAGCGCACCCGCGCTTCGACGCCGAAGGTGCGGCCGGGATCGGGCTGGACCGCGTCGGTGCCCAGCGGCACCAGCGCCACCGAGAAGATGTAGCGCGAGAAGGCCGAGGTCGCGTAGCGCCGCTTGAGCAGGTTGCGCCCGAACACGGTCACCGCCCAGCGGTCGGCCTCCAGCCCGACCTGCCCGTCGAGCAGCCCGAACGCCTTCTGGTACAGGTAGAGGTCGGGATTGGTCGGCAACTGGAAATCCTGGAACGATTCGCGCCCGGTCAGCTTGTAGTCGGCCCGCACCCGCAGGCTTAAGTCGTCTTTTAGGGGGAGGCGGTAGCCGGTCCCGAGGTTGAGGGTGTATTTCGGGGCGTTGGGAAGCTGCTGCCCGACATAGGCGTTGGTGACGCCGTCGAAGTCGTGGATCTTCGCGTCGACATAGCCGAAGGCGACGTTGACGTCCCAGAAGCGGGTCGGCCGCGCGACCACGTCGAATTCGAAGCCCTTGATCCGCGCCTCCTTCGCGTTGAGCGATCCCTGCCCGAAGGTCGCGGGGTCGAGCTGGAAGATCTGCGGGTTGAGATGCTGGGTGTAGAAGGCCGCGACATTGGCGCGAACCCGCCGGTCGAACAGGCTGGTGCGCAGGCCCAGTTCGTAATTCTTCGACACCTCCGGCGCGACGACGCGCGGGAAGCCGGGGCCCGCCGACACCGGGTTGAACGCCCCGCTCTTGAAGCCCTGCGAATAGGTTCCGTAGAGGGTGAGCGCCTCGGTCGGGCGATAGGACAGGCTGAGCTTGGGCTGGAGCCGCGAGAAGGTCGCCGTGTCGACGACCCCGGCAGCCCTGTCGTCCTGCCGTCCGTCGATCGTGTCGTAGCGCAGCGCGGCGGTCAGCTCGATCCGGTCGGTCAGGTCGTAGTTGAGCTGGCCGAACAGCGAATATTGGTTGAAGCGGCTGGCATAGTCGGCGAGCGGCGTCGTCAGCACCCCGCCCGAGGTGAAGCCGCCGCCCGGCGCGAAGCAGGTCCCGGCGAACAGGCAGAGGTCGAGCGTGACGACGTTGCGGATCGCGCGCGTCGTCCGCTGGTAATAGCCGCCGAGGATGTAGCGCAGCGGCTGGTCCCCGGCGGACGTCAGGCGCAGCTCCTGGCTGAAGCCCTTGGTCCGGCGGAGCTGGTTGGTGTCGGGCACCAGCGGCAGGGGCGACACCTCGATATCCTCGTGGAAGTCGACCTTGATGTCGTCATAGGCGGTGATCGCGGTCAGCGTGCCGATCGCGGTGTCGAGATTGACCAGCATCGACAGGTCGGTGACCTTGCGCCGGGTGCTCGACGGGCCGTCATAATTGGGGTTGCGGCCGGCGATGTCCTCGGTGATCGCGCCGCCGGTCGTGCCCAGCACGTCGAAGCCGCTGAAATAGACCGAGCCCGCCTTCTCGTCATACCAGGAGGCGCGCAGGTCGACCTCCAGCCCCTCGCTCGGCTGCAGGATCACGCGGCCGCGGATGCGGAACTGGTCCTGCGGATTGGCGGGCTTGCCGGTCAGGTCGTTGTCGATCGTCCCGTCGCCGTTGCGATAGAGGACGCTGAGCCGCGCCAATATCTTGTCGCCGGCGATCGGCCCGCCGATCGCGCCGAAGGCGCGGAAGATATCGCCGCTCTCATAGCCGATCTCGGCCTTGCCCTCGATCGTGTCGGTCGGGCGCGGCGTGGTGATGTTGATCGCGCCTGCGATCGCCCCCTTGCCGTAGAGCGCGCCCTGCGGCCCCTTCAGCACCTCGAGCCGCTCGACGTCGCTCAGGTCCATGGTGAAGGCGTCGGCGTCGGGCAGGATCACCCCGTCGACCGAGAAGGCGACCGCCGCCGCCTGGTTGCGGTTCGATCCCAGGCCGCGGATCGAGATGTTGTTGGTCGCGGCGTCCTGGTCGGCGGTGATGTTGACGTTAGGCGTGAGCTGCAGGAAGTCGCCGATCGTGTCGAGCCGGCGCTCCTCGATCACCGCCGGCGAGAAGGCGGTGATGGTGTCGGGGACGTTCTGCAGATTCTCCTCGCGGCGCCGCGCGGTGACGACGATCGTCCCGATCTCGCCATTGTCGGCGCCGGTTCGGTCCTCGGCCGTCGGCGCGGCGGCGGCCGGCGACGGCAGCGCCGCGACGGTCGCCGTCGCCAGAAGTGCGGCGACGATGCGCCGGTGGTTTCCACGTCGTTCCATGTCGAATCTCCCCCCTCGACTGTGTTTGGTTGCGTCGTTGCGCGCGATCAGATCAGCCCGGCCGGCAGCGGGGCCTCCTCGCGTTCATTCTCCCAGGCGGCGGCGAGGATCAGCCAGCGCCCCTCCTCCCGGACCAGATGGGCGAAGGTCACGCCGCGCCGGTCGATCCCGTCGATCGTCGCGACGAAGCCGCTGCGCACGCTGGCGAGGTTGCCATAGCCCTCGACCCGGTGGCCCAGTTCGACCTCGTCGAGGCTGCCGACCGCGCCGGAGGAGCGCTGCCCCTCCATGGCGGCGACGAAGGCGTCGAGCAGCACCGGCGTCGCCGCCCCGCTCCCCATCGGCACCAGCATCGCCTGGCGGTGGCAGCAGCGGCGAAAGGCGTCCCAGTCGGGCGCCTTGGCCGCGCTCCAGCCGACCGCCGCGTAGAGGCGCGGCAGGACGGCGCCGATCTCGGCCAGGTCGGTTTCGGTCAACAGGCTCATATCCCCTCCCCCTTTCGGTCCGCCGCCTAGCTGATGTGGCCGGCGGACGGATGGGCGCGCGGATGGGCGCGCAGATAGTCGAAGAAGCGCGCCAGCGTCCGGTCGCTGCGGGTCAGCGTCCCCGGCTTGAAGCGCGCGCGCCGGACGATCGGCAGGTCCTCGGTGGCGATGCCGACCTCCAGGTCGTACATCGCGTCGAGGAAGGCGCGGGTGCCGTCCGGATCGGCGGGATCGTCCTCCACCGCCACCGCGAAGAAGAGCCGCGACCGGCCCGGCCGCGGCAGGCCCATCGGCGCGACGAAGCCGAACCAGCGGCCGTCGAACGCGCCATGCTGCCAGTAGATGCTGGTGCCGTAGATCCCGACCGCGAAGCCGATCGGCGTGCCGTCGCGCATCTTGCCCTGGAACTGATAGTTCATCGAATGGGTGGTCCATTCGACCTCCCCATGCGGTTCGCCCCCGTCGAAGCTGATGCCGTGGACGACCTGGATATGCTGCATGTCGGGCGTGTTGCAGCAGATCACCCAGGGATCGACCGGCATCTCGACGTCCCATTCGCCGACCTTCCACACCAGCCCTTCGGGCGGCTTCGGGAAATTGGGCAGCTCGAACAGCGGCTCGGCGCCGTTGAAGACGAAGACGCAGCCATATTTCTCGGCGGTCGGAAAGGCGAACAGCTTCGCGGTCGGCGGCACCGGATCGCCGGACTCGGTCGCGACGCACCGGCCGTCGGGCCCGTAGCGCCAGAAGTGGAAGGGGCAGCGCACCGTGCCGTCGACCATCTCCCCGGTGCAGAGATCGGCGCCCATATGCGGGCAATAGGCGCTCAGCACCCGTGCCGCGCCGTCGGCGTCGCGCAGCGCGACGACCCGGCCGTCGAGGAAATCGAAGCCGCGCACCTCGCCCGCCTTCAGGTCGGCCGACAGGCAGAGCGGGAACCAGCTCTGGGTGAACAGCCCATCCTCGCCTTCGCGGAGAAGCGCAGAAGATCGGCGTGGAGCAGCGGATTTGGCCAAGGCTTCCATCATTTTCCTACGAATCCATCAATGATCACAGCTTATGACTACGATTCGATCATGTTGTCAATCTTCATATACGATATCCGCAATCATATTGACTTCTTGTAGCGGATTTCGCAGATATTGAGCATCAAAGCTACGTAAGGCACAGAAAGCACCCCCATTGGCTCCAGGCAGGATCACCCGCATGCCCGCACATTCCGACGCACCGAAGCGCGCTCGCGCCCCCAGGGACGGCGGCGAGGACGGCTCGCCCGAAGGCATCGAACTCAACCGGAAGATCATCGCCCTGCTCCAGCAGGACGGGCGCATGGCCTATTCGGCGATCGCGGCGCAGGTCGGCGTGTCGGAGGGGACGGTGCGCAACCGCGTCCGCCAGCTGCTCGACGACAATGTCATCACCATCCAGGCCGAGGCGCACCCCTATGCGCTGGGTTACGAGTTCAACGGGCTGACCTTCGTCAAGGTCGCCGCCGGCGTCCCGATCGACGACGTCGCGAAGCGGCTCTCGGCGATCCCGGAGGTCTATTACCTGATCATGGTGCTGGGCCGCTTCGACCTGAGCATCGCCACCTACCACAAGTCCCAGGACGATTATCGCGACTTCCTGACCACCCATTTCTACGGTCAGCCCGATATCGCCGGGATCGAGAACAGCCTGGTCCTGAAGGTCCACAAGATGAAGCTGCAATGGGACCTGAACGGCTGAACCGACGCAGCGCCACAAGGGAGCAAGCATATGGTCGTCAATGAACGCGCCTCGAAGATCGACGCCCCGGCCGCGCGGGTCTGGGAACTCGTCTCCACCGCCGAAGGGCAGCGGCTGGCCGGCCGGGGCTTCGTCGGGGAGATGGCGTTCACCGGCGCGGGGCTGGGCATGGTCCGCCGGATGCGGACGCAGGGCCATCTCGGCGACGGCGTCGTGGTCGAGCGCTGCGACCATTTCGACGACGCCGCGATGGAGATGACCTACCGGATCGTCGACACCGGCGGCATCGTCCCCTTCGCCGACTATCGCGGCGCCGCCAAGGTGATCCCCGCCGGCGACCGCGCCAGCGTGCTGCTGCTGCGATCGACCTTCATCCCGGTCGACATGGGCGAGGAGGAGGCGAAGCGCCTGTCGGAGATGAACTTCGCGCTGTTCTTCGACAATGTGAAGGCGGTGGTCGCCGAGGCGGCCTGATGCCGCTGCTCGCCACCGCGACCGGCAACGCCTTCGCCCATGTCGCCTATCTCGTCTGGTGCCCGGACAGCGGGGAGGCAGCCGCGATCGATCCCTATCAGCTCGACCTGGTGCTGGAGACGGCGCGGGCCAACGGCCTGACCATCACCCGCATCGTCAACACCCATGAGCATTGGGACCATGCCGGCCGCAACGCGCAGCTGCGCGAGGCGACCGGCGCCGAGGTGCTGGCGCCCAGGGCCGCCGCCGGGGTGATCGAGACGGTCGACCACATGCTGGCGGAGGGCGACGAGATCGTCGTCGGCACAAGCTGCCGGCTGCGCGTGATCGAGATGCCGGGCCACACCATGACCCATGTCGGCCTGCTCGGCGAGGGCGCGGACCGGGGCGAGGACGAACCCTTCCTGCTGTGCGGCGACACGCTGTTCGGCGCCGGGGTCGGCAATGTCGGCCATGGCGGCCACGGCCCGACCCTGTTCGCGACGGTCGACCGGCTGCGCCGGACGCTCGACCCGCGCACCCGCCTCTATCCGGGCCACGACTATCTCGCCCGCAACCTCGGCTTCACCCTGCGGCACGAGCCCGACAACCGGGCCGCGCGGGCCTTGCTCGAAACGATCGGCCCGGCCCCGCGCTTCACCACCATGGCCGAGGAGGAGGAGATCAACCTGTTCTTCCGGCTCGACCAGCCGGCGGTGCGGGCGGCGTTCGGCGAGGCCGACCGCGAGGCGCGGTTCCTGGCGATCCGCCGCGCGCGCGACCTGTGGTGATCGGGGCCCGGCCGCCGGCCTGATCAGAGGCCCTCGCCCTCGACCCAATGGGCGTGGCTCAGGCGGCGGGCGACGGACCAGCTCTGGACCCGGATATCGGGGACGGCGACGATCTCCCAGAAGGCGCCGCGCGTGATCGGGCCGAGCGCGAGCAGGCGCGGATGGGCCCGCCCTTCCGCGTCGATCGTCTCGGCCTGCGCGGTGACGTCGATGCCGAAGCGGTGCGGATCGGGGCGGACCTGCCCCGCCGCCAGCAGCCCGCGCAGCAGCGGCTCGCGGGTGCGCAGCAGGTCGCCCTGCGGCCCGGTACAGTTGATCGCGCGCCGCACGACGAGCGGCTCCGCCGCGCCGCCATGGCGGGGCCGCCAGACGACGGCGAGGTGGCCGTCGCGGGCCTCGACCGCATCGATCTTCCCGGCGACCGCGCGGAGGCGGCCGGCGGCGCGGAGCGCGTCGAGCCGCGCGGCGACCTCGGGGGCGAGCCTATGGCGATGGACATCCCACCAGGGCCGCAGATGGCGCAGGAAGCGGGTCTGCTCGGCGAGCGGCGCGGACAACCACATCGCCTGGGTGTAAGGGCGCAGTTCGTCGACGGCGGCCCGCCAGCCGACTGCGCGAGCGCGCTCGCGCACGAAGCGGACCAGCGCCGATCCGTGCATCGCCGGCTTCTCCGCCAGCGCCGAGGACGGCATCGCGCCGTCGCCATGGACGCGTGGCGTCAGTCCGCGCCGCGAGATGGCGACGATCCGCCCGCGAAACCCCTGCGCCTCCAGGCTCAGCACGACGTCGACCATGGTCAGCCCGGTGCCGACGACGAGGACGCTATCCTCCGCGTCCAGCCCCGACGCCAGCGCGCCCGCTTCGGGACCAGCCCAGGGATCGGCGACATAGAGATCGGCCGGCAGCGCCGCGACGGCGAAGCCGGGCGGATCGTGCGGCGGCAGGTTGCCGAGCGCGAGCACCGCCGCGTCGGCGGCCAGCCGCTCCCCGCCGGCGAAACCGACGGTGACGCCGTCGTCGCGCACCGCCAGTTCGATCGCGTCGTCGCGCCGCAGCGCCAGCCGCCCCGGCGCGGCGCGCATCGTCGCCTGGAGCAGCTCGCCCAGATAGCGGCCATAGTCGCGGCGCGACGCGAAGCTCTGCGGCCGCCCCTTGCCGGCGGCGGCGAGCCAGCGGACGAAATGGTCGGGATCGTCGGGCAGCGCGCTCATGTTCGCCGCCCGGACGTTGAGGAGATGGGCCTCGTCGGGCGTCGAATAGGCGACGCCCCGCGCGAAGCTGCCGCGCCGTTCTATCAGTGTGACGCGGGGCCCGTCGTGCCGCAGCAGGTTGATCGCCTGCAAGCTGCCCGAGAACCCCGCGCCGATGATCGCGACATGCCCTATGCGCGGCGGCGCGCCCTTATCCGTCATGCATCAGAATTTGACCGAAACGCGCCCATAATAAAAGCCGCCGCTGAGACCGAACGGCGCGAAATTGCCATAGGCGCCCGATCCGTCATAGGCGATCAGCCCGTTGCGGTCGGGATAGACGTCGAACAGGTTGTTGGCGCCCGCCGACAGCGTCACCCGCTCGCTCAGCTCGTAGCTGACGTCGAGGTCGGTGACCCATTTCGCGCCGAACCGCCGGTCGCCGCTCGCGACGTTGCTCGATTCGACGTAGCTGCCGTAGCGCGTGACGCGGAGCAGCGCGTGGAAGCGGTCGAGGCTCCAGTCGTTCGACAGCACCAGCTTGGTGCGCGGCAGCGCCGCGACCAGGTCGCGCTGCGCCTGGCGGCCGAACAGGGTGACGTTGAGCGGCGCGAGCTGCGCCGGATTGTCGATGACCTTCAATATCTTCGTCTTGTTGTAGCTGTAGGCCGCGTTGAGCCGGAAGCTGCCGAGCCCGGCGGTGCGCACCGTATATTCGGCCACCACGTCGACGCCGCGCGTGCGCGTGTCGATCGCGTTGGTGAAGAATTGCGCGCTGTCGACATTGGCGACGCCGTTGGCGATCAGGATGTCGCGGATCGCGGTGCCGCCGTTGGAGGCCGTGCCGAGGAACTCGGTCTTGACGATGCGGTCGTCGACCCGGATCTGATAGGCGTCGACGGTCAGCCGCGCCGGCCCCCGCTCGAAGGTGAAGCCGCCGGTGAAGTTGAGCGACTTTTCGGGCTTGAGCGCCTTCGCCCCCAGCGCCAGCGCGGCGATGCTGTTGACCGGCAGGAATTTGGAGATGGTGCTGACCCGGTTGTTGCCGATCACCGTCACCGTGTTCTGCGTCGTCGAGAAGGCGGTCTGCGCCAGCGACGGCGCGCGGAAGCCGGTGTTGACGCCGCCGCGCAGCGCGAAGCCGGGGGCGATCTCGTAGCGGGTCGAGAATTTGCCCGACACGGTGTCGCCCGCGCTGTCGTCATAATGCTCGAACCGCCCCGCCACGCCGACGAACCAGCCCCTGGTGATGCTGGTCGACAGGTCGACATAGGCGGCCAGGTTGTTGCGGCTGATCGAGCTCTGGTCGGCCGGCGAGGTGCCGGTGAAGGAGACCAGCCCCGGCGACGGCGATCGCCCGCCATAGAGCTGTCCGAAGGGGGTGCCGTCGGCCGGGATCACATAGCCGCCGTCGCGATAGCTGTCGGGCTCCCCGGCGATGTTCTGGAACTTCTCCCAGCGATGCTCGACGCCGACCGCGACCGACAGCGGCTCGGCCAGGCCGATGTCGTAGTCGCGGCTGAGATCGACATTGTTGACCCACAGCGCCTGGACCTGCTTGCCCATGAAGAAGCTGGTCTTGCTCGACGGCCCGAGCGAGGGGTTGAGCGTGCCGACCGCGCCGAGCCGGACATGGTCGCGGCCATAGCTCGACGAGACGTCGAAGTCCCAGGCGCCGATCGTCCCCTTCAGGCCCAGCGTCCCCTGCCCGTCCCATTCGCGGATGCGCCGGCGCGCCTGGAAGCCCGACGGATAGACCTGCGGCAGCACGGTCTGGCCCTGGACGTTGGCGAGGCCGCCATAGCCGGTCGGCGCGGCGAAGGCCGAGCCGCGCTTGTCGTCGATGTCGCGATAGCTGAGCGTCGAGAAGCCGTAGAGCTTGAGCGCGTCGCCGACCGGCAGCTCGGCGTTGAGCGAGCCGTTGATGATCTTGTCGCGGTTCGACCGGCCATAGCCGCCGGCGATCAGGTGATCGGCATTGGCCTCGCGCGGGTCGGGCGCGCCGTTGATGAAGGGGTAGATATAGGGCACCGGCTCGGCCGAGCTGTCGGCGCGGTCGTGATATTTGCCCTCGACCGCGAAGCGGACGAAGCCGCCGTCGCCGATCCGCGTGCCATAGCCGATCTGCTGCTGGAGCAGCGCGCCGCCCTTCTCGTAGAGCTGCCCGGCGGTCGAGCTGAACTCGCCGCCCTCGGGCGAATCGTCGAGGATGATGTTGATCACGCCGGAGATCGCGTCCGATCCATATTGGGCGGCGGCGCCGTCGCGCAGCACCTCGATCCGGCCGACCGCGTTGGTCGGGATCAGGTCGATGTCGACCGGCGTCGAGCCGCCCGAGATGCGCGAGAGGTTGTTGATCAGCGAGGTGGTGTGCCGCCGCTTGCCGTTGACCAGCACCAGCAGATAGTCGCCCGACAGGCCCCGGATCGAGATCGGCCGCACGCTGGCGGACGTGCCGCCGCCGCCGAGCGCGGGCATGGTCAGCGACGGCACGATCTGGCCGAGCACCTCCTTCAGGCCGGTGCGCCCGGTCGCCTTCAACTCGGCCGGCTCGATCACGTCGATCGGCACCGGGCTGTCGGCGACGGTGCGGACGCTGCGGCTGCGGGTGCCGGTGACGATGATCGTCCCGCCGTCCGCCGCCGCGTCGTCGGCGGGCGGCGCGACGATGTCGGCGGGCGCTTCGGCCGCGACGGCCAGGGCAGGGGTGGCGAGGGCCAGCGCCGCGGCGCCGGTCAGGAGGATGGTCTTCATGTGTCTTGTCCCCAATCTGCGTGCTGTCGGGGCGCACGCCGCCTCTCCCCGAAGCCCCTCGGCTTCGCGGTCGTCGGCCCCTGTTGGTTGGCTGGAGGTCGTCTAGTTCGCTGCCGCGACCTTCCCGGTGAAGAATGACCGGTCGAACCCGTCGGCCAGGGCGCGGTCGCCCTTGACGGCGCCGGCCGTCTGGAAATCGTCGAGCACCTGCCGCTGCTCCGCGATCAGCGCATCGTCGATCGGCACCAGGGTGCGCGCGTTCTTGAGCGCGTAATCGCGCGCGATCTCGATCGGCAGGCCGGTCTCGCGGGCGAGCACCACGCCATAGGGGCCGGGATTCGCCCGCGCCCAGGCGAGCGCCTTCGCCTCGCGCTTGAGGAAATCGGCGAGGATCGCCGGCTTGGCGCGGATCGCCGCCTCATTGGCGACGTCGAAGCCATAGCCCTTCACCAGGTCGTGCCCGTCGGCGATCGTGCGGGCCCCCTCCTTGAAGGCGGGGAGCAGATAGGGCGCCCAGGTCGCCCAGCCGTCGATCGCGCCCGAGCTGAACGCGGCCTTGGCGTCGCCCGGCGACAGGAAGACGAAGCTCACCCAGTCGGGCGGCAGCTTCGCCTGCTGTAGCGCCCGGATCACCAGATAATGGCCGACCGAGCCGCGCGTCGTCGCGATCTTGCGCCCTTTCAGGTCGGCGAGCGAGCGGACGGGCGACCCCTTCGGCACGACCAGCGCGAGCGCGCCGACCGGCCGTTCATCGACGAACTGCGCGCCCACCGCCTTGATCCGGCTGCCGCTCTGATAGGCGAAGATGAAAGGCGCGTCGCCGACCACCCCGACGTCGACCGCGCCGCCGCCGATCGCCTCCAGCAGGTGCTGGGCCGCCGGGAATTCGGACCATTCGACCCGGTAGGGCGCGCCTTCCAGCGCGCCGCTGGCGAGCAGCACCGCCTTGGTGCCGCCGCGCTGGCTGCCGACGTGGAGCACGGTCGTGTCGTCGCCGGCGCCCCGGCCGCAGGCCGCGAGCGCCAGCAGGGCGGCGAGGGCGAGCGCTACCTGCTTCACGCGACCGCCTTTTCCTCGCCGCGCTCGGCGTCGCGCCGCGCCACCCGCTCATGGACCAGCGGCAGCAGCTCGCGGCCATATTGGATCGCGTCGCCGAGCGGATCGAAGCCGCGGATCAGGAAATGATCGATGCCGAGGTCGTAATAGTCGATCAGCGCGTCGGCGACCTGCTCGGGCGTGCCGACCAGCCCGGTCGAGTTGCCCTGCGCGCCCGCGACGGCGGCGAGCCCGGTCCACAGCCTTTTGTCGGCGCGATAGCCGGCGCGCGCGGTCTGCAGCAGCCGCTGCGACCCGGCGTTGGGCGGCGCATGGTCGCTGGTCGCGACCGCGTTGCGCTCGCGGATCTCGCGGACGATTGCGACGATCTCGTCGGCGCGCTTCCACGCCGCCTCCTCGGTATCGGCGAGGATCGGCCGCAGCGACAGCGAGAAGCCGGGCCGGCGGCCATAGCGCGCGGCCGAGGCGCGGATCGTGGCGACCGCCTCGCGCACCTGCTCCTGCGTCTCGCCCCACAGCGCGTAGACGTCGGCATGGCGGCCGGCGACGTCGATCGCCTCGGGCGAGGAGCCGCCAAAGAAGACCGGCAGGTTCTGCGGCTTCACCGCCGCGAAGCCCTGGCGGATGCGGTAGAAGTCGCCGTCATGGTCGAACGGCGTCTCGGCGGTCCATTCGCGGCGCAGCACCGTCAGATATTCGTCGGTGCGGGCATAGCGCTGCGCCTTGTGCGAGTCGTCGCCGTCCTTGGCCATCTCCGCGTCGGCGCCGCCGGTGATGATGTGGACCGCGACGCGCCCACCCGACAGCTGGTCGAGCGTCGCGAGCTGGCGCGCGGCGACGGTCGGCTGGGTGAAGCCGGGGCGGTGCGCGATCAGGAAGCCGAGCCGGGTGGTGATCGCCGCCGCGTGCGCCGCGACGATCTGGCTTTCGGGGCTGTTCGATCCGAACGGGATCAGGACGCGGTCGAAGCCGCCTTCCTCCTGCGCCCTGGCCGCCGCCTCGACATAGTCCTTGTCGAGCGCGCGGATCTGGCGAAGGCTATGGATCTCGCTCTCATTGTTGAAACCGATATAGCCGATGAACTTGACGGGCATGGATGCCTCCTTGGCGGGACGATCAAAGGGTTGAAGGGAGGGCGGGCGCGGTCATTCGGCCGCTTCGAGCAGGCCGGCGCCGCCACCGGCGACCGCGTCGGCATAGGAACCGCTCGGCGCGGTGACGCCGAGATGGGCGAGCAGCCGGCGGCGCAGGTCGCGCACGCTGGCGGTGCGCCGGCCGCGCTCGGCCTCGATCCGCTCCTCGGCGACGAACCGCCCCTTGGCGAGCACCAGCACCCGGTCGGCGAGCGCGATCGCCTCGTCGACGTCGTGCGTCACCAGCAGCACGGCGGGCCGGTGCGCGCGCCACAGGTTGAGCACCAACTCGTGCATCCGCAGCCGGGTGAGCGCGTCGAGCGCCGCGAAGGGTTCGTCGAGCAGCAGCAGTTGCGGCTCGCGGACCAGCGCGCGGGCGAGCGCGGTGCGCTGCGCCTCGCCGCCCGACAGGGTCAGCGGCCAGGCGTCGACGCGGTGCGACAGGCCGACCTCGGCCAGCGCCGCCTCCGCCCGTTCCCGCGCGCGCCGGCCGGGCAGGCCGAGCACGACGTTCTTCCACACCCGCTTCCACGGCAGCAGGCGCGAATCCTGGAAGACGACGGCGCGCGCGCTCGGGATCGTCACGTCCTGGCCGTCGGCCTGGTCGAGATTGGCGAGGGTGCGCAGCAGCGTCGTCTTGCCGCTGCCCGAATGGCCGAGCAGCGCGACGAACTCGCCGGGCGCGATGTCGAGGTCGAGCCCGTCGATGACGACCGTCTCGCCGAAGGCGCGGGAGAAGCCGCGCAGCCGCACGACGGGCTGGAGCTGGCCGACGCGGGGGAACAGGGACACGGTCATGGATCAGGCCTCCACCAGCTTGGGGCGCCAGGCGAGCGCGCGGGTTTCGACGATGCGGACGAGCAGGTCGGCGGCGAGTCCGAGCAGCGCGTAGACCATCAGGCAGACGACGATGATGTCGGTGCGCATGAAGTCGCGGGCGTTGTTGACGAGGAAGCCGAGCCCGGCGCTGGCGTTGATCTGCTCGGCGATGACCAGCATGACGATCGAGATGGTCAGCGCGTAGCGCAGCCCGACCAGCAGCGAGGGCAGCGCGCCCGGCAGGATGACGTGGACGATGAGCTGCCGGCGCGTGAGGCCGAAGCTCAGCGCGCCTTCGACCAGCCTTTTGTCGACGCCGCGGATGCCGTTGTAGAGGTTGAGGTAGAGCGGGAACATCGCGGCGAAGGCGATCAGCGCGATCTTCGGGGTCTCGCCGATCCCGAACCAGACGATGAACAAGGGCGCCAGCGCCACCACCGGGATCGTCCGCTTGATCTGCATCAGCGGATCGACCAGCGCCTCGCCCTGGCGCGACAGGCCGGCGACCAGCCCCAGCGACACGCCCAGCGCGACGCCGATGCCGAGCCCCGACACGACCCGCCAGAAGGACACCGCCAGGTTCGACGGCAGCTCCCCCGAGCGGATCATCGCGAACAGCGTCGCCAGCACGGCCGAGGGCGCCGCCAGCGTGTGGCCGGGGATCAGCCCGGCGCGCGACGCCGCCTCCCACAGCAACAGCAGCAGGATCGGCGATAGCCAGCGCGATCGCAGCAAGGCCGCGACGATCGACGGGCGCGGGACGGAGGGGACGGAACGGGTCATGCCGTCAGCCTCGGCCAAAACTCTATCGATTCAATAGAGTTTAGCTGCTAAGACCTATTAGTATTGCTTCACCGGAGATCGGAAAGCCTGGAAATCCGGGATTTTCGTCCCGGATCGGGCAGGCCTGACAGAAAGGCTTTAGGGCCTGAAAGCTGTGCTGCCTGCTTCCTGGAAAAGGATGGGAAATGGCCGTCAACCTGCCGACCAACATGCTCCGCAGCTTCGTCGCGATCGTCGACGCGGGATCGATGCTCAACGCGGCCGAGCGGGTGTTCGTGACGCAGAGCGCGCTCAGCCTGCAGATCAAGCGGCTCGAGGAGCTGGTGCAGAAGCCGCTCTTCCACCGCGAGGGCCGCCGCCTCGCGCTCACCGCGGCGGGCGAGTTGCTGCTCGGCTATGCGCGCCGGGTGCTGGCGCTGCATGACGAGGCGCTGGCGGCGGTGACGGCGGGGCAGTTCGCCGGGCCGGTGCGGGTCGGCATGGTCCAGGACTTCGCCGACCTGCTGCTCTCGGGGCTGCTCGCCCGCTTCTCCGAACTCCACGCCGACGCGCAGATCTTCGCGCGGGTGGCGGGGACCGCCGAACTGCAGGAGATGCTGGCGCGCGGGCAGCTCGACCTGCTGATCGGCTATGCCGCGCCGGGCGACGCCCATGCGGTGCGCACCGCGCCGAGCATCTGGTTCGGCGACGACGCGCTGACCCTGAAGGCCGAACTGCCGCTGGCCGTGCTCGAAAAGCCCTGCCGCTTCCGCGAGGCGGCGATCGCCGCGCTCGACGCGGCGGGACGGCCGTGGCGGATCGCGGTCGAGACGCCGAACCTGTCGACGCTGCGCGCCGCGATCGCCTCCGGCCTGGGGGTCAGCAGCCGGACCGGGCTGTTCCTGCGCGACCTTCCGGCCGTCACACCCGGCCTGCTGCCGCCGCTGCCCGACGTGGCGTGCATCGTCGCCCGGGCGCAGCCCGATCGCGCGGCGGCGGGCCATCTGCACGAACTGGCGGTGGAGCTGATCGCCGGCCTCTGATCCGGACCGGCTTCGATCAGGCCGCGATGATGCCGCGCCCCTCGGCCTTGGCCTGGTAGAGCGAGCCGTCGGCACGGTGCAGCGCCGCGTCGACGTCGCGTTCGCCGTCGAGCACCGACGCCATGCCCATGCTGACGGTCCAGCCGACCGCGTCGTCGGCATGGGACTGGAGATGGGCGCGGAGCCGCTCGGCGAAGCGGCCGGGATCGGGGCCGCCGGCGGGCAGCAGGATCGCGAACTCGTCGCCGCCCAGCCGGAACAGCTCGCCGCCGCCGGCCTGCGACAGCCGACCCGCCTCGCGGCCGAACAGCGCCAGTACCGCGTCGCCCGCGGCATGGCCGTGGCGATCGTTGATCGCCTTGAAATGATCGATGTCGATCGCGATCGCGGCGACGCCGGGCGTCAGGAAGCGCGGCTTCTGCGCCTCCAGCCCGGCGCGGTTCCAGGCGCCGGTCAGCGGATCGCGCAGCGCCGCCTGCCGCAACTGCCGCTCCGCGCGTTCGACCGGGATGGCGAGCAGGCCGAGGTTGATGATGCCGAGCAGGGCCTGGTCCGACAGCATGGCGAGCAGCGCCAGCGACTCCATCCCGCGCAGCACATGATATTCGCCCGCGATCGACAGGAGGAAGCCCGGAATATAGGCGAGCAGCCCCGCGCCCGCGATGCGATGGCCCGCCGTCCGCACCGTCCAGCGGCCCCACAGCAGCATCCCGCCGTTGATCGCGATCGACAGCGACAGGCCGAGCGCGTCGCCGATATTGGGCAGCAGGCTCGCCGCCGGCAGCCAGCCCTGGGCGACCGCCAGCCGGGGCAGGCCATGGCCCGCCCCGGCCGCGACGATCGGGATCAGCATCCACCAGGCGAAGGGCGGCCTGCCGTCGAGTCGGCGGGCACCCGCCAGCGGCAGCACGTTGCACAGCGAGAGCAGCGCGAAGAGCGGCATGGTGACGGCGACGGCATTGGGCGGCGTCAGGCTGAAGCTGAACATGACGGCGCCGTAGAGCAGCGAACCGGCGGCCCAGAAGAGCAGATGGCCCTCCGTCCGGTCGCGCAGCCAGAGCGCGCAGAACACCAGCCCGAACGCGGTCGAGGTCAGCATGCTGCACAGCCGCAGCGTATCGACGTCGGGAAAGATCGGCATATCGGTTCGACCTTGCTCCTTTTCCCGTTCGGGATCAGCAAGATTCATCCGTGCCGAGGGGCGATGGCGTGTTGCGAAGCGGCCGACATTCGACGAAACAGCGCGGCGGACAAGGACGGAACCCCGCGATGCAGAACCAGGTGCAACCCTTTCGCGCGATCGAGATCAGCGGCCTCGCCCGCCGGCTGGCAACCGAGGGGCGCTCGGTGCTGCACATGGAGTTCGGCCAGCCGTCGATGGGCCCGCCGCGCAAGGTGCTCGACGTCGCCCGCGCCGCGATCGACAACGACCGGATGGGCTATTGGGAGAGCCCGGCGCTCAAGGAGCGGCTCGCCGCGCTCTATGCCGATCGCTACGGCGTCGCGATCGATCCGTCGCGCTTCCTGCTGACCTGCGGCGCATCGCCGGCGCTGGTGCTGGCGCTCAGCATCTGCTTCCCCGCCGGCGCCCGGATCGCGATGGCGCGCCCCGGATACGTCGCCTATCGCAACACCGTCCGGGCGCTCAACATGGTGCCGGTCGAGCTGCCCTGCGGCGCCGAAAGCCGCTTCCAGCTCACCGCCGAGGCGCTCGCCGCGATCGAGCCGGCGCCCGACGGCGTGATCATCGCCAGCCCCGCCAATCCCACCGGCACGATCATCGGCGGCGACGAGCTGCGCGCGATCGCCGAGGTCTGCCGGCGCCGGGGCATCCGCATCCTGTCCGACGAGATCTACCACGCGCTCAGCTATGGCGAGCCGTGCCGGTCGATGGCCGAATATGATCCCGACGCGGTGATCATCAGCAGCTTCTCCAAATATTATTGCATGCCGGGCTGGCGGCTCGGCTGGCTGCTGGTGCCGCCCGACCTGGTCGAGCGCGCCTGGTCCTATCTCGGCTGCCTGTTCCTCACCCCGCCGACCCTGAGCCAGCACGCCGCGCTGGCGGCGCTCGACGCCACGGAGGAACTCGACGCCAATGTCGCGGTCTATGCCGGCAACCGGGCGCGGCTGCTCGAAGCCTTGCCGCAGATGGGCCTGCGCCGCATCGCCCCGCCCGACGGCGCCTTCTACATCTATGCCGACATCGGCCACCTGACCGACGACAGCATGGGCTTCTGCCGCAAGCTGCTGCTCGACACCGGGCTGGCGACGGGACCCGGCATCGACCATGACCCGGTCGACGGACACCGCTTCTTCCGGCTGAGCTTCGCGATCTCGGCGGAGGAGGTCGAGAAGGCGTTGCAGCGGCTGGCCGACTGGCTGCCGCGCTAGAGCGATTTCTAGGCAGATGGAAACATCTGCCGACTCGGAAATCGCGGTAAAACAACAATCTAGAGCGGCCGATCCGATGCAATCGGATCGTGAACCGCTCTAAGGCGGGGCCTATCGCTCGCGCGCCGCGAGCATCTGCTTGAGCCGGCTGCGTTCCACGCTCAGGTCGGCAACGAGCTGGCGGAGCGCGGCATTCTCCTCCTGGAGCTGGCTCGTGCGGTCGGCGGGGCGGCCCGCCGGCGGGGGCGACACGGCGTCGGCGCCGGGCGGCAGTTGCGGCGGGATCGTCAGCTCCTCCGCCGCCGGCGGGGCGGCGATCGCGCGCACCATCATCTCCAGCGTGTCGGCGACCTCGCGCCGCGCCGCCTCGCTGGCCAGCCCGTTGCCGAATTCGATCTCCGACCGGACCATCATGTTCAGGAACATGCCGTGGCATAACGCAATGCGGTTATCCGCGCGGCGCGACTCCATCTTCAGCTCGTCGATGATGAGCTGGCGCACCCGGCCGATCGCGGGGGATATCTGCACCACGTCGACGATCGCGTCGCGATAGTCGATGTCCTGGTAGAAGGCGTAGAATTGCAGCAGGAAGCGGGCATAGGGGAATTGCCCGCGCTCGTCGCGCAGCGATATCTGCGGCACGCAGTAGATTTCGAGCAGCGTCCGCATGTCGCCCAGCCGGCCCGTGGCCTCCGCCTCGCGGAGCATGACGGCGCGCTGCGCCTCCATCTGCTGGACGCGGTAGGTCAGCAGCGCCCGCACCAGTCCGGCGCGATTCTCGAAATGATATTTGACCGCGTTGTTGTTGCCGTTGCCGGCCAGCGCCGCGATCTTGCGCAGCGACGCGGTATCGATGCCCTCGCGCGCGAATTCGCGCTCCGCCGCCAGCAGCAGGCGCAGCCGCGCGTCCGAGACGGGACCCGCCTGGTCCGCCGATTCGGGGCCTTGGTCCGATGATAGGGACGCCTTCGCGCGCATAAGCCCCTCCTTGCTGCCGGCCCTCTTATCCATCCGGCATTGACAATCCAAATTTAACACGACTATGTTAACTCATATAAGTTATTTATGCGATAGGGAGAGGGCGATGGCGCGACCGGGGCGGTCGATGCGGGCAGTGATGCGCATGCTGGCGGGCGGATCGCTGCTCGCGGCGAACCTGGCCTTCGCCGCCGCGCCGCCGCCCGTCGCGGGCGATGCCGCGCGCCCCGTCGCCGATCCGCCGGGCGCGCAGCATTTCGCCGGGATCACGCCCGCCACCTCCTCGGCGCCGTCCTGGCCGGAACAGCCCCGCGCTCCGAAGGGCGCGCCCAACGTCCTGCTGATCCTGACCGACGACATCGGCTTCGGCGCGACCAGCACCTTCGGCGGCCCGGTCCCCACCCCGACCTTCGACGCGCTGGCGAAGGAGGGGCTGCGCTACACCCAGTTCAACACCACCGCGATCTGCTCGCCGACCCGCGCGGCGCTGCTCACCGGGCGCAACCCGCACGCGGTGGGGATGGGCCATGTCGAGAACACCTCGGCCGGCTACGAAGGCTATGATTCGGTCATCCCCAAATCCTCGGCCTTCATCTCGCGGATCCTGCGCCAGGGCGGCTACGCCACCGCCGCCTTCGGCAAATGGCACCTGACCCCGCAATGGGAGCAGAGCCAGGCCGGCCCCTATGATCGCTGGCCGCTGGGCCAGGGCTTCGAGAATTTCTACGGCTTCCTCGCGTCCGACAACAGCCAGTGGAACCCCACGCTGACGCAGGACAACAGCTTCATCGACGTGGCGACGCCGCCCGGCTATCATTTCGACGCCGACATGGCCGACCATGCGATCCGCTGGATCGCCGAGCGCAAGGCCAACGCGCCCGACAAGCCCTTCTTCGCCTATTATGCGCCGGGCACCGCGCACACGCCCAGCCACGCGCCCAGGGAATGGCTCGACCGCTTCAAGGGCCGTTTCGACAAGGGCTGGGACGCGCTGCGCGAGGAGATCTTCGCGCGGCAGAAGGCGCTGGGCGTGATCCCCGCCGGCACCGTGCTGACCGCGCGCCCGAAGGAGCTGCCCGCCTGGAGCTCGCTCTCCGCCGACCAGCGCCGCCTCTATGCGCGCTACATGGAGGCCTGGGCGGCGTCGATCGCCTATATGGATTCGCAGATCGGCCGGGTGATCCAGTCGCTCAAGGACAGCGGCCAATATGACAACACGCTGATCATCTACATCCAGGGCGACAACGGATCGAGCGCGGAGGGCGGCATGGACGGGCTGCTGTTCCAGCAGTCGCTGCTCAACAACCATGCCGAGCAGCGCGCCTACGCGCTCAGCCGGATCGACGACATCGGCGGGCCCGACCTCTATCCGCTCTTTCCCGCCGGCTGGGGCTGGGCGACCGCCGCGCCGTTCAAATATTACAAGCAGATCGCCTCCTATTTCGGCGGCACCCGCAACGGCATGGTGATGAGCTGGCCGAAGGGGATCGCCGACAAGGGCGGCATCCGCGGCCAATATCATTTCGTCACCGACATCATGCCGACCATCCTGGAGGCGACCGGCGTCGCCCGGCCCGCGTCGGTCGACGGGGTCGAGCAGCGTCCGCTCGACGGGGTGAGCATGGCGTACAGCTTCACCGCCCCCGACGCGCCGTCGCACCGGCGGATGCAGGTGTACGAGATGGTCGATTCGCGCGGCATCTATCTCGACGGCTGGTTCGCCTCGATGCGGCCGACCCGGCAGCCCTGGACCTTCGACAAGCCCGCCGATCCCGACAAGACGCCGTGGGAGCTGTACGACGTCCGCGCCGATTTCAGCCAGGCGCACGACCTGGCGGCGCGCTATCCCGATCGGCTGCGGACGATGCAGCAGCTCTTCTGGGCGGAGGCCGGACGCAACCACATCCTGCCGATCCTCGAGCCGACGATCCTGCCCACCGGCCGCCCCTCGCTCGGCGCCGGCCGCACCGGCTTCCGCTATCCGCAGGGGATCACCCGCATCCCCGAGGACAGCGCGCCGCACATCATCGGCCGTTCCTACAGCGTGTCGACGACGATCGACGTGGCGGGCGCGCCGAACGGCGTCCTCGTCGCGCAGGGCGGCCGCTTCGGCGGCTGGGCGCTCTACTTCCGCGACGGGCGGCTGACCTACCACCAGAACGCGCTCGACCCGCGCCAGTATCGCGTCGTCAGCGATCGCGCGATCGGGCCCGGGCGGCACAGCGTCGAAATGCTGTTCGAGGCCGACAGCCATGCCCGCGGCGCGGGCGGCACGGTCAGCTTCACGATCGACGGCCAGCCGGCGGGACAGGGCCATGTGCCGCTGACCCTCGGCGGGTGGATCTCGCACATCGAGGGGCTCGACGTCGGCGTCGACACCGGCACGCCGGTCTCCGACGAGTACCGATCGCATGACAGCGCGTTCAACGGCCGGTTCGATGCACTGGAGATGAAACTGATCGATTGAACCGCGATCCGAAAACGGATCGAACCAGGGGAGAGGACTAGTGGGGAAGACGACCATCTTGCTGGGAAGCGTGGCGCCGCTGGCGCTGGCGATGCTGGCGGTGCCGGCACAGGCGCAACAGGACGCGGGGGCGCAGGGGAGCGCCGCCGAGGCGCCGACCGGCGGCGTCGAGGACATCGTCGTCACCGCGACGCGCCGCGACACCCGGCTGCAGCAGACGCCGATCGCGGTCTCGGCGATCACCTCCAACACCATCCAGCAGATGGCCCCGCGCGACATCGGCGACCTCGCCGCCTTCGTGCCGAACTTCTCGGCCAGCCGCATCCCGAGCTTCAAGGCGGCGGCGTTCGCGATGCGCGGCGTCGGCACCACCACGATCATCCCGTTCAACGACGCGCCGATCGGCGTCGTCGTCGACGACTTCGTGATGCCGTCGATCCAGACGCAGCTGCTCGACACGTTCGACATCGCCCAGATCGAGGTGCTGCGCGGCCCTCAGGGCACGCTGTTCGGCAAGAACACCACCGGCGGCGTCGTGGTGGCGCGCACCAAGCGCCCCGACCTCGGCGCCTTCGGGGCGCAGCTGCGGGGCGAGATCGGCGATTTCGGCACCCGCGTCGTCCAGGGATCGATCGACGTCCCGATCATCCAGGACGTGCTCGGCCTGCGCGTCGTCGGCAGCTACCGCCATTCCGACGGCTATATGTATAACAACGCCTGCTACGGCCCGATCACGCCGGTCGCGACCACCGCCTTCGCGCAATCCTATGCGGGGCGGACCGGCTGCGGCGACGGCCGCGCGCTCGGCGGGGACGAGATGTTCAACGGCCGGGTCAAGCTGCTGTGGAAGCCGACGTCCGGCATCACCGCGCTGCTGCAATATGAGATAGTGCGCGATTCGGGCGACGCGCCGGGGATCGTCAACCAGACGCGGCCGGGCTTCGTCTTCTACAATCTCGGCTTCCGCCCCGGCACCGGCAACCCGCTCAAGCGCGCGGGCGCCAGCGACGGCGATTTCGGCTTCAACGATTTCGACGCCGGCCAGGTCGTCAACAGCGACGGCGTCTACGCCAATGTCGATATCGAGATCGGGAAGGGGACGCTGAGCTCGGTCACCGGCTACCGGTCGCAGCGGTCGCGCCTGCCGGGCAATTTCGCCGGCGCGGTCAGCCCGATCCGGCTGTGGGACGCGTCGCGCGACGACAATCGCAAGACCTTCCAGCAGGAGCTGCGCTACGCGGTCGAGCTGTCCGACCGGATCAACCTGGTCGCGGGCGGCTTCTACCAGCGCGACAAGGTCGACTTCTGCGTCGCCTCGCTGCTCGGCTATCTCGACCTGCTGCGCGGCCCGTCGGCGGTCGGCAACTATGCCGACAATCCGCAGGTCGCCTGCAACAAGCAGCGCGCCACCTCGACCGCGCTGTTCGCCGAGGCCAATTTCGAGCTGACCGACCGGCTGACGCTGACCACCGGCGGGCGCTACAGCTGGGACAAGAAGCGCCTCGCCGCGCGGACCGCGGTGTTCGCGCAGCAGCTCGGCGGCGGGATCGATCCGTCGGTCACCTGGCGATCGTTCGACAGCCCGTTCGACTATGGCGATTTCGACCGCTATCCCGCCGGCGTGCTGCGCGAGCGCGCGAGCTGGAAGGAGCCGACCTGGCGCGCCAGCCTCAGCTACAAGGCGTCGCCGCAATTCTTCACCTATTTCACCTATTCGCGCGGCTACAAGGCGGGCGGGTTCAACGAGCTGGGCACGTCGGGCGTGCCGCTGATCCAGGCTCAGCTCGCGCCCTATGACCCGGAGAAGGCGGATTCGTTCGAACTGGGCTTCAAGTCGGACCTGTTCGACCGCAGGCTCCAGCTCAACATCGCCGGCTTCCACGTCACCTATGACGACGCCCAGCGCCAGCTGCTCTTCCCCTTCACGCGCAGCGACGGCACCAGCTTCAGCGAGATCCGCTTCATCAACGCCGCCAAGATCGAGGTGAACGGCATCGAGGCGGAGGCGACGCTGGTCCCCACCGACGGGCTGACGCTGCGCGGCACGCTCGGCTATCAGGACGGCAAGTATAAGAGCTTCACCTCGCCCACCCCGACGGCGCGCAACCTGGTCGACGTGCCGCTCAACCGCACGCCCAAATGGCAGGCGTCGGGCAGCGGCAGCTACGACATCCCGATCGGCGGCATCGGCCGGATCACGCTGTTCGGATCGGTCACCTATCAGAGCCGCAGCCTGTTCAACTTCGACCTGAACAACCCCGCCAACGACGCCTATCTCGACGCGCGCACCCTGTTCAACGCGTCGATCGGCTTCACCGACGCCTCCGACCGCTATTCGATCCGGCTGGTCGGGCAGAACCTCACCAACCAGCTCTACCTCACCGGCGGACAGACGGTGGGCCAGCTCTTCACCCGCGAGACCTATGGCGCGCCGCGCTACGTTGCGGTCGAGCTCGGCGTGAAATTCTGATCGCATAAGCCTCCGACCTGGCCCCGGCGCGAGCCGGGGCCTTTTTTCGCGGAGATCATCCTTGAGCCTGCCCTTCCTCTCCCGCCTCGCCATGGGCGCCGCCGCCGCCGCCCTGATCGCCGCCGTACCGGTGCCCGCCGTCGCATCCGCGGGGCAGGGCGCCTGGCCGGCGCGGGTCACGGCGCCGCGCGGCGCGCCCAACGTCCTGCTGATCATGACCGACGATGTCGGCTTCGGCGCGTCGAGCGCCTATGGCGGGCCGATCGCGACGCCGGTGTTCGACGCGCTGGCGAGGGGCGGCGCGCGCTACAACAATTTCAACACGACCGCGCTGTGCTCGCCGACCCGCGCCTCGTTGCTCACCGGCCGCGATCCACACAACGTCAACATGGGCAACGTCACCAACATGCCCACCGGCTTCGAAGGCTATACCACCGCGATCCCGCGATCGGCGGCGACGGTCGCCCGCATCCTGCGCGACGGCGGCTACAGCACCGCCATGTTCGGCAAGAGCCATCTCACCCCCGACTGGGAGCTGAGCGCCGACGGCCCGTTCGACCGCTGGCCGACCGGACTCGGCTTCGACTATTTCTACGGCTTCCTGTCGGCCGACACCAACCAGACCGCGCCCAACCTCTACGAGAACATCCGGCCGATCGCCCCGCCCGACGAGCCCGGCTATCTGCTCGACACCGACCTCGCCGACCGCGCGATCGGCTGGATCTCGGCGCAGCATGCGGCAGCGCCCGGCAAGCCCTTCTTCGTCTATTATGCGCCGGGCACCGCCCATTCGCCGCACACCGCGCCGGCCGAATGGCTGCGGCGCTATCGCGGCGCCTTCGACCAGGGGTGGGACAAGGTGCGCGAGGAGAGCTTCGCGCGGCAGAAGGCGCTCGGCATCATCCCCGCCGACGCCGCGCTCGCCGCCCGGCCGCCCGGCATCCCCGCCTGGGACAGCCTCACCCCCGACCAGAAGCGGCTGTCGGCGCGGATGATGGAGGCCTATGCCGCAAGCCTCGCCTATTGCGACGCGCAGATCGGCCGGGTGATCGAGCATCTCCGCCGCACCGGCCAGCTCGCCGACACGATGATCGTCTTCCTCCAGGGCGACAATGGCGGCAGCGCCGAGGGCGGGCCGATGGGAATGATCTTCGAGCAGACCGCCGTGCTGGGCAGCGAGGAGGACCCCGCCGACCAGATGCGCCGCATCGACGACATCGGCACCGGCCGCGCCTACACCATGTATCCGGCCGGCTGGGGCTGGGCGATGAACGCGCCCTTCCCCTGGTACAAGCAGGTCGCCAGCCATGCCGGCGGCACGCGCAACGGCCTGGTCATCGCCTGGCCCGGCCATGTCGCCGCGCCCGAGACGGTGCGCGGCCAATATGCCCATGTCTCCGACATAGTGCCGACGATCCTGTCCGCGACCGGCGTGGCCGCGCCGAAGACGGTCGACGGCGTCGCGCAGCAGCCGTTCGACGGGATCAGCCTCGCCTATACGCTCGACCGGCCGACCGCGCCGGCCCGCCGCCGCACGCAGGTCTACGAGATGATGGAGAATTTCGGCATCTATCGCGACGGCTGGTTCGCCGGATCGACGCCCAAGCGCTACGCTTGGCAGTTCGCGACCAAAGAGAGCCTGGCCGATCCGCAGAACCGCGACCGCCATTGGGAGCTATACGACCTGCGCACCGACTTCTCCCAGACGCGCGACCTCGCCGCCGCCCAGCCCGCGAAGCTGAAGGCGTTGCAGGCGCTGTTCTGGAAGCAGGCGGCGCGCAACCACATCCTGCCGATCCACGACTATAAGCTCGGCGCCGAGGGCCGGCCGACGCTCAACGCCGGGCGCGACGTCTTCACCTACTCCGCGCCGGTCAGCCGCGTCCCCTATGCCGCCGCGCCGCCGACGACCGGCCGGAGCTTCACGATCGAGGCCGACGTGACGCTCCCTGCCGATGGGGGGCGGGGCGTGCTGCTGGCGGCCGGGGGACGCTTCGGCGGCCATGCCTTCTTCCTCGACGACGGCCGCCCGGCCTTCCACGTCAACGCGGTCGGCCCCTATCAATATGAGCTTATCGCCCGCGACAGGCCGCGTCCCGGCCGCCACCGCCTCGCCGCGCGCTTCGTCGCCGACGACGCGAAGCCGGGCAGCGGCGGCGCGGTGCTGCTGCTGGTCGACGGGGTCGAGGTCGCGCGCGGCCGCGCCGACCGCGTCTTCCACGGCTGGCTGCAGAACACCGAGGGGTTCGACATCGGCGAGGACACGCTGACCCCGGTCAGCCCGCGCTACGACGTCGCCGGCAGCCGCTTCACCGGAACGATCGAACAGGTCGTGGTCCGGCTGGACTCCGCGCCCTGATCAGCCGGCGAGGGCGCGGCGGATCTCGGTGACGAGCTGGGTCTCCATCGCCAGCCAGGTCTCGATCCATTCGGCCTCGCTCACCTCGACCGCGGTGAACTCGCATTCGATCTTGAGGTGGCAGGCGGCGGGGCCGGCCGGCGTCACCCGGACATAGCCGCGATAGTCGGTGATCGGCAGCGAGCCGACGTCGGTCAGCCGGTAGCGATAGGTGCGGTCGGCGAGGTCGAGCGATTCGAGCCGCTCGCTGATCGGCAGCCCGTCATGCGGATAGATCGTCTTGGTGATGCCGACCCTGGGCTCGTCGCCCTGGAACTCGATCTTCCTGAAGAAGCCGCCCGAATATTGATCGAGCTTGGCGACGCCGTGCCAGCAGACATAGTCCCAGACCGCGTCGGCGGGCGCCTCGATCCGTTCGGCGAGGGTGACGACCGCCATCAGAAGAAGCCCCACAGCTCGGCGATGCGGCCGTCCTCGGCATGGCGGGCGACGTCGATCCCCTCCAGCCGCACGTCGGAGCCGTCGCCGCCCTTGGCGGTCAGCGTCCATTTGGAGGCGGTGTGGTCGCCGCAGCTGGTGACGAAGTCGGTGGCGACGCGGATGTCGCTGAACGCGCCGAGCACGCCCTCCAGATAGGCGCGGCGCTGCTCGTCGGTTTCGAGCGGCGGCCGGTTGACCGGATCGCGCGCGACGGCGCCGGGGGCGAAGGTGGCGAGATAGGCGTCGACGTCGCCGCTGCCGATCGCGTCCCAGAAGCGGCGGACGGTGGCGAGGTTCTTCTCGGGGTCGGTCATGGCGTGTCCTTCAATTGATGAAATCGCGGGAGGGGTGGGCGCGCGGATAGTTGCGCACGATGTCGAGCCAGCGCGCGAGGCTGGTGTCGCCCCGGGTCAGCGCGCCCGGCATGTAATGGATCGTGTCGAGGATCGGCTTGTCCTCGCGCGCGGTGCGGGCGAGCAGCTCGGCCCCGAAGGTCAGCCGCTCGTCGACCAGCCGGTCGCCCTCGGCCGTGCCGTCGCCCTTCTTCACCGCGATCGCCAGATAGACGACATGGGTGCCCGGACGCGGGCAGGCGAAGCCCGCCGCGACCCCCATCCACCAGCCGTCGACCGACCCCTCCTGGATGAAGGTCGAGGTGCCCCGGATGCCGACGTTCCAGTCCAGGTCCTCGCCCTGCTGGTGGATCGCCTCGACCCGCATGCGGAAGCCATAGGGGTCCCACTCCACCGCGTCGTGCGGGTCGGGCATCTTGAAGCGGATGCCGTGGACCGCCTTGATATGCTGGATGTCGGGGGTGTTGGCCGCGAATATCCACGGATCGCAAGTATAGACGTCGGTCTTGAACGGCCGGAATTCGAGCTCCGCATCGGGGAACTCGAAGTCGAACAGGTCCCAGAGCGGCTCGTCGCCGTTGAACGCCCAGACGATGCCGAAGCGTTCCTGCGACGGGAAGACGTAGAGGCAGGCGGCGGGCGGCGGCGGATCGCCCACCCCGGTCCTCGCGACCCAGCCCTCCTGGTCGAACTCCCAGCGGTGGAAGGCGCACTGGATATGGTTGCCGACCACCGCGCCGACCGAAAGATCGGCGCCGACATGGGGGCAATAGGCGCTGGCGACGGTGACCCGGCCGTTCTCGCCCCGGAAGACGACGACCTTGCCGTCGAGGAAGTCGCGGCCGATCACCTGCCCCTGCGCAACCTCGCTCGACAGCGCGATCGGGAACCAGGTCTGGCTGAAGACGCCGTTGTCGCCTTCCATCGGCACCGGCCGGGTGAGGCGCCTGCGTTCCCGCTTGCGCCCCGCCGCCGGTGCATCCTCCACCATCTTGATCGTCATGCTCTCGTCCTTCAGAAACGCACCTTGGCGCTGCCGCCGATCTGGCGGGGCGGCGACGCCGAGCCCAGGTCCTTGCCGGTGATCGTGCCGCCGAAATTGACCGGCACGAACTCGACGTCGTAGCGCCGGTCGAACAGGTTCTTGACGAAGCCGGTCAGCTCGACCTTGCCGACCGCCCAGGTCAGCCGCGCATTGACCAGCCAGACCGGCTTCTGCTTCTGGGCGTTGTCGATCTCCCAATAATAGTCGCCGCCCCAGCCGGAGACGTCGACGCGCGAGATCAGGCTGCTGCCGCCCAGATCGGCGGTGTATTGCGCCGCCGCGTTGAGCGTGTAGCGCGGCACCTGGTTGAGCTTGTTGCCCTTGAAGTCGCCGCGCGCGGCGGTGCCCGAGAAGACCGTCACGTCATATGTGTTGATCTTCGTGTCCATCAGGCTGGCGCCCATCGACAGCTCCAGCCCCTTGACCGGGCGCGCCGTCATCTCCAGCTCGGCGCCCCAGACGCTCGACTTGGGGATCGGGTTGGCGATGAACTGCGCCGGGCCGGTGCTGAGGTCGAGGCCGAACACCTGCCGGTCGGTGATGTCGCTGTAGAAGATGGCGCCGTTCAGGTAGAGCTTGCGGTCGGCGAGCGCGGTCTTGAAGCCGAGCTCATAGTTCCACAGCTCCTCCTTCTTGAACTCGCGCGTGACCACCGCGTTCGAGTTGAAGCCGCCGCTGCGGAAGCCCTTGGCGACGGTCGCATAGGCGAGCGACCCGCCGGGGAAGCTGTAGGCCAGCGACAGCTTGGGCTGGAGCGACTTGTACGTCCCCTTGTAGCGCGGGACGACGGCGGGCACCGGCGGCGAGACGTCGTCCTGGCGGCGCCGGTCGATGTCGTAGCGCAGCGCGGCGGTCAGCTCGAGATGCTCGACGATGTCGTAGTTGACCTGGCCGAACGCCGCATAGGCGTCGTTGTCGTCCTTCGCGATCAGCCGCGAGCCGAGCACCCGGCTCGGCAGGCCGGTCAGGTCGGGGCCGAGGAAGATCGCGGTGTTCAGGGTGCGGTCGGTGTGGAGATAATAGAGCCCGGTCATCCAGCGCAGCGCCGATCCGGGGGTGTTCGACGACAGCCGCAGCTCCTCGCTCCACGCCTTGACGTCGAGCGTCTGGGTGGCGGCGGCGAGGTCCTGCGGCTCCCAGTCGAGCTCCTCGAACAGGTCCGACTTGACCGACGACCAGGCAGTGACCGAGGTCAGCGCGACCGAGCCCAGGTCGAAGTCGATCTTCGCCGAGACGTCGCCCAGCTTGCGTCCCGCCTTGCCGAGGATGTTGCCGACCACCGGCACCCGCGGGCTGTTCGCCGGGCCGCCGACATACCAGGAGGCGCCGGCATCCTGGTCGTAATAGCTGCCGCGCAGGTCGATCTTCAGCGTCTCGGTCGGCTTGAGCAGCAGCGCGCCGCGCACCGCCCAGGTCTCGTCGAAGTCGACCTTCTTGTTGAGCGTCGAATTGGTGATCTGGCCGTCGCGGTTCAGATAGCTGCCCGCCAGGCGGAAGCCCGCCTTCTCGCCCAGCGGCGCGGTGATCGAGGCCTTGGCGCGGAACTCGTCGCCCTCGGCATAGCCGAGCTCGGCGCTGCCGCCGAAGCTGTCGCCCGGCTCCTTGGTGACGATGTTGATCGCGCCGCCGATCGCGTTGCGGCCATAGAGCGCGCCCTGCGGCCCCTTGAGGATCTCGATCCGCTCGACGTCGAACAGGTCCTGGGTGATCTGGTTCGGCGAGTTCTGCTGCACCCCGTCGACGACCACCGCGACCGGCGATTCGCCGTTGCGCACCTGGCCGATGCCGCGGATGTTGATCAGCACGACGCCGGGCTGCTGCGCCTCGACGATGCGGAAGCCCGACACCATCTGGGTCAGGTCGTTGACCGATTCGATGCCCGCCCGTTCGAGCGTCGTCGCGGAGAAGGCCTGGATCGTGTCGGGCACGTCCCGGATATTCTCCGATTGCTTGCGCGCGGTGACGATCAGTTCGTCCTGATCGCTGGCGACGACCTGCGCCGCCGCCGGCGCGGTCGCCATGACGCCCGCGAATCCCGCCGCCGCCACGCCGATGAGCAGCCCCCTCTTCATTGTCACCCTCCCATTGTCGTCGATCCCGCCGCCGCCCGGATCTGGCCGGGTCGCGCGCCGATGATCGGACCATGCCCGCGCGGCGTTCATCGCCACAGTCAACAAAAAGGGGGATGCCGAGATAGGGGGATACCCCCCGGCGACGGTCAGATGATCAGCAGGTCGCGCGCCCGCGCGATCGCCTGCGACCGGCTGGCGACGCCCAGCTTCTCGTGGATCTTCTTGCGGTGGGTCTTCACCGTCCCCTCGGAGATGCCGAGGCGGACCGCGATCTCCTTGGTGATATAGCCTTCGGCGACCAGCGCGATGATCTCGGTCTCGCGCGGGCTGAGCGTGAAATTGTTGGGCGCCTGCTCGACGCCGCGACGCGGGCTGCTCTGCTGCAGCGTCGCGCCGCTCTCGGTGCCGTCGGCGCCGCGCAGCACGTCGTCGACATAGGCGCCGATCCGCGCGGGCAGGTGGCGGCCGTTGCGGATCGACCAGTCGAACACTTCGGTCAGGTGCTGGCGATTGTTGAGCGCGCGCCGCACCAGCCCGGCATGGCTCGCCAGCTCGACCGCCGCCTGCATATGGTCGACCGCGGCATTGTAGCGCCGCATCCCGTAGGCCGCGCGCATCGCCATGATCCGGAAGGTGAAGCGGAAGCGGCTGTCGGCCTCGCCGAGGAAGGGCTTGTTGATCCGGTCGAGCCAGGCCTGCGCGTCGTGCGGCCGGCCGAGCTCGATCATCAGCCGGGCGACTTCGAGCATCGCCGGCACCTGCACGCCGAGCACCGCGTGCGACAGGCTGTCGGTCGCGAGCAGCCCGGCGAAGCCGGGGCTCTCGACATGCTCCATCGCCGCCCGCCATTCGCCCGCGCGGGTCAGCTCGCGCAGCCGCGCGATCGCCATGAACTGGAGCAGGCGCGGCAGGTTGCGCTCGCGCGCCAGCGCCTCGCCGGCGCGGAGCCGTTCCTCGGCCGCGTCGATGCCGTGGCGGATGCCGGCGATCGCCGCGGCGGTGCCGAAGCCCGACGCGCACAGCCGCACCCAGGCGTTGATCGAGCCGAGCTGGCGGAGGCTGGGGTCGAGCAGCGCCAGCGCGGCGTCGAGCTCGTTATTCTCATAATGGAGGCCGGCGCGCAGGATGCGGGTGGCGATCACCTCGTAATTGTCGACGCCGCTGCCGATCCGGGCGATGCGCTGGGCGTCCTCGATGTAGAGCACCGCCTTGTCGACCGTGTCGCGCGCCACCGCGATGTCGGCCTGGTGGATGCGCAGGAACACCGAGACCCGGCTGTCCTTGACGTCGTGCATCGCGTGCAGGCCGATCCCGCACACCGTCGCCGCCTCGGCGTAGCGGGACAGTTCGAGATAGGCGAGCGCCAGCATGCAGGCGACGCCGCTCGACAGGATCGGCCGCACCCCGCGATGCACCTCCATCGCCCGTTCGAGCTCGGCGAGCCGCTGCTCGGTGATCGGCCGGTCGTCGGAGGCGTCGAGCACCATGTCGATGAGCTGGGCGAAGCCGCGGATCGATTCGGGGTCGGCGCCGCGATCGAGCAGGGTGAAGCCGCGCGTCTGCCGCCCCGCCTCCTCCAGCGCGGCGCGCGCCTCGACCGATCGCCCACGCCGGATCGCGAAATAGATCTGCCCCAGGAACAGCAGCGGCAGTTCGCCCGCGCGCGTCGCGGGGACGCGCTCGCCCAGGCCGACATCGGGGCCGTCGCACAGGTCGACATGGATCGCGCCGACATTCTCGATGACGCGCGCGGCGAAAGCCGAGTCGGCGACGGTGACGGCGTGGCGGATCGCCTCGGCGCCGAAGCCGTTCGCTTCGAACCAGGAGGCGGCGAAACGGTTGAGCGCGTCGAACCGGTCGGGATCGAAGCGCCGCAGCCGCTGGCGCAGGTGCCGACCGAACACCGGGTGGAACGCCGCCCAGCAGCGCTGCTCGTCGACATAGCGGATGAACGATCCCTCGCGAATATGGTCGTCGATCTGCGCCCAGTCGCAGGGCCGGCCGGGCATCGCCGCCAGCGCCTCGGGGGTGAAGCGATCGAGCACGCTGACGTCCATCAACGCGGCGAGCGAGGCGGCGTCCATCCGCGCGCAGACGACGTCGTCGAGATAATTGGCCATCTCGACCGGAAAGGGCCGCTCCCCCGTGCCGTCCAGCAACCGCTCCGCGCTGCGGGGCGCGCGGGCGACGAAGCGCAGCCCGGCGGCCCAGCCATCGACCGCCTCGTTGATCCGCTGGCGATCCCAGGGGCTCCACGCCTCGCCGAGCAGCGCCGCCGCCTCGTCGTCGGTCATGCGCAGCTCGTCGGGGCCGATGACCTCGACGACGCCGCGCAGCCAACCGTCGTGGAACATCGCGCCCTTCATCCGGCGCGCGGTGATGTGGAAGCTGCTGCTCGGCGGCAGTTCGAGGACGAAGGCGCCGATCAGGGCGCGGGCCGGGGCGGCGTCGATCTTCTCCAGACCGTCGATGAAGCCGACGATGTTCTCGGGCGGATCGGACAGGCCGTCGCCTTCGTCCCGTCCTTCCGCGCCAGCGCCCCGGAAAGCGTGGTCGAGATGGCTGCGCAGGATAGCGGGGTCATTGTCCTCGGCCGACAGCGTCAGCCAGCGCACCGCCGCGCCGCCGGCGGCGAGATCGGCGTGGTGGCTGGCGAGCGCCGAGGTCTTGCCGCTGCCCGGCGGGCCGACGACCAGCGTCACCTTGCCGGCCGCCTCCGCCATCCGCCGGGCGATACGCGGGCGCGCGACCAGCGGTTCGATCAGCCGGGGCGGACAATAGCGCATCGCCGACGCTCCCCGGCGGCGGGGCGGAGCCTTGGCATCGGCGATGCTGACGATCCGTGACGTCGGCCTTCTCCTCGTTTCCCGCAGCGCCGGCAGGGTGCCACGCGCCCGCCGGCCTGCCAAGCGCGGCGGCGATCAGGCCCCGGCCGGCTCGACGGCGAGCGCATCGAGCAGCGCCGCCGCGACGAGCGGCGCGGAGGCCGGGTTCTGGCCGGTGACGATGTTGCCGTCGACCTCGACATGGCCGCCGAACGGCTCGGCCGCCTTGGCATAGACGCCGCCCAGCTCGACGAGGCGGGTTTCGGGCAGGACGGGGACGACCTTGTCGAAGGTGGTCAGCTCCTCCTCGACATTGCTGATCGCGGTGACGCGCCGGCCGGCGACGAGCGGGCGGCCGTCGGCGGTGGTCGCGCCGGCCAGCGCGAGGACGCCGTGGCACACCGCCGACACCAGCCCGCCCTGGCGATCGATCGTCTCGATGGTCGCCTTGACCGCCGGATCGACCGGGAAGTCCCATGCCGCGCCGGCGCCGCCGACGAAATAGACCGCGTCGAAGCTCGACGGATCGAGCTCCGCCAGGCGCGGCGTCGCGGCGAGCGCGGCCACCGCCGCCGGATCATCGAGGAAGCGCGTACCCGCGTCGGTCAGCCACGGCGCCTCGAGGCTCGCCGGATCGAGCGGCGCCGCGCCGCCCGCGATCGAGGCGAGCGTCAACCGCTGGCCATCGTCGGCGAGCAGATACCAGGCGCTCGCCAGCTCCTCGAGCCAGGTCCCGGTCTTCTGTCCCGTGCCGCCCAGGTCCGCCTGCGATGTCAGGACGAACAATATCTTGCTGCTCATGTCGCGATCCTCGGTTGTCTTCGGATCAGGCCTGCGGCCTCGGGCGGGCGAATTCACCTCAACTAAAAGGGGGAGCGGTCGATGCCCGCCCGAAACCCGGGCAGCCCTCGTCGGCGGAATACCGCATTATTCCTGAATCGCATTTTGACGGCGCATCGCTTGAATTGCTCCATGACCACGTGGATGCGCAGCGGGGAGCGTCTTCTGGAGACCCTGGCCGACAGCCTCACCGGCTTCGACCATGTCGCCGAACAGGCGCATCGCTTCGATTTCTATTCCTACTGCGAACATTATGCCGTGCAGCGCGGCCAGTTGGCCCGCACGTTCAAAGGCGTCATGAAGCAACACGGATCGAAGCTGCCGATACACGGCACGGTGCTGGGCTCCGCCCATCGATTATATCTGGATATAAGGGGCGCCCTGGATTCCGGGGTCGTCGCGGTGCTCGAAGAACTGCTGCGCGGCGAGACATTCCTTGCATCGCGCGCGGATGCCACGCTGGAGCACGAGGGACTGCCCGACGACATATATGAGATCGTTCGGCTGATCCGCGCGAACACCAGCCAGTCCTTGCTGGATCTGAAGGCAATGCTCAGCCACGCGAGCAAGGGCTTCGCGGCAGGCTCCTTCAGGCTTTACCGCTGAGACCTGCAGAGCGCCCGGCATAATATGCCGGAACGATTTTAGCCCCGCGAGACTGCTGTCTTGCGGGGTGGTGTATGTGGGTGGGTTGGTGGTTTGTTGGAGATGGTTGCGGGGATAGGATTTGAACCTATGACCTTCAGGTTATGAGCCTGACGAGCTACCGGGCTGCTCCACCCCGCGACACTGATTGTGGCCTTGTTGGGCCGAGGGCCGGAGCCTGTAAGGCTCCGCAAGGCCAAAGGCCGTCGCGGTATCCCCGCGGAAGCCAAGGCAGCGGATGCTGCCGCCGGCGCCTGAGGCCGGCAAACAAAGTGAATGGGTTATTCTGATGCACGGCCTTCAAAGCCTGGCGACGCCCTACTCTTCCACCGCTTAAGCGCTAGTACCATCGGCGCAGTCTGGTTTCACGGCCGAGTTCGGGATGGGATCGGGTGGGTCACAGACGCTATGGCCACCAAGCTATGGAGGCCGTGCATGAGAATTCTAGAAACCGTGCATGTTGATGCTGAGAGTTTTATACCGCCATCAGGATTGTTGTTGATGGTGGGGCTCTCAAGCGCGACTAGAGCAATTAGTATCGGTTAGCTCCACGCGTTACCGCGCTTCCACATCCGATCTATCAAGGTCGTGGTCTTCGACCGCTCTAAGATATCTTATCTTGAGGGAGGCTTCCCGCTTAGATGCTTTCAGCGGTTATCCCGTCCGTACATAGCTACCCTGCTGCGCGGCTGGCGCCACGACAGGTCCACCAGAGGTACGTTCAACCCGGTCCTCTCGTACTAGGGTCAACTCCTCTCAAATATCGACGCCCACGGCAGATAGGGACCAAACTGTCTCGCGACGTTCTGAACCCAGCTCACGTACCACTTTAATTGGCGAACAGCCAAACCCTTGGGACCTGCTCCAGCCCCAGGATGTGATGAGCCGACATCGAGGTGCCAAACAACCCCGTCGATATGAGCTCTTGGGGGTTATCAGCCTGTTATCCCCGGCGTACCTTTTATCCGTTGAGCGATGGCCCTTCCACGAGGGACCACCGGATCACTATGACCGACTTTCGTCTCTGCTCGACTTGTCAGTCTCGCAGTCAGGCTGGCTTATGCCATTGCACTCTAACAGCCGGTTTCCAACCGGCCTGAGCCAACCTTCGCGCGCCTCCGTTACTCTTTGGGAGGCGACCGCCCCAGTCAAACTACCCGCCACAGAGGGTCCCTGAACCAGTTTCATGGTTCGAGGTTAGACATCAGAAAACAACAGGGTGGTATTTCACCTATGGCTCCACCAGGACTGGCGTCCCGGCTTCAAAGCCTCCCACCTATGCTACACAGTTATTTCCTAATGCCACTCTGAAGCTGCAGTAAAGGTGCACGGGGTCTTTCCGTCTAACCGCGGGTACTCCGCATCTTCACGGAGAATTCAATTTCGCTGAGCATGTGCTGGAGACAGTGGGGAAGTCGTTACGCCATTCGTGCAGGTCGGAACTTACCCGACAAGGAATTTCGCTACCTTAGGACCGTTATAGTTACGGCCGCCGTTTACCTGGGCTTCATTTCGGAGCTTGCACCCCTCCACTTAACCTTCAGGCACCGGGCAGGCGTCAGACCCTATACGTCGTCTTGAAG